>ONMR01000005.1 GCA_900318995.1 uncultured Prevotellaceae bacterium | reverse complement strand
ATAATGCCGTAAATGTACAAAAAAGACACAAAAGGAATGCTTCCTTCCGTGCCATTTTTATTCAAACCCTCTGTTTTACTTATTCCGCCCTTAAGAAAACGTTACAATTCGCTGACGACCCACTGCTTCATCTGCCCGTATGGAGAGTACTACGCTTTGTACGCCCGTAACTGCGATAATCATCAAGTTCAATCTCAATGTCGGGCTCCGATAGCTCTCCATCGCACGGTAGACCGAAAACAATGTATTTTATTGTCTTGCCGCGCTCAAGCCACTGCTGTTCATAGTGAGTCTTGATGGACAATATATGGTCAGCATCTCCGCTGGCATAAAGGTCATCTGTCCGGAACTCCACCGGCAGGCGGTTATGGTCAACCATAGCGCAGGTGTACGTGTACATAAAATTGCTGTCAGTCTTCAGATGGATCTTGCCGCCAGGTTTCAGAATTCTGCGGTAACGCTCCATGAAATAAGTCGACGTCAGACGTTTGGTAGCCTTTTTCATCTGAGGATCAGGGAATGTAAGCCATATCTCACTCACCTCACCCGGAGCAAAGAACCTGTCAATAAGTTCAATTACAGTGCGCAGGAAAGCCACATTCGTCATGCCGCGCTCAAGCGACATCCTGGCACCAGTCCACATTCGGGCACCTTTTATATCTACACCGATGAAATTCTTTTCAGGGAACAGGCCTGCCAGCCCCACGGTATATTCACCGTGACCGCAGCCCAGTTCAAGTACAATAGGACCATCATTATGAAAGAAGGAGCTGTTCCAGCAGCCCCTCATTTCAAACGGGACATTCTCACGGTACGAACCCTCAGGCTCGAACACGTGCGGATAGGTCCGCATATCGGCAAACTTGGCCAGTTTACCCTTACCCATATCAGATATCCAGAACGGTTACCCAGCCGTGAGTATCGGGAGCGTCGCCATACTGTATGGCGCGCAACTGATGGTACAGGCCTTCCAGCACTGGGCCCGGCTTACCGTCACCTATAACGTAAGACTTTCCAAGCTCAATATCATCAATACGTGAGATAGGTGAAATAACGGCAGCTGTACCGCAGGCACCAGCCTCACTCATCTCATTAAGCTCCTCAAGAGGTACCGGACGGCACTCCACAGTCATGCCGTTGTCCTTGGCCAGCTGCTGCAGGCTCTTGTTGGTGATTGAGGGCAGTATTGACTCTGACTTGGGGGTAATGTAGCTGTTGCCCTTGATGCCGATAAAGTTGGCGGCACCGCACTCATCAATGTATTTCTTCTCCTTGGCATCCAGATAGAACTCGCTGCCGTAACCCTTCTCATGAGCTATGTTGTGCGCATAGAGGCTTGCAGCATAGTTGCCGCCTACCTTGTACTTACCCATGCCCAATGGAGCCGAACGGTCATAAGAACGGACCAGAGCATAAGCGTTGGCTGCGAAACCACCCTTGAAATACGGTCCCACAGGCATTACGAATATCAGGAACAGATACTCCTTGGCCGGTTTTACTCCTATCTCGGCACCGGTACCTACCAGCAGCGGACGGATATACAGCGAAGCACCGCTCTCGTATGGGGGAATAAACTCCTTGTTGAGCTCAATCACGCGTTTTACCATCTTGCAGAATGTCTCGGTAGGAAGCTCCGGCATCATGGTAGCGCGGCAAGTGCTCTGCAAGCGCTCTGCATTAGCCTCCATTCGGAATATGCGTACCTTACCATCCTTACCACGGAAAGCCTTAAGGCCCTCAAAAGCCTCCTGGCCATAATGCATGCAGGTTGCGGCAATGTGCATAGGTACATACTCGGAGTCCGATTCCTCAATCTCACCCCATTTCCCGTCTTTAAACCAGATTCTCAGGTTACGGTTGGTCTTCATGTAACCAAACGAAAGGTTGGACCAGTCAAGTTCTTTCATAGTGCTACGTGTTTTTAATAATGGTGCGAATTTACAAAAAATGAAACCTTATTGTCCGGCTATAGCCGTAAATAAACTAAATTTGTAACGGTTATGGAAATAAAGGAGACTTACAACAGCACAAACAGCAGTATTGAAGGCAAGATCAGGACTATCAGATTCATTCTGCTCTCCACCGTCATATATTTCATATCCGATGCTATCGGCCGATGGTTTCTTCCTGCCCAGGATTCTGTCCCAGGCATGTACTCCATCCTTATCTGGGTGCTTTGCTTCATTACAGGAGCCTTGCAGTTCTTTTTTTGGCGGAAGATCAGCCTTAAATGGCTCAAATGGACTGTTGCCATAGTCTATGTCATAGTTTTCAGTCTGCTTCTCGGATGGGGTGGATTTTACCGATACGGAGGATCATCTCTAATAGGATACAAGTTTTCGGTAACTATTATGCCAGTCTGGGGATTCCTGATAGAGTCCACATTCACATCATTCCTGCGCTGGTACGGGAACCTTATAAAACGCATTTTCCACCTTGAATCCATAAACAGCATAGTGTTTATGCTATTTATGCTTATCCCGGTGGCCATTATCATAATGCTGTTCATAGGAGGCTACAAACTCTCCGGATCACTCTCGCAGAAAGGGGCCGATATACAGCAATACATTGACGAGGGAGAGATTAACCACAATACCGATCACCGCGAGCCCGTCCGCCAGTATGACCGTCTTTTCAACGACCTCAACGAGACTCAGCTCAAAGCAGCCCGCATGAACGGTCTGACCAGCCCCATCTCAAAGGAACAGGCCGAAACAGACCATCGCCTTGTCAGGATAGAGGCCAACCCTTACTACGACATAGACAAGCTGACCCACTCTGTTCCCTATCTGGTACCCAAAGCCGCCAACCTGCTTGAGGACATGGGCCGCGCATTCCAGGACTCGCTGTTCAACCGGGGTTACAACCGTGGGCACCGCTTTACAGTAACGAGCGTGCTCCGAACCGAAGAGACCGTGCGTCAGCTACGCAAGACCAACGTAAACTCTACCGAGAACTCCTGCCACTGTTACGGCACCACATTTGACATATCTTACTTTACATACTCCACACCCGATGTCGGCAAAGTGGCATCGGTAGACAAGATGCGTCAGATACTCTACCAGGTGGCTTATGATATGCAGAGACAGGCCCGCTGCTACGTAAAATACGAGAAGAAGCAGACCTGCCTTCACATTACCGTCAGATAGCTGTTGGCTATTGACCCAGGACATATGGATCCGTTCCGGCCCAGTCTTGCTCAACCTGCATGCCGCCGAATCCGATATTGGTATACTCCAGGACACCGCCGGCAAAAAACTCGCCCGAACATTCAGTAATCCTGTTCCTCGTTACAGGCACATCTGTCAGAACCCTTTCCTTAACCGCGTTCCCATAGATATCAATAGCGGTAACTGTTATCTCCAGTTGCGAGAGGCTTCTTACGCCGTTCTTCTCCTCGTAACGCGGGAATGTAAACACCTCAAAAACCTTTGAAGAATGGTCCGTCACAACAAATGATTCCTTCTGATTACTTTTGGTGGTACCCTCAAGCGTAAACGGATTTACGGCCGCACTGCCACCCTTATAGGCGAACTGCAGTTCATTAACCTGATCCGGAATGGCCAGATCGGACAGTCTGAGACGGAACATTGCAGTTGCACGCTCCAGATTCACATTTACCGTTCCTGTAGTTTGGGTCACATTCACCTGACCGGCCCAACAGAAAGTGTCCGTAGTCTTCAACTGAGTATTGCTGCTGAATGCAATTGACTCAGGATTGGTCATGGTGGGGTTCTTGTCACCATTATGCGCAACCACCACAATCTTGTGTACTCCTACAGTCAGATTCTGTGATACGGTCCCGAAAGACGGATCATCACGGGTCTGGTTAATCTGAATCTTGTCAAATGATTCACCCTCGCAAGGATAGATACAGATACTGAGATTGGAACAAACCAGCCCCACATCCACCATTGCTCTGGTCGGCGCATAATCAACGCTGCTCAGATTGTTTACACAGATAGTAACCGGAACTTTGTCCCTCTCATACGGATCCGGAATTTCATGGATCCTTGCATGGCAGGATGCCATCAGCAAAGGAATAAGCATAAAACCCAGTGAATTAACTCGTGTCTTCTTCAGGGCTGAAGACTGCCTCATGGTCTTTTGTTTCATAGTTAAAAAGATTTGAATTGGTTATTAGATGCATACAAAACAGTATACGCTGCAATGTTAGTGTTTTTTTCAGACATTCACAATCACGTAAACAAAAAAAGAGGCCCGAAGGCCCCTTTTTATATCAAGAGTCTGTCAGATCAATACTGACGGAAGTTCCACTTGCAGTTTACATCGTTGAAATCGAACTTGCCGAGTGAAGCGTTGGAGTCACCTACAGAGATAAGGCAAACCTTCTCATCCGTGCCGGGAACGGCCTTGGGGCAGATACGATATGTACCGTCTGTAAGCTGGTCAATGCTCCAGAGCTGCTCTGCTGCACCTGTGAACTCAGGAACAGTGGTAAGCTCCTTGCCTGCAACAGCTGCCAGTGCACGGTTGGTACCGGCAATGAGAATCTTGTAGTACGGAGTTCCAAGAGTACCCTCCTCTACAGGAACAAGCTCCCACTTCTGGTTGGGACGGAACTGATAGTCAATAACGCGTACATCAATGTTGCCGGTGGGCCAGCCACCAATTACATCCTCCAGCTTCTGGAAAGCCACTACGGTATTAGGCTGATTGCCGCCACCGCCGAACATTCCGCGACCGCCGCCAAGACGTACGTACTCAGTAGCAATTTCAAGAGCATAACCTCTACGCTCTGACTCAATCTCATATACACCGGGCTTAACGTTGTAACCAGCCTCGGGCCAACCGTTACGCCATACGATAGGCAGGATAGCCAGGGTGCTGCGGCCACTCTGATAGTAGTCAGCCTCCCAGTGGAATGACATCTTCTCAACGCCTTCCTCAATGATTGTGCGGCCAAAGTGACCTGCGCCGGTGTAACCGTCGCGGCAACCTATAACCATCTTACCGCCTCCCTCAACCATATCACGGCCTACGTTGTCGATGAACGGGCCTGTGGGGCTGGTTGAACGGCCGCAGATGATGTTATAAGTTGAGTTGACACCATCGCAGCAGGTACCGTGAGTACCCAGCAGATAATAGTAACCATCGTGATAAATCATTGTGGTTGCCTCGCAGTCAACGGCGATGTTAATATCCTCACCGAAGCTCTCAAGACGTGCGCCGGTCTGAGGATCAAGCTCACACATACGGATAAATCCGAAATATGTACCGAATGTAACGAACAGACGGCCTTCGGGAGTAAGGATAAGACCTGCGTCGATAGCATCGCAATCCTCATCATTATCTGAATGTGCTACAGTAGTACGCTCTGCAGCTGCAGGGAAACCGTAGTCAGGAGACTTGGGATCAAGTGTCTTACCCCAGCAGGTAACGATTGTGCCTGCATGGCCGCCACCCAGACCACCACCGGTGGTTGAATAAGCAAGCAGGTAACGGTCACCTATCTTGAGCATATCGGGAGCAGCACCTACATTAGGAATACGCTCGCCGCTGGTCCATACCCAACCGTCTTCCGAAACAAGGCCTGAACCGCCTGTTCCCCAAGTGTAATACTTACCATCGCACTCTGCAATTGTAGCAGGATCGTGGATGAACGGAGCACCGATCTGAGCCATTACAGCCTCAGACATTGAAACTGAAACAAGGGCTACCAAGCCCATCTGAAATATCTTTTTCATATTCTGATCCTTTTTTATTTGTTGGTGATGGTGTAGTTCTTGAGAATTGTGCCATCTTCATTGTAGAAACGAACGCACATATCACTCATACCCGGACCGTTGATGACAGCACCGCGTACAATGTTCTTACCCTTCTTGAGAGTAATTCGCTTTGACATACCGTCATCGACAACCATACGGCGGTCAGCCTGAAGTGTCAGGACCTTCTCACCATTAACCCACCAAATTGATGAAGCGTTTGTACCGGCAGCCAGACGTACGACCATATCCTGTTCGCAGTTGATTACTGTAAATGCGTTAAAAATAAGGCCATAACGCTTCTGGCCGTTTGATGTACCCTGGGCAAAACGGATAAGCTTGATGTTGAACAGCTTGCTGTCAACTGAATGCCATTCAAGTGTATCCTTGATGGTAGCAGGAGCTGCAGGAGCTGCCTGTGCGCCGGCAGCAGGTCTTCCGCCTCCAAAACCACCGCGGCCACCTGCACGGGGAGCCTCAGACTCAACGATAACCTTATCACCGGCCTTGGGCAGGGCGTTGATATCAGCAGTGAACTGACCGGGGAAATACTCTTTGGTCAACTCAGCCAGGATATAGCTGTCTGTAAAAACGGTATTACCGCTGTTGGGCTTGTTTATGGGCTCAATGATTGTCCATCTGCGGATAAAGCCCTTATCATCCGGCTTGGCAGGAGCTGCATCAGGCTTGATCTCATTGAAATACTGATCAAATGCAACATTTCTGTTGGCTCTACGCTGAGGATCGATTGACTCGCGGGCAACCTGCGGTTCTGCTTCAGATCCTTCGGCAGGCTGCTGCTCAACTACTTTCTTGTTCGAGCCGCAAGCAACCAGAACGGCAGTCAAACCGACTGCCATGATAGTTTTGAAATTTCTGTTCATAGTGAACTTTGGATAAAATTAGGTTTATAATTGATAATAATAATCGTCAAAACACAATTTGGAGTGCTAAGTTACAACAAATAGTTAAAAAATACATATCTGTACGGAGTAAATTGAACAAAAAACAACCGGCTCAGATGCTGAACCGGTTGTTATTAAAATGTTTGAGTCTCAGGAGAGACCGATTATTTGCGTTTCTTGAGTATAAAACCAAGGCAGAAGCCCACCAGAACACCGCACAGGATGAAAATCCATGAATTCGATGATGATGATGACTTATACTGGGGAGCAGGTGTATCGATGCCCCAGAAGAACTGAGCCATCTGATAGAGTGAACGTCTCCAGGTCAGGAACTCATGAGCGGTACCCTCTGATACGTAACCCATTACATCAAAGCCTGCCTCCTTCATTGCGGCGGTGGCATTGTTGATGGCAGTGGGCTGTTCCTTGCTGCCGCAGCTCATGAATATCTTCTTAACCTTTACAGAATCACCAATCTCCTGCGGGTTATACTGACCGCCTGAAAGCAGACCGTAGTAACCGAACATCTCGGGACGTGCCAGAGTGATTGAGTGAGTCTCCATACCACCCATGGACAGACCTGCCATAGCACGGTTCTCCATGTTGGGGATTGTGCGGAAGTGAGCGTCTATGTACGGAACAAGCTCATCGCAGAGGACTTTCTCAAATCCGGCATTGCTGCCGAATCCGCCGAAACCTCCACCTGCGGGACGCTGGCCCTGAGGACGCTGACCCTGAGGAGCCTGAGGCTCAGCTGCAGGACCGCCTGCGGGACGTCCACCGGCAGGAGCTGCGCCACCAGCGGGACGACGCATGCCGCCGCCAAAGCCACCGGGACGGAAACCCTCGTTGGTCATACCGTAGGTGCAGACAATGATGAAAGGTCTGATCTTGCCGTCGGCAATCAGGTTATCCATGATGAGGTTTGCATGACCCTGGGTCATCCAAGCGGTCTCATCCTCACCCCAACCGTGCTGCAGGTAAAGAACCGGGTAACGTACGTTTGCCTTGTCTGAATGATATGTAGGAGGTGTGTAAACGAATGCACGCTTAAGCATATTGGTGCTCTCTGACCAGAAAAGCACCTGCTGTACGAAGCCGTGCGGAACGTCACGCTCTGCATAGAAATCCGCATCGTGAGCAGGAATCTCTATACCGCTCTCCCAACGTGTTGAGCCGTAGTAGTTGTTGGTACCGGGATCGTTGAATGTACCGCCGTCAATGGTCAGATGATAGTAGTGGAAACCCTCATCCAGAGGAGCCGATGTGGTACCGGTCCAAACGCCGTTTGCATCCTTGACAAGATCTGTACCGCCATGAGTGCCACCCAGACCAAGACCTACTGATACGGACTTTGCATCGGGAGCAACAATACGGAAACGAGCATAGCCCTGAGAGTTAACCTGAGGATACTCCTGCTGGGGCTGATTCTTGGTTGAAGGCTTAAAGTCCTCTTTAATCTCCTGTGCTGCGCAGAGACCTGCTGTCAACAAAGCAGCACTTAAAACAACTGAAAACTTTCTCATTTTATAAGATTGTTAAAATAGGTTTGTTGATCATTTGAAGCAGAGCTGTACGAACTGGTACAGGCTGCGACGCCATGTGTGCCACTCGTGAGCGGTACCCTCGGATATATAACCGGTGGCGTTGATGCCGATCTTCTTAAGGTTCTCGGCAGCCTCCATGACACCCATGTTCTCCTTACCGCCGCAGCTCATGAACAGAGCCTTGTTGGTCTTCTTGAAATCTGCGTTGTCCTCAAGCTCTGATACGTTGAATGTACCACCGCTGAACATACCTACGTATGCAAATGTGGTAGGATTGGCCAGGGTTACTGAGTGTGTGGTCATACCGCCCATTGACAAACCGGCCATAGCGCGGTGCTGAGGATCGGCAATTACACGGTAATTCTTCTCAACCATGGGGATGATATCCTTGATGAGTACATCGCCGAATGCGCCACCCATCATGAAACCGCCGCCAAAGCCGCCACGACGCTGGCCCTGAGGAGCCTGGCCCTGAGCCTGAGCATCAGCTGAGGGACCGCCGGGGCGCTGACCGCCGAATCCGCCGAATCCGCCCATGCCGCCGCCCTGCTGGCCTGCAGGCTGTGCATCGAGGCAATCGATAACGATGATGAACGGAACAGCCTTCTTCTGGGCAATCAGGTTATCCATAATCTGAGCGGTATGACCCTGCTCTGCCCAACCGTGCTCGTTCTCACCCATACCGTGCATCAGATACAGAACGGGGAACTTCTTGGTGGTGTTGGTGTAATACTCATTGGGGAAATAGATGTAGCAGTGACGCATCTTCTCGGTAACTGATGAGTAATAATAAACCTCATTCATAGTACCCTGCGGCACGTTCTTTACCTGCCAGAAATCCTGGTCATCGGACGGAACCTCTATTCCGCTGCCCCAGCGGCTTGCGCCATAGTAGTAGAGGCTTCCCGGATCGGGCACGCTGGCGCCGTCAATGTTCAGCTGATAGTAGTGGAAACCGGGATCCTGAGGAGCCGAAGTACCGGTCCATACACCATTCTCATTCTTGGTCATTGAATAGATCTTACCGTCAATGTCAAGTCCTACGGATGTAGCGTTGGGGGCCGAAATCTGGGCGCGGACCATGCGCTGTGAGTTTACCATAGGATACTGATGGTTTGACTGGTTGTTCATTGCGGGCTTGAAGTCCTCGGTCACGTTCTCTGTTACTGAAGGAACTGTGGGATTACCGCCGCCACGTCCGAACTGTGCATACGCTGACACTGTAGCAAGTGCCATGAGTGAAAGGATAATTTTCTTCATATTTGTTTTTTTATGGTTAATGTTTTACATAACTGAAATGCAAACTTAACAATAAAAATATATTTTCACACTTCATTTGCACAAAAAAAGCGGGAAGGCACGTCACCTTCCCGCAATAAACTGAATAAACATCTCTTTTATTTCCTGTAATTCTTCTTGGCAAGTGCAGCCTTTTCATCGGCAGCCTTGTTGGCGGCCTTCTTTACGGACTTGGCGGCAGCATCCTTCTCCTTCTGTGTGGGAGTAAAGTTTACAACCTTGTAATAGACGTCCTTGGGATTGGCGTCACGGTCAAACAAAAGCGGATAGTTGGATACGCCTACCCATGAATCGGCATCGGTCACGTTCCAGAAAGTGACTACGTCAATGACATCGGCATGACGGCGAAGTATCTCAAAGAAACCGGTGTATTTGTCCTCAAACATCTTCTTCCTTTCGGGAGTGAGTTCCTCGCCCTGACGGTTCATGTTCAGCTGACCTCCCATCTCACGGTTCAGACGGATGTCCAGCTCAGTAAACTGGATATGGTCAACAATCTCCGAATACTTCTCGATAGCGGCTTCAATATCCTCCAGTGAAGGCTCGTAAACGTTGAAATGTCCCTGCATACCTATTCCGTCGATAGGTACGCCGGCCTCCTTCATCTCCTTGACCATGTTGTAGATCTTGTCGCGCTTGGCAGGAACTGCGGCATTGTAGTCATTGTAGAACAGAAGCGCATCGGGATCAGCCTCATGTGCAAACTCAAAAGCCTTGCGAATGAATTCATCACCGCCTGCTATCTGTTTCCACTGTGAATTGCGCAGCGGATCCGATCCGCCGTCTGAAACAGCTTCGTTCACAACATCCCAGCAGTAGATTATGTCCTTATAGCGCTGCATGACGGTGGTGATGTGGGTTTTCATCCTTGCATACAGCTCCTCTTTTGTAGCCTGGCCTCCGTTAGCCCCCTGGAACATCCATTGGCCCACCTGGCTGTGCCATGCAAGGCAGTGACCGCGCAGCTTGATGCCGTGCTCCCGGCAGAAATTGGCTATGGCATCGGCATTCCTGAAATTCCACTGCCCCTCCTGAGGCTGAACCGACTGAGGCTTGAAATCGTTCTCGGCAGTGATACTGTTGTAGTTGTCGGTTATGATAGCAACATGCTTGTCATTACCCAGATTTCTCATATTGACGGCTACGCCGACCGAGAAATAATCCTTGTAAGCATCCTTCAGGCCCTGAGCCTGAACACTTGCGCCCATAGCAATAGCCACTGCGCATAAAACAGTCTTGAATAATCTCATTTTTATAATTTGGTTAGTAGTTAGGCTTGTCCGGAATGCAAATATAAAGTATAAAATGCAGAAAAACAATCAATCCTCGGCCTCAAGGATCTTCTTAATCTCCTCATCGGTCTTATAGAGCTTGTCCTTGCAGAACCTGATCAGTTCACGGGCCTCCTTAAGGCTGTCGCCTATCTGGTCAATGTCCATTTTGTTCTCCTCTATCCTGGATACAATCTCCTCCAGGCGTTTCATAGCTTCTTCGTATTTCATCTTTGTTGGTATTTAGGTTTGTAATCAAACTATTTCACTCTCAACACTTCCGTCAGCAAACACCGTAGTAAGCCTGTCTCCCCTTTTGAGGTCAGATGCGCACTTGACCACACGTCCGCCGGCCCTGGTAAGAGAATAACCGCGCTTCAGTATGACAGCCGGGTCTGCCGCGGAAAGGGTTTTGTCCACGATTTCCAGTTTATGGGTCTGGGCGGTGAGCAGATTGCGTACACCGTTGACCGATCTTATCCAAACCGTCTCCAGAAGCTGTTCCCGCCTTGCCTTGAGCACCGCGAACAGAGACGGCAGTTTCTGCGACAGCCTCTCTATTCTCACATTCTCGGAATTCATCCTGTCCTGTACTGCATCGCCCATCCTGCGGGTCAGATCCTCCAGCCTGGTTGCAGTATCAAACACCCTGTTGATTATGAATTCGGCAGCGGCGGTTGGAGTCTTTACCTTGGTGTGTGCCACCACATCGGCCACCGTATCGTCACGCTCGTGTCCGATACCGGTAATCACGGGCAGCGGAAAATTGGCTATGTTGAATGCCAGGTTATAGGAGTCAAAGCAACTCAGTTCACTGACCGCACCGCCGCCTCTTATTATCACCACAAGGTCAAAATCATCCCTTCGGTCAGCCACCGCATTCAGGGCTGATATCACGCTACGCTCCACATCATCACCCTGCATCAGGGCCGGAAACAGCTTCACGTAGAACCTGAAACCGTATATGTTGCCGTCCAACTGATTCCGGAAATCGCCCCAGCCGGCCGCTGTGGCAGATGAGATTACGGCAATCCTGTTGGGCAAATCAGGAATCTCCAGTTCCTTGTTGAGACCTATTACGCCATCCTTGGTAAGTTGCTCCAGAATCTCTTTGCGGCGACGAGCCATATCACCCATGGTATAAGTGGGATCAATATCCTGCACCACAAGCGAATAGCCATATACCTCATGGAACGTAACCGTTACCTGAAGCAGGACCTTCATGCCCACCTTGAGCGTCTCGCCCGTCTGGGCCTCAAAATAAGGTTTCAACTTAAGCCATGTGCCGCGCCATATATTGGCTTTGGCTTTTGCCAAAAAACTGCGACCGGTAGCATCCTTCTGGACAAGCTCCAGATAGCAATGTCCCTGTCCCGAAGGACTGATGCTGCTTATCTCGGCCTGCACCCAGTAGGCATCGGGCATCTCAAACTGGATAGTACTCTTTACCCGCCCGTTGAGTTCAAGTAATGATAATGTTTCCATAGTATCAATAATTAGGAGAATCGGTTTCCCTTTTGATTTCAAGCACCTCAAGATTGCGGAATGTCTTGCCTTCCACCTCCAGACGCACCAGCGTACGCACTTTCTGCCATCCCTGCAGGCCGGCCGCCCCGGGATTTATGAACAGCATATTGAACTGCTTGTCGTGCATCACTTTAAGTATATGCGAATGGCCGCATACCAACAGGTCGGGGGTCTCCGTTAGCAACTGCTCGCGCACCGAACGGTCATAATGGTCGGGTGAGCCGCCTATGTGCTTTATCATTATATTGGCGTCCTCCACCTTGAAGCGGTAAATCTCGGTAGTGAAACGGCGCACGTCCTGTCCGTCACAGTTACCCCAAACGGCACGCACTGTGGCTATCTTTGAAAGCCTGTCCAGAATCTCGTAAGATCCCACATCGCCAGCATGCCAGATCTCATCGCATCCCTCAAGGAACGTGACATATCGGTCATCCCAAAAAGCGTGGGTATCGGACAGGATTCCTACACGTTTCATATTCCCAGTTTCTCCTTTGCCAAAGATACTATTATATCGGCACACTTTTCATAGCCCAGTGTGGTACTGTTAAGGCATATGTCATAGACGGCTGTATCACCCCAGGAGCGGCCTGTAAAATAGTTATAGTACGATGAGCGTTTCCGGTCAATATCCTCTATAAGGGAAAGAGCCTTGGAAGGTGTCATGTCATCGCCGGCATGGCGGCACACGCGGGCTACCCGGTCATCCTTATCGGCTGCGATGAACACGTTCAGCAAACGGTCGCTGTCACGGAGCACGTAATCGGCGCAACGGCCTATGAACACGCAGTCCTCGGAATCGTGAATCTTACGGATGGCATCACTCTGCATGTTGAATATGGATTCGTTGCTCAGATAGTTGCCGGCAAATCCGTTACTGCTGTTAAAACGGCTCATGAACAGTGAGCGGAGCCCCTTGCGGGTCTTCTCCTCATCGGCCTCCTCAAAGAACTGCTCGCTGAAACCGGCTTCCTGGGCTGCCTTTTTGAGAAGATCCTTATCATAAACCCTGATTCCCAGTTTCTCGGCAACTATAGCAGCCACGTTACGGCCTCCGCTACAGAACTTCCGACCTATGCATATACAGTAGTGCTTATCCATATCACACCATTTTTTTGAGTTTTCTGACTTGAGGTATAATGAGGGAGAATCCCAAAATGACAGAGAGTATGTCCGATGCCGGCATACTGTACCAAATACCGTCGATGCCGTAATAACGAGGCAGGATAATAAGGAACGGTATGAGCAGCAGCAACTGCCGGGAAAGGGACATGAGTATTGATTTCCCCGGCATTCCGATGCTCTGGAAAAAGTTTCCTATCACCATCTGAGAGCCTATGAGCGGAAAGAATATAAAGTTGATTTTCATTCCGTTATGGGTTATGGCGGTCAGTTCGGGATCATCGGTGAATATGCGTATGCACAAATCGGGCATGAACTCGCCTATGACAAATCCCAACGTCGTCACACAGGTGCCAAAGAACATGGTCAGGTAGAGGACCTTGAGTACACGGTTCATCTGACGCGCGCCGTAATTGTAACCGGCAATAGGCTGCATGGCCTGATTGAATCCCATGACCATCATCACCACCATGAATCCGATGCTGTTGATTATACTGTATGCTCCTATGGCAACGTCACTGCCATACTTAAGCAGCCCGCGGTTGATGAGCAATACCACAAAGCAGGCGGCAGCGTTCATAAGGCAGGGCGAAAGGCCAATGGTAATCATGTTCCTGACAAGATCCCCACGCAGACGGAAAGTGCCGCGCTTGAGATGAATCAGTTCACTCTTGTCCGACAATTGGAAACACTGCCAGGCAAAAGCCAGGACTTGGGAGATTACAGTGGCTATTGCCGCGCCTTTGATTCCCCAATGGAACACCATAATAAACAGATAGTCCAGAAAAGTGTTCAGAAGGACAGTACCTATCGTGGCTATCATGGCCTTGTTGGGGTGACCTGCTGCCCTCAGTATGCAGTTTATACCCAGATAAAGATGTGTGAAAGCATTACCTGCCAGGATAATGACCATATACTCCCTGGCATAACCGACGGTAACAGCTGTGGCACCGAAAAGCGTAAGGATTGGATTGATAAAAATGAGAGACAGCACTCCGAACAATACTCCTATCAGTATGTTCAAGGTAACAGAATTGCCCAGAAGCATCTGGGCGCTCTCATGGTCCTTCTGCCCCAGTTTGAGCGAAATCATTGTGCCCGATCCCACGCCGACCATAGAGCCCAATGCCGCCGACAGGTTCATCAGAGGAAAAGTCACCGCCAGACCGGAAAGAGCCATCGGACCAACTCCGTGGCCGATAAACGCACGGTCCACAATATTGTAGAGTGACGATGCAAGCATTGCTATCATGGCCGGTACCGCATACCTTATAAGCAGTTTTCCGATTTTTTCAGTACCCAGTTCCTGGGGTGTTTTCAGCTCTGTCATTTTTTTCCTGTTTTCAATGCAAAGATAAGATATTTCCCACTTCCCGTCCTTAAGTGAAATGCCAAAAACTCTTAACTATTTTAATGGCCGGATTAAACTTTTGGCATTTCCTTATATCTTATTGTAGCGGACAAAAAAAATGTCTAACCTAAATAACAAATCAAAATGAAGAAAATTTTATTCGCAGTAGCAGCTCTGTTTATTTCAACAATGAGTTTTGCACAGGGATTTGGCGGCGGCTTCGGCGGCGGCCAGGGTATGAGTATGAATCCTGAAGATATGGCCAAGCGTCAGGCAGACCGTCTACAGGAGCAGCTTGAGCTCACCAAGGTTCAGTATGATTCAATCTACAACTACTATCTTGCCAGCAGCAAGGAGCAGGCAGCCCGCCGTGAGCAGATGCAGAACGGTGGCGGTCAGCCCGCACAGCAGGATATGGAGGCTATGAGAGAGCAGATGCAGAAGCAGCGTGAGGCTCAGGAGAAGAAGATCAAATCTTTCCTGAATGATGACCAGAAGAAGAAATATGACGAGTTGCAGGAGCAGCGTCGTCAGCGTCAGGGTCAGGGTGGCTTCGGCGGCGGCCAGGGCTTCGGCGGCGGCCAGGGCCAGGGTGGCTTCGGCGGTGGTCAGCGTCCTCAGGGCGGCCAGCGTCCTCAGGGCCAGCGTCCTCAGTAAAGAACGGCATTTCAGGGTTTTAATTCCTGAATAATAAAACGGGGGATTCCTCAGAAGGTTTCCCCCGTTTCTGTATCCTACCGAACAATCAATTAAAAAAAAACTTATTTTTACGTCGTGAAACGTTTCATCATAATAATAGCCGCATTATTGTACTGGTCCGCCTGTCATTCACAGGTTAGGCAGTCTGATTCCGACAAACTCACTCAGGAGCTGATGCGTTTTTCGGGCAACATACACCAGTTCAACAGCATTTTTCCGCAGGAAAAGGTTTATCTTGAGTTTGACAACACGGCGTATTTCCAAGGTGAAGTCATCTGGTTCAAGGCATTCGTGACCCATGCCACCACACTTCAGCGTGCCCCAAGCAAGGTGCTGTATGTAGATTTCATAGCACCTACCGGACATCTGATATCCCAACAGAAGCTCAAAGTCATTGCCGGCCAGTGCGATGGGGCCATCCCTCTGATAGACGCCTCCACGGCTCAAGCCCGCGAAAAGCGCGGAATAATGGAATACCCCAGCGGTTTCTATGAGATCAGGGCTTACACCCAAAACATGCTTGATTTCAGTCAGGAAGCTATATTCTCACGTGTCATACCAGTCTACACAAAGCCGAAACATCCCGGTGAGTTTGATGATTCATACGTTATTCTGGAACAGGACAATCCACTTATAAGGACTATACGTGAGGAATCAGATGAAAAAGAACGTAAGATAAATCTTGCTTTCTTCCCCGAAGGAGGCGACTTGATTGAAGGCCTCCCATGCAATGTGGCTTTTAAGGCTACCGGCAAGGATGGCCTGTCTATCGACGGCAAGTTAGTCACGAGGAACAGCCGGGACTCCATCGGCACTGTCCATGACGGAATGGGATCGTTCCTGATCACGCCGAACGGATCCGAGACGGTCCATTTCATAACCGATGACGGCAAGAGCACGAGATTCACTCTCCCCAAACCTGTCAAGAGCGGTTATTCAATGATTGTGTCTTCCCAGTCAGATTCATTGATGACAGTTGAAATACATCGTACCGCAGACAGAAATGGCGAAATTACGGGACTGGCCGTCACTTGCCGTGGTGAGCTGATTCATTTTGAGGAGATTAAAAACACGGATACCACCTTCTGCATAGACTGCTCAGCATGGCCAATCGGAGTATGCCGAATGACACTGTATGACAAAAAAGCCATGATCCTGTCATCCCGCAGCCTGTTCCACAACAACGAAAAGTTCCAAAGCCCCTCCATATCTCTCATAACTGACAGCCTGTCACGTGAGCCATTCAGCAAAGAAGTGCTCTCCATCAAACTGAAAGACAGGAACGGCAATCCAATAAGAGACCGGTTCTGCCTGTCAGTACGTGACGGAAGTGACTATGGCAGCGGACTAACCGATAATCTCCAGTCCAATCTTCTGTTGTCTTCAGACCTCAAGGGATACATACATGACCCTGCCTGGTATCTGGAATCAACAGATTCGCTGCATCGTGACGCCCTCAACCTTCTGACACTTGTCCAGGGATGGGAGCGCTACGAGTGGAAATACATGACCGGACAGAAGTTTTTTGCCGAAAAGCACAGGATAGAGGACAGCCTGACAATGAACGGATGGGTTCTTTCCTACTCCAAACGTAAACCCGTTTCAAACATAGACGTATACGCTTCGGTAGTTCCGACCGAAGACAAAACCATGTTCGAGCAATTTGAATATCACACTGACACCACCGGATATTTCGGATTTGACCTGACTGATTTTTATGGAAAAGCCAAGATGACCATCAATCTTATGACCCGCAAGAAAAACGGCAAATCAAAGTTTGAAAACAGCATCCGTATCAAGTTCGAACGTTCCGATATGCCAGCGCCACGATCGTTCCTGAAACAGGAAACGGATTTGAGCAAACATGACAACAAAGTGATTGACCCGTCTGTCATGGATCAGGAAGAAAAGGAAAAACTTCCACTGATTATCAGGGAAGACCTGGGTATCGTGCTGGATGATGTCGATATCACCGAGAAACGTCAGTTTGTGGATTATGATACATTCACATCCTGGGATGCCGCCAAGGAGGCTGAAATGGAACTTGATCTGGGCGAATATACGACAGACCTGATGGGTTATTTCCTGGAGAAAGGAATACGTTTTGATATCTTCCCTCCCTATTTCTATATCCATGACGGTCAGAAAGTTCTCGACAAGAAACCGTTTGACGACCCCATGGCGATTGACATGATTGACGTAAAGAGCATCATTGTCTATGATGACGGCATGTATCCCAGACATTTTGTCGAGTTTACGCCAATGCTGGTGGATTACCACACAAAGCATCTTGATACCGACTGGTTCGTTTGGGTTGATACATGCTGGGACAGATACCGCCTTGTGGATGTGCTTATCAAAAATGAGCGTGAACTGCTCTCATACAGGGATATACGCAACCTTAGCCGCCGTACCACCACAATCGAAGGATTCTCACTCCCTGTAGAGTTCTACGCACCTCAATACCCGGAAGGAGCATTGCCGGGTGATATAGATGCCCGCAGGACCATCTACTGGAATCCCAATGTCATAACGGACAATGAAGGTAATGCCAGGGTAGAGTTCTACAACAACAGTTATTCAAGGCGTTACAATATCAGCGGAGCAGGAATAACCGCCTCCGGAATACCATACATCCTGAATCAGAAGTGGTAACTTACAGAAGACTGCATCCCACCAGAACCATCAGTTGTGCAGTAAGGATACGCAGAAACATTGTAAGAGGATAGACCGTCGAATATGCTACGGCAGGAGCATCATGTTCTGTCTGGCTGTTGGCGAATGCCAATGCGGGGGGATTGGTACTGGCACCGGCCACAAGACCGATGATACTGTAGTAATTCATCTTGTAGCGCTTGCGTGCCAGCAGGGCCACTATGAATACCGGAATTACAGTTATGAGCAGTCCGCCCAACATATATATCAGCCCGTCACCCGATGTCACGGTCTCAAAGAAAGTAGCTCCCGACTTTATACCCACACTGGCCAGGAACAGAGCTATACCCACCTCACGGAGCATCATGTTGGCGCTGGCCTTGGTATATGTAACCAATCCCAGCTTATAGCCGAACCTGCTAATAAGAATGGCTACAATCAGCGGACCGCCTGCCAGACCAAGTTTCATAGGCGTTGGGATACCCGGAATAGAGAACGGAATGCTTCCAAACAGCACGCCCACCATGATGCCTATAAAGATGGTAGCGATATTGGGGGCGTCCAGACGCTTCAGTTCATTGCCCACGCGCTGTGCCACAGCTGACACGCTGCTCTCCTTGCCAACCACGGTAAGACGGTCGCCCACCTGCAGTATAAGGCTGGCCGATGCAAACAGTTCAGTACCGGAACGTACCACGCGCGTGATAGTCACGTCATATATGCTTCCCAGATGCAGCTCACCCAGAGTCTTGCCGTTAAGTTTCTCCTTGGTCACCACAATACGGCGGGATACCAGAGGCTCTGAGCCTTTAGCCTTATCCCATTCAACCTCAACCAGTGAACCCAGAAGAGTGCTGATAGCCTCGGCATCATCCTCAGAGCTTACCACACAGAGCTGGTCACCCAGGTTCACAACCGTTTCCCTATGCGGTGTTATAACCTGCCCCTGATGCATCAGACGTGAGCAGATGAACTCACGGTTTATAAGCCTGCGCAATTCTATGATGGTTTTGCCGTTCAGACGCTCATTCTGCATCTCAATATACTGACGCATGGGTTTCTGGCTTGTATCGGCAACTTCCTGACTTGCCAGCTGCTCATTTTCCTCATTGTCCCTGATCCGGCATATCCACTTGACTATCATCGGCACCATAATGACGCCCAGAACGGCCAGCGGATAGGCGCAGGCATAGCCCGATGCTATTTCCACTCCGGTATTTCCGGTCTGACGGAGAGCCTCTTCGGCAGCACCGAGCCCCGGTGTATTGGTAACGGCACCGCTCAATACACCGACCAGCATGGCGAAGCTGTCCGGATCGGTCCTGTCAAACAGGAGATAATAGACGCCTATTGCCACTGCAAGATTAAGCAGTACCATGTAAACCGCCAGACGGTTCATCCTCATTCCGCCCTTGCGGAACGATGTAAAGAATGAGGGACCTACCTGAAGGCCCAGGCTGTATACAAAGAGTATAAGACCGAAATCCTGAATGAAACCTATTGTCTTAAGATTGCCGGTAAACCCGAAATGGGCCACCACAATACCTGTAAAAAGGATGAAAGCCACACCGAACGAGACACCGCGGAACTTGAGTTTTCCAAGCATAACGCCTACGGCGATAACAAAAGAGTAGAGAAGGAGCAGATGGGCTATTGATTCTGTGTCAAATAATAGAGATTTTATCCAATCCATTATAATTCAATGTTTTAAGTGGTGATAGGCAACCTATTCCGTTTTTCGGGTGCAAATTTACTTACATTTGCGGCTCGTTGTCATCGGGTTCCTATTATAAATCCTTAAAAATTTATAGTTATTCAAATAATATAAATACGAAAGATTTAAGTAGGTTTACTCAACCTAATTGATTACCTTTGCACGGTTTTTGCGCATGGCAAGACCTTGGGACTATAGAATTATCCTATCAAACAAGTTATATTTTATGTCAAACAACAAAGAAAAACTCTTCTCAGAGTTCCCGCCTGTGTCCACCGAAGAGTGGATGGCCAAGATCACAGAGGATCTTAAAGGCGCGGATTTTGAGAAGAAACTCGTCTGGAGAACCAACGAGGGATTCAAGGTTCAGCCGTTCTACCGTCAGGAGAACCTGGAGGGCCTTGACACAGAGACCAAACCCGGAGAATTTCCCTACAAGCGCGGCACCAAGGCCTGCAACACATGGTTTGTACGCCAGGGTATCAGCACCAAGGACATCAAGGAGGCCAACGCCAAGGCTCTCGATATCCTTAACAAGGGTGTTGACTCACTAAGTTTCTGCTGCCGCGGCCGCCTGATTGAGGGTGCCGACCTTGAGGCACTGCTGGAGGGTATCTGCGCAGATTGCGTAGAGCTCAACTTCAGCACCAAGCCCCAGCTGGCATGCGCACAGGCCCAGGCTCTGGTTGACTATTTTACCAAGAAAGGCTATGACCTGAGCACTCTGAAGGGTTCAATCGCATATGATCCGATAGCTTCAATGCTCAGGCACGGTGTTGAGTGCGGTCTTGATGACGCCGCCAAGCTCATTGAGATACTTGAACCCCTCAAGAAGTTCCGCGCCCTTACCGTCAAGGCTTCAATGCTTACTGACAGCGGCGCGTTCTGCTATCAGGAGCTGGGTTACGCACTGGCTTGGGGTAACGAGTACATGCGTTCCCTCACCGAGGCCGGCGTTCCGGCTGATAAGGTTGCCAAGAAGATCCAGTTCAACCTGGGTATCGGCTCCAACTACTTCATGGAGATTGCCAAGTTCCGCGCTGCACGTATGTTGTGGGCCAAGATAGTCGAGGCCTACAAGCCCGAGTGCCACTGCGGCAAGAACCCCGAGGACGGCATCTGCCGCTGCTCATGCAAGATGTTCATCAACGCAGTCTCCACCAAGTACAACCAGACACTGTTTGACCCGTACGTAAACCTGCTGCGTTCACAGACCGAGGCCATGAGCGCCGCTCTGGCAGGTGTCAACTCAATCACCGTAACTCCGTTCGATGCCGCATATGAGACCCCCGATGATTTCTCGGAGCGTCTGGCACGTAACCAGCAGCTGCTGCTTAAGGAGGAGTCACACTTTGACAAGGTTGTAGATCCCGCCGGAGGTTCATACTACGTGGAGAACCTGACCGAGGCTCTGGCAGAGCAGGCATGGAAGCTCTTCCTCCAGGTTGAGGATGAGGGCGGTATGCTGGCAATGGTAAAGGCCGGTAAGGTACAGGAGGCTGTAAACGCCACCAACGCCACCCGTCATGAGAACGCCGCCAAGCGTAAGGAGTCACTTTTGGGAACCAACCAGTTCCCCAACATCAAGGAGATGTCCGAGGGTCGTGCGCCCAAGACCTGCAATTGCTGCTGCAAGGCAGACGGTGAGGCAACCATCGCAACCCTTGACAGTTCACGCATAGCATCAGAGTTTGAGGCATTGCGCCTGCAGACCGAGGCCAGCGGCCGCCGTCCCAAGGTGTTCATGCTCACCATCGGAAATCTGGCCATGCGTCAGGCCCGCGCCCAGTTCTCGGGTAACTTCTTTGGCTGCGCAGGCTACGAGATTATTGACAACCTGGGCTTCAAGACCGTCGAGGAGGGAGCTGAGGCAGCACGCAAGGCAGGTGCCGATATCGTGGTGCTCTGCTCAAGCGACGACGAGTACGCCGAGTACGGTCCCGCCGCATTCAAGGCAGTAGGTGACAGCGCAATCTTCGTGATTGCCGGTAACCCAGCCTGCATTGAGGACCTCAAGGCCGCAGGTATTGAGAATTACGTCCATGTACGCTGCAACGTACTTGAGACCCTCCGTGATTTCAACAGCAAGCTTAACATCAAATAATCCGTAGTTATGAAACCCGATTTCAAGAATATAGACATCAAGTCCGCAGCCCCCAAGGAGGCTCTCTGCGGATGCAAGACAAAGGCAGGTGCCGATGAGATCTGGAAGACTCCGGAGCACATTGAAGTAAAGCCTGTATATACCAAGGAGGACCTGGAGGGCATGGAGCATCTGAACTATGCCGCCGGTATCGCTCCCAACCTGCGTGGTCCCTACTCGACCATGTATGTGATGCGTCCCTGGACCATCCGTCAGTATGCCGGATTCTCCACTGCTGAGGAAAGTAACGCATTCTACCGCCGTAACCTGGCCGCCGGTCAGAAAGGTCTGTCAGTTGCGTTTGACCTTGCCACCCACCGCGGCTACGATGCCGACCACGAGCGTGTGGTAGGTGACGTAGGTAAGGCAGGTGTATCCATTTGCTCGGTCGAGGATATGAAGGTGCTGTTCGATGGCATACCTCTTAACAAGATGTCAGTGTCAATGACAATGAACGGTGCCGTTCTGCCTATCCTGGCCTTCTACATCGTATCAGGTCTGGAGCAGGGTGCCACTCTTGAGGAGTTGCAGGGAACCATCCAGAACGATATCCTCAAGGAGTTCATGGTGCGTAACACCTATATCTATCCGCCCAAGTTCTCAATGAAGATCATCGCCGACATATTCGAGTACACATCACAGAATATGCCCAAGTTCAACTCAATATCAATCTCCGGTTACCACATGCAGGAGGCAGGTGCCACCGCCGATATCGAGTTGGCTTACACTCTGGCCGACGGTATGGAGTATCTGCGTGCAGGTATCAACGCCGGCATGAACATCGATACATTCGCACCGCGTCTGTCATTCTTCTGGGCTATCGGTACCAACCACCTCATGGAGATTGCCAAGATGCGTGCAGCCCGTCTGCTCTGGGCCAAGATAACCAAGAGCTTCGGCGCCAAGAACCCCAAGTCAATGGCTCTGCGTACACACTGCCAGACTTCAGGTTGGTCACTCACCGAGCAGGATCCGTTCAACAACGTTGGCCGTACCTGCATCGAGGCTATGGCTGCAGCCCTGGGTCACACCCAGTCTCTGCACACCAACGCTCTGGACGAGGCCATAGCACTGCCTACCGATTTCAGTGCACGTATTGCCCGTAACACCCAGATCTACATCCAGGAGGAGACCAACGTATGCCGTGAGGTTGACCCGTGGGCAGGCTCATACTACATTGAGTCACTGACCAACGAGATAGCCCACAAGGCTTGGGAGCACATCCAGGAGATTGAGAAGCTGGGCGGTATGGCCAAGGCCATCGAGACCGGTCTGCCCAAGATGCGTATCGAGGAGGCTGCAGCCCGCACACAGGCCCGCATCGACTCAGGCGTTCAGACTATCGTAGGTACCAATAAGTACCGTCTGGACCACGAGGATCCCATCGATATCCTTGAGGTTGATAACACCGCCGTTCGCAACCAGCAGATTGAGCGCTTAAAGCAGCTCCGCGCTAACCGCAACGAGGCCGATGTACAGAAGGCTCTGGATGCTATCACCAAGTGCGTTGAGACCGGACAGGGCAACCTGCTTGCTCTTGCTGTCGAGGCTGCCAAGGTGCGTGCATCATTGGGTGAGATTTCATATGCCTGCGAGAAGGTCGTAGGCCGTTACAAAGCAGTAATCAGAACAATATCAGGCGTGTATTCATCAGAAAGCAAGAAAGACGCAGACTTTGAGAGAGCCTGCCAGCTTACAGCAGAGTTCGCAAAGAAGGAGGGCCGTCAGCCCCGTATCATGATTGCCAAGATGGGTCAGGACGGTCACGACCGCGGCGCCAAGGTTGTAGCCACAGGTTATGCCGACTGCGGTTTTGACGTGGATATGGGTCCGCTCTTCCAGACTCCTGCCGAGTCTGCCCGCGAGGCTGTTGAGAACGATGTCCACGTACTGGGCGTCTCATCACTTGCCGCCGGTCATAAGACTCTGGTTCCGCAGGTGATTGAGGAACTCAAGAAACTGGGCCGTGAGGATATCCTGGTAATTGTGGGTGGCGTTATCCCCGCACAGGACTACGACTTCCTCTACAAGGCAGGTGCAGCCGCCATCTTCGGCCCCGGCACCAGCGTAGCCAAGGCCGCTTGCCAGATCATGGAACTGCTCCTCGCTGAGTAACAGCTCCACTCCCCCCAAAAGGTGCCAAATGGTCTTTCCCGTTTGGCACCTTTTTTATACCCCCGCCCCGCCAAAGTGTCCCACACCCACCCACCTCAGAACCATCTCTCGGGCCGATGAGTGTGTTACACACCCTCATCCAGAGCCCGTGTCCCACACTCACCCCCGCCACAATACCCTCTCGCGCGGGCTCTTGTGTTACACTTTGGCAACTGATTAAGGAAAACTTGAAGGGGTATAGTCTCGGAAACTACGCGCTTCGCGCTATCCCTCCCACTCCTTCGGAGCGGGCCCCTCCCTCTAACGCGCCGAGGGTGGCGACGGTTTCCGAGACTATACCCCTTCAAGTTTTGCTCGCTTAGCCAGCCTTCTCTCAAATCCGAGTCAACCTTTTTTAGGGAAACACAAATTGCAACGGTTTTGCAACGCTATTTGCTTGGATTGAGATGATGGGGAGGCATACATTTGCAGCAGAAACAAATGTATGCTGTTATGAATAAAAAGGTTTTGGCATTTGCATTGGCCCTGCTGGCGGGAACTTCGGTCTCATCGGCCAAGAATAAAAGACAATCGGATTTGGTTGTATCGGTAACTCCCGGATCTGTAACATTCAGAGTGGAGGATGTCAAGATTGCAAAGGATCTTCTGCCTGTCATGAACGGTAAGGATTTGGCCCTAAACTGGCTTGAATGGTCTGAAAGGGATTCTTATTTGGGTTCAAGTTTTGCCGATATGACATTGGTGGATGGCGGTGACAACCCTTTCTTCTCAATGGTTTGTCTGGCTTATGCACATCACAGACCCATTATCCTCACGCCCGATGCCATGTGGTTATTGATATGTCATGGGTTCTCACAGTATGTAAATCATGATCCCGAAAAATTCAGAGACTATCTGGTTAGTCATCAATGCAAGGAAACGCTGCTCATCCGGACTTCGACGGGCACGACATCGGAACAGAAGGTTGATAAGTTTGCCACTCTTATAGGTAAAGAGACAAAAGGAGACCTGGCGGAGGTTATGACGTGCAATTTCTCTACTACAGGTATGGTAGAGCGTATGGTATCACAGATAGTTCTGATGGATGCCGTCAAACCTTATTTTGATTATATTGAATTTCTTATCGGATGCGGCATCCCGAGCGTAACTCTTGAGGGCACTCCCGATGACTGGAAACTGTTACGTGAAAAGACACGCAAACTGGGCGCATTCGGAGTAAGCGATTGGACCGACAGGCTGGACCCCATATTGGAGCAGTTCGTTGCCGCTTCGGAAGGTATGCCTGATGCCGACTTCTGGTGGAATATGGCCATAAAAGGGCGTCCCCGGAATTTCCATCTCTTGGAAAGCGGCGGCGGATGTGGCATTGGCTTACCTGCAGGCGAACCCACTAAGTTTGACGGATGGTTCCTTGAGTTCATTCCGTTTGATGCCAACTGGTCACGTCCCAAAAAGATTGCATATGACCATGATCTGATTCCCCTGATGACCAGTGTTCCAATCATTCAGTATGTTGATGATGGAACAGGTAATTGCTCAGGTATCAATGCTCTTGAACTGCGTGCCGGAATTGTAGGCATATCACAGGACAATGAGACCAAGGCGTTACGTCCCGAGATAGGCTGGCTGGTAAGGAATGACCCTACAATAGAGTTTGATGAGGAAGATGTTCGCGATAAGGTTGCTCAAGCCACTTCAATGAGTGGTGATGATGCGGTAATCAAACAAGCCATAAAAAGGCCTAAAGAAGATAGGGGAAAAAAAAGGAGAACGGGCGTAAGCCTACCCTCTGACCGGCATGACAGTGGCCCGGCGTTCTTCATCAATGACTCACACGAACAAGAACTGCAACTATCGGAATTTGAGGGCTGGGGTGTCTCAGTGAGATACGTAGAATGGTAAGACCGACACAAAAGGAAGTCTGACTCAATCCGAGTCAACCTTTTTTAGGGAAACGCTAAATGCAACAATCTTGCAACGCCAAGTTGTTGTTCTGAAAAACAAATAGAAATATGTTTGTCCCTGTAATTCAAACAAAAACGGAAATGAAAAGATTCATATTAATCAGCGTTATTGCATCGGCCATTTGTTGCCTCAATGTAAATGCCCAGAAAGCATTCAGACCGATGTCCATGATGGATTATAAAATATGGGGTGAAGAAATTGACCGGTTATTTGACAGCAAAGCTGAGGTGAATTTCATGTTTGCACCTTTCCATTCCGGAAGTCCGGCTCTATCTTTCAATAATGGAACAATCAAAGTAGTAACAGGGGAAAAGGAACACTTGAAAGAATGTGACCCGAAATTATATTCATCATTAGTGTTTTTGGCAAAGCATTCCGTTATGACTGCCAATTACTACACCAATCAGCATTATGGATTTGACGGAATGACCTACTATTTGTTCTATAAATCCGATGGCGTGCACAGTTGGCAACCTAGAGGGTTATGCCGACAAACCGTAGATGTCTTTTGGAATGTTATGCATGCAGTAGAAGCAGACGACAATGCACTTTTGGAACAACAGAAAGCAATTGCAGATTCCATCTGTAAAAAATTCAAGACCTACTATCCTGAGGATTTTGCAGATATAGTAATATCAAAATCATCATTTGGTTCCAATCCCTTCAATGTAATATTAAGTCTGTTGGCAGTAACAGAATTATCTGACTTCTTGAGAACTGATTTAAAACTCACTTTCAATTTCAAAAGATTAAAATACAGACGCAGTTACAAACAAGACTATCTCCAGAAATATGAGAAAACTCTCCAACAGGTCGCTTATTGGATGTATGTCCAATCAGATTTTGGAGATATATCCAATGCCGTCTATTTTATAGTAGACGATGTAACCGAACCGATAATCGGCAAAAACCAATACGGCACATATGAAATCAAAATCAATGAAAAAGACATTTCCGTGGATAAAATGGTCTCCCTAATCCAACAGCTATAATACAAATGCGTTGACACAATAGTATTGTGACACAATAGTATCGTTTCCCTGTATCAAAAAGAAACGTTTTGAAAAAAAGTGAAACAATAGTTGCAGGTAATAAATCTATTACCTATTTTTGCTCAAAAATAAAATGCTATGCCAACTGTGTTTATTATCATGGGATTCATTTTCAAGTTTTACTCTAATGAGCACAACCCTATTCATATCCACGTTGAGAGAGGTGGGGCTAATGCCAAGTTTACAATCTTTCCTGTCAAGTTAGTGGATAATCATGGGTTCAAGCCGTCGGAGATAAAAATGATGGAATCCATTATTGAGGATAATCAGGAGGTTATAGCGCAACACTGGAACAGATACTTCAATAAGTGCAGATAAAAATGATAGAGGTAGAAAGGATTTGGCTTACAGACGATGCCGTATGGATTCAGACCAAGAACGGTGAAGAGGCGTGTGAATATTACGCCGATTACCCGCGCCTAAGGTATGCTACACCCCAACAGAGAGCTAATTATAAGGCCGATGACTATGGAATCCACTGGCCCGATATTGACGAGGATCTCAGTTATGAGGGTTTCTTCTACCCCCAGAATCATACAGAGCTTTATCGATTGTTTATTGCACACCCGGAGTTGAACGCATCGGCTGTAGCACGTCGTATGGGTATTTCACAGAGTCTTTTTGCACAGTATATAAGCGGAGCCAAAAAACCATCCAAAGCCCGCCTTGAAGAAATCTACGCCACATTACGTTCTATCGGTCAAGAACTTGCTGCAATTCCATCTTTGGTCTGACTCAATCCGATTCAACCTTTTGGTTCTTTTCAATCCTTTGACCACAATACAAAAGGGGTCTGACCCCAATTGTACCGATTTTACCCGATGGAAGATTTTGCTGAAAACTTGTATGCTTTATCTATTTTTGTTTTCTTTGTAATGATGATAAACTGCAAATGATATGAATAAGTTCTATTTCCCTTTGATTTTGGCAATAGCAGCATTTGGCGTTGCCTGCAATCCTGATGACAAGAATGATACTCCCGAAAACAATACCGTCAATATAACAGAAGAATCCCTGAAAGGAACATGGGAGGGCGGCGTAACAGCCGATTTTGCTCAAGGATATCCCCAGAACTGGCGTATAGAGTTTGACGGAAAGAACTACACTACTTGGCATACACATCAGACTGCCGGTTCTATAAACGATGATGTTCAAGGCCTAAAAACTGTAGGTAACAAGGAAAAGGGAACGTGGGAATACTCCAACGGTGTCCTTACACTTACGCCAAAGCAGCAATGGGCATCCTATGCCATAACAAGCTTGTCGCCCAGCAAGTATTCTTATTATGAATACAATACTGTGACAATGGAGGCGGTACAGTGGTATGAGACCGATCAGTCTCTTATAGAAAGCGGTATAGAGCGTGACCTGGAGGAAGGAACAGACTGGTATGTCAAGAAATGGAACGTGGTTTCATTTACCCAGACCACACTGTCGGTCAAGATCAACAGGGATATCTTCAAGCTGGAAAAGAAATAACAATCCATGATTGTATGTATTGCTGAGAAGCCCAGCGTGGCAAAGGATATAGCCGATGTGCTGGGCGCCAAGACAAAACACGACGGGTACATTGAGGGTAACGGTTATCAGGTAACCTGGACCTTCGGCCATTTGTGTACCCTTAAGGAACCCCATGATTACACTGCCAACTGGAAGAACTGGAGTCTGGGCAGCCTGCCCATGATTCCGCCCCGGTTCGGTATCAAGTTGATTGAGGATAAGGGAATAGAGAAACAGTTCAAGATAATTGAGTCACTCATGCAGAAGGCCGACGGCATTATCAACTGCGGTGATGCCGGCCAGGAGGGTGAGCTCATTCAGCGCTGGGTGATGCAGAAAGCCGGCGCCAAATGCCCCGTAAAACGCCTTTGGATATCATCACTGACCGAGGAGTCCATTCGTGAGGGTTTCAGCCACCTGCAGGATCAGGATGCGTTCAAGTCACTCTATGAGGCCGGCCTGTGCCGCGCCATAGGTGACTGGTTGCTTGGAATGAACGCCACGCGTCTGTACACAATAAAGTACCGTGCGGGCAACAACCGCCAGGTGCTATCCATTGGCCGCGTCCAGACCCCCACTCTGGCATTGGTGGTTAACCGCCAGAAGGAGATAGACAACTTCAAACCCGAGCAGTACTGGGAACTCAAGACCGTCTATCGCGACACCACCTTTTCATATACAAAGGGCAAGTTCACCAAGATTGAGGACGGCCAGGCACTACTGGAAGAGATCCGCCCCCTGAATTTTGTCATTACCGATGTAACCCGCAAGGAGGGCCGTGACTTTGCCCCGCGCCTTTTTGACCTCACATCGCTGCAGGTGGAGTGTAACCGCAAATACGGGTATTCGGCCGATGACACCCTCAAGACCATCCAGTCACTCTACGAGAAGAAGATAACCACATACCCGCGTGTAGACACCACGTTCCTGAGCGATGACATCTACCCCAAATGCCCCGGCATACTCAAGGGGCTCAAGGATTACGCCCAGTTCACCGCCCCGCTGGAGGGACAGAAACTACCCAGGTCCAAGAAGGTGTTTGACAACAGCAAGGTGACCGATCACCACGCCATCATACCCACCGGAGTCTATCCAAATAACCTTAACCAGCAGGAGCGCGCGGTGTTTGACCTGATAGCCCGCCGATTCATCGCGGTGTTCTACCCCGACTGCCTCTACGCCCAGACAACCGTCCTTGGCAAGGCCGGCCGTGCCGAATTCAAGACCACCGGTCGCGAAATCCTGAAACCAGGCTGGCGCGTACTCTTTGAAAAAGAGAAATCGGACGATAAGGCCGATGACGAAGAGCGCATACTCCCCCAGTTCACGGTCGATGAAAACGGCCCCCACCTGCCTGAACTGCAGGAGAAATGGACCACCCCGCCCAAACCCTACACCGAGGCCACCCTGCTGCGTGCAATGGAAACCGCCGGCAAGCTGGTGAACGACGAGGAACTACGCGATGCAATGAAGGAGAACGGAATAGGCCGCCCCTCAACACGAGCAGCAATAATAGAAACCTTATATAAACGCGGGTACATGCGCAAGGAGAAGAAGAACCTCTATCCCACCCCCACGGGCATCGGTCTGATAGACCTTATCCATGAGGAATTGCTCAAGAGCGCAGAGCTTACGGGTATTTGGGAGAAACGCCTGCGCGAGATAGAGCGAGGCAAATACCAACCCGCCCAGTTCATGGAAGAGCTCAAGCAGATGGTCACCACCCTTGTGCACGATGTGCTGGCCGACAACTCATCGCGCCTTTAGAGCATACAAGGATACCTTAATCTTTACAGTCAAAAGGAGAAGCTGACAGTTGCTCCAAGCCCTATATCCCGCTGTGCAGTCATCAGGACAGATGGGCTTATTTTAAATTTTGTGGCATAAGACACCTCATTGGTGGCGGCATTCTGACTGTTGAACGTTTTCTCAACCCAATCAAGACGCCCCTTTCCTATTCCGGTGAATACGCTCCCCAAGCAGATTAAAGCATTTGCGCCACCGATATATGCATAAAAGGAGCCACTCTGACTATCCGCCTTGGGGTCAAATTCCACAACCGTCATTACCAGACACAGCATACCATACATCCAGCATGCTCCGCCCAGATTAAACTGATTATGACCTCCCACATAAGTGTGGTATAAATCATCGTCAAAATATCTTTCATACTGACGGTCAGTCAGTTCCGTATCATTATGTTTCCATCGGAACATATCTCCGTACCTGTAGATGGCTCCGGGGGCCGAAACTCTGGTTTGAGAAAAAGCAAGTTGAGTAAGGCTCAACAGGCACAGTGTTATCAACAGAAAACGTTTCATATACCTATTCAATTGCTAATCAGCTTTAGTACCACAAACATACAAATTAATTTGTGTGTACGGCTCATTTCAATATCACAATAAAACATTGAAATATCAGTTATTACTATACATGAAAAGAACGGCTGCATACCTTTTAGTTGCAGCCCTGTGGTTGTTTTGCAGCTGCGGGGCCGAACTCAGTCTGCGTAAAGGTGACCAGAAATACGCTTTGGGAGAGTATACCGATGCTGCAGCACTGTACAAGAAAGCCTATGCAGGCACGCCATCTACTGAGAAAGAGTTGCGAGCCGCTACAGCATTCAAATTAGCCGAATGCTACCGTCGCACCAACTACATTCCAAGAGCCCTGGCCGCTTACCGGAATGCCATCAGATACCACTACCCGGACTCTGTAGTATACCGTTATCTGGCCGATATGCTACGCCTTGACGGAAAACCGGCAGAGGCCGAAAAAAATTATCTGATTGCACTGGAACATGACCCCAACGATGTCCTGGCTCAGAACGGTCTGGAATCCTGCCATCTCATCCAGCAATGGAAAGACAATCCCACCAGATACATAGTAAAGAAAGATCCCATACTGAACAGCCGGTACAGCGACTGGTCTCCTGTTTTCGGAAGCCAGGAGTACGACGTGCTCTACTTTACCTCAACGCGTAAAGAGGCCACCGGCGAAGAATTGAACGCCATAACCGGCATGAAAAGCTGCGACTTCTTTTTTTCGCGCAAGGATGATAAAGGCAAGTGGAGTAAACCGGAATTGGTTGAGGGTGGCATCAATACCGAGTTTGAGGATGGTTCCTGTTCACTGAGCCCGAATTTCTCGACCATGTACTATACCTACTGTTCATCCGATCCTCAACAGCCCCGCCCTGCCGCTATCTACAGAGCATCACGCGCCGATGCATCCTGGTCAACAGGCAATCCGTTCGGCAATTCAAGAGACTCCATATACAACTATGCCCACCCTGCAGCATCGCCCGATGGAAAATGGCTCTATTTTGTATCTGATATGGACGGCGGTTACGGCGGAATGGACCTGTGGCGTGTACCCATTGACGGACGCCTGATAGGTGCTGAGAACCTTGGACCTGAAATCAATACCCCAGGCAATGAAATGTTCCCCACATTCCGCAAGAACGGAGAACTGTATTTTTCGTCAAACGGACATCCCGGGATGGGTGGTCTGGACATATTCCGGGCCGTCAGCACCAGTGACAGCACATGGACAGTCAGCAATCTGGGAACACCCGTAAACTCGGCCTCCGATGATTTTGGAATGACATTTGAAGGAGATTATACACGCGGATTCTTCTCGAGTAATCGGAATGACGGCCGTGGACGTGACCATATATACTCATTCGAACTGCCTGAGACCGTTCACAAGATTACAGGCTGGGTATATGAAAAAGACGGATATGAATTGCCCGATGCACTGGTTTACCTGATCGGTAATGACGGCACCAACATGAAAATCAACGTAAAGGAAGACGGGTCTTTTACCCAACGGATAAATCCCGGGGTAAGCTATCTGTTGCTCGGCACCTCAAAAGGCTACATGAACTACAAGCAGGAAATGACTGCCGACAGCACTGACCAGGACCGCGAATATGTGCTCCAGTTCCCGCTTTCATCAATCTCCAAGCCTGTACTGATAGACAACATATTCTTTGACTTCAACAGCGCTACACTTCGTCCAGAGTCTGCCGAGTCCCTCAATGAGCTGGTGCGGTTGCTTACGGACAATGCAGGTGTAACCATTGAGATAGGTGCCCACTGTGATTACAAGGGTGACGATGACTACAACAAACGTCTGTCACAACAGCGTGCCGAAAGTGTAGTGGATTATCTGATTAAGAATGGTATCAGGAAAGACCGTCTTACAGCCCGCGGCTACGGAGAGTCTCAACCCAAGACCATAAATAGGAAGATGGCCGAAAAGTACAGTTTCCTGAAAGAGGAGACTGTCTTGACGGAAGAATTCATCAAGACCCTGAATGATGAAGAACAGGAAATCTGCAATCAGCTTAACCGCCGCACTGAGTTCCGTGTCATACGTACTACATATGGCCTTTTCGGTGGCCGATGATCAACCTACAGAATTCCTTATCCTCCATTCCTGAGGATACAGATTGTTTGCCCTGTTTCCAATATTCTTGGCAAATCCCAAGGGTATATCCTTATAAGTTAACAGCACGACGCCGCGCGGCGCATCCTCAAGTCTTATGGCATCACAGTGCAGATATGCAAGAGCCTGCTGTCGTGACACCTCAACGCTGCAGAAAGCATCACGGTTAAGAGCACTGCTCATGGCAAGAGCATGAGCCGGAATCCAGTCATGCCCCTTCAAGACAGCCACCTCAATACCGGGCACAAGAGCATACAGCTCCAGTCCAGCCTGCCACATATCATCCTCAAGGTCTGATGGCAACGCAAATACCGACTCGTTCTTAATGAAGAACTCAAAACCGCCCTCCGGTTTTAGCCAATGCTTGCATTCGGCAGGAACCTTTGAGCCATCACCCCTGAAAGATCTGCTCTTAATGCCTGCAGCCGCACCCTCAGGTTTGCGCAGCAAGCAAAGGAAGAATCCCTCGCCGCGGGTGCGGTGCTGCATGAAATGGTACACAGGCATACTATCCTCAGTCAGCGAACCGGCAATATTCCACTGGGGATCGGGATCAAGGTCAATGGCCTGAGCCCCGAACCTGTCCATAATCCAACGCACATTGTCCTCATCCTCCAGACGGTTGAATGTGCAGGTGCTGTAAATAAGGTATCCTCCGGCCTTGAGTGCAGGCCATATATCCTCTATTATCTCACGCTGGCGTGCCGCGCACATCTCCACGTTCTTGAGGCTCCAGTCGCGCACGGCAACCTCATCCTTTCGGAACATTCCCTCTCCGGAACAGGGAGCATCCACCGCAATCAGGTCAAACATAAGGCTGGACTCGCCAATCTGCTTAGGAGTATTGCAGGTTACCATCACGCCCGGACGTCCCCACTTGACCATGTTCTCGGCAAGTACCTGGGCACGGGAGCGTTGGATCTCGTTCGATATGAGCAGACTCCCCTCAGGAAGCAGCCCGGCAAGCAGGGTTGACTTTCCGCCCGGAGCGGCACACAGGTCAAGTGCACGGACCGGACCGCTCACGCATTTTTTCAAAGCCTGGGCCAGGAACATGGACGAAGCCTCCTGTACATAGTAGCAGCCCTGATGCAGCAACGGATCCATGGTAAACTGCGGACGATGATCCAGATAGACGGCCAGGTCCATCCACGGGACGCGGCCATCGGCATTGCATCCAAGTGACTCAAGAACAAGACTTTGGGCATCGCCGGCCTTGGAATTGAACCTTATGCTTACCTCAGGTTCCGTCTCCAATGCAGCCAGCAAAGCATCACGTCCGGTAGCCGGTAAGATGTTGATAAATTCCTCTGGAAATGCCATGCCTTAGTTGTATTATAACGCGAAGGTAAGCCAAAAAATCAGTATATTCGCAGACAATAAAAAGGAAAACTGAATGAAACAGTATCTCGACCTGCTTGACAGAATTCTAAAGGAAGGCGTACAGAAAGGTGACCGCACCGGCACCGGCACAATAAGCGTGTTCGGTCATCAGATGCGGTTCAACCTGGAGGAGGGATTCCCGTTGCTGACCACAAAGAAACTGCACCTCAAATCCATCATTTATGAATTGCTCTGGTTTCTGGATGGCAACACCAATGCCAAGTGGCTTCAGGATCGCGGAGTGCGTATCTGGAACGAATGGGCCGATCCAGACGGCAACCTGGGGCACATATACGGCTACCAGTGGCGCTCATGGCCCGATTATGACGGAGGTTTCATAGACCAGATTTCGGAGGCCGTGGATACCATCAAGCATAACCCCGATTCACGCCGCATAATAGTAAGCGCATGGAACGTGGCAGACCTCAAGAACATGAATCTGCCCCCATGCCATGCTTTCTTCCAGTTCTATGTGGCAAACGGTAAACTCAGCCTGCAACTCTACCAGCGCAGTGCCGATACATTCCTTGGCGTGCCGTTCAACATAGCATCGTATGCCCTTCTCACCATGATGATGGCGCAGGTAACCGGACTTAAACCGGGTGATTTTATCCATACCACAGGTGATACCCACCTCTATCTGAATCATCTGGAGCAAGCGCGTCTGCAGCTTACCCGCCAGCCTCGTCCACTGCCCAAGATGATCATTAATCCCGATGTAAAGAGCATATTTGACTTCAAATATGAGGATTTCCAATTGGAGGGTTATGACCCTTATCCTCACATCAAAGCCGACGTTTCCGTATGATATCAATAATAGTAGCCATAGCGGAGAACGGTGCCATAGGTTATAAGGGAGACCTGATTTATCACCTTTCGGCAGACCTTAAACGGTTTAAGGCCCTAACCACAGGACATACCGTAATTATGGGACGCAAGACATTCGAATCACTCCCCAAGGGTGCGCTTCCCAACCGTCGCAACATTGTACTGACAAGACAGTCCGGAGCATCATTCCCTGGAACAGAAGTATTCCCTTCACTCTCTGACGCATTGAATCACTGCAGTTCCGATGAAAAAGTATTCATAATAGGAGGTGCGCAGGTATACAGTCAAGCCCTTGACCTGGCCGACGAGTTGGATATCACTCTGGTCCATGACACCCCAGGTCAGGCAGACACATTCTTTCCTGATTTTGAAGGCCAGGGAGATTGGAGGCTCATAAGCCGTGAGGATCATGAACCTGACGATAAGAATCCGTTCCCGTTCTCATTCCTGACTTATCATAGATAAATAAAGAGAGGCTTCTTTTCTACAAGAAGCCTCTCTTATAATAGAACGTTAATTACGTTATTCCTTGCTCTTATCCTTTGTAGCTGAATAGACGATATTCAGAGCTTTAGCCTTACGAAGCTCCTGCTTCACATCGGTTACAATACCCATCTGAACATTCTGGTCTATCTTAAGAGACATCTTCATGAGAGGTTTATCCTTCTCATACATGCTCTCACGTTCTGAGATCACGAACTCACGTATTGCCTCAGGCTCAGCAAAATACTCGTTGAGCTGAATACGCGGAGCTGCGCCATAGATGGCACGATATGACTTGGAGGGAGGACCAATGTAAATATGTGACACCAGTGATTTCCTCTCAAGTTTCTCAATCTCCGATCCACCGGTAGGAGTCTTAACCTGAACCTTAACTTCCACATCACGCATTGATGTTACCATCATGAAGAAGAACAATACGGTAAAGATAAGGTCCGGAAGTGACGAAGTATTCAACTCCGGCATTTCCCTTTTTCCATTACTTCTGAATTTACTCATTGTGCAGTACCATATTGTTTAGGTTCAGCTTCCGAAATCTTGTTAGAGTACATACCTCTGACTATAGGCTGCTCGGTCTTATCATCGCACTGGTCATACGGTTTACCGAAAGTCTTTTTTGCCCAGGCATCCCTCAGCTCGGTGTAAGCTTTTGAAAGCTCATGCTGAACTTGGAAATAAATTTCGTAATTAGTAGTACGGTCTGTCTGGAGGGAGATTACATGCTTTACAGTAGTAACCACAACTCCATAGCCCTCTATGTCATAATCCTCCTTGATCGGAAGGTTGGGATTGTCGTCAGGGTTCGCAATGAACTCCTTAGCCAGATCCTTCAGTTCCGAAACTTCAATCGTACGGTTTACGACACCATTCTTAACGTGAATCTCGTTGTTTTTGTTGACCTGGACCGTCATTACGTTACGCTCCTTGATCTTCATCTCCTGCTCTACCTCATCAGGGTTCCACTCGGGCAGACGACGGGGAAGACCCGAGTCTGTGTCCATAGATGTGGTCACCAGGAAGAATATCAACAGGATGAACGAGATATCGGCTGTTGAAGACTGGTTAAGTCCGGGAACTTTTCTTTTACCTTTTCCCATAACTCTGATTCTTCTTCAGTTTACTTTCTTGCCTTGAATATTCCGCACATCGAAAGAAGTGCACACAGGATAGCAACCAGGAACAGAGCGTATATTGAGTAAAGGCAGACATCTGACAGTGTAAGATCTGTAACATCTGTAGCCCATGTCTTACCGTCACCTAACAATACCTTTGAAGTATCAGCAAGGAAATAAGACACTCCCACTGTCGCGAATGTAAAGAGGAACACCCATCCGGCAAATCCTGTTCTCTGTCCCTTTGTCTTATACTTCAGATTCCTGATAGCCGAAGCTATACCGAATCCGAGAACTGCCAGAATGCACAGTCCGACAAGGCTGTAAAGCCATATCAGCAGCAGACCGGTATACTGCGGATCAGTCAGGTTCTTCTGGTTCATGTATGTCTTGTTTCCGTATCCTACGCCGAAGAACAGTACAAGTACTACAGCCGAAAGTACGAAGAGAATACCAAGAGCCCAGGAAGAAGCCTTTATTTGTTTATTCTCGTTTTTCATAATCAGTTCCAATTACTTTTTGAACTTCAGGTTGTACTTCATGATGATGTCGAGCAGACTTACTGATGAGTCTTCCATATCAGTGTTAAGACCCTCAACCTTGCTAAGGATGTAGTTGTAGAATACCTGAAGGATAAGAGCAACAATAATACCGAAGATAGTTGTGATAAGGGCAACCTTCATACCGCCGGCAACAACGTTAGGTGAAATATCACCAGCCTTCTGGATATCATCGAATGCCTGCACCATACCGATCACAGTTCCCAAGAATCCCAGTGAAGGAGACATGGCGATGAAAAGTGTGATCCATGAGAGGTTCTTCTCAAGGTTTGAAGCCTGAACGCTACCGTAAGAGACAACTGAACGCTCAACTACGTCAAGGCCCTCATCTATACGGAGCATACCCTGATAGCAGATTGAGGCGACAGGACCACGGGTATCGCGGCAGATTGCCTTTGCGCCTTCTACATCACCCTTCTCAAGAGCAGCCTGGATATCCTCAAGGAGCTTCTTGCTGTTGATTTCTGAAAGACTCAGGAAAATGATGCGCTCAATGCAGAGAGCAAGACCGAAAATCATAGCGATGGCAACGAGAGACATAAAGCCTGCGCTACCCTCGATGAACTTAACCTTGATTGTCTTGTGAAGTCCCTGCTTCTCAGTTGTTTCTTCTGCGATTTCAGTTACTTCTTCTGCGTCAGCTGCAGCAACTGAATCAGCTGCAATTGAATCATTGGCAGCAACCTCCTCTACGGCAGGTGCCTGTTCTGTCCCCTGAGCATTGATTGTCTGGTTTACTCCGAATGTAAGGAGTCCCATCATTGCAACAAATGCAAATACCTTTTTCATTTGAGATAATTTTAAGTTAGTTGTATTAATTCGTTTTTAAATATTTTCACCTTTTTGACTGCGGAAAGACGGGGATTCGAACCCCGGATACGCTTTTGGCGTATACACGCTTTCCAGGCGTGCCTCTTCAACCACTCGAGCATCTTTCCCTTCAGGCACTATTTACCCATAGCGTCTAAAACGGGTGCAAATTACAACATTTTTAGCGAATATAGCAACCAAAGGTTATTAAAACATGTAAAAAAGATTACTTCTCAATATTATCCTCATTTTTGCTTACTTTTGTATCGGTCAAAAAACAAAGGAACTCTATCCCGGGATTTACATGAAACCAACCTTCCATATATATAATGTGTTCAGGCCTTTATCATGGCTGTACGGATTGGGTACATGTATACGCAACTACATGTATGACAACGGGATACTCAAGAGTAAAGCATTCCATATCCCCGTTATCAGCATAGGCAACATCACGGCTGGGGGTACCGGAAAGACTCCCCACACCGAATATCTGGCAGCTCTGCTCATGGACAGGTTTGACACCGCAGTTCTCAGTCGCGGCTACGGACGCCGCACAAAAGGCTTCATTCTGTCCGATTCACATTCAAGCAGCAGTCTTATCGGCGATGAGCCCCTTCAGATAAAGCGGCACTTTCCGGGTGTTGACGTAGCTGTCAGCGAGGATCGTGTCAAGGGAATAGAAAGGCTTACAGACATCTGCAACCCTCAGGTGATAATACTGGATGACGCTTTCCAGCATCGCAGTGTAAAACCATCGCTCAATATACTCCTGGTAAACTATAACCGCAATATCATGGACGATGCCTTGCTTCCCGCCGGGCATCTGCGTGAGAGCGCCAAAGGACGCCGCCGTGCCGATATCATTATCGTAAGCAAGTGTCCGTCCCACCTATCATCTGCCGGAATGGAACGCCTGCAGTCAATTCTGGCCGTATCCGATAGGCAGCAGGTATACTTTACCACCCTTGAGTACCAAACCATATGCCGCATGGACGGACCGGCCGACTTACCCGATCCCGGCTGCCCGGTACTTGCAGTTACAGGAATAGCTTTCCCTGAGCCCATGCTCCAAGAGTTGCGCAGGACACACAATATTGTACGCTCAGTCTCTTATCCCGATCACCACGATTTCAGCAGGAAAGACCTGGAAGAGATAGAGAAAGAGCTTGACAGCATGCCTTCGGGTTCCATAATACTGACTACCGCCAAGGATGCCGCGCGTCTGTCGGGGATGGACATGGGCCGAAGCCTCAGGGAGAGGATTTTCGTCCTTCCTGTCAGGCCCGCATTCCTGCGTGATCAGGACAGGTTTGACAACCAGATAATAAAACACGTAGAATCATACACTCAATCTCAGTAATATGCCACAGACAAAACGTACCGAAATATCGGAGCTTGGAGAATTCGGGCTTATAGACCATCTTACAAAAGACCTCAAACCGCAGAACGTCAGTACTCTCTACAGTATAGGTGATGACTGCGCTGTCCTGGATTATTCCGGAAAGGACAAGGAGGTTCTCATTACAACCGATATGCTGATGGAGGGAGTTCATTTTGACCTGACTTATGTGCCGCTCAAACATCTTGGCTACAAATCAGCAATGGTCAATATCTCCGACATTTACGCCATGAACGGTACACCACGCCAGATGACCGTATCATTAGCCCTGAGCAAACGCTTCTCGGTAGAGGATATGGAGGATTTCTATGCCGGCTTACTGCTGGCATGCCAGCGTCACAACGTGGATCTGGTAGGTGGTGACACCACATCATCCCTGACCGGACTGGCCATTAGCATAACCTGCATAGGTGAGGCTGAGAAAGGTAAGGCCGTATACCGCAACGGGGCCGGCCAGAATGACCTGATATGCGTATCGGGCAACCTGGGTGCCGCCTATATGGGTCTGCAGCTGCTGGAGCGTGAGAAAGCCGTATTCAACAGCACCCCGCACAATGCCAATGAGCCGTTCAACCCCGATTTTGCCGGCAAGGAATACATACTGGAGCGCCAGCTCAAGCCCGAGGCCCGCGGTGATATAATCAAGGAGTTGCGTGAGGCCGGCATCCAGCCCACCGCCATGATGGATATATCCGACGGCCTCTCATCGGAACTCATCCACATCTGCAAGCAGAGCGGTACCGGATGCAGCGTATATCAGGAGCGCATCCCCATAGATTACCAGACCGCCGTAATGGCCGAAGAACTCAACATGGACGTCTACACCTGTGCCCTTAACGGAGGCGAGGACTACGAACTCCTCTTTACCGTACCCCTGACCGACCACGACAAGATCATCCAGCTCAAGGACGTAAAACTCATCGGCCACATGACCCGCCCCGAGCTTGGCCGCCACTTAGTGACCAAATCCGGGCAAGAAGTCGAGCTCAAGGCTCAAGGTTGGACCAGCAACCTTTAAGCAGAGTATCTGAACGGAAGAGAATAGGGTTATACCCTTCTCAAAGCGGCCTTCGGCCGGCCCTCCCAAAACAAAAAGTATCGATTCCGAAACGTAGTTCCAGAATCGATACTTTTTGTTCCGGGCCCCTCCCACTGGTCACGCGTGGGTGCGAGACTTTGGAAGGGTATAACCCTATTCTCTTCCGTTCAGATGCTCTGCTCGATATTCCAGACAAAAGCGCGCAGGCCGAGCTTTTCGGTCGCTACGTCCATTGCATGGAGTTTCTCCAGGACTATATCCACCTTGTTGTCATCAACCATGGTGATTATGCCCGAGCACATGGAGGGCCAGGCGTGGTTGCCGTAGTGAGGCTCACCCTTGACCGAACCCCTGCCCTGCAGCTGCTCCACCATGGAGAAGCCGCGGCAGTTGTTTGTGGTAAGCAAGTCAATGATACGCTCCGTATATGACTGGTCAAATGCTATAAATATTGCTTTCATATTGTATACTTTGGCGTTGGCTTTGGCTTTGGCTTCCGGCTCAAAAAAAGCCAACGCCAAGGCCAATGCCAACGTGTTTATTTAATGTTTTGCAGTCTTGTCATGAATGAACTGATCCTTGTTCTGTGCCCAGAAAGCAGCCAGCTCCAACTGTTTGCGGTGCTTGCGGCGTGCCTTCCTGATTCCAGTGCTCTGGAATATGCAGTACAGCGTAGGTACAAGCACCAGGGTAAGGAGTGTTGAGACTGTCAGACCACCTATTACCGAAATACCCAGCGGACGCCACAGTGCCGAGCCCTGTCCGTGGCTGAGCGCCATAGGAATCATACCCAGGATAGTGGTCATGGTAGTCATAAGCACAGGACGCAGACGGCTGCGGGCGGCAGTCACGGTAGCCGTAATGGCCGACATTCCGCGCTCGCGGCACAGACCCGTATAGTCAATGAGCACGATACCGTTCTTAACCACGATACCAATCAGCATTATGGCACCCAGCATACTCATCAGGTTGATGGATGTACCGGTAAGAGCAAGTGCAATCAGCACGCCGCTCAAGGCGAACGGGATTGAGAACATTATGATGAACGGCAGAGTCAGCGACTCAAACTGGGCAGCCATCACAATGAACACAAGCATTATGATAAGCAGTGCCAGGGTAGCCATATCTGCAAATGACTCCTGCTGGTCCTCATAGTCACCGGATATCTGTATGGAGACGCCCTCGGGAAGCTCCATATTGTCAATCACAGCCTGGCCGGCCTGCACCACATCACTCAGGGCAGCACCACCGGCAATTACGCAGGTAACGGTATTGATACGCTGACGGTCCTTACGCTGGATGGTAGGCGGAGTGAAAACCTCCTCCAGATGACCTACGTCACGAACGCGGACGGCATTGGTGCCGCTGCCGTAAAGCAGGATATTCTCAATGTCATCCAGCTGGGTACGGTACTCCGGAGCATAACGCACTTTAATATAATACTCCTCACCGTCCTCACGGAAATAAGATGCTGTTGCACCATAGATACGGTTACGCAGATAAGTAGCAGCTGTTGACAGGTTCAAACCATGCTGAGCCAGTTTCTCACGGTCAAACACCACCTCATATTCAGGCTGATAGTTGTCACGGCTTATATAGGCCTCACCCACTCCCGGAACTTGCTTCATTGCAGCCAGGAAATCGGCAGCCACTTTATCAGTCTGACCGAAGTCATAACCGTAAATCTCAAACTCGGCGCTTGACTGCCCGCCCATACTCATACCGCCGCCGGCAGTAACCATAAAGCGTTCAATCTCGGGTCGGGCATTCAGGTCGGCACGCATCTCGGCCACCACCTGGTCCGATGAGATGTTGCGCTCACCAAGTTCCTTGAGCGAGATGGTGAAAGATATGATGTGAGTGCCGTTAGTCTGCATTGAAGCAAAGGTGTTGTTCTCATCGGCAGCACCCACACGGTAGTTACATGTTACCAGGTCATCGGCATAACGTTTCATCCACAGGTCCGACAGCTCCTGAGCCACGCTGCGTGAGCGGTTGGTGTTGGTGTTGATAGGCATATAGATGGTGGCCGAAATACGTGACTGCTCATCGGACGGGAAGAACTCGGACTTGAGGTTTCCGGCGGTAAACAGTGATGCCACAAACAGCACAATTGCAATAAGCACGATAGTCTTGCGGTGACGCACTGCCACATTGATAAGACGTGAATACCAGTGGTCCAGACCGTCCAGCGCCTTCTGGATGGGGCGGTACAGTATGGTATGCAAACGGCTGCCCTTCTTCTCCAGCTTAAGCATGCGTGAGCAGAGCATCGGGGTCAGTGTCAGTGACACCACCAGAGATATGGCGATGATGATACACATCATCCAACCCAGCTGCTTGAACATTACGCCGGCCATACCCGACATCATGGTCAGCGGGAAGAACACCGCGAATATGGTCATTGTGGACGCCATAACCGATACGGCCACCTCATTGGTAGCGTGTATAGCGGCCTGTTTGGGATTGGCACCGCGTTCAATGTGGGTGGTAATATTCTCCAATACCACAATGGTATCATCCACAACCATACCGATGGCAATGGTCAGTGAACTCAGCGATATGATATTCAGTGAGCCGTCTGTCACAAACAGATATATGAACGATGCAATAAGTGACAGCGGGATAGTTATGGCCACAACCATTGTAGCACGCCAGCGGCCGGTAAAGAAGTAAACCACCAACACCACAAACAGCAGTGCGTAGAGGATAGTCTCGGCCAGGGAGTTTACGGTCTGGATGATATCCTCCGATCCGTCATGGATCATACCTATCTTGATATCGCTGGGCAGGTTCTTCTGCAATGCCGGCAGAGCGGCGTTCACCTTACGGCATATCTCTACCGTATTGGCGCCGGTCTGCTTCTGGATAACCATCATGGCACCCTGCACGCCGTTGTTGTAAGACTCCTGGGCACGCTCCTGAGTGCGGTCCACAATCTCGGCCAGGTCACTCAGATAGACGTTACGACCGCCTATTGATGCCACCACAAGGTTAGCCATGTCACGCGGATCCTTGAACTCGCCGTCCACACGCAGGGCGTAAGTCTCGTTACCGACATCCAGGTTACCGCCAGGAATACTGCGGTTCTCGGAGCCTATCATAGCGGCAATAGCCTCAATGGTCAGGTTGTAAGCCTCCAGCTTGGCGGGATCGCAATATACGTAAATCTCACGCTGCGGTGCACCGGTAACGGATACAGTGCCCACACCCGGAATACGTGCCAGCGGGTTGACCACATTCTCATCCAGAATCTTGTAAAGAGCGCTCTGGCTCTCACCGGCCTGGACTGACAGCAGCATGATAGGCATCATACTGGTATCAAACTTGAATATGATTGGCTGTCCCGCGCCGTCAGGCAGCGAGTTGGTAATCATGCTCAATTTGTCACGCACATCGTTGGTAAGGTCATCAATGGAGTGACCGAACTCAAACTCCAGCGTAATTACGGATACGTTCTCCGATGAGCGTGATGTGATATGCTTTATGTGACTGCAGCTGTTGAGTGTATTCTCCAGCGGGCGGGTCACATTATTCTCTATGTCCGATGCATTGGCACCGTTATAGTACGTAAACACCATGATGGTGTTGGACTCAATGTCGGGCAACTGGTCAATGGGCAGCTTGGAGTATGAGAACAAGCCGAACACCACCACTGCCACAAAACAGAGAGCGGTAAATATTGGTCTTTTGACCGATCCTTCGTATAGACTCATGGTAGCTTGCTGTTTACTTCTTAACTTCTACTTCCTTGCCGTCAGCCAGCTTGGCCTGACCCTCAATAACCACCTGAGCGCCGTTGGGTACACCCGATATCAGCTCATAGCGGTCACCCAGACGCTGGCCCAGCTCAACCTTGTTGTAAGATACCTTACCATTATTATATACATATACAAAACGGTCACCCGATCCTGCACGCTTCTCGATAGCCAGGTCCGGAACAACCACATGGTTCAGGGTACCCAGATTCAGCGTAGCGCGGGCAAACATACCGGGACGCAGCTTCAGGTCCTGGTTAGCCACGTTGACCTCGACCGGGAATGTATGAGTCATGGCATCCACGGTGGGATATATCAGCGACACCTTTCCGGTAAAAGTCTCACCGGGATATGCATCCAGCTCAATCTTAACCTCATCGCCCTTCTTGACCTTTGAGTAATACTGCTCGGATACGTTGATGGTCAGCTTTACGGGAGCAATCTTCTGCACCACCAGAATGGGCTGTCCGCCGTAAAGGTCACCGTTGTCATAGTTACGTGCGGTCACCACACCTTCAATGGGACTGGCCAGTTGAGTGTTTTCCTTAAGTGTCTTGAGTGACTTGCGGGCCACCTCAAGCTGCAGGTTCAGATTATCCCACTCAGACTTGGAGACACCGCCCACCTTATATAACTGGTCTATACGGTTGAATTCGGTCTCCAGATTCTTGAGCTGCATCTCCTGCTGGCTCAGTGTGGTCTCATCCATCTGGACCAGAATCTGGCCGCGACGTACATTATCGCCCACCTCAACGTTTATCTTGCTTATACGTGCCGGAGTAGCCGGAGCAATGTTGTTCTTTATCTCACCTACTATGGTAGCTGAGTAAACCTGGATCTGGTCCACCGGTTCCTCAACCACCTTGGCCAGCTTGACCAGCGGCTTGGCGTTGGGATCAACCAATGGTGCCTGTACGGCTGTCTCTGACTTTTTCTGCCCGCAGGCTGCCATAATCAGCATGGAGCAGAGAGCGATTCCCGAAATTCTGAATGCTTTCATATTATCTTGTCTTTATTATTATAACCTTATTTATTATTGTCCGGGGCAGGAATACCCTCGTCATTGCCCAGCACCTTGTCCAGGTCTGCCTTGGCGGCCAGATAGTTGTATATGGACTGGCTGTATGTCAGTTTGGCCTGAGTAAGCTGCACCTCACTGTTGTTCAGCTCCAGTATGGTACCCTTGCCTATCTCATAGCGCTTACTGGCTATTTCACGGCCCTTCTCGGCCTGCTCTATGGCCTCGTGGTTGCTGGCCACCTGCTCGGCATTGGCCTTCATGTTGTCCACGTAACTGCGCACCTGCATACCCAACTGCTTCTCGGTATAGCCGATATTCTCACTCAGTTGGCTAATCTGCAACTTGGTGCTTTTCAGCTTGGTAAAGTTACCCATACGGAAAATAGGCACTGAAAGCGACAACACTATCGATGAGCTCTTGGCCCACTCATACTCGCCTATGTTAAAGTCCTTGTTGTAGAGAGACTGCAATGAATATGTACCGGCCAGCGCCAGAGTAGGCAGGAAATTCATTTTCTGCACTCTAAGACTCTGATTCAACATAGTCTCATTAATCTTGAGCTGGCGCATGCTGGTGTTGTTCTCAAGTGAGTAACTGTCTGATGCCAGAGCCTCAGCATAAAGACGGTCCTCATAATCCTCCAGACTGCCTTCAACCACAATCTCCGTCTCCGGGTCCATACCCATAAGAATCATCAGCTGGAGCTTGGCCAGCGTTACGGCGTTACGTGCCTGTATTACTGTAGGATTGAGTGAGCGCAACTGCACCTCGGCGCTTATCTTGTCGTACTCACTGGTACCGCCCAACTCATATAATGACTTGACCACATTGAAATTCCTTTCGGCCTGCTCCAGGCTCTTGCACAGCACGTCATAACTGTCCTGCGCCAGAATAACCTGATAGTATGCCTTGGTAACCTGATTGACCAGATCCAGCTTGGAACTGCGGCTCTGCTCAACGGCGTTGGCCAGGTCTGTCTTGGTCAGATTCATGGTAGCATATACCGTAGGGGCAAACAACGGCAGACTCACCTGGAACTGCCCGTTCCAAGTACTGGTATTGTCCTGACCCATCTTGAAAGAAGATGTCCTGGTCTCTCCGGTTACAGGATCCGGCATGCTCAGTTTCATTACAGCAGCCAGGACAGTATACTGAACCGTACCGCTGAAATCGGCACTGGGAAGCAATGCCTGCCAGGCCTCATCCTTGCTGATTTTCTTAACCTCAATCTGCTGCTCGGCCACCTTGATGGTCGGATTATCACTCAAGGCAATCTTCAGGGCATCGTCAAGCGTGAGTTTCAGTGCACCGCCGGTTTCCTGAGCGTTGACGGCAACCGCAATCAGTGCAGCTGCAACCAGGAATCCTGCCCTTTTAAAAAAATCTCTCTTCATCATCTATTGTTTGATTTATACCTATACTTATCCAGTTTTTCCATACCCTTGGGGGTAGCTATACCCCTGAGCAGCACCACTATTGTTCCGTCTATCAGTTCATCGTAACGGAACTGGCCGCTCTCGGACTCCTTGTTGGCCATAGTGCCCATAGCGCTGAAAGATTTCATCAGCACATCCATGTTCAGGTCATCGCGGAACACCCCCTGTCTGACTCCCAATTCCATAAAACCGCGCATGCGGCATGCCATATCAGCCAAGTGCTCATGGAACAGTTTCTTAAGCTTGGGATACTTGTCCATATCTTCAAACTTATTGTGGTCCCTCTCGCGAGATTCGGCAATAAGCACCTCCAGATGCTTTATAAAGACGGTCAGGACATCCTCCTCACGGCCCATCTCATCGGCAATAATCTTTGACATGCGGGCTATGTGTCTTTTCATGCACTCCACAAGAAGCTCCTCCTTGCTGCCGAATATCTCATAGAGGGTACGTTTGGAAACCGACAACTCCTGTGCCACATCATCCATCCTGACCGACAGGTTACCGCACTTGAGAACTATATCAGAGGTGGTCTCGATAGCCCTCTCGCGTATATCGTCCCTATTTGTAGGATTGATAATCATTGATGCGTCCTTTGTTTCAGGCCGCAAAGTTACAAGAAAACTCCGCACACCGTGCAGAGTTTTCCGACCAAAATGGCTCATTTAGCCATTTTTAGCACTTATGCATATAACTTATCAATCACTTTTTACCTGCCGCCAATCGGGTATCGGGCCTCATAAATAGTAAAGCCGGTTTTGACCCTATAGTCCGATGCAGGATCGTACTCGGTGAAATCGGTAATTGAGCCTTCGGTGGCAAAGAAGGCCGCTTTAGAGACATCGCCCTTGACCCTCATGCGAGAACCGACCGCCAGTCGGATCATACCTTTAATATCTCCCTCTACAGTCACCAGAGAGCCCGGCTGAAGACTCAGATCACCATCGATATCGCCCTTAATTGTCAGAGTGCTACCCTCAGCAATGATAATAGGAAGCTCACCTGCATTCTTGATTGCAACCCCGTCGGGATTATTGATAAGGCTTGACTCCGAGAAAATCTTGGAAGAGAGAGCCATATGATTGCTGACTTCGCCCGCCAACTTAATCTGGCCGTCCAGACGCGCATCGAACAGATGCACATTCAGCACAGTGTATCCCTCAATATCGGCCGCACCGCCGTTGTAAACAGCAACATCACCCATATGTCCCAAACGGTACTTGCCGTTTTCAGGAGTATACACAGTAACCGGATCTTGATATAGAGTCTGGACCTGCAACGGCTGCTTCTGCATTACCAGCTTCTGCGTGTACAATCCGCCCGCAAACTTATCCAGATTAACTGTCCAACTGGCCTTGTAAGTATCCCATGTCGTACTGTCAATAGCAGTGAGCGTGAAAACATCAGACTTCCGGCCATACGTCTCCTCGGGACTGTAATTAATTGACGCATAGAGTTTTGAGCCATCAATAGGTCCCATCCTCAGACTTCCTCTTTTCTTGGTATCCATCCGATACTCACGGACCAGACCATCCAACTCGGTGGACAAAACAGCACTCTGGACCTTTATGCCATTGACCGGAGTCGTTCCGTCCTCATCGACGAACTCCATATCAATCTCCAGCCCAGAATCAACCGACCACAGCTTCAGAGTATCCTGAATCACAATCTCATCGCCCTCCTTCAGGTTTAGTAAGGACAGATAAGTCCAGGCATATCGGCTTTCAAGCATCTTCCTGGCCGATCCGTCCTGCCTGGTGTAATCGCAGTACAAGCCTTCCACTCCCTTAGAACTCTGGCTCCAGCCATACAAAAGCCTCATTCTAAAGTGGCTGTTAACATCCCTGCGCTCGGGTATGAGCACAATCTCATTCTGAGTATTATCCTCACGGTAGAACGTCACGTCGCCCACAAGAGTGCATGACAGACTATCGGCCGATATGCGCGTCGGCTCGAGAACCTGCATTTTGCCGAATTTATCGCACGCCACAGCGAACCTGTCAGTATTGATCAGATACACCTCACGACCGTCGCCGAACCGAATGCCCGACTCGGGATTCTTAATCTTAGCTGGAATGGAAACGTGAACTATAAGAGCGCCGTCAATATCATACTGGTTTGATCTTTGAGGTTCAATTGAATCATCACCAATGCAGGATGCCAAAGCAAAACCTGCCATCAAAACACAAAACAAAGTCTTTCTCATATATACAATAAAAAACTAAGGTTTGAAAACGGGGCGAACGTTTAGGCAATCACTTCTTGCATCATAGTACGATCCATCATATGAATCACTACGCAACGATTTTGCAATGCCATAATCATTGTTCAAAGTACTAAGGTTTCTTGACCAAATGTATGCTTGGGGCCAATCAAAATAACTACCTGCTCCGTAAAACCCTGCAATAGGAAGATAGATGTAATTACCGTTAATCTTGCTGATAACCTTCAGTACCTGTTTTCCATTGATCGTTACCTGCTTGAAATGTTCACTGTTTGCCCATAAATCCAATATATCCTGCTGATCCGGTATATGCCAAGGGCCTCCCCATTTTACGGATGCCACGTCATCGGCAGAATCAAGTGTTCTCTTTCCGTCACTGGAGTTATATTTGGAATATGTCAGAATAGTGTTCACATAATCTATGGTTTCAACCCTTACACCGTTAACTGTCAACTCCTTGGTCTCACCCCAGCAGTAGTATCCTCCCGGCTCTTCCGGGGAAACTGCGTCAACATTGCAGAATGCCCACATTACAGAAAGACCTAAATCCACATACTCCATTCCGTTCTTTTTAGGCAGAGCATCGGTCTGCACCTTGATTGTACTTCCAAAATAGAACGTTGTGTCTGTTCTGGATTTAAAACCTACGCATGGCCGGATATAGTAGTTAGTAGAAGCATTCAATGTTTTTAAATCAGTTTCATTTTGTTGCTGATAAGGTTTATAATCAATAACCTTTACTCCGTCAGAGAATAAACTGTCATTAGAGAACCAGACGGAATAAGTGCAATTGCTTATTCCGTCAGTCAACTCCATACTGTACGAAATGCTCATCGGAGCCGTCTTCGTTACCGTAACCGCTACATGGTCATCTACATCAAATGGTATAGTTTTTACAGTTACAACATTACCGGAACAAATTATATCATCCGTATCTGCCAGATATCTGTTACCGCCATTGTCCGTAATATACGAACGTATGGCCAACAAATGATCAGCTTTAACCAAAATAGGTTTGAGATAATAAACTGAGTCCGGAAACAGATCTGACAGGCGGGCATGTTTCACATAATCATCACTTTCCGGATGGCCGAAACTGACTTTTACTGATCTGCGGAACAGGCTGTCTGTAGAGTACTCCATTCCGCATTCATAGTAACTGAAATGATTATCATACATCTTTCTTGTAGGGCGCATCTGACATGATATGACCATACCTCTGACACCTTCCCTTTCAACTTTGACGAAATCTATTCCAGGCTCGTCGAACAATAACGGTTCCGTTATCTCCTCTTTACATGAACTTAAGGCAACCAGACCGAGCAAACATGCAAACAAACAATTTTTCTTCATACGTGAAAAACCATCCTTTTGTGTCATCAATTGTATCATTGTTTTTTGAATATAATGGTATTATATCCCAATTTAAAATAAGCGGTTTCTCCTATTGGGATAAATACAAATGTGTAGCCATCAGAAAACGAAGTCACATTATAAGGATCTCCCTGATAGGATTCTCTCCATAGGGCAGAATAAGGATCTGTCCAATTGGCCTTATTGACTCCATCCACCCAGGATGTATATAAGGCCAAAGTATCTTCAGTTGACAAAACACCGTTATCATACGTATATTTACCAATGTAACGCGCACCATCCATATTAAATATCAGGTCTATGCTATCGTTTTTGATATTGATGACTATTTCAACTGCGTCAAACAACTCTATACTATCCTTTAGAGGAGCGGGATCAACCGGTCGTTTACGGAAAGAATACCAAGTTCCCTGCAAATCCGAATTATTGTAGGGAAGGTCTGCTCCTTTTCTTATAAAGAATTTGAGTCCTTCACTATCATTATGCGGATCATATAGTTTATTGATCAACAATGTTGAATTGTTCTGGAAAAAACTAATCTCCGCAGTCTTTGTTTCATGGCTATAATCAGTTACATCCATCCATTCTGATATTTCCATTTTTCCGGGAATACGGCCTACCCCCATTCTATGCTGAGCTTTTGCTACTTTCATTGAAAGACGGTTTCCCTTCACTTTATAAGTACCTTCGGATACGGTTTGACCGGCCATATACTTTTCACTACCATTTAATCCATATTGTGTATTCATGAGTACAAATGTGTTATCATCGTTTATGGTGAGCGTTTCCTCAAAAAAAATGCTCCTATTGTCGGAATTATTATACCATTCACCAACAAGATCACTTTCACTGTTTTTGATTGAGTTGTCTTCAAAGCATGAGGCCAACAAAGGCATCACAAACATTGTAATTGACAAATAAATAATCTTTCTCATTTGACGATGTAGAGTTAATTTGTTGTTAGATATCATTCACATGTCACAGGGAAACTATCCTTTTGAGTCATTGTTTCATATGTTCAAGGATATGTTATTGTCCAGTTCAGACTATCCAGGTTTTGTATGCTTAGATCATAACGTTTAAGTATTTTGTAACCTTCACGTATTTCTTCCCACGTATACTTATTCAGGGTTTCAACTGAAAAAACAAAGAAGATTAATGTATCCGCTTCACCGAATTGTTCCCTCATCTGTTTATCAGTTAAATCTGGACTCCACCCCCATTGATGTTTTGGTTCAATCTTTGAACAATAGCGGCCGATATCTGCTTTAGGTAACAATGTGTCAGGATATAAACCACCAATAGGAAGAATAGTATATGGATAAAATGCTATCTCTATCTCTGAGTTATTTATTATTTTTATAATTTGATGTCTACTTTCTGGACCTAAAAGATCTAGAAAAAGGCATGAATTCAGAAAGAAAACGAGTAGCAACAGAAGATTATTTCTTGGCTTCATTTTATTATAAGATTTTGGTAATACCATTCTTAATAGTCATCTCGCAAAAATTGTGGTAAAGGCTTATCAGTAGGATAGTAGTGATTTGACTCCACAAAGTTCTCATATTGCGACCAATCAACTCCATAATACCTACCAAAATAATCTTTTGCAGCTTGATTTGCTCTAAGCTCTGTCCAATACCATCTATGTGTTTGACGTTTATTTATTACTATTGTATTTTTAGCACTTATTGCACTTGGAATGCCTATTTCAAACAGATAGGCAGGGCCATATTTGCGGCTATCAAATGTATGACCATATTCATGCATTAAGACCGGATGTTTCGTGATGATGCCTTGGTAACTTGTGCTTATATCAGCATTAATGTAATTACCCAAAGACACACTACCGCCAGAGCCATTTTCATTTATACAGAATGTAGCTCCTCCAAGATAGTCAACCTCGTCAACATCTCCCAAAATACTACGAGCCTGACTCCAGTTATATCCAGCCCAGGTTTGAGGTCCTTCCCACATAAAGCGGCTCAAGCCTTGCAGAGCTTGATCCCAAGCATTACCATTTTCATCTGTATAATAACGACCAAGGAAAATCTGGGCTGCTTTGACTGGATGCAATACGCTATTTACTAGCGTAGTAGTCATGTTAAGACTTTTACTAAAATTAATACAATGACCAAGCAATACGCCCAAAGGAGAACCAGTTGACAATTCTGCGAAGCCAAAAGCCAAAGTTGTTCCTTCTGATATACCCGCTGATACACCTCCTATAAAAGCGTTTACTGCATCTCCAAACGAGTTGATATTATCATTTGATGCTTGAATGAAAACATTGGTCATTCCGGTTGTAAACAATATTGCCCCTACAAGAGCAAATACAAACTCCCCATCCGGATCCGTATACTTGAGCGGATTGTTCAAACAGTAGGAGTAGCGGTTGAAGTTCTGCGGGTCAGTCGGTGCCTGCACGTACGGGTCCGGGCTGAGGAAACGGCTCAGCTTGGGGTCGTACATGCGGCCGTTCATGTTTATCAGGCCTATCTCATCTATGTGCTCATGACCGCAGAATCCACGGTCAATGCCCCAGGGACTCTCCATGCCTATCGTGCGGTTGCCCCATGCATCGTAGCTGCATGAATAATAAGTGTCATAATTGTCCATCAGCGCCATGATGCTGCCCAGATGGTCGGTTATGGCCACAAGGTTCCGGGACAAATTGCTGTTCTGGGCGTTGCCCAGCATGATGCCGGCCAGACCGTCGGAACCGTTCACATACCAGTATAGGTAGGTGGTGTTGCCCACGGTCTTCTCCTCATAGTCATCCCAGTACAACTTTGAATACAGCAGCTGGCTGTTCTTGTATAGGCTGCTGCGTACGCGCTGAAGGTCAGGACCGTACTCTATGGAGTAATGGTACACATCGCCGTCCCTGACGGAGAACAGGTCTTCCAGCTTGCCCCATGAGTTATAGTATATGTACTGTATGGTATCCTCAATCCAGCCGTCAAAATTGTCTACGGCGGTCACAGCATGGGGCTTCTGGGTGCTGCCGTACTCATAATAACCTATGCCTGACTTGCTCAGTATGTTGCCGTTCTGGGCATAGGTCATGTACAGGATGTCCTGATTGTTCTCCTGCACCCTGATCAGTCTGTCGGCACTATCATACTGGAACGTACGGGGGTAATCCATCCAGTTGGCGTCCAGGCATGTAAGATTGCCCGTCAAGGGCGAGAAACCGTAGTCATAGCACTGATAGCGGATGCCGTTCTTATCTGTTATAAGAGAATCTAGGTAACCGTACTGGTCAAGGACGGTGGCCTTATTGAACGTGTAGTAGGCGGAGTTGCCGAGAACGGTGCTGGATGTGGTGCGCTTGCCGGTATAACCGGTAAGGTCCCATCTGAGTGCGCCGGATGCGGCATCCACACCGGTCAGGTTACCGTAGTTGTCATACGAGTACGAGTATGTCTTGCCACCGGGAAGAGTCCTTGTGGCAAGCATACCGTCAGGCCCGTAGGTATAGCTCCTGCTCTTTGTGATGATGCCGTTGCTCATTGTCTCACCTGTAACCCTGCCCAGGTTGTCATATGTATAACTCATGGTCCAGCCGTCATAGCTCTCACTTGCCAGCCTGAGCTGGCCGTTGCCGGCTGAGCCGTAAGAATAGGTTACGGTCTCTGAGTCCGCCTTGCGCCGGATTACGCGACCAAGGTAGTCATAAGTTGTGACAAATGCAACACCCCGGGCATCCGTTCTTTGGGTTTCACGGCCAAGTGCATCATAGACATAGGTGGTGGTGCCTGCGTCAGGATCGGTCATGGAGGTCCGGTTGCCGCGGTTGTCATATCCGAATGTCCAGGTTGCGCCGCCGGATGAGGTTTGTTTTATACCTCCTGTAGAGGAGTATGTGTTGGTGATGCCTGATACCGGATCGGTAAGGGTCTTGAGGTTACCCCATGCATCGTAGGTCTTGGACGTGGTACGGTTGCCGTTCTCGGTGACCGTAACACTGCGGTTGCCGTACTGGTAAGTTACGCTACGGCCACCGGGACCTGTCTCGCTGGCTATACGGCCGCGTGGGTAATACGTGTAGGTGTATGTGAGCGTAAGGTCACCGCTGGTCTCGGTACGTTCTTCAACCTGTCCCTTTGCGTCATAGACGGTGGTTGTTGTAATGTCAGCATCATTGGGGCCTATGCTCTCTGTCTTCACTTCACGCCCCTGGTTGTCATACCAGGTCTTGACCCATGGGGTGGCGGTTCCCTGCTCCAACACGAACCAGCGCTGCGCTACGTCGCTGCTCCAGCCGCGGGTATAGGTGGTGGAGGTGCCGTCGGGGTTCACGGTGCCGACAAGGTTGCCCCAACTGTCATAAGAGTATGTTGTAGTGTTGTGTACAGTGGCGTTTATGCTGTCCTGTTCAGAAAGCACGTTACCCCACAGGTCATAGGTGTACTTCTGTACGGATGATGCGGGGTTGGTGTACACCCTGACTGGAAACCGGCGTGAGGCATCATATTCATACAATGTGGTGCAGGAGGTTATGCCGCTGCCGGTGCTTACCCGGCTGGTCAGGTTGCCCCATGAATCATAGGTGTAGCTCGTGGTTAGGGGTTTGGAGGTTCCCACATTCTTAACACGCCTAAGTACTGCTCCCGTTGTAAGATCATAAACACAGGTGTCTATGATTGTGAATACCGTATTGTCATCAGCATGTTTCTGTGATGTGGTAATGGTCCTGGGCAGATATACGCCAGCTGTGGTCTGGACATAATCCGCGTAACTGACGGAACGGTACATGACTGCGCTATAGCTTGTGGTTACGGCGGTAGGGTAGCAATACGTGGTGTCATAGCTTCTTGAGGTGGTTACGCTGTTGCCGTCCATATCTGTCTCAACGGTCTGTGAAGGATAGGCAAAATATTTTCTTTGTCCCTTGTCTGCTATTGTTAGAGTTGTTGTGGTCTGCGCATCGCTACCATCAATTGTAGTCTTTGAATATGTTACTTTGGGTATATAGAATACAGTATCCCATTGAGTGACTCCGCTCTCAGAGATCACGCCTGTGGTGGTGCAGTTGGCCGCCATCCTGCTGAATCCCAGCAGTCCTCTGCCCCGCAGGTGTGCCTTGAGTCCCTCATAAGTGTAGAGCGTAGTCAGTGAACCTGCCGCGCCATTATCTTGTGTAGTCTGCCTGACCACGTTGAGCGGTATGTTGTACTTGGGTGCCGGATACGGATCATTACCACCCCGGGTATAGACAGTCTGGTCCGTGAGTGTGGAATACGTAATATTGGTGGTGGCACCATAATCGCCCGTTACGGATGTCACCTTGCCGCTCTGCGCGGTAAGGTTACTGTTCTTATATATTCGCCATACCGGGGCTGTATTTGCGTTGTTGCCATCTACGCAGTCATAACCGTAGTTGACCAGTTCCATGCGGCCGTCACCGTCAAAATCACCGGTGATGTATTTACTTGAATACATGTCACTTGATTGTTCTGATGTTGCCGAGTGTTTCTCCACAAGCGTGGCTCCAGTTGAATTCAGCCACTTGGTTATGACATAGTCAAATTCTCCCCATTCCTGTCCCCAAATGTTTGATTTCCTCTTATAGACCCCTTTGGTTATGATTACGTCAGACTTGCCGTCACTATCCATATCAAAGACATTAACACTTAGTTTGTCATTGTCTTTATCTGTGAAGCTTTGATCTGAAATGACGCTCATGTTAAGTGCTGTAGTTTTATTGAAAGTCCCATTACCATTATTAAGAAGAAAGAACCAATTGTTTGAGCCTTTAGTGTTCGAAAGGAAATCCAACAGTCCATCCCCATTATAATCGCCAGGAGTCAGCGAATGCGCATCCTGAAGACTAGTACCAATGCTTTTGTTTGTGTCGGAATAAGAGTTTGCTGAAATGCCGTTTCCTTGGTTCCAATAGATAGAATAGCCGCTATTACATATTACTAAAAGATCATTCAGACCATTGCCATTCATGTCCGATATGTATACTTGCTGAGGTGCGGAACTCAAAGAAAGAGAGGTTTCTGTATCCATATCAAACAAGGAATGTTCCAATTCGTTGCTACCGGAGATATAGTTTATGTTGTATTTCCATAAGTATAAAGGATAGCTGCCGTTCCTTTTAGTCTTTTCCATGAATACCACATCCGTTCTGCCGTCATTGTCAATATCTCCAGATGTAAAAAGAGGTTTACCGGTATTGTAAAGACTTGTAGCACCGCCGCCATCTCCAACAGAAAAGTTCTGCCCTAACACATATAATCCCAGGGCTGCAGTCGATCCAGACTGTACATAATAAGGTATAACAAGTTCATTAATTTCGTCACCATCTACATCAATGACCGACAATGAGTTAACGCCACCTTTTATCCTTCCTGATTCAACACTTGGCGGTAATATATAATTAGTCCCGGATATGTATTGTGATGTTCCCGATTGAGAAGACGTCGAGTGATACATGTATACATATGTATAGTAGTCTTCACCCCCATTGTTATTCGGCTCTCCAACCAATGCGATACCGGCAATATCTGACCGTCCGTCTCCGTTGAAGTCTCCTGCCATATACGATTGATCCGCAAACGGGAATGAGACAAACGGGTTGATATTTGTCGGCTGATTAACAGTAAGTACTGAGGCTGTATAAGATATTGGTGGTAGATACGACCAATAGACTGTTGTTGGCGGAAGAGTCTGGTTCTGCGCGTTCTTTTCAGTAACGCTCGTCAGGCGTGAGAACTTGCAAGCCACGCCATCACCTGTAGTGTCGTAGTTTAGTGTATATGTACGGTATACGCTGCTACCGGTCATACCTGTGATGGAATGGAGTCTCCTTTTCATGCTTCCCCGTTTGCCGTCGAAAATGACAGGTATGGAATCTGTCCGATCCTCAATATATGTGAACTCAATTGTATTAGACAGAGAGTTGCTTTGATAAGAATTGTTTCCATATCTAATCCTGTAAGGGTAGACACAAAGGTTTATTATATCATATTCATAGGTCATGTAATTGCCAGTGGGCTGTGAGACATAGCTCAGATACCATGAGTGTATTTTCTGTGCCCCGTAAACATCGGTGTATGACAGCCTTGAATGTGTGTCAGTATTAAGGTCGGGATTATATCCGTACATATAGACCATGCCGTCGCGGCTCTGGACCTCATACCACGTGTTGTTTGTTGTTGATGTACATGTACCATGTGCTATGACACGCGTGAACGGGTCAGACTCAGGATTGTAAACGGCACTGTCCTGACCTGCCGTGCCTGATGAAAGTATCAGCCTTACACCGTCCAGATAGAGAGCGTCATCGGCAAGGTATCTCATGCCCTTCGCTGCACCGTCGTGATAGATATCCTTGGGACCTCGCGTTATGGATGAGAGACCTGAAATATTGGCTCCGTAGCCGCACAGTCCGTTGCCTGCCTGGCTGTTATAGACGATGGAGAGCTGTGGCTGCAAGCCGCCCACTCCTTGAGGGACATCTATGGGTATGCTATAAGTAGCCCCGCCAGTAGCTGAAACGCCAAATGTACCACCCATGCCGCCTACCGGTTCCAGAGAGTAAGCTTTTAACGGCAATAGGCAGAATGCATATACTATTGCTGTACGTAGTGTTTTCATAGAACTCTTCTTAGATCTTGATTACTTTCCAAACATTTGTTTCTCCGTCTATCATTATCACCAACAAATACATGCCATCGGCACACGAAGATAGGCTTATTTCATTTATGGCTGTGGGCTCAGCATTATAGTATACCACGTTACCTATATTACTATATACAGCAACCGATGCTTTCCCAACGGTTTCAAAACTGCTTATCTCCACCTTTAGTTCCCCTTCAGTTGGGTTTGGATAAATGGTTATGATATGATCTGTAAGGTTATGACGCCTTGAGTTATTGATACTGTCTGAACTGCTTTCTGTCCCGCGCAGCGATATGACCTGCATACTTGTGCGGTTGCCAGAAGCATCATAACTATATTGTATGCGGTCAGCATAGACTGCTGTAGCACACATGCCTAAAAACGAAGTGAACAGTATTAGCACTACCTTCCGGCTTATCTTCTTCATAATTAATTATTTGTTGGTAACACAATGCCTATTAATGTGCTAACTCATATTCTCCAAAGTAGGAACTGCCATCTGAAAGTGAAAAAGTTAGCTGATAGGAGCCTATATCAGTAGATACAGCAATCTGAAGAGTGCTGCCATTGCAACAGTTGCTCCACTGAGCGTTGTCACTGAGACGAGTAACTATGCCGCTGATGGAGGTTATATTGTTATTACATATTATATAAACATAGCCATCCAGATAATAACAATCGGGTACAACTGAGCGCGGATGTAAGATATCCTTATCTTGAATTACTATAGGCTCACTCTCATCCGGCGGAGGGCAACTCGCATTGAGGTTAAAACAAGAGAAACAAGCGGTTAAAGCTAATAATACTAAAGTCCTTTTTTTCATAATAATGTAGTGTTTTATTTATGGCAAATATATCTGCATATTCATTCTTGTCCAAATTATTTGCCTAATCATAATTGGACACGAGATAGGCGTAACTCACTATAAATAAGCCACTTGCATGGTATTGATTCAGAGAATTTTTGGACAAGCTTAAGTCGCTTATTATCAATGATTTGCGCAGACGCCAATTGTAACTATTTGATTTTTAAAACCTTACACAGCCTACAATATAGCTTAAGGTCTGTTTCCTCAATTTTCAGAAGCGCCCTGTCCCTGGTCTTGTATATTGAATCCTTTGAACAGTCCAGCAACGTTGCGATAGATTTAGCCGATAGACCTGCTATTAAAAATCTGAAAACGTTAACCTCTTTTTCGGAAAGACTGACGGAGCTGTCTGTTATGTCTTTCATGATCTGATTGTATAGTTCATTTAAATGGGCATCAATTCTTGCGGTATTATCCTTTGATGTGAATTCCTGTAAATGCTCCTCAACGATCTTGTAAAGGCGCTTGGCCTTCTCAGAGTTAGACATGAACTCATAATAGCGTGTCAGGACAAAATCTGTAGGTCCGAATTGCTCGTGAAACAGGGTTCTGACCTTCTGGCTTAACAATTCAATACTCTTATTTGCATCAAGTTCCTTAAGTGATTGCTCGTCCAGTTGTTGGTTGAGTTCTTTTATCTTTTTCTTATTTAGAAGCTCTTTTGCAGAAAGGTCTTCTATCACCAGCAAATAATCTCTTTTTCTCTGTTCGGATCTGGCCCTGAAAATGATATAACCCATAATGGCAAGAAACATCAGGACTATCAGGAGTAGTGAAACAATTATCAGTCTTGATTTCCTCTGGTTGGCTAACAACAATTCTGTTTCTGATAAAGCCTTAAAGTAATCTTTCTGGGCACCCAGGATGGGCTGGTCCAGTAATTTATAGATATTCTGATTCTGTAGTTGGATTGACTTTCTATACTTATTATACGAAGATTCTATTTGACCTGATTGCTGGTCAATCAAAGATTCGTTGTACCATAATAATATTGAGTCTTGTATTGAGACAGCATTACTCCAGCTTTTATTCAAATAATAATCGGCTTGTGTTTTATTGCCTGTCATTATATAATACTTAGCTATCAATAATGACGTAAAGACATCAGAGTCTTGATAATCTGATATATCCAGATAACGTTCTATCTCATCTGTTGCATCTTTGGCATTAATGTTATGAATTGAACACAGCAAGAGTCTCTTTAGACTGGCTGTTAATAGTTGAGAGTCATTGTTATGTTGTGCCCACAGATATACTTCATTCATTGTTTCATGAGCATCTTCATATCTGAGTAATTGGATTTCACAACGACCTATGTCATATAAAGCGTATATCCGATGGATATCCTTGTTGGCTTGATGATAATAATCCATGGCCAATCTGTAATATTGTTCCGCTCTATGAAAATCATATGAATTAAAAAAGACATCACCCAATTGGGTATATAGTAGCCCTATCCTGAAGTCATCATCAACCAAGTCTTTTAGCTGTTCTGCCTGTCCTAACGCAACAGCTGCTTGAGTATACTGTTGCAGTTCATTATAAATACAACCTAAAGTATAATAACTACGAAATTTCCTAACAGGGTCATTCTTTATGGAATAATAGCGCACCGCAATCATAATTATAGAGTCATTGGGTGCTTTGATATAATTCTTAAACAAAGACTCGCTATACAGCAGTGCATAACGGGCATTAAGAGAACAGCTATGAATAGATTCCGGGGCTATACTGTCAATAAGTGCCAAAGCATGTTCAGGAGCATCATTCATGACTACCTCAGCGCTGTCCATAAGCGAAGTGACGGCTCTGCGCCCTTGCGCTTTGCCGCCACTTACACCAATGCATCCGGACATACCGACCAGCATCGCTAATGAAATAATAACTATGCAAACGCTGAAAATAGCGTTCTCTCTAATATGACATTCCGTACATTGCATAGCTACTGTATAATTTGTTGGATGATATGCTGCCCAACTCTGCTGTTACTGCAAACAAACAAGCAATTCTTTTCTTCATAATAATACTATTGAGATTAATAAATGTAAGGTATTTATAGCCTATGTTATTCGGCCAGCAGGTCCTTGAGGAAGGAGTCAAGTTCCTCGTCCAGGCCTTGCATAAGACTCTGGCTCAAGAGGGTGTTGTCCTCGTCAAAGAGCATCAGTTCAGCTACGGTCTCACGGTCATCATCCACAAGTACGAATGAGAAGGGTTTCCAGATGGCCAGATTCTCAAGTGGCTGCTCGGCATCTATATCCTTGAGGATACGGCGCAGAGCCTTTTCCATTACCTGGTAGAAATCCTCCTCGGGTATCTCTACAAGGTCCGACAGGCGGGTGGTGGCCAGGTCGCGGTCATCATCACTTACGGTTACCTCGCCGGTCTCACGTATGGGCATAATATGAATATCAGTCACTACCGACTGTTCCTGAGGACGACGGAATTCGTTGATTACCCCTGTCAGGAGTGTCTTGATTTCCTGGAATGATGATTCGCTTAATCTCATAGCTGTATTATTTTATCTTGTTTTACAGACCCTGACCGTGACAGTTCTTGAACTTCTTGCCGCTTCCGCACGGGCACGGGTCATTGCGGCCAGGTGTCTTATCCACACGTATAGGCTCACGTACCTGCTGACGGGTATCGCGGGCGGCTGCCGCACGCTGGTTGGGATCACTCATATCGGTGCGGTTCTCCTGATACTGACGGCGCTGCTGACGGTTCTGGGCAGGAGCCTCACGAACCTGATTGGGATCGGGCTCCGGAATCTGACCGCGCATCAGTATGGATACGGTCTGGTCATTCATCTTGTTGACCATGTTGTCAAACAGGGTAACAGACTCTAATTTGAATATCAGTAACGGGTCTTTCTGCTCGTAGCTGGCGTTCTGTACGGAGTGTTTCAGCTCATCCAGTTCACGAAGGTTCTCCTTCCAGCACTCATCGATGGTATGCAGCAGGATGGCTTTCTGGAAAGCTGTCACTACGCTCTTGCCCTCGCTGTCATATGCCTCCTTAAGATTGCACGGTATCTGATATACGCGACGGCCGTCGGTGATAGGAATAAGTATATTCTCATAGCGGTCTCCCTGCTCCTCAAACACTCTCTTTATGACAGGATTAACTATCTGGGCCATTCGCTCGCACTTGCGTTTGAAGTTGTCCATTGCGGCATTGAATATGCGCTCAGACACCTCATCCTGTTTCATCTTGGAAAACTCCTCCTCTGTGAACGGAAGCTCTATGGCCAGCACGCGGAATGCCTCCATCTGCAGGCTCTCATAGTCAGCGCAGTTCTCGGCGGCACCGGCGGAGCGGTCCCAGATCATATTGGCTATATCCATACCTATGCGCTCACCAATCAGGGCGTGACGGCGCTTCTCATAGATTACGGTACGCTGCTTGTTCATCACGTCATCGTACTCCAGCAGGCGCTTACGGATACCGAAATGGTTCTCCTCAACTTTCTTCTGTGCCTGCTCTATGCGCTTGGTGATGAAACTGTTCTCAATCATCTCGTCCTCCTGCAGACCCAGCTTGTCCATGAGCGGAGCTATGCGCTCCGATCCGAACAGACGCATCAGGTTATCCTCTAGTGAGATAAAGAATACCGATGAGCCCGGATCTCCCTGACGGCCTGCACGGCCACGCAGCTGACGGTCCACTCGGCGGCTCTCATGACGCTCCGTACCAACTATGGCCAGACCGCCTGCGGCACGAACCTCGGGCGATAGTTTGATATCGGTACCTCGACCTGCCATGTTGGTGGCAATGGTAACTATGCTCTTCTGACCGGCCTTAGCCACGATGTCAGCCTCCTTCTGGTGCAGTTTGGCGTTCAGCACGTTATGCTCTATCTTACGCATGGTAAGCATACGGCTCAACTGCTCGCTTATCTCAACCGATGTGGTACCAACCAATACCGGACGACCAGCCTCGACCAGACGTACAATCTCCTCGATTACGGCCTTGTATTTTTCACGCTTGGTCTTGTATATGCGGTCATTCTGATCGATACGTGCAATGGGCTTGTTGGTGGGGATTACCACAACATCCAGCTTGTAGATATCCCAGAACTCACCCGCCTCGGTCTCGGCCGTACCGGTCATACCGGCCAGCTTGTGGTACATACGGAAGTAGTTCTGCAGGGTGATGGTGGCGAATGTCTGGGTTGCGGCCTCAATGTTGACGCGCTCCTTGGCCTCGACAGCCTGGTGAAGTCCGTCGCTCCAGCGGCGGCCCTCCATTATACGGCCGGTCTGCTCATCCACAATCTTTACCTTGCCGTCTTCGGTCACTATATAATCAACATCGCGCTCAAACATGCAGTAGGCCTTGAGCAGCTGATTTATGGTATGTATGCGCTCGCTCTTGACAGCGTAGTTGGTAAGCAGCTCGTCCTTCTTGGCCAGACGCTCCTCCTGAGTGAGGTCAGTCTCATTCTCCAGTTCAGAAAGCTGGCTTGCTATATCGGGCAGCACAAAGAACTCGGGGTCCTTGTTGGTGCCGCTTATCAGCTCCACGCCCTTATCGGTCAGGTCAACGCTGTTAAGTTTCTCATCTATCACAAAGTAGAGCGGCTCCACAGCCTCGGGCATACGCTTGTTCTGCTGCTCCATGTAAATCTCCTCGGTCTTCTGCATGCCCACCTTCATGCCCGGCTCGCTCAGGAACTTGATTAGGGCCTTGTTCTTGGGCAGGGCCTTGAAGCTGCGGAACAGAGAGAGGAAACCTTCGGCCACCTCTTCCTGATTCTCTGAGTGCACCTTCTTGCGGGCATCGGCCAGATACTGTGTGGCCAGACGTTTCTGAGCCTCAAAGAGCTGCTCCACCTGGGGCCTGAGCTGCTCAAACTGCTGGTCATCGCCCTTGGGTACGGGACCAGATATGATAAGAGGTGTACGGGCATCATCAATGAGCACCGAGTCAACCTCATCCACGATAGCGTAGTTGTGTCCGCGCTGCACCAGCTCATTGGGATGGCCGGCCATATTGTCACGCAGATAGTCAAAACCGAACTCGTTGTTGGTACCGAATGTGATATCGGCACGATATGCGTTGCGGCGGGCCTCGGAGTTGGGCTGATGCTTGTCGATGCAGTCAACAGAGAGTCCGTGGAACATATAGAGCGGACCCATCCACTCGGCATCACGCTTGGCCAGGTAATCGTTCACTGTCACAACGTGTACGCCGTTGCCTGTCAGGGCGTTGAGGAATACCGGCAGGGTGGCCACAAGGGTCTTACCTTCACCGGTAGCCATCTCGGCAATCTTGCCTTTATGCAGTACCACGCCGCCAAACAGCTGTACATCGTAGTGGATCATATTCCATACGGTGTCGTTACCGCCGGCTACCCAGTGCTGCTGCCACAGGGCCTTGTCTCCGTCTATTATTACAAAATCATGCTTTGCGGCCAGGTCGCGGTCAAAATCGGTTGCGGTCACCTCAACCTGCTCGTTCTCGGTAAAGCGACGGGCGGTCTCCTTTACTATTGCGAATACATCGGGCAGAACCTCGTCCAGAACCACCTCGTAGCGGTCCAGAACCTCTTTCTCCAGCTTGTCTATCTGGTTGAACAGGGGCTCGCGCTCTTCAAGTTCGGTCTGCTCTACCTTGGCTTTAAGCTCTTCAATACGTTTTTTCTCGGGTATGACAAAATCGCGCACCTTCTGCCTGATCTGCTGTGTTGCGGCGCGCAGTTCATCATTGGAAAGTTTCTCATACTTAGGGTAAGCTGCCTTTATCTTCTCCACCCAAGGCTGAATCTCCTTGATATCACGGGTCTGCTTGTTTCCGAAAAGCTTTCCTATAAACTCGTTAAATCCCATTATGCGGTATTTCTATTGATTACTACTGTTTAACAGCACGCAAAATCCGTGCCAAAGTGCAAAGATAATGCAAGCCGAGAGGAGAAAAAAGAAACTTGTTTATTTTTTATCCCGAGGCGCAGCTTATCTTCAAGCTCCGCTTGCTTTCAAGCGGAGTTTAAAGTTACTCTTTTTGCAATAATTTGCGCCATTTTTGTCGCATCATCTACAAAATAGTACAAAAGGGGACAGTCCCCTTTTGTACCATTTTGCATATTTTGCATAAAAATGTTTTGCGCTACCTATTAAATAGGTAACTTTGCATTTCAATTACTCCGGATGGGGAATTTGTGAATATATATACAGAAAATTTGAATGTTATGAAGATTCCATTGAGAAGTGACCAGTGTACCGTAGGACGCCGCATGGCAGGAGCCCGCGCCCTTTGGGTTGCCAACGGTATGAAAAAGGAGCAGATGGGCAAACCCATTATTGCCATTGCAAACTCTTTCACGCAGTTTGTGCCGGGTCACGTGCATCTTCATCAGGCCGGTCAGATAATAAAGAAGGAGATAGAGCGCCTGGGCTGCTTTGCGGCCGAGTTCAACACCATTGCCGTTGATGACGGCATTGCAATGGGCCACGACGGAATGCTCTACTCACTGCCTTCACGCGATATAATTGCCGACAGCGTAGAGTATATGGTAAACGCCCACAAGGCCGATGCGCTGGTATGCATAAGCAACTGCGACAAGATCACTCCGGGCATGCTTATGGCCACCATGCGCCTTAACATCCCCACAGTATTTGTGAGCGGCGGCCCGATGGAGGCCGGCGAGTTGGGCGATGCACATCTGGACCTTATAGACGCCATGATAAAATCGGCCGATGAGAGTGTATCGGATGCCGACGTAGAGGCTATCGAGCGCTCAGCATGCCCCGGCTGCGGATGCTGCTCGGGTATGTTCACCGCAAACTCCATGAACTGCCTTACCGAGGTTCTGGGTCTGGCCCTGCCCGGCAACGGAACCATTCTGGCTACACATAAGAACCGCGTACAGCTGATGAAGGATGCGGCTGCACTCATAGTAAAGAATGCCCTCAAGTATTATCAGGATGGTGATGAGAGCGTTCTGCCCCTGAGCATAGCCAAGAAAAAGAATTTTGAGAACGCAATGAACCTGGATATAGCCATGGGCGGATCGACAAATACAATCCTGCACCTGCTGGCTGTGGCCTGTGAGGCCGGTGTGGACTTTAAGATGGATGATATTGACCGTCTGTCACGCTCGGTCCCCTGCCTGTGCAAGGTTGCGCCCAACACCCAGAAGTATCACGTTCAGGATGTAGGCCGCGCAGGCGGTGTGCTTGGTATCCTGGCCGAACTTGCCAAGGGCGGCCTGCTACATACCGATGCCATGAACGTGACCGGCATGACATACGGAGAACTTATTGACAAGTACAGCATACTCAAGGCCGATATCGACCCTGAAGCCAAACGCATATATTCAACCGCTCCCGCACGCAAGTTCAGCAACGAGCTTGGCTCACAGGATTGCGCATACAACACTCTTGATACTGACCGCGCAGAGGGTTGCATACGTGACCTTCAGCACGCCTACACCAAGGACGGCGGTCTGGCCATACTTAAGGGTAACATTGCAGTTGACGGCTGCGTGGTAAAGACCGCAGGCGTTGACGAGAGCATCTGGAAGTTCTCAGGTCCCGCCAAGGTTTTTGACTCACAGGAGGATGCAGTTGACGGCATACTGGGTGGCAAGGTTGTTGCCGGCGATGTGGTGGTAATCACACATGAGGGCCCCAAGGGAGGTCCCGGCATGCAGGAGATGCTCTACCCCACCTCTTATATCAAGTCACGTCACCTGGGCAAGGCTTGCGCACTGATTACCGACGGCCGTTTCAGCGGCGGCACATCTGGTCTGAGTATAGGCCACATATCACCTGAGGCTGCCAACGGCGGTGCAATAGGAAAGGTGGTTGACGGCGATATCATTGATATTGACATACCCGCACGCAGCATCAACGTCCGTCTTAGCGATGCAGAGCTGGCAGCACGTCCCATGCGCCCGCTTACCCGTAAGCGCGTGGTTGCCAAGAGCCTCAAGGCCTATGCCAATATGGTTAGTTCGGCCGATAAGGGCGGCGTGAGGATAATTGATTAAGCAAGATTATGAGTAATATGATAACAGGAGCCGAGGCGATGCTCCGCGCATTGCTTGCCGAGGATGTAAATACCGTTTTTGCATACCCCGGAGGTTCTATTATAAAGGTATTCGATGCCCTGTATGACCACCAGAAGGATTTAAAGCAGATTCTGGTACGTCATGAGCAGGGTGCCACACACGCCGCACAGGGTTACGCCCGCGTATCGGGCCGTACAGGTGTGGCTATAGTTACCAGCGGTCCGGGTGCCACCAACACCATTACCGGCATAAGCGACGCAATGCTGGACAGCACTCCCATAGTTGTGATAGCCGGTCAGGTAGGAACCGATGCCCTTGGTACCGATGCTTTCCAGGAGATTGACCTGGTGGGCGTTACACAACCTATCACCAAGTGGAGCTATCAGATTCGCCGCGCGCAGGATATCCCCTGGGCAGTGGCACGCGCATTCTATATTGCAGGCTCTGGCCGTCCGGGTCCCGTGGTGCTTGACTTTACCAAGACCGCTCAGATGCAGCAGATTGATTTCAAGCCTGCCAGAATAGACTACGTACGCAGCTATATCCCGTCTCCCGATCCCATCGAGAGCCAGATAAACGATGCTGTACAGCTCATTGACAGCGCAAAAAAGCCGCTTGTTCTTGTAGGCCACGGCGTAGAATTGGGAAATGCAGAGAAAGAACTGGCTGCATTTATAGAAAAAGGTAATCTGCCGGCAGCCCGTACCCTTCTGGGTCTTGCAGCCCTGCCCAGTGACCACCCGCTCAATATGGGTATGCTGGGAATGCACGGAAATCTGGCGCCCAACGTAAAGACCAATGAATGCGATGTGCTGATAGCCGTGGGTATGCGTTTTGACGACCGCGTAACCGGCACTCTTGATACTTACGCCAAGCAGGCCAAGATAATACACTTGGATATAGACAAGTCAGAGTTCGGCAAGAACGTAAAACCGGATGTAACCGTACTTGGTGACTGCCGCCTCACTCTAAAGCTCATAACCGAGCGTATGGCCAAGGCCAGCCACAAGGAGTGGATTGAGAGTTTCCGTCCGCTTGACAAGGAGGAGTATGACAAGGTCATTGACAGTGCCATACATCCAGCCGACGGTCCGCTCAAGATGGGCGAGGTCGTTACTGCCGTAAGCGATGCCGCACCGCAGAACGCCGTTCTGGTAAATGACGTAGGCCTTAACCAGATGTTCTCATCCCGTTATTTCAGGTATCGCACGCCGCGCAGCATAGTGACATCGGGCGGACTGGGCACAATGGGATTCTGCATGCCGGCAGCCATAGGCGCCACATTCGGTGCTCCGGATCGTACAGTTCTGGCATTCATGGGTGACGGAGGTTTTCAGATGAACATCCAGGAACTGGGTACGATAATGCAGACACAGGCTCCGGTCAAGATGATCCTTATGAACAACACCTATCTGGGTAACGTTCGCCAGTGGCAGCAGATGATGTTCAATAGCCGCTACTCATGCACCCACATGATGAATCCGGACTACAGCAAGATAGCAGCCGCATACGGAATACCCTATCGTCTGGTAACAGACCGCAAGGAGCTTAAGGATGCAGTTGCAGATATGCTCAAGACCAAAGGTGCATTCCTGCTGGAGGCCGCCGTTATGGACGAGGAGAACGTGATGCCGATGATCAAGCCGGGCAGCCCGGTGGATAAGATGATTTTTAGCATAGACTAAAGATATGGAGAACGAAAAGAGACTTTACACGCTGATAGTTCACTCAGAGAACATAGCCGGTATCCTGAATCAGGTTACCGCAGTGTTCACGCGCCGTCAGGTAAACATTGAGAGCCTGAACGTATCGGCATCGTCAATACCGGGCGTACACCGCTATACCATAACCGCTATGGCAGACAAGGAGACCATAGTCAAGATTGTGGACCAGATTGAAAAAAAGGTGGATGTGCTGCAGTGCCAGTACTTTACCGACGATGAGATATTCATGCAGGAGGTGGCATTATATAAGGTGGTAACCAGTGTGCTCACCGAGAACCCCGAGATGTCCAAGATAATACGCCGTTACGGCGCCAAACTGATTGAGGTAAACTCCACATTCTCTGTAATCGAGAAGAGCGGACTGACCGAGGATATAATTGCACTGAACCACGAGCTTACCGCGCAGGGCGGCATGCTGCAGTTTGTAAGTTCGGGCCGCGTTGCCATCACCCGCGCCCGCATTGAGCATGTAAACGAGTATCTGGACAAGATGGAGGCCCGTTACGGCAAGAAAGAATAACAGTAACTTTTTTAAATACTACACAAAACTATGAAAATGAATTTCGGAGGTGTCATAGAAGAGGTTATGACACGTGAGGAGTTCCCGCTGGAGAAAGCCCGCGAGATACTCAAGAATGAGACAATCGCAGTTATAGGTTACGGCGTTCAGGGTCCCGGTCAGGCTTGCAACCTGCGCGACAACGGTTTCAACGTGATAGTTGGCCAGCGTCAGGGCAAGACATTTGAGAAGGCAGTAGCCGACGGTTGGGTTCCCGGCAAGACACTGTTCTCTATCGAGGAGGCTGCCCAGAAGGGTACCATCATCTGCATGCTTCTGTCCGATGCCGCTCAGATGCAGCAGTGGCCCAACATCAAGCCTTACCTGACCGCAGGCAAGACTCTCTATTTCTCACACGGATTCGCCATCACATGGAACGACCGCACAGGCGTTGTTCCTCCCAAGGATATCGATGTTATCATGGTTGCTCCCAAGGGCTCGGGTACATCGCTGCGTACAATGTTCCTGGAGGGCCGTGGCCTGAACAGCTCATACGCTGTATATCAGGATGCATCAGGTCATGCTCTTGACAAGGTTCTGGCATTCGGTATCGGTATAGGTTCAGGTTACCTGTTTGAGACCACATTCGTACGCGAGGCCACATCCGACCTTACCGGTGAGCGCGGTTCACTGATGGGTGCCATACAGGGTCTGCTGCTGGCTCAGTATGAGGTTCTGCGTGAGAACGGTCACACTCCCTCTGAGGCATTCAACGAGACTGTCGAGGAACTTACCCAGTCACTTATGCCTCTGTTTGCTCAGAAGGGTATGGACTGGATGTACGCCAACTGCTCAACTACTGCACAGCGCGGTGCTTTGGACTGGATGGGCCCGTTCCACGATGCCATCAAGCCCGTCGTTCAGAAGCTCTATGCCAGCGTTAAGTGCGGTAACGAGGCTCAGATATCAATAGACAGCAACTCAAAGCCCGGCTACCGTGAGGGTCTTGAGAAGGAGCTGGCTGCCCTGCGCGACAGCGAGATGTGGCAGACCGGTGCCGTTGTACGCAAGCTGCGCCCTGAGAACAATTAAATTGAAAATTGAGAATTGAAAATTGAAAATTCTCAAACACCTGCGTTAAATAAGAAAGCCTCGCAAAATTTGCGAGGCTTTTTCAATTTTCAATTTTCAATTAGAAGATCTTGTAGCGGTCATCAACAACCTTGGCCTGATAGTAGAGTTCCTCAAGAAGGCCGCTCATGATACGGCTTGATGTAATGGTGCGTACACGCAGGTTTTCTGAGTTCTCATCAAACTCGGCTGTATAAGAGTCGGGCGTAATCTTCTCGGCAACAAATACACAGTTAGAGCCCTTCATAGGAAGGGTAAGCTCATTCTGTTCAAGATTAAAGACGCTCGAACCTACGGTAGCCTCATTTGCATAGATTGATGAAACAAATGCGTCGTTATTGAAATTCACTGACCTGATGGTGTCAATCTGAATTCCCTCAACAGACTTAAGCTGATCAAAGCTCTTTCCGGCAAGCTGTCCCTTGAGCATCTCAAACTTCTTGTTGTTGAGAGCAGTCAGTGAAAGTGTTGCTGTTGCATCCTCTATACTGATAGTGCCACGCGGATTGATCTTCTCAACACCTACAACAAGCAGATGATCATTTGCACCGCCTACTTCATAGATACGTGATACCTCACCCTCCTGAGCACCGAATGTCCAACGCAGAGCCTCAGTTGACTTGGCAACGCCTGCCACGTTGTGGCTATAGCTCTGGAAACCGGGATAATAGAGCAGGTGAAAATCTGAATTCTCAGCATTTGCCTTAAGATCATCAACGGTAGTATTAACTGACAGGAATGCGCTCAGCTTGTTATAAGCATCATTGCTGGTTGTCTCACTGAACTGAACCGGACGCTTTACAATAACCGTATTGTACTTGTCAACAGGATTCTTGACATCAAACACCTTGATAACAATTGTAGCGTCGCTCAGGTTGAGAACGGCAACTTCGCCTTTCTTCATGCTGTTCAGCTTGTTAAGATAGATGGCGTTATCTCCTGTTATGGTTGCAGGCTCATATGCGTCAGCTGCCAGCCACTGTGCAACCGATGTCTGGCCATACTTGGCAGCAATCTCAGCAAAATCAGCACCCTTCTTTACGGCATTCTCTATACTGTCTGCGCGTGCAGAAATTGCTTCGGCGTCATCAGCAACAACCTGCATGACACTGAACTGTATTGAGTCATAACCCTTGACAACGCTCAAGAGCTTGAATGCGTTGTATGTATCCTCAATTCCGTCATAGAAAGGACCGAACACACCGCCTACCTTAACTGAATCCAGTCTTTCAGCCACATCAACAGGCAGGTTCTTAGCTGAACGTGCAACCTCGCTGTAAGCAATATCTGAGCCTGAACGGCGTACAAATGATGCGTAATCATCCATTTCCGACTCCAGCTGGCCAACCACCTCATTCATCTCCTCAAGCTGTGACTTGCGGTCTGCATCGCTGGGAGTGATCTCATAGTCTATATAGACGATGTCGCGGTTCTCGGCATAGTTGTAAAGAGCGTTCTTATGCTCATTGTATACGTTCTTGATGTCTGATGCGGTAATATTGGCATCAGCGTCAGGAATTGCGGAATAAGGCAGAGAAGCCATCAGGACATCGGTCCTCATGATGCGGTTGTCGAATGAGTTCTTAGCCGCAACAGGATTAGATACCATAGCAGCCCTTACAAGAGATACATACTTGTTGTAGAGCAATGAACTCTTCATGTTCTGCTCAACAAAGAGCCAGTAGTTATACAAACTGTGATAGTACTCATACTCTTCGGGAGATACTGTCTGAGGGTCGAGTTCCAGATAGAATGCAATGACTTTCTTGAGGAAATCGGGATCAAACTTTCCGTCTGCTCCGTTGAAAGGTGTGCTGGCAAGCATATCATCTTCACCACGCTCTATTGCATCCTTCACCTCCTGATCCGTAACCACAAGACCTAATGCCTTGGCCTCCTTATCCAGTATACGGTTGCGGACCATTGTTGACCAGACCTCATCCTTGAGAGAATTCTGCATCTCCTCAGTTACATCACTGATCTGGTTAGCGAACTTAACCACATCGGTATAAATCTCCAGTTCCTTCTGGAATTCCATTGCGGTGATGTCCTCGCCTGCAATGTTTCCTACAAACTGAATGCCCTGAGTGGGACGTATGATCTTCCATGCGTCACCAAGAATGAAGGCCAGCATAGCAAGGCCGATAACGATAAGAAGCAGTGGTCCTTTGCTTCTGATTTTCTGTAATGTTGCCATTTCTTATTGTTGTTTTTATTTGTTTTATCCGGGTTATTCACGCCTATGCGTGTAAAAAGCGCACAAAATTACTAAAAATTGTTCTTTAATGCCAATTCTGCACCTTATTTATAAGAAAATATGCATTATTCGCACTCAGGAGTGTTTCACGGTCAGTTCTACAAGCTCTATTTTGGTCTCTCCTTTCTTTAGGACTCGCAGGCAGTAATCCCCCGCCTGGATTTTTTCATTTACTTTAGGGAAGCCTTTGGCCTTACTCAGTATCAGGCCTCCTATGGTCATATACTCATCCGACTCTGGAATATTCAGACCGAACATCTCATTCACCCTGTCTATCTCCATACGACCCGAGAGCAGGTAGCCGTCGTCCGTTTTCTTGGCTATGAGGTTCATCACGTCATGTTCATCCTCAATATCACCCAATATCTCCTCAATTATATCCTCAAGAGAGACTATTCCTGATGTTCCCCCGAACTCATCCACAACCACGGCAATGCTCTTCTTACGCGCCATCAGCTGCTTCATCAGCTTTTGGGCGGCAAGCGTTTCGGGGACAAAAGGAACAGCCTGAATATGATCGCGCCAGTCATCCTTGTGACGGAACAGTTCCGAAGAATGGATATAGCCTATGATATGATCCATATCCTCTTGATACACAAGTATCTTTGAGTAACCTGTCTCTATAAAGCGCTCTCTCAACAAGTTCCATGAAACCCCTTTTTCGACGGCACAGACCTCATTGCGCGGCACCATGCAGTCACGTATCTTCACGTTCGAAAAATCCAATACGTTCTGGAAAATGCGGACTTCCGAATCCGGCTGGCTGTCCTGTTCGGTTCCGGACAGGCCCGATTGCACAAAATAGTCCAGATCCACTTTAGAGAATGCTTTGTCGGCATTCTCCTTGTCTATCCTGACACCCAGCAGCCTCAGAATGATACGGGCCAGCCAGGTCGTAAAGAGCGATATCGGGTAGAGAATGATGTAAATCAAATAGATAGGGAAAGCCAGGATATTAAGCTTGCCGTTCGGATTGGAACGGAATATCGTCTTGGGCACAAACTCACCTATCACAATAACTACTGCAGTCGAAACCAATGTCTCAATCAGGACCAGCAGGAATTCATTGCCTATATGAAAACCCGGCACCTTAGCCAACAGCATCTCTATGAGATGGGCCATCATTGTACTGTACAGCACAAGGGCGATATTATTGCCCACCAGCATAGTAGATATGTAGATATTAGGATTGCGGAAAAACCTCTCAAGCAGACGTGAACTGAACGTATGTCTCTCGACATCCATCTCAAAGCGGAGCCTGTCGGCCGATACGAAAGCTATCTCAAGACCCGAAAATAGCGCCGAAAAGAACAGCGCGACAAGCATTATCAGCAGAGTGTGGCTCATTTGGTGTCGGTTACAGGGAATACCCCCTCTGTCTTGCGTATTGTATATTCGGTCAGATTACCGTTGGAAGTAAAGCCATGACCTACGATTATCTGCTTATCCTGTTTTATCCTGATAAGGCTGTCGGAATACATTTTGTCACTGCGGTTGTTGACAAACAGTTCCTGAGTATCGAATTCCTCCTTTTTGGTGTTTTCGGCGTGAACGTTATGAATAAGATGCCAAAGTTCCGAATCCTCCATGTAATATGCTGTATCGGCCCTAAGGACTGACTCAGGATTCATCAGAGAATCCAGTATCTCCAGGAACACACCCTTCTCCAGACTGTAGAAAGGAGGTTTCATCTTGTCAAAATACTTCCACTCTTCGGCAATGACATGATATCGTATCACTCCGTTCTCTGATATGAGCATATCCACTCCACACGTAGTTACAACGGATGTGGAATCGCGACTTGTAATAGCCGGTCCAAGTTGCTTGTCCTTGTTTCCGCAAGACAAGCAGAAAAACGACGAGACAACCGCCAGGACGGCGGTTGCCAGGTACATTCTTATCCTCATCGGTTCCGGACCGGTGGTATGTGTCATTTATCTTACTGTAACGGTCTCGTTTATCCAGCCCTTTACCTCGACCTTGTCACCTGCCTTGATTCCGAGCATGAAGAGATCCTCAACCTGTGGTGTCTGCTTCTTGTACTGGCTGATCAGGTCATTTGCCCTCTCGGCAACCGAAGGATCCATTCTCTTGGCCTGCTCCAACTTGTCGATGACTGCAAAATATGCGCAACGGTTCAAAGCCGGCTCATTTGACCAGTTGATGTTTGAAGCGTAGAGCTGAGCCAGAAGAATGTATGCTTCACCCTTGTTAGGATTGTTGGAGATGCACTTCTGAACGTTTGAACGGCTGTTGTCATACTTCTCTTTTGACATGTACAGAGTAGCGATGTAATAATAGGTGTCAGCCTTGCTCTTGCTGTCTTCATCAAGTTCAATTGCCTGATTGTAATATTCAAGTGCCTTTTCCGTGTCCTCACGCTGTGTAAGGTAGAGACGACCAAGGCTCTTGGCGGTCTGAGCGGTCGGTGAAAGTGCGTGAGCATACTCGGCAGCCTTAAAGTAAGCGTCGCTTGACTTGCAGTCAAATACGGTCATAACCTTAACGACTTTGCTCAGGTACTCAAAATCATCCTTCTTGTTCTCGATCTTGGGACCGTAGATAGCCTGCAGCCTATCGCAGTCTGCAGCACCGCTATTGATGAAACGGCCGTCGATATTCTCCTTTACCTTAGAAGCTTTTTCAATGATGTCATCATCTGTCTGCAGTTCAATGAACATATCGATATAACCTGCGCAATCCAGATAATCCTGGATGAGTGCGTCGCGGTACTCGTCATTGTCTTTCTTGTTAGCAAAACGCTGAGCGGAAACTCTCATCAGGTCATCAAGTACATAGTACTGAGTCTCTCCCTTACCCAGTTCAACGGCCTTATGCAGAATCTCATAAGCCCTTGATATGGATACCTTGGGATTATATGATGTGTAGTCATGACCATACTGGCCCCAGATCTCAGCCTCGGTAACCTTGTTCTTGGCAATGGCATTAAGCTGGTCCAGATACTTAAGGCGCTGCTCGTACACCTGGAACAACTCATCCGAATACTTGGCCATCAGCTCCTCATTCTTCTCCTTCTTTGCATCATTGTAAAGATTACGCAGAATCTTAATTCCGTAATTGTAGGTATTTACGGATGCAAGAGGAGCATCGCGGAATACGTCCTGCCATCCCTGCTCATATGCCTCCTTGAAGTCATTTGTCTTGTAATACTCCTGATACATGCTGATGTGACGCCAGGTATCTATACTATCCTGACCGTGACCGTAACGGGAACCGTCTTCCACACCTTTCTGTGCGTAAACCCCTGTTGCTGTTACAAACGCAAGGGCAATCAATCCAAACTTTTTCATATTCCGAATAATTAATTCTCAATAATAAGATATTGTAAACACATATTTGGTTAAATCAATCCACCATAAGTTTCATAAACCAGCGTTCCATAAATGTGACTCCCAGGTTTATCCTTATGTAGTTTTCAGTTATCATTCCCTTGACCAGAGGCTGTACGCGTACATATTCTCCCGATATATGCAGATAAGACATACTGTTATAGGATGATGTAAGCGGCATGGAAAGTCCTGCACTTACGCCAAACTGCATGGGTCCTTTGGAGTTTCCCACATTGAAATACGGCTGTGAAAAGTTCATGCCCACCTGATATGAAGTACGCTTGAACAGGCTGCGGCTCATTTCATCAGGCCTGAACATGAATCCGGCCGATGCCGACAGTCTGTCACGACCGGTTTTCTGGCCAAAGAATGTTGCCTTGGACCATGTCTCATATGAGACATCAGCACCAACCATGTGATTTTTCCACTTATAGGTGAATCCGGCCGAAATGAGATCCGGGAATGAGAACGCATCGGCTATCACCGTTGAATCACTGGTGGAATGGGCATCCGTAACGTATGTGTCACTCTCCAGTCTCTGTGACGGAGTAAAGGTTGCTCCCAGGACCAGGCTTTCATTCTTGCCGAACCGGATTGTGCCCTGTGCACCGAAATCAAGCTTCAGTGCACCCATCTCGGCATTGTATGTCTTTACTCTTGACTGGATATCGGTCGATGAGTAAGTATTGATTACGGAATGTGTGATGTCCCCCGACAGGTACGAAGCGTTCATTCCCAATGAGAGCCATTCGGTGGTGCGCCATCCCAGACCGGCCATGAACTGCCTTATTCCACCTGTTCCCGCATAACTGTTTGTCGCGGTTATCTCACCGTCCTCATCGCGACGTACAAGTTCCTGGTTGGAATAGTTGTAACCCACATTTGAGAAAGGCACGAATCCCACGGTCATTCCCACCTTGGGCAGTATCCTGAACTGCATAGCCATATGGCTGATATAGGCATTACGGGCGTTGACCTTTACATCATTCTCGCTGAAATTGCCGTTCTGCAAGGTAAAGCCGAGATCTGCCACAAAAGTCAGTGTATCTATATCAGAGTAAGAGGCCGCATTCTTAAGGTTAAGTGTATTGGGATGTCTGAAACCTGCACCGATACCTCCCATGGACCTGGTTATTCCAGTAGACTGGTCTGAGAGCGTCCCTATCCCGTATCTGGAGTATGGTGAATTCACTCCGGTTTGCGCCTTGACCGGGCAGATGCCGGAAGAGACAAAAACAAAGAGTGCCGATAAGGCTGTTATCTGTTTAAAAATCTTTTTCATTGAATTCAACAATCCGGGCCAATCCGCGAAGAACCAGATCCGGAACTGCAAAAATACTGCTTTTGGCTTTTATATCAAAAATTTCCGCATCACCTCCGGTTAAAAAAACCAAAAGCGATGGGTATTTTACCTCCAGATCTGAGATAAAGCCGGCCAGTTCATATCTGAGTCCGTTGATAACTCCGCTACGCACAGCCGTTTCGGTATCATAGCCGAACAGCGGGGTCGCTCCTGCCGCCTGTACCATGGGAAGAGCTCCCGTATGCTCATGCAACGATTTCAGCCTGAGCCCTATACCGGGTGCAATATTGCCGCCCTTGTATTCTCCGTCGGCCGACACGAAATCACAGGTAACCGCTGTGCCTGCGTCAATTACCAGCAGATCATGCCCCGGTTTTATCGACCAGGCTCCGACCGCCGCCGCGAGTCTGTCCATACCCAATGTTGACGGCGATGAATAACCGTTCCTTAAAGGGACAGGCGTAGCGGGTGTCAGAGCAGATAGCCCGAGTCCGGTCATCCATTGCTGCAAAGCGGTATCCAACGGATGTACGGAGCACCACATTCCGCCATCCGTCTCTATTTCCCTGACGGCCTCGGAAAGCAGTTCGGCATCAGCCGGACCGCAATAGATACCGCGCAGGCCCCATTCGCCTGAAACGGCAGCCTTGACACGGGTATTGCCAAAATCGAGCAACAGTCTCATACCGACCGCAAAAATACTAAAAAGTAAACAAGTTTTATTTTTCTTCTGCCGGCATACATTAACTTTGCAGAAAATGACAAATCCTACATGAACAAGAAACTGATTGTACTTCTGGCCGCACTCATCTTCCTGTTTCAGGGAGCCAAGGCTCAGAATGACAGTATAAACGCATATCTGCTGACATGTGAGCCCGGCAAGGCAATATATGAACTTTACGGTCATACCGCCATCTGGATTGAGGATGCCGATGCCGGGACCGACGTGGTGTTCAACTACGGCCTGTTTGATTTCAGCACTCCGCATTTCGCCTGGCGATTCACATTAGGCTACACTGACTACGTTCTGGGAGCCACACGTCTCCGGTCTTTTCTGCGTGAATACAGTGAACGCGGATCGGAGGTATTCGCCCAGCAGCTCAATCTGACACACGGGGAGTCCAGAAAACTGTATGAACTGCTCATTGAGAACAGCCGTCCTGAGAATAGGGTTTACCGATACAACTTCCTGTTCAACAACTGCGCCACCATGGCATTGGACAAGATAGAGGAGTGCATCGACGGCCATATCACATACCCTCAGCCCGACCCCGACATGTCTTTACGGGACATACTCACAGAGCACACCAGGGTACGTCCGTGGAGTGAGTTTGCCGTTAACCTGGTGATAGGAGCCGAATGTGACCGCCCCCTAAGTTACAGGCAGGAAGCTTTTGCCCCCCTCCATCTCAAGGATATTGCAGGAAAGGCCTTCATTACCAATTCTGCAGGACAGCAGAGGCCATTGGCACTGCCTTATATCAGGCTTGTGAATCCTGACCGCGGCGTTGATTTCGGCAAACCCTTATTCACGCCGGTTCAGGTAATGTGGATAGTATTGCTGCTGGTTTTGTTCATCACACTTTTGGGATGGTACAAAGACAGGCAGTTCTGGCTGGTAGATGCCATACTCTTCGGGTTACAGGGAGTAGGCGGCCTGGTCGTTGCGTTCCTGTTCTTCTTCTCAGAACATCCGGCCGTCGATTCCAATTGGCTGGTTGTCTGCCTAAATCCGCTTCCGCTCATATTCATACCTTTCATGATCCGCAAATCCGTAAAGAACAGGATATCGGTAATGATAATCTGCGAGTTCGTAATTTGTACCGCATTCCTGATATTCTCTCCGGTTATTCCACAAGCCATAGATACGGCAGCACTTATGCTTATAGGTCTGTTCGCCGTCAGGGCATTCAGCTCATTCCTGTTCCAACTTTCATCCCGCCTCAGGAAGTCACGCAAATCCGCTCCGTCAGTCCCCAACTACACCCTGGCCATTATTGCTGCCCTGTCAATCCCTTATTCACTTGAGGCCAAGACAGACAAGAGTCCCAAACTGGTGGTGGGCATAGTAGTTGACCAGCTGGATGAGGATTATCTTGTCCGGATGATGCCTATAATGGAGGGGAACGGTCTTAAGATGATCTGGACAGACGGTTACAACAGGACAAACGCCACTTTTGACTATGATGACACGGACAGGGCATCAGCCGTTGCATCTGTCCACACAGGCGCATCCCCCTTCCAGCACGGGATAGTTGCAGGCCGTTGGATGAACCCCAGGACTCTCTTGCCCTCATCGCCTATTGACGACAGCAACTACAAAGGGATAAACACCATTGAGATGTCCTCACCGCAAAGGCTTATGTCCACAAACCTTGCCGATGAATTCAAACTGGCTTCTTCAAGTCGTTCCAAAGTCTGCTCAATTGCAATTGAGAGGGATGCGGCAGTGCTGGCCGGAGGGCATGACGCCGATATTGCAATGTGGATGAATGATACTGACGGAAAATGGAGTTCATCAACCTACTACGGAGATCTTCCGGAGTGGGCCGAAGAGCAGAACAAGGCCATCGGCAACGTTGACTGGCAGCCGTTGCTGCCATCCGCCTCCTACATACAGGTCTCTGAGAATGAACGTTTCAAACCTTTCTCTTACACCTTCCGCAGCAACGACGTATGGGATTATCGCACCACCCCTCTTGCCAATGACCGCATAACACGAATGGCACTTGCCTCAGTCGAAGGACTGCGTTTGGGCGACGACGAAACGCCCGACCTTCTGACACTGACCTATTATGCAGGCAACTTCAAGCACGCCCCGAATACCATCTGGTCACTCGAGCAGCAGGACATATATGTCCGTCTTGACAGGACAATCGCAGACCTTGTCAGTGGTATTACCGAACGTGTAGGGTTGGACAACGTGCTGTTCTTTCTGACATCAACCGGATATATCGAAAATTCCCAACCGGAACTGAACGGTACAAGGATTCCTACCGGTCAGGTAAGCATGGAACGGACCACAGCGTTGCTAAGTCTTTATCTTTCGGCAAAATACGGAAGCGGAGACTGGATTCGCACCTTCTACAGGAACCATATCTATCTCAATCATGACCTTATTGAGGAGAAGGGGCTGTCACTTCATGAGATACTTGAGAGCTGCGTTGACCTTCTGGTTCAGGTAACGGGCATCAAGAGTGTACTGCGCATTCGTGATCTCATGTCAACGGTTCCTGACATGGAGGCTGTCCGTAAGCGCAACGGCTTGAATACCGGTTTCTCCGGCGACATCATTATCGACGCCATACCGGGTTGGGGTATATCCGATGAGAAAGACGGAACCGTAATGTACCGTAAACCGACTGCCAGGCCGGTCCCGATGATTCTGTACGGAAACGGAATAAGGGCCGAAATAAACCATGATCCGGTTTCCATAAGTGTTCTCGCCCCCACCGTGGCTGAAATAGCACGCTGCAATACTCCAAACTCCAGTTCAGCGGTTCCTCTTAATAATCTCAAGTAATTTTTTACTACCTTCGCACAAATTATTCAATATGGAGAAAAAATACATTAGTCTTACCTATGACCTGATGCTGAAAGACTCTGACGGCAAGTTATATAAGTATGAAAGTGCCACCCGTGAACGTCCTTTCAGGTTTATTACCGGCATAGGCTATGCCCTTGACCTTTTTGAAAGCAACGTCGGATCATTAGGCGTCGGCGACAGCTTTGAGTTTGAGATACCTTCCAACCAGGCTTACGGAGAATACAGTCGTGAAAACGTACTGGAGTTGGATAAAGGCATTTTCCTGCGTGACGGCGTTTTTGACGATGAGCATGTCAAGGTTGGCGCCGTTATTCCATTGAGTGACGGACAGCAGACATTCAATGCTACCGTAACCGCAATTACCGATGACAAGGTTACCGTTGACCTCAATCACCCTCTGGCAGGCGAAGACCTTCTGTTCAAGGGTATAATCCTTGAATCACGTCCAGCCACAGAATCTGAGATAGATGCCGTACTGCATCCCAAATGCAAAGGCTGCAGCGGCAGTTGCAGCAACGGCGATTGCAAGAATGGTGACGATTGCAACTGTGAAGGCGGTTGCGGTGACTGTAAATAACATACTTATATGAATACGCTGGGTCAATTCCTTACGCTGACCACATTCGGTGAAAGCCATGGCCCCGCCATCGGCGGCGTGCTTGACGGATTCCCTTCAGGGATTACGATTGACTTTGATTACATACATCAGTTCATGCAACGCCGCCGCCCGGGACAGAGTACTGTTACCACAGGCCGTCAGGAGAAGGATGAGGTGGAATTCCTGTCCGGATTGCTTGACGGAGTCTCCACCGGTGCACCCATAGCATTCATGATAAGGAATACTGACCAGCATTCATCTGATTACGATGACCTTAAGGAGTTGTTCCGTCCTTCGCATGCCGATTATGCCTGGGAGCAGCGCTACGGAATACGGGACTGGCGCGGGGGCGGACGTTCATCGGCCCGTGTGACAGCACCTGTCTGCGTCGCCGGTGCCATGGCATCCATAGCCTTCCGCAAATTCCTGCCCGGACTTGAGATTAAGGCATTCACTTCACAGATAGGTCCCTACTCCATAGATCCCTCACAGGAAATGTATTTTACATCGGCCATGGTCGAAAGCAATCCCGTGAGATGTCCCGATACTGACCTGGCCAAGAAGATGGAGGATTACATAAACGGCTTGCGCAGGGAGCAGGATTCGACAGGAGGATGCGTAACCTGCATTGTAAACGGACTGCCCGCAGGTGTAGGCAATCCTGTATTTGACAAGCTTGAATCATCATTGGCCAAAGCCATGTTGGGTATAAATGCAGCCAAAGGTTTTGAGTATGGAGACGGATTCATGTCTGCCGGCCAGCTTGGATCCCAGCACAATGACGCTTTCCGCATAGAGAACGGCATGATAACCACACTCACAAACCACAGCGGAGGTATTCAGGGAGGAATCAGCAACGGTCAGCCCATACGTTTCCGTGTAGCTTTCAAGCCTACTCCTACCATCGGTCAGCAGCAACTGACCGTAACCCGGTCAGGCAAAGAGACGACTATGGAAGCCAAAGGCCGTCATGACCCCTGCGTAGTACCGCGTGCAGTTCCTGTTGTAGAGGCGCTTACCGCTCTGGTACTGTTAGACCAGTGGATTGCTTCAGGAAAATAATCAGATCAGCTTTTCAAAACTGTCGGCCAGTTCCTGCATGGAATGCATCAGCAAGACAGGATGCTCGGCCAACAGGATATCATCATCAAGAGGGCCGGTGTTGACTGCTATGGTATCTATCCCGGCTGATACTGCAGCACGAATCCCCAGCGGGGCATTCTCGACAACGACTGCATCAGATGCCGATACTCCAGCTATCTCAAGGCCTTTCAGATAAGGATCAGGATAAGGCTTGCCGCGTGTCACCTCAAATGCTGTAACCATCCGGTCGCGGGTAATGAATCCTTCAAAATCTTTCTGTACGCGTTCGATAAGGTTTTTCTGGCCCGAACCTGTAACTATCATTATCTTAAGTCCGGCGGCAGCTGCCTTTCGGAACACATCGGGCGCCCCCGGCATAATACGTGCTTCAGGCATGGAACGGAACAATGCCGCCTTATATCCGTAGATATCATTGATTTCGGTTTCGGTAGCCTCGTAGCCCCTGTCCCTCAGACTTATACGCACAACAGTGTCATGCCCTGTGGCACCCTCGTTAAGATACACGTCATGGGAACTCATGTGCATCCCGAATTTCTCCATCGCCAGACTCCACGCCTTGGAATGGTTGGGCATGGAATCATACAAAACGCCATCCATATCAAACAGGATGGCGTTTTTATTACGGAGTAGAAATGACATTGTCAAACGGAATTATCCTTTGATTCTGGAAAGTATCTTCTTTGATTCCTCCTCATACCCCGGCTTTCCAAGAAGTGCAAACATGTTTTTCTTGTAAGCCTCTACGCCGGGCTGGTTGAAAGGATTTACGCCAAGGACATAACCGCTTATACCGCAACCCTTCTCAAACATATAAATGAGCTGACCTATCCAGTATTCGTTCAACTGCGGAACGGTTATCCTGATATTGGGCACTCCGCCGTCAACATGAGCCAGCTGGGTACCCAGTTCGGCCATCTTGTTAACCTCATCTACATGCTTGCCGGCCAGGAAGTTGAGACCATCCAGATTTTCCTCATCAAAAGGCACCAGAACACTATGCTGAACCTGGTCAACTGATATTACAGTCTCAAATATTGTGCGCTCGCCCTCCTGTATCCATTGTCCCATGGAGTGAAGGTCTGTCGAGAAATCCACGGATGCGGGGAATATACCCTTATTATCCTTACCTTCCGACTCACCGTAAAGCTGTTTCCACCACTCGCTAAGATAATGGAGTTTGGGCTGGAAATTAGCCAGGATCTCTATCTTCTTGCCGCTCCGGTACAAGGCATTGCGTGCTGACGCGTAAATAGCCGCCGGATTCTCATCGACAGGTACATCCGATCCTGTCCTTAGTTCCATATCGGCGGCGCCTTTTACAAGCTGACGGATATCAAAACCGGCTATTGCTATCGGAAGCAGGCCGACCGGAGTGAGCACAGAGAAACGCCCGCCCACATTGTCCGGAATTATGAAACTGCGGTATCCTTCCTTATCGGCACAGACACGGGCTGCACCACGTTTTGCATCAGTTATGGCAACAATGACCTTCCGGGCGGTCTCCTTGCCCAGCTGCTGCTCACACTGCTTCTTGAGCAGACGGAACGCAAGTGCGGTCTCTGTTGTAGTACCGGACTTGGAAATGTTGATTATTCCAAACTTCTTTCCCTTGAGATACTCGGTAAGTTCAAACAGATAATCCTCGCTTATATTATGACCGGCAAACAGAATCTGAGGGTTCCTGTCGTCTTTGATACACTGGCTGAAACTGTTGCTCAAAGCCTCAATTACGGCACGTGCACCCAGATAACTTCCGCCTATTCCGGCCACTACCACCACTTCACAGTTCTCACGTATTATACCTGCGGTATCCTCTATCGAGTCCAGGAGCGCCTTGTCCATACCGGATGCAAGATTCATCCAGCCAATGAAATCATTTCCGGCGCCACTGCCTTTTTCAAGAGCTGCAATAGCATTTTTTACCTCCGGCTCAAGAGCTTTGACGCCACCTGCCGGAATGAAACTCTGAATCTGTGAATAATCAATCCTTATCATAGTCCTTTATTTGAATGAGTCGGTAAGGAGCTTGATCTCTATTACCGGTGATATATGTTCATAAAGAATATTGTAGATAGCATCAAGGATGGGCATGTTGACACGGTAATGCTCATTTATCTCCTTCATACACTTGGTGCCGTAGTAACCCTCGGCTATCATCTCCATCTCAAGCTGAGCGGCCTTTACCGAATAACCCTTGCCTATCATTGTACCGAATACGCGGTTACGGCTGAAGTTTGAGTATCCGGTGACAAGAAGGTCACCCAAATAAACGGAATCATTGACAGCCCGGTTTGGCATCGGACGCGCCGTAGCCAGGAAACTGTTCATCTCCTGAATGGCATTTGACATAAGAACCGCCTGGAAATTATCTCCGTATTTGAGACCGCTGCATATACCGGCTGCAATTGCGTATACATTCTTAAGTACCGAGCTGAACTCAATGCCGGCCACATCCTCGGATACCGATGTCTTTACATATGAATTGGTCAGCTTGCGGGCAATCGCCTGGGCATTCTCAAGCTCCTGACAACCTACCGTAAGATAAGACAGGCGCTCCAGAGCCACCTCTTCGGCATGACAGGGACCGGCCACCACCGAAATATTCTCAACGGGAACTCCATAGAACCTGTGGAAATAGTCCGACATCAGCAGGTTGTCATCGGGCACAATTCCCTTGATGGCAGAAACCACGAACTTGTCCTTGAGTTTGACTTTAAGCTTTTTCATGTGACTCTTGAAGTAAGGTGACGGTGTTACAAACACCAGTACCTCAGAGTCATTCACGATTTGATTGATGTCCGATGAGAATTTGATTCTGTTTACATCAAACTGCACTCCTGTAAGATATGCGGGGTTGTGTCCCAGACGCTTGAAATCGGCAATACGGTCATCTCGGCGGATATACCAGTTTATGGAATCCTCTGTCGACAGCAGTATCTTGGCTATTGCTGTTGCCCAGCTGCCGCCACCCATAATTGCCAGTTTTCCCTGTGGAATTGCCATAACTCTCTTTTTTAATCCTTGCTTTCGGGTTTCATCTGCGGGAAGAACAGGACCTCCTGGATAGCCTGCTGTCCGGTCATGAGCATAACCAGACGGTCTATACCGATGCCGATACCGCTTGTGGGAGGCATACCGTACTCAAGAGCGCGGACAAAATCCTGATCTATGAACATTGCCTCGTCATCGCCCTTCTGGCTGAGACGCAGCTGGTCCTGGAACCTTTCGTACTGGTCAATGGGATCGTTCAGCTCACTGTATGCATTGGCCAGTTCCTTGCCGTTCACCATCAGCTCAAAGCGCTCGGTAAGACCTGGCTTGCTGCGATGCATCTTGGTAAGGGGTGACATCTCGACAGGATAATCTGTGATAAATGTGGGTTGGATGAAAGTACCCTCGCAGGTCTCGCCGAATATCTCGTCAATGAGCTTGCCTTTACCCATGGACGGCGTAACCTCCACACCGCATTTTTTGGCAACCTCACGCATCTCATCCTCTGACATGCCGTTCAGGTCATATCCGGTCTTCTCCTTGATGGCATCCAGGATAGGCAGACGACGGTATGGCGCCTTGAAATCAACCTCGTTGTCACCCACCATAACCTTGGTGGTGCCGTTGGTCTCGATGGCAATCTTCTCCAAAAGTTTCTCGGTAAAGTCCATCATCCAGTTGTAGTCCTTGTAGGCCACATAGAGTTCCATGCAGGTGAACTCAGGATTATGGGTGCGGTCCATACCCTCGTTACGGAAGTTCTTTCCTATCTCATATACGCCCTCAAAGCCGCCTACTATAAGACGCTTCAGATAAAGCTCCGTAGCGATACGGCAGTAGAGGTCTATATCAAGGGTATTATGATGGGTTATGAACGGGCGTGCGCTTGCACCTCCGGGGATTGACTGTAGTATGGGAGTCTCAACCTCGGTATAACCGGCATTGTCCAGAACCGAACGCAGGGTGCGGATAACCTTGGTACGCTTGAGGAATGTCTCCTTGACGCCCTCATTGACCACCAGGTCGACATAGCGCATGCGGTAACGCAGGTCGGGGTCATCGAACTTGTCATATGCAACGCCGTCCTTGTACTTTACGATTGGCAGCGGACGCAGTGATTTGGACAGGACAGTGAGTTTCTTGGCGTGGATTGTTATCTCTCCCATCTGTGTGCGGAACACAAAACCTTCTATTCCGATGAAATCGCCGATGTCAAGAAGTTTCTTGAACACCTTGTTGTACATCTCCTTGTCTTCCTCATCGGGGCAGATGTCATCACGGGTGATATAGACCTGGATACGGCCTGTCGAATCCATCAACTCTATGAATGATGCCTTTCCCATAATACGGCGGCTCATCATACGGCCTGCCACGCATACCTGACGGGGTTCTGCGGCATCATCTTTAAAGTTCTCCTTTATCTCGGCGGCAAAAGCGTTTGTGGGATACATTGCTGCGGGATACGGATCGATACCCATGGCACGCAACTCCTTAAGACTCTCTCTCCTGAATTGTTCCTGATCGCTTAATTCCATTATTTTTCAGTGCATTATTTACAATCTGCAAAAGTAGTAAAAAAAGTAATAGCGCTGCCAGCGACAGCGCTATTACTTTTCTTTGATACCGGAAAGCGGTTATTGATTGCCGCCGAACAGGCTGAATATGGTAGCCAGTGATGACAGGGTGTTTGAAACGCCTGCAGTTGTCTCTGATATTGCTGCCACGGTATTGGCCACGTTACTGCCGGTAGTAGCGGCAGCCTGCTGTGTCTGCTGAGCGGGCTGGCTCTGGGCTGCGGCTGCAAGACCGGCGGCAGCTATGGCTGTAAGGTCTGTTCCGTTTACCAGTGTCTGAAGAGTTCCGGTTACGGGCTTTGAAGTCTGCTGGGTGACAAGATTATTCGAGCCAAGGATAAGTCCTGCAGCAAAATCACCGTAGAACTTACTCTTTTCTTCAACGTTCTTAAGTCCCTGAATGCCGTTGACAAGCTGAGCCATACTGATAATGTTGTTCAGATTGGTAAGGTCCACCCTGCCATCGGTTTTGTACTGTGTATAGAGACTCTTAAGGGCTGCGCCAGATGCCTGTCCGTTTACAGAACCGTTTGCATTGCCACCACCCAGCACACCGCATGAGGTAGTGAATACCAAAAGTGCCATTACGGCGAAAATACTTGAAATCTTTCTCATAATCGTATTGTTTTGAATAGTCCGTTCATCTCATCATCATAGTTGCTCCGCTGGGCTGGATCACGAACTCATAAGGTTTCTTGGTCTTGAGTTTGAGAGTGCTCAGCGTGGGCTCCATAGTCTTCTTGTCATCAGTGTAGAACTGTACATCGCCGTCACCCAGGAATGACAGGTCTATCTTGCTCTTGATGACCTCGCCTGTAGCGTTCAGGCCTGCCACGAACCAGCGGCCGTCAGTGCTCTTGCGGGCCAGAATCACATACTTGCCGGGATAGCCGTCCAGGAACCTGGTCTCGGTCCATGTGGTGGGAGCGTCACGCAGCCAGTCCATGCAGATCTTAGGCGCATCCTCCAGGTTGTTGGGGCAGATGGCTATGTTCTGGATGGGGTTCTGGAAGATAACCTCGGTTGCAATCTGGAATATGGGTGTTGTCTTGAGCTGCGATCCGCGTCCGCTGTTCTGCTTGTTCAGGATGCGGTTCATAAAACAGCCGCCGAACTCCATGCAGCCTACTGTGTTGCGTACAAAGGGATGCAGTGTTGCCTTGAAGGCCTCCTCATCGCATGCGCCCTGGCCAAAGTACATGTTCTCCGATGCCAATACAGCCTCGGATCCAACATAGTTGGGATACATTCTCTCCCATCCGCGGGGCAGTGTGCAGCCGTGGAATATGCACATGATTCCGTGGTCATTGGCATCACTCAGGACCTCCTCATAAAGGCGGATGGTCTCCTGCTTGTCGCCGCCCCAGAAATCAACCTTGATTCCCTTGCAACCCACTTTCTCCAGCCAGGCCATCTCCTGCTTGCGGATGATTGAGTTGTCCATCTTGCAGATAGGGCTCTGTACGATATCATTCCAGTAACCGCTGGAGCTGTACCACAGGAATACGTCAACCTTCTTGGAGTTAGCATACTTTATAAGCTGCTCCATACGATCGTAACCTATGTTCTGGTCCCAACCGGCATCAATCAGGATATACTCCCAACCCATCTCTGATGCCAGGTCGATGAACTTGATCTGGTCATCCCAGTTGCACGATGCATCCTGCCATACTATCCAGCTCCATGTGCTGCGGCCGTATACATAATCGCGTGAGGGAGCATAGAGGGGCTCCACATAGTCCCACATGACGGTTGTCTCAACGATAGGCTTGAGGTCTGCACCCACGGTAATGGTACGCCAGGGTGTTGAAGCCGGAAGACGGAACGCGGGACATACGGTACCTATACCGTTGTTCTCATCGGGCATGGGGAATTCAATCTTGTATGTATTGTCCTTACAGTCGCTCAAGCGGGAAGCGCAGTAGCTGCTGCTTACACCGGTCTCGCACAGCAGGACCCAACCGTTGTCACCTACATGGAACAGTCCGGGGAATGTGTATCCGTGACCGTATCCGGAGCGTACGTTCATCTCGCCGTCTCGTGAGTAACCCTCCTCATAGCTGGGCTTGCTGCGCTGCCAGCCTATCATGGCGTCACTCTGAGGAGTAAGGAATGTGGTGGTACCGTCTGGGAACCGGAATCCGGTGTTCTCAAACAGCACGCGTGTGCTGGCACGCTGACGGGGTTTAGGTATGTTGTAGCGGATTGCAATATCGTTGTCACTTACGCGGAACTCAAACTCTATGTTCTGACGGGCTGCATTCTGCAATTCTATCACAGCTACATTGTATGCATGGCTTACATGTGCGGTCTTGATGCGGTCCATGGTGTAGTCCACCTGAGCGTTTTGGGTCTTGCATCCAACCAGACTAAGGTTCTTTGTAAAATCACCGTTGCCGGCTTCGCGCCCCTGGGGCAGTCCCTCAAGAGTCGGTTTGGAACCCATATCCAGCATGATGCCTATGGGTGAATCCTCAAGCATCTGTTTGCCGTCATACTTGACCGAATAGGTGGGATTCTCCGTTCCGGTCAGATTGAATGATACTACAAGACGGCCGTCAGGACTCTTGAGGTCGTTCAAGTCTGTGCTCTCTTGGGCATATGCAACTGAACAACTCAGCAGCAAAGCGATAACAAAACTTTTTTTCATGTTAATTTGGTTGTGTAAGTACTGATTTATATTGGTCGGTTAAAAAAGGATTCCTTAAAACAGACGGAAACTCAGACGAAGTGTCAGCTGCGGATAGATAGGATACTTGTCGACATACTCGAGAATCTCCTTAGCGTCATTGCCAAGGCCTTCGGCGGCATCCATTACCGAGCCTACTTCCTTGTCCTGGCAGTACAGGACGGAATTGTGATAGATCATTGCACCCAACTCCAATTGCAGTCCTACTGTCTTATTCGGAACACAACGGCCCAATCCCATGCCTACATAGTACTTGAGCGGGTCCATTCTGAAGTCGGCCTGCATATAACCGCGGCCATCCTTCTCAACGACGGGATACTTTTCATCTCCGATTGAAAGGGCGATGTCATAATCGTCATTACCGGTCTTTTGACGGAGTTCCTGCAAGGCAGCCCAGTCATTCTCGGTAGTGTTTCCGCTTATCCTGATGAACGGATCATCCTGATTCTTGTCGGGAGTATAATAAAAACCTCCTGCCAGATAAAAACGTCCGGTGGCAAAAGGATACCAGTTTATCATAGCCTTGAAATTGGTCAGCCCCATCTGAAGTCCTGCGTTTATCACAGCAACGTCTTCAAACTTGTTCTGGAAATGCAATAAGGCATCATATTGCTCCTGTGCCTCTTTCAGGTCCTCTGTATCAATCTCTATATCGGTATTTACCAGATCGCCCGAAGGAGCCCAGTTATATCCGGCCTTGAGGACCAGATGTTTTTGAACCGGCAAAGCCAGTTCAACGCCTAAACCATGAAGCCCTATTTCGGCGCCTACCGAAAGGTGACGGAATGCCTCCATGTTATCCTGTGCCGATACCCCCAAAGCGACAAAGGCCATAAGCAACATTGAAAAAAGTTTTTTCATAAATACATTAAGTTAGTAAATTACTGTCTTACCGAATTGCAAATGTAAACCAAATATGGTCTACTTGAAAATAAATCCGGAATTAATTACGTAACTTTGCAGCGACAATGGCCCCGTAGCTCAGTTGAATAGAGCGTCAGATTCCGGTTCTGCAGGTCGTGGGTTTGAGTCCCACCGGGGTCACAAAAAAGGCGATCGCTACGGCGACCGCCTTTTTTGTGACCCCGGTGGGACTCAGGGACTGGGCTTCGCCCCAATACTATCGAAATTGAGTTACCACTCTATAGGAGCTTGGCCGTGTCTTATGAGCCAGTCGTTGGCTTGGCTGAAGTGGTGATTGCCAAAAAAGCCGTTATAGGCTGAGAGGGGTGATGGATGCGCCGAGCTGAGCACAAGATGACGGGAGCGGTCTATGATTGCCCCTTTTTTCTTGGCATAGCCTCCCCAGAGAATGAATACAAGTCCGTCACGGTGGGCATTGAGTTCACGTATTGCAGCATCGGTAAACTCTTCCCAACCCCTTCCCTGATGTGATCCGGCCTGACCGGCACGGACCGTGAGAGTAGCGTTCAGAAGCAGAACTCCCTGACGGGCCCAACGTGTAAGGTCACCGCTCACGGGAACCGGTTTGCCCAGGTCATCGCTTATCTCCTTGAAGATGTTTCTCAGAGACGGCGGAAAAGGGACCCCGTCATTGACCGAAAAGCACAACCCGTGAGCCTGCCCCGGCTCATGGTAGGGATCCTGCCCTATTATCACCACCTTGACCTTGTCAAAGGGGCAAAGGTCAAATGCATTGAATATGAGTCTGCCCGGTGGATAGACCGTGGAGCTTGCATACTCCTGACGGACAAAGTCCGTAAGTGTCCTGAAATAGGGCTTGTCAAACTCTGTCTGGAGATGCTCCTTCCAACTGGGGTCTATACGTACGTCCATTATTACTTTGGCGTTGGCTTTGGCGTTGGCTTTTATATTAGTTGGATGCCGGCTTTGGCGCATCGGGCACGCATGTCGTCGGGCCAGATGCTGGCCTGGATCTCACCTATATGAGCCTTCTGAAGGAACAGCATGCACAAGCGTGACTGACCGATACCGCCTCCTATTGACAGAGGCAGCTCACCGGAAAGCAGTTTCTTGTGGAAATATAGTTCCTTACGCTCCTGCTGACCGCACATATCCAGCTGACGGAGCAATGATTCCTTATCCACGCGTATGCCCATCGAAGAAAGCTCCATGGCACGGCACAGAATGGGGTTCCATACCAGAAGATCGCCGTTAAGGCCCAGGAAACCGTCCTCATTGGGAGTGGTCCAGTCATCATAGTCGGGAGCACGAAGGTCATGCGGTTCGCCATCACCGAGTTTGCCTCCGATACCCATAATGAACACTGCTCCGTGTTCGCGGCATATAGCATCTTCACGCTCCTTTGGGGTCTTATCCGGATACAGACGACGCAGTTCTTCAGAATGTATGAAATAAACCTCACGGGCCAGGAACGGCTCCAGCTGAGGATAAGTCTCATTAATAAGATACTCCGTGCGGAGCATGGCTGAGTATATCTTGCGTACGATGCGCTTGAGGAATGTTATGTTACGGTCTTCGACCGTGATGGTACGCTCCCAATCCCACTGGTCCACATACAGGGAGTGCAGATTTCCCAAGCTCTCGTCGGCACGTATGGCGTTCATATCGGTATATATTCCGTAACCGGGCTTGACATTATAGTCGGCAAGGGTCAGTCTTTTCCACTTGGCCAGCGAGTGAACCACCTCGGCTTTAGCATCTCCAAGATCCTTGATCGGAAAAGTTACGGCACGCTCCACACCGTTCAGGTCATCATTGATTCCCATGCCTTTAAGGACAAACAGCGGTGCAGTGACACGCCTCAACTGCAATCCGGTTGAAAGATTCTGCTGAAAGAACTCCTTGATTAGTTTGATTCCCTGCTCAGTCTGCTGAACAGACATAAGTGACTGGTACCTTTTCGGAATGATCAGATAACTCATATTGTCGGTTTTTATTCATTATACCAATTTACATAACTGTTGTAGCTGGAACGTTTCTTGACCTTCAGCAGGTCGGCCAGCATACTTGAATTGGCCTTTACTGTGAAATTATATGATGTGTATGGTTTCAGCACGATGCTGCACGACATGTTGAAACAGTGCAGGTCACGCGTAATGCTCATCGTGGTAGTTGTGAAATCATGATAGTTGAAATCCCACCCGGACGAGAAATTGATGTTCCACTTGTTGGTAAGTTTCATGTTTCCCGACATGTTCAGGCTGTGCGTAAGTTTCCAGGGATAACGCATACGCCTGACATTGATGGGCGCTGCCGTATTCTCCCTCATGGAAACGCCGTAGGATAATGAGAACGACCATGGCAGGGTGTAACTTACATAACCGTCTTCATCCACCGGTGCGGCTTCGGCACCGTTTCCGCGGGATGACCGTCTTCCGGTATTGGACATGGAACGGTCTGCATTGGGGTTTTCGTTGAATTCTCCGTCTTCCTCATCTTCCTCTTCATCATCACCATTATGGTAGAACAGGTCGTTCCATTTGTTCTTCCATTCCCGCAGTGTATTGTTGGAGAAAGTGTATGACAGGTTCTGGCTCATACCCTGGAACCGGCCGAAACGCCCGTATGAGTATTCCGTTCGGTCACCGACATATACTCTGCCGTTGTCATCGATCTCATAGGCATATGTAGCCCATGTGGCGTTAAGATTGAATGTATAGCTCTTGGTAAGTTTAAGCCTTAACCTGGTGTTCAGATTACTCCAAGGCTTGGTCTTGGCAGCAAAATTATATGACATCGACGCACCCAGCTCATCAATTATGGGAACCTTTCTCTCAACCGTATCCCTTTCGCTCTTTACCTTCATCTCTATGTTGTTTCCCACGCTCATGGATAGGGTTCCGGACTTGCCTTTGCCCGGAACGCCGTACATGGATCCGGTATACGGCGAATACTCTACGGTGCGGACTTCGCCGTTTTGGTCCGTATAAGTATAAGTATCATAGTAACCGTATCTGGCGGCACTGAAATCCGGAGACATGCTGTAACTGACTGATGGAGTAAACACATGACGTACGGCAATAAGTTTCTCTCCGAACAGCTTTTTCCATAAAGCCGTAGGAAGGTACATACCGTACAGTTTGGTGTTGGCACTTACGCTGAAACTGTAGTTGTACACCCTGTTGAAGCCGTAAACCGTATCCCTTTTGACCTTTCCTGCAGCATCATCCCAGGATTGCATTATCTTATGGGTATACCAACGGGAGTTGTAGTTTAATGACGGAGTTACGTTTATGTTTTTAAGAATCTGGAAAGTAGCGCTGACCGGTATTGAATGTCTCATTCCGTTACGCCAGTCATGTACCAGATCCTTTTCCAGGAACTCGCTCTCCTTGCAGTTAATGCTGTTGCTGAGCGATCCCGAATATGTCAGGGAGATTTTCTCATACCATTTCTCAGCCCCTGCCACCTTCTTGCGTTTGAACGGGTATATTCGCTGCAGCGTAATGTTCAATGACGGAAAACTCACCGACAGCGTAGAGTCCCTCATATTCTGAGACAGGTTCATGGAACTGGACAGCGACAGGCCTATTGAGGGAAAATTCCTGGAATAACTGATACTTGACGTTCTTGTGCTCTGGGATGTCAATGAAGGATTATAAAGACTGCTCAGGTTTGACCTTTCATAACTCTGTGTAGCATAGTTCACGCTGGCCGAGAAGTTCTGGTAGGGATTTGCCTTGCTGTCCTGCCGGTGAGTCCAGCGGAACTTGAAATTCTTGGTTACATTGTAGTCAGGCAGGCCCTTGTCTCCCAGTTTTGTGGTAAGGTCGCTAATAAATATGTTACCCGAAAACTTGTAGCGTTTCTTGTATTTGCTCTCCGCCGATATGCCCCATGATCCCTTGGTGAATATCTCTCCCAGCAACTTGAGGTCAAAGTAGTCTGACAGGGCGAAATAGTACCCTCCGTCCTTAAGATAGAATCCTCTTTCCATCTCATCGCCGTAAGTCGGAACTATTATTCCCGATGAGTACTCTCCATCCAGGAAAGGGAAGAAACCGAACGGAACAAACAGAGGCAGCGGCACTCCCATCACCTCCAGATATGCGGGACCGAAAATCACATCCCTGCCCGGACGTACCTTGGCACGGGTAATGCGGATATTGAAGTGCGGATCGTCATGCTGGTCACAGGTAGTATAGATACCGTCAGCGATGTAATACTCGCCGTCCGGCCCCTTCTTTGCCTCGGCGCTGGTCATATAACCCTCGCCTTGCTGTGTAATGATTTCGTTTATATAACCCTTCTCCGTCTTGAAGTTGTACCTGATATGGTTGGATTCATACGGAGTCAATCCATCCACAAAGACCGGCATGCCTATCCATTCTCCCGTTGAGTCACGGACTCCGTCGGCATAGACCAGGCTACTGTCCATCTGCATTTTTATGACCGCCGCAGTAAGCTGCACGTTCTGGTAACTTACCTTACTGTCACCGTACAGTGAGGCGTATCCTCCGTTCTCCCATATCATGGAATCTGTTGACTCGTAAGTTACGGGATCGTCAAGAGCGTCTTTCTTTTTCCTGATTGAAGGGACGGTATCGGCCGGCGTGGCGGCCGGGCGCAACGAGTCGGGAATGTCCGGCAGGACTGAAGGTACCACAAGTGAATCGGCTGATGCAATGGAATCAGTTGCGGTCTGAGCCACCACATTCCATGTTGGCAGAAGCAATCCTGCCAGAAGCGGAATCCACAGTTTTCTCGTTCTCTCCCTCACTTATTGCTGAGCTAACTCTGTAACAAACTGCAAAAGTATCTATAAATGCTCATAAATAACGCACATCCGGGGGCGGATTTCAAGATTTTTAATATAGAAACCGTGCGTTCCGGCCATTATTGGAACTCCGGCAGGCATTCAAAGGAAAACCTGACACCAATGTCTGAATACCAGAACACCTTCCTGGCCGAACTTGACCAGACTCTGTTCAGCCTGTTCAACCGTCTTCTCCTCTTCCGGATGAGTCTTGCTGAAGAACTTGTCGGCAAAACAGATTATTTTCTCCTCCACAGACACAGGTACCATCTCCCTGTGGGGCACCGGAAGATTACGTTCCAGGATCTGTTTCAGGGTAAGACCGGTGCCGGTGTGACGTTCAGCCACCAGGGCATGACGCGGCAGCCCCTCTTTGAGCAGCAGTTCGGCCCCCAAATAACCGTGACATAGATAATGGTACTTCCCGTAACAATGAATCGGCTCGGCATCTGTAAGAAAAATTCCTATGTCATGGAGCATCGATGCCTCTTCGGTGAACCCCCTGTCAGCTCCAAGTTCCGGATGGGCATCCACGATAGCCAGAGCCTTGTCGGCTACCAAACGGCTGTGAAGCAGGAGCAAATTACGGAGAGGAGGGTTATCGGCATAATACTTGCCGATAACCCTCATCCATAATGATTCATCGCCGGAACTCATCTGACCGGGGCGATGACAAAGTTATATGAGTAGTCTCCGTAATGGAGCTTGTACTGTTCCAGCGGAGTGGCACCCCAACTGTTGACACAAGCCAGGCCATACTGAGCCTTATCTATATGTACCACGGTAAACGGACGGGGATCCAGATCGCCGGCATGGACGTTGTGCTTGTTCATACCCTCATCCAGGTCATCGGTCGTATAGTTGAGCGAAGACATGCTTAACGGAGCATCGCTGTAGAACATCAGGCCCTTTCCGTCAGAATTCAACACCTTCCACCAGCGGACATCGGTCTTGTTACCGTTCTCCTGAGGACGGATATATGGGAAATACTGGTCGGCGACCGAACTCCTGTATACCCCGAGGAACTGTGAGGTGTTACGGTCTGAGTAGTTCTCAACGGGACCTCGGCCATAGTATTCTACCCTGTCATATTCCTTGGACATCTGCATAGTCATACCGAACTTGAACAGATCTGGCATACCGTTGCCCTGACCGCGCTGACCGCCTCTCTGGCCCTGTCTTTGGGCTGTATTCTCCTGAGGAGCGGGAGCGGGAGCCGGACGGGTTATCAGTTTCTGGCTGACATGCATCTCACCTGTGCGGGTAAGAACATACTCCAGTTCCAGGTCAGCATTGAGATCTGTTATCTCATATTTGACGCTGACCTTACCCAGCCCATCCTCTATCCGGCACCTGAATGCCGTCCGACGCAACTGTGGTGAGCGCCACTGTTGCATACGGCGCTGCAGGCTTGCTCCATAATCATTATCCGTGGGAGCACGCCAGAAATCACTCTTGAGTTGACTGCCGTTCTGGGTTATCTGTTTGCCGTCAACATCAATATAATCTATCCAGCCGCTGTTCTTGCCAAATGTATATACGACACCGGCAGCCTCCAGCTTAACATAAGCTACGGCTTCATCCATCTTAACATCTTCGCCGGCTGTTTTCACGTCTGCAAGAGTCTCAGGGGCAACCACCGGGAAATCATACTCCCTGAACTGGAACTCCTGATGAGCCACCACGAAACCCTTCTTGAGCAGTTGGGCGTCCTCCTTGAGTCTGAACTCAACTCCTACCATAATCTCGGCACCTGTCTGTGGCGTATTCTTCAGGGCTTTAGCCAATCCGGAAGCAGTTACCTTCACTCTTTTCTGAGCGTCAATCCTGGGCAGTCTGGTCTCCTGGCGGGAGCCCTGAACCTCCTCACCGTTGACCAGGACAAAGGTCTCCATACTGTAATCAGCAAGATCCTTGTAGAAGTTCTCATTGTAAACCTCAAGTATACCCTTGTTCATGTCTACGGGAGTAACCCATATGTTCTGATAGAAATACTGAACCTCATAGGCATGCGGATTCCATCGACGGTCCGGGGCTATCAGTCCGTTACAGTTGAAATTCTGGTCCGATGTGGGATAACGGCCTTCATCGCCTCCGTACTGGAAAATGGTCTTGCCTTCAGCATTCTTGCCATACACTGCCTGATCTACAAAGTCCCAGATAAAACCGCCCTGTACTGAACGGTTGGCGCGTATGATATCCCAGTATTCCTTGAAACCTCCCTCAGAATTACCCATAGCATGGGCATACTCGCACTCAATCATCGGACGCGGATCATTGCCGCGCTCATGACGCTGCATTGCGCCGTAGTCTGCATACATCGGGCAGTGAATGTCGCAATGATCGGGCGATCCGGTAGCGCCTTCATACTGTACGGGACGGGTCTTGTCATAATCCTTTATCCATTTGTAACAGGTCACGAAGTTCTGGCCGTCGCCATCCTCATTACCCATTGACCATACTATGATTGAAGGATGGTTCCTGAATGTGATTACATTAGCCTGGTTGCGCTCCAGGTGAGCCAGTTCATAGTCTGCATTTCGTGCCAGCGGAGAAGAACCGTACATCATTCCGTGGCCCTCGACATTGGCCTCGGCCACCAGGAATATGCCATATTCGTCACACAAATCATACCAGCGCGGGTCATCGGGATAATGGCTGGTACGGATGGCGTTGATATTCATCTCCTTCATGATGCGGATATCCTGAACCATCTCGTCAAGAGTCATTATGTATCCTCCCTTGGCACTCATCTCATGCCTGTCGGCACCTTTCACCAGTATCGGCTGGCCATTCACAAGCAGCTGGCGGTCACGTATCTCAACCTCACGGAAGCCCACTTTCTGCGGTATTACCTCAATAACTTTTCCGTCCTGCCCGGAAAGGGTAATGTAAAGAGTATAGAGATAAGGGGTCTCGGCCGTCCATTTGTAAGGATTCTTAACCAGGAAATCAGTATTCATGGTATTCCCGGCCAATGTCATTTCACGCTTTGCCACCTCACGTCCCGATGCATCCTTCAGACTGAGTGAGAGTTTCCTGCCGTCCGCATTCTTAAGTGATGCCTCAAAGTGAAGTGTGGCATTCTGATATTTGGCGTCAAGATCTGTCGTAACGCTGAAATCACTGACCTGGGATTCAGGACGGGTATACAGGTAGACCTGACGGGCTATACCGGTAAAGCGCCAGAAATCCTGATCCTCGATATAGCTTCCGTCACACCAACGCATTATCTGCATGGCAAACAGGTTGGAGTTACCGCACTGGACAAAATCCGTTATATCAAACTCGGCGGCCATTTTGCTGTCTTCGCTGTAACCCACATACTTTCCGTTCACCCACAGGGTAAGGTTGGAGGTAGCCGAACCTACATGCATATAGACACGCTGTCCTTTCCATTCTGCGGGAATCCTGAACTCCCGGCGGTACGAACCCACATAATTCTCGCGTTCACCTACATAAGGAGGGTTTATCGGATGCTCATTGTTCCACGGATAGGTCACATTGGTATAGATCCTGTCACCGTATCCTTCCATCTCAAAAAGACCGGGCACGGGAAAATCAACCCAGTTCTTGTCATCATAGCCAACTTTGAAGAAATCCGCAGGCTTGTCATAAGCGTTTCTCACAAAATTAAAACGCCAATTGCCTTCAAGTGACATAAAACGTGATGAAGCCTCCTTCCCGTTATCAGCCTTATCAAGGCTCTCATAGCTGAAATAATCCGCCGCACGGGGCATACGGTTGTCACTGTTGACTTTAGGGTCAATCCACATGGGCTGTTGAGCAATCAAAGGCAGCATGACAAACTGCAAAGCGGCAATAATGACTTTCTTTTTCATATTTTGATTGGATAATAATGTTGTCTTTCGCGAATTTAGCTGTTTTTGGGCTGGCTTTAACAAAAAAGGCCGAAAAAATGCTATCTTTGGGGCGATTTAACACGCACGCACGCGCGCTATACTTTGATTATATGACAACTGTCAATATAAAAAGGAGAGTATTTCAGTCCGACAACCTGTTCAGGTTGCTCCCATATATCCTTTCCGCCATACTCTGGTCTGTCCTGGCTTTTTCCGAACACTATTATCTCAAAGTCATTGAGGACCGGTCTCTGTTTCTGTTCGACATTCAGTTCGTCATGGAATCCTTTAAGGTTCCGGGAGGTTTTCTCGGACTGACGGGTTCTTTTCTTACACAGTTCCTTCACCTGCCTTGGCTGGGCTCACTATTCTGGGTGATCCTGTTGCTCGTAATCTACCAGTTAACCGTCAGGGCATTCAACCTGTCGGGCTGGTCCATGTCTTTGGCCGTATTGCCTCCGGTGTTGCTCATCATCGGGAATATGTCTCTCGGATACGGAGTGTTCATCATGAGGGCTCAGGATTATTTCTTTGCCACGGCATTGGGTTGCCTGTCCGCAGTCATACCTCCCTTGGCAGTCAATCGGATCAGTTCATTTTCAGGCAAGTTACTCCTGATAGCATTATGGACTGCCATAGGCTTCCCTCTTCTCGGGACATTCGCCTTCACAGGTTCCCTTTCTGCAGCCATCCTGATATTCTGCAACCGTGAGATACCCGCACAACGCCGCCTTATCACCGCCGCCACGACTATTGCCCTCATCGTCCTGGTTCCTCTGTTGACATACGGCCTATGGACCTCTTACCGCATGACCGACAGCTGGCGCATGGGGCTTCCGTCCGTTTCGGAGGAGTCATGGACAAGAGCCGTAACAGCACCTTACCAGCTTGCCTTGATCTCCATTCTGGTCATTTCGGCATTACCCCACCGGTTTAAAGACAAAGATACAAGCCCTGTCTTTCGGGCGGTATTCTTTATTATATCAGTAGCTGCAGTCTGGTTATTCTGGTTCAGGAATGAGAATTTCAGGACCGAGCTTGCCATGTATGATGCTATTGACAGGATGGATTGGGAGCAGGTCACCGCGATATACCGCAAGACCGAAAAATCACATGCCAGGTCCGATGCCAAGGCATACGCATCCCGCACCGCAAAATTGTCTGAGGCAACTGACAAGGATGCCATAGAGGCCATTCTGGACAAATATGACAAGCATTTCTTTGAGCCGACCCGTACCATGGTCCTGTACCGTGACCTGGCACTTGTTAAAACAGACAAGGCTCTGGACGAAGCCTTCAGCATGAAAGACGGCAGCCGTCTGCAGAAGTCACGCACACAGATACCTATGGCCCTTCAATCCGGCAAACAGCTCTATTTCCATTACGGTCTTACCAACCTGTGCTACCGCTGGTGTTTTGAAGATGCCGTAGAACATGGCTGGAACGCAGGAACGCTCAGGTATATGTCCATGCTTTCTATCCTGACCGGTGAGCGTAACCTCGCCATAAAGTACCTGAACAGATTGGACAAGACCATTTTTTACAGGAAATGGTCCAGACAATGCCGCACCCTGCTGGACGGCACACATGATATCTCAAAGATTGCACCTTATGACCGTATCCTGCCACTGATGTGTTTTGAAGACAACATGACCAATGACATGGCCAAATCCGAGTCACAGCTGATAAGACACTTCACTCGTCCCAGGCCTGCCGGAGCCACGCCCCAGTTTGACATGGTTGCCCTGTTCTGGGCCATGCGCATCCAGAGCATCGATGGCTTCTGGGAGCGCTTATACTATTACCTCAATTCAAATCAGGTAAAGACCCTGCCACGAAGCATACAGGAAGCCGCAATTCTTTACAACAGTCTTGAACGCCACGGAGTTGAACTCTCATACTCAAAAGAGATCAGTGATTCTTACGACAGATTCCGGAAATATGTAGAGAGCCATCCCGTACGAACCATCAGGGAATCCGCCTATCCTTACTCAAGACAGTTCGGAAAGACATTCTTCTACTATTATTACTTTATCAGGGACCTTCAGACCTACTGACATATGAGAAAAATAGCCATATCCGCACTTATACTGATACTCACGGCCTGTTCTTCCAAGGCCCCGTCGGCCTTCACGAAAGTAGACAAGGTCCCGACCGTCTTCCCGGATTACACCAATATTACCGTTCCGTGCAACATAGCTCCCATGAACTTCCTGATAGATCAGGAGGCCGACAGGTACCTGACCGTACTTGAATCGGAATCCGGAAAGGTCTCAATAAAGGGAAAGAAGGTATGTATACCAAGATCCAAATGGCAGGCTCTGACACGGTCCCCACAGATAACAGTCAGCGTATACACCCGCAATAAAGGTCAGTGGAGCGCCTATTCGCCATTCAGCATTAATGTAAGCGACGAGATAGATCCCTTCATATCATACCGCATCATCATGCCCTCTGTGGAATGTTACGAGAGGCTGAGCATAAATGAACGTGACCTGACATCTTTCTCCGAAAAGGTAATCTACTCCAATGAAATGGTTCAGGTTACCGATAAAGGTCAGTGTATCAATTGCCATCACTACAGGAACTACGGCACGGACAACATGCAGTTTCATGCCCGTCAGTATATGGGCGGTACCATAATGTCGGTCGACGGTCAGTTGCGCAAGATAAACCTCAAGACAGATTCCACCATTTCAGCAGGTGTTTATCCGGCTTGGCATCCCACGCATGATTATATCGCCTACTCCACCAACAAGACCCATCAGTCTATACACTCCATCGACCCCAACAGGATGGAGGTGGCCGATGAGGAGAGTGACCTTATCCTCTATGATATAAGGAACAATTCGGTAAGTGTGATAGAAAATGACTCCGCTGAATTTGAGTGTTTCCCCGCATGGTCGCCTGATGGCCGGATGCTCTATTATGTATCAGCGCACTACATTGCCCCGTTTGACAGCAAGCGCAAGGAGCAGATTTTCCTTGACAGCCGGGAGATCAGATATGATCTTTATTGCAAACCGTTTGATCCCGACACGCGCACATGGGGCAAACCGGTCCTGTTATTTGAACCTTCAGAAAGTGAACGGAGCGCCACGCTTCCAAGAGTATCGCCCGACGGCAAACTGCTTATGTTCTCCATGGCCCCGTACGGAGTATTCCACATCTGGCACAGGGAATCCGACCTTTGGGTCCTGAACCTTGAAGACGGTTCAATATGGAAACCCGAAGGCCTTAACAGCCCGGAGGTGGAGAGTTACCATTCCTGGTCATCGGACGGCAAATGGGTCATATTCAGCACCCGACGTGAAGACGGTGCATACACCCGTCTGTACCTGACTCACCGCGATGAGAACGACAGGTTCTCCAAGCCGTTCGCCATACCGCAGAAAGACCCGTCATTCAACCGTGAATTCATGTACTCGTTCAATATACCCGAGTTCATGAAAGAACCGGTAAGGGTCTCAGCCAGAGTACTGGCATCATTCATAAGGAGTACGGAGGCATCACCCGTACCATACTCACAAAAAAGGGAAGAATGAACAGAGACCGATTCATATGCAGGATAATGATTGCGGCGCTCTGCCTCGTTACAGCAGCGCCTGCAGCTGCCGTTGACCCGGACGGCAAGTTCATACTGGTAATAGATCCCGGTCATGGAGGCAAGGACCCGGGTGCCGTAAACGGCAAGAATCAGGAAAAGACGATCAACCTGAACATTGCTCTCAAGATGGGCAAGCTTATTGAAGACAACTGTAAGGATGTCAAGGTAATCTATACCCGCAAGACCGATGTGTTCGTAGAGCTGTATAAAAGAGCCGATATAGCCAATAAGGCAGGCGCCGACATGTTCATATCCATCCATACCAATTCGGCCAAGAGCAAGTCGGCCAATGGAGCAGAGACATATCTGCTTGGTGTTGAGGAAAACAGGACCAGCGCAAACCTAAACGCCGCACTTGAAGAGAACAAGGCCATCCTCCTGGAAAATGACTATCAGACTCATTACGAAGGATATGACCCCAACAGCCCGGAGAGTATGATCATCTTTGAATTTATGCAGAACGAGTATCAGAAAGAAAGTCTCAAGATGGCCACATTTGCCCAGAAGCAGATGGTCAGTTCGGCCAAAAGGCCTGACAGGGGTGTCCATCAGGCAGGTTATCTGGTTCTCTGGAAGAGCACTATGCCCAGCATACTGGTCGAACTCGGATTCATATCTAACGATACTGAATGCAAATATCTGGTATCGCAAAAAGGCATTGATGAGATGAGCCAGAGCCTCTACAAATCATTTCGGGAATATCTGGATTATCACAACAAACAACTCGAGAAGGCGGTCCCGACTGCCCAGGCAATAGGCAACAAGAGCGAATCAAAGGAACTCCCGGTATATAAGGTCCAGTTCATGAGCCTCAAGAGTCCGCTTAAAAGCAATGACAGGAAACTTAAGGCATATCCCAGCATAAGCTACTATTCCGAAGGAGGGGTCTGCAAGTATACCTGCGGTGATACTACCGACTATGAAGCTGTGCTTGAAACGAAGAAGGAGGTCCAGAAAAAATACAAGGACGCATTCGTGGTCGCGTTCTACAACGGGCGGAAAATCAGTGTCAGGGAAGCGCGTGAAATCACCGCAAAAAATGAATAATATCCATAAAATATTCATGGGGCAATTCAGCCCTACTTTAGATTTATTCTAAATAAAGCCTCGTAGTTTGTATTTCTTTTGGTCTACATTCAAACTTGTTTTGGAGCCCGCTGAAAAAGGATTATCAAGGCTTGGAAAAAGAGTTACAAAAGAAGTTATCAACAGGTTATTCTATTGGTTTTCAAGATGTTAATTAAAATCAATAGCATCTTTTCAACGAGTTTGATGCGGTTTTCCAAGTGGTTAATTCCCAACACCTTACAAAAACTTACTTTTTCAACTCCCGGAACGGGTTTGCTTAAATGAAATAAGATTATCAACTTTGCAGTGAAGTTGAAGGAAAGACCATAATAGTCCTCCCCAAACAATCCCAAAAAATGACAAGGACTGAGTTAAAAGACCAATGGAGCTTATGTCTGGATTTTATCCGTGACAACGTATCGGAAACAATATTCGATACGTGGTTTTCCGTTGCAGAGCCTGTATCCCTGGAAAACGGAGAACTCCTCATCCAGGTACCCAGTCCTTTTGTATATGAATATCTTGAACAGAATTGCCTCGACGTGATCAAGGCCGCCCTTACCAAAGTATTCGGTAAAGGTACAAGACTCATGTACAGCATTCTGACTGACAAGGAGCATAACATCAACCAGAATGTAAGTTCGGCCAACACCTTAACTAATATAAAAGGAACAGCCGAAATCGGCAACAAGGCCCCGTCTGTAAACGATGCTCCCCAAGTACAGGATCTTAATCCGCAGCTTGATCCCAACTACAGTTTTGAGAATTTCGTTGAAGGAGTAAGCAACAAACTTGCACGTACAGCAGGCGAAACGATTGCCCTTAATCCCGCAAGCACCGCTTTCAACCCTCTGTTCATTTATGGTTCATCAGGTGTTGGAAAGACTCATCTGGTTACAGCAATCGGACGCAGGGTAAAGGAACTTCATCCTGAAAAGCGCGTACTTTATGTATCAGCCCATCTGTTCATGGTTCAATATACCGACGCAGCAAGAAACAATGCCGTCAATGATTTCATACATTTCTACCAATCAATAGATGTATTGATCATAGACGACATGCAGGAGTTGGCCGGCTATTCAAAAACCCAGAATACATTCTTTCATATTTTCAACTATCTGCACCTCAACCATAAGCAGCTCATAATGACAAGTGATCGTCCTCCCAAGGACATGAAAGACCTTGAAGAGCGGCTAATTACCCGTTTCAAATGGGGACTGGTGGCAGAACTGGAAAGACCTGACCTCAATCTGAGAAAAGACATACTCCGTGACAAGACCAGACGTGACGGAATCAGGTTCCCAGAGCCAGTCATAGATTATATAGCTGATAAAGTAAAGGATAACGTAAGGGATCTGGAAGGAGTGATCGTATCACTCATGGCTTACTCCACAATCTATGGAAAGGAGGTTGACCTTAATCTTACCCATGAGGTAATAGACAAGAGCCAGCATCACGAACAGAAAGCCATCACAATCGAATCTATCATTACAAAAGTCTGCGACTATTACAATATTGACGAACAGGCCATCCAGACAAAATCCCGCAAGCATGAGATCGTTCAGGCAAGACAGATAAGCATGTATCTGGTAAAGAAATATCTGGATTACTCAACATCAAAGATCGGAGCCTACATAGGAAAGCGGGATCACGCTACAGTGCTGCATGCCTGCAATATGGTTCGCGACCAAATTCAGGTGGACAAGAACTTCAAGGCCGATATGGAAAATATCGAAAGCGGTCTAAGATGCTGAATTGTCAGCAACTGGAACTAATATGAAAGCGGCATAATTGTGCCGCTTTTTTTATGCATATAGTGTACACAAAACAAGCAGATCATCAAAGCGCCTTATTCTCAATTTATCCTGTTTTGGAAAACTTTTTGCGCTTTCAAAAATTGTATTCAATTGATAATCCATGCATTAAACATCCAAAATGGAAAACTTGGAATAATACTGAAAAATAAAAATGGAAACCATTCATTATATAAAATACATTAACTATATTTGTCATGCTGTTCCAGTCCATGAAGGCTGGAATACTTTTTGCCGCATCTGATCAAACAAGTAATTATAATGGACAACAAAAAACAGAGCTACACTTTCGATGAGGCATTCAAGGCCTCAGTGGACTATTTCGGAGGTGACGAACTTGCAGCAAAAGTCTGGGTGAACAAGTACGCCGTAAAGGACTCCTTCGGAAATATTTATGAGAAGACTCCCGATGACATGCATTGGCGTATAGCTAATGAGATTGCACGCATTGAGAAAAAGTACAAGAACCCCATGACGGCGGCCGAACTTCATGATCTGCTCAAAGGATTCAAGTACATAGTTCCTCAGGGCAGTCCGATGACCGGTATCGGCAACAATTATCAGATTGCATCGCTCTCCAACTGCTTCGTTATTGGAACCGAGGGAGCAGCCGATTCATACGGTGCCATAATGAAGATTGACGAGGAGCAGGTCCAGCTTATGAAACGCCGCGGCGGTGTAGGCCATGACCTTTCAGACATCCGTCCCAAAGGTTCTCCGGTAAAGAACTCAGCTCTTACTTCGACAGGACTTGTGCCGTTTATGGAGCGTTTCTCAAATTCAACACGCGAAGTGGCACAGGACGGTCGTCGCGGAGCCCTGATGCTGAGCGTATCCATCAAGCACCCTGACTCAGAGTCATTCATAGATGCCAAGATGGAGAGCGGCAAGGTTACCGGCGCCAACGTATCGGTCAAGATTGACGATGAGTTCATGAAGGCTGCCATCGAGGGCCGTAAATACACTCAGTGCTACCCGATTGATTCAAAGAAACCTTTATACACCAAGGAGATTGAGGCCGGAGAGTTATGGAAAAAGATTGTCCATAATGCTTGGAAATCGGCAGAACCTGGAGTACTGTTCTGGGATACGATACTGCGTGAGTCAGTCCCGGACTGTTATGCAGACCTTGGATTCCGCACCGTCAGCACCAACCCATGCGGTGAGATTCCGCTTTGCCCGTATGACAGTTGCCGTCTGCTTGCCATCAACCTCTACTCTTATGTAAAGAATCCGTTTACCCCCAAGGCCAAGTTTGATTTTGACCTTTTCAAAAAGCATGTAGCCATTGCTCAGCGCATAATGGATGATATCATTGACCTGGAGATTGAAAAGATCGATATGATCCAGGCCAAGATTGCAAGTGACCCGGAGGACGATGAGACCAAGTATACCGAAAAGCGTCTTTGGGAAAAGATCATGCGCAAGAGCACCATGGGTCGCCGTACCGGCGTAGGCATTACCGCCGAAGGTGATATGCTGGCAGCTCTTGGACTTCGTTACGGAACCGAGGAGGCTACAGAGTTTGCCGAGAAGGTACAGCGCACGCTGGCACTTGCAGCTTACCGCTCATCGGTTGAGATGGCTAAGGAGCGTGGAGCTTTTGAGATATTTGACTGGAAACGCGAGCAGAAGAACCCCTTCATACTGCGCATCAAGGAGGCTGATCCTGAACTGTATGCCGACATGAAAAAATACGGTCGCCGCAACATAGCATGTCTCACCATTGCCCCAACCGGAACCGTAAGCCTTATGACACAGACCACATCGGGTCTGGAGCCTGTGTTCATGCCGGTATACAAACGCCGTCGTAAGGTCAACCGCGATGACGAGAACGCCAATATCACATTCGTTGATGAAAACGGCGACGCCTTTGAGGAATTCATAGTATTCCACCACAAGTTTGTTGAGTGGATGATTGTAAACGGCATTGATCCCGCCCAGAAATTCACTTCAGAGCAGGTAGATGAACTCGTGGCACGTTCACCTTACTACAAGGCAACCGCCCAGGATGTTGACTGGGTAAATAAGGTCAAGATGCAGGGCGCCATGCAGAAATGGGTTGACCACTCCATCAGCGTTACCATCAATCTGCCAAACGATGTGTCCGAAGATCTTGTCAACCAGCTCTATGTAGAGGCATGGAAGAGCGGCTGCAAAGGCTGCACAGTCTACCGTGACGGCTCACGTGACGGTGTGCTCATTGACGCCAAGAGTGATAAGAAAACCGAAAAGAAAGATGGCAAAGAGCCCACACTCGCGCCGTGTGACTGTGAGCCCCGCCAGGTTGTCGAGACCCGCCCGCGCATACTTGAGGCAGATGTAGTACGTTTCCAGAACAACAAGGAGAAATGGGTGGCATTCGTAGGTATTCTGGACGGACGTCCTTATGAGATATTCACCGGTCTGCAGGATGACGAAGAGGGTATCGTATTGCCCAAGACCGTTGAGAAGGGCTGGATAATTAAGAATATCGATGAGAACGGCAACAAGCGCTATGACTTCCAGTTCACCAACAAACGCGGTTATAAGGTTACCATCGAGGGACTGTCCGAAAAGTTTGACAAAGAGTACTGGAACTACGCCAAACTGATATCGGGTGTCCTGCGTTACCAGATGCCTATAGACCTCTGCATCAAGCTCATCGGCTCACTTGACCTTGGATCGGAGAATATCAACAACTGGAAGAACGGTGTGGAACGCGCCCTCAAGAAATACGTCCAGGACGGTACTGCAGTCAAGGGTGAGAAGTGCTCAGTATGCGGAAGCGAGTCACTGGTGTATCAGGAGGGTTGCCTCATCTGCAAGAACTGCGGTTCATCACGTTGCGGATAACGGCATGAATATACAATCGCAGACAATATCACTGACCGGACTGCGGTTCTATGCCTATCATGGTGTGGAACCGCAGGAGGCCATTGTGGGTGCATGGTACTCCGTGTCATTACAGATGGAGACCGACATTACCAAAGCAATCGGCTCAGACCTGATATCCCATACAATAAACTATGCAGAGGCTGCAGCTATAGTCAAACAACAGATGGAAATACGCTCCCGACTTCTGGAACACGCAGCCGGACGAATTGCAAATGCGCTGTTTGAAACCTACAATAGCCTTAAGCAGATAACGGTAAGCTTGAGCAAGGAGAATCCGCCCATAGGAATCCCGTGTTCATCTGCAACAGTAAAAATAACCGCAGTCCGTTAGGATTGCGGTTATTTCTTATTCCAACCGGCATTATTTCCTTATAGGGAACTTATAAGCCAGCCATCCCATAATCAAGGCTATCGCTGCGGGAATAAGCGAGAACAGTGACCATACCATGGTACGCACCGATTCGGTTACAGATGCCGGATCTATTGACATATTGCCAAAGTCATCAGGAATCATACGTGCTCCTGCCAATCCAAGCAGCAGGGCGATCAATGAGCCAGATATGGCACCACCCAGTTTCTGAGCCATGGTGCCCGATGAGAATATCAGTCCGGTCGATGATGTTCCAAACTTTTCGGTGGCAAAATCGGCCACATCGGCATACATTGACCACAGCAACGGTGAGTAAAGACCCACACCTACCGACGTGAGTATCACCACTGCAACCATCAGCCATATATACTTGGGATTCATCGGTATGAAGAAGAACAGTACCGAGAACACCACGCATATTACGGCCGACCAGACGAATGCCATCCGTTTGGAGCCCACCCATTTGGCAAACTTTGGAGATACGCCGCCGAATATCATGCAGGTAACCTCACCGAAAGCCATAAGCACGGTGTAGTTTATGATGAGTGAACCCACGGTCACGTCACCGCCCAAGCAGTATGAAATAAGATAGCCAGCCACGGCATATCGGAATCCGTTGAAGAAATTGGTGCAAAGCCCTATCAGTGTCAGATATATCCAGGGCTTGTTCTTGAACAGGTCAACAAACTGACTCAACGAGTATTTCTCGGCCCTTACGGGTTTGAGACGCTCCTTGGTCATCAGACCGCAGGCCAGAGTCATGGCTGCGGCGATGATACCGAACACTGCTCCCAGCACGGCATACTGATGGGCATCCGTACCACCTACCATTTTCTGCAGATAAGGGAATGACAGGAGCGTTATGAAACCCATTGCATAGGCGCCTACCATGCGGTATGACGAGAACTGGTTCTTTTCGTTGTCATCATCGGTCATTACACCCAGCAGTGAGCCGTAAGGCACATTGACTGCGGTATAGACTGCCATCATGAGCAGGTAGAGGACATAAGCATAGATCCGCTTTCCGGCCGGACCGAAATCCGGTGTATAGAGCAACAGAGCAAATATCAGGCCAAAAGGAATGGCTCCAAATATTAGCCAAGGCCTGTATGTACCCCAACGGGACTGAGTCCTGTCTGCCAGGCTGCCCATTATCGGATCCGTAACTACGTCGAACAGACGTGCAATAAGCATGAGTGCGGCAGCATCGGCAAATGTCAGTCCGAATACGTTGGTAAAGAACAGCGGAAAGGCAATGGACATTATCTTCCATGTGATACCTCCTGCCGCGGCATCGCCCAATGCATAGGCAATCTTTTCCCTGATGGTAGGCTTCTGGTAACTCATAATGGTCAGTAACTGTTATCGTTTAAAGAATGATTGAATCTATTTCATAAAGTTCATCAGCGGTAAACTCCGTATTACGGACTGCCCTGATATTGGTGAGCAGTTGCTCAGGAGAACTTGCACCGATCAGCACAGAGGTCACAAGCCCGTCCTTGAGCAGCCATGAGAGTGCCATTTCAGACAGGCTCTGGTTTCGGGCGGCGGCTATCGCGTTGAGACGGTTCAACATGTCAAGCAGCTGTGGTGTCAGAATGTCACGTTTCAGGAAATGATTGCGTGCCATACGTGAATCCTCTGGGATACCTCGCAAATAACGGTCTGTCAGCAGTCCCTGGGCCAGCGGTGAGAATGCGGTAAACCCTACTCCAGCATCCCGGCATGCATCCAGTATGCCGTTCTCCATCCTGCGGTCCATCATATTGTAACGTCCCTGATATATAAGACACGGGACATCACGCTCCCTGAGATAGCCAAAACAGAAATCAAGCGTATCAACAGGATAGTTTGACAGACCTATGTAAAGGGCCTTGCCCTGACGAACTATATCCACAAGCGCCTGCATGGTCTCCTCCAGGGGAGTATCGGGGTCATAACGGTGTGAGTAGAACAGGTCCACATAATCCAGGCGCATGCGCTTAAGGCTCTGGTCCAGGCTGCTCATCAGATACTTGCGTGAACCCCAGTCTCCATATGGGCCCGGCCACATGTCATAACCGGCCTTGGTGGTGATGAACAACTCATCCCTGTAAGGGCGGAACGAGAGGTCCATCATCCTGCCCAGATTCTCCTCGGCCGTTCCGTATTCTGGACCGTAATTATTAGCCAGGTCAAAGCAGTTGACACCGTTGTCAAAGGCGCAACAAGCGATAGCGTGAGCCTTGTCAAAGTCATCAACGCTGCCAAAGTTGTGCCAGAAGCCGAGCGACACAGCCGGCAGTCTGACGCCGCTGTGTCCGCATCGTATATATGGCATACGCCCGTCGTAACGGGTATCGGCCGCCTTATAGTCTGGCTTTTCAGGCATCAGTCTACAACGATAGGCTTATATTTGGGAACCAGAAGTTTCATTACAGTCCAGCCTATAAGATAGGCAACGGCGCAGATACAGAATACTATCATGTAACCGGCCTCCTTGCCCTCAAAACCCAGGAATGTGAAAGATGACCCCAGAGCGGCGCTCTTGGTAAAGAGCATACCTGCACCCTTGTTTATCATGAACGATGCCAGACCGCCCATGGTTGTACCCACGCCTGTGATTGTTCCGATGGTCGACTTGGGGAACATGTCACCAATAGTTGAGTAGAGGTTGGCCGACCATGCCTGATGTCCGGCGCCTGCCAGACCTATGATGATGGCGGGGAACCATGCGCTGTACTTACCCAGAGGCTGGGCAAAGAGTGCCAGCAGCGGGAAGAATGCGAATATCAGCATGGCTTTCATACGGCCTGAGTAAGGCTCCATGCCTTTCTTCTCAACAAACAGCTTGGGCAGGTAGCCGCCGCCTATACTTACCACAGTCACTATCAGGTAAAGCACAAAGATAAGCAGGATAGCCTCCTTGGAATCTGAGCGGTATCCGTACTGGTCACTGAAGTATGCGGGAGCCCAGAACAGGAAGAACCACCATACGCCGTCGGTAAAGAACTTACCGCAGATGAAAGCCCATGTCTGACGGAAAGAGAAACACTTGAAGAACGGGATTGATTTCTGCTCCTTCTGTGGCTCGGCAGCCTTGGCGGCGGCCAGCTCGGCAGCGTCATCCTGATGGATATACTCAAGCTCTGC
>ONMR01000013.1 GCA_900318995.1 uncultured Prevotellaceae bacterium | reverse complement strand
AAAGGAAATGAAAAAAGAGAAGATGACACAATTGAAATCAGAATCCAGAGATACATTGCATCAGGAATTGTCGATGAAATCAAACTTTCCGTTAGGGTGGGGGGTGTTGTTGTCATCCAGACGGTCCAGGTTGAGTATTCGCAGCAGCGGTGTGCTCTTGAGTCCTGATTCGGGCAGGTATGAGAGGCGGCTTCCGGTGCTGTCACTGTCGTAATATACACCCAGCTTGAACTGTGCACTCTGTATGTTGCCGTTTGTTATGGAATAGATGTTCTTCATCATAAGGTCCCATGTCCCGCTTCCTGGTGAGTTAGAGTTTGATTTGAGCAGTTTGACATAAAGGGACTGGCTGGCATCGGTCTTGTCCGATGAGAACTCGCCCACCTGATAGCTGTTGCCGCCGTATGTGTATTCAAATGCAACTGCAAGAACCTCATCGGACGACAATGCGTTCTTTAACGAAATGTATCCCAACTGGCTGTTCAGCGTATAGTCCGAAGAACTGAGCTTACGTGCGTTTGACAACTTCTCATAGTCTGTGCTTCCCTCCAGGAATGATCCCAGCGTCACGGCAACCTGATCGATATCGCGTGCTGCTGGATAGTCTGACGATATGCGGTTGTAAAGGTCATTGGCTCCGTTGGAGGGAGCAGGGCCTGCCAGGGCATTCCAGATACCGTTGCTGATATGGCTTGTTTCGCCCAAGTCGGTAAAAGCCACTATGTTGCGAGGATTGTCATAGTTGCTCTTCTTGTTGGTGACCCACACTTCAATTCTGGTTATCTGCACCCCCGATATGATATTGGGAAGCATAGACATGTTTTCGTCGTAACAGTCACGGAAAAAATGTGCCAGGAAGAAATGACGGTTCTCATCATAGCTGCTGGCGTCAATTTCAAAATCGGTTATCTGCTGTCCGCCCTGTGAGCTGACTGATGCCGATGACGACTCTTTCTGTGAAAGGACCATCTGAAGCTGAAGTTTTCCGAACTGAAGGTCTGTGCGTATGCCAAACAGTGACGAAGCGCCCTGAATGAGCGATGAATTCGTGGGAAAACTGATGTTGCCGGCCTCGAGCAGACGGATAATCTCATCCTCCTTGCCCTCGTAGCGAAGTTTGATCATCTTGGCGTCAATATCAAAAGTGGCCTCGGTGTTGTAGTTGAGGTTCATGTTGATCTTGTCACCTACGGTTGCATTGATATTCAGGTTTATCTGTTCGTCAAAGTCAAATCCGCCTGTAGTGCGGTTATGGACCGAAAGTGACGGATTGTCAACCTTGTTGCGGCTGTATCCGAACTTTATTGCGGACGATCCGCTGGTCCTTACCTGAACGCCGCCCGGACCGAATATCTTCTCGGCAGGACCCAGGTCAAACTTCATGTTCGTGAAGTCAAACTTATTCTCTTCCATGGCATTCAGTTCTTCGGAATATTTCTCCAGATAGAAAGACAGCAGGGAACGTTGCATCAGCATGCGGTTGTACTCTTCGGGAGTCATCAGTTTGGGCACTTCAAGATAGCTGTTGCCCAGCTTGTATCCTATGCTGTAGGTGTTGTCGTCCTCATCGTATATGACTTCTTCTGTTATGTTTTCAGGATTAGGAAGTGTAAGCCTGGTACCTTGTGCATAAAGGCAGTTCAGGCTCCCGCACATGCAGGAGCCTATCAGCAATAATGCCGCAGCAAGGTATCCGCCCTTTGTCATCTGGTATTTCCGGTATTGTTTCAGATACGTTTCAGTGCCTCGCGGATAACAGACTCCACGTTCAGGCCATCCTGTTCCTTGAGTATGGCCTGAACCACTTTCTGAGATGCGGCCTGAGGAAATCCCAGGGTCACCAGAGCGGTTATGGCCTCGGTTGCCACTTGTCCGGTCTGTATGCTGGTCTGGAGATCCAGATGCATATCGTCAGGCTGTGCTACCCCTATCTTGTCATGCAGGTCTACAATGATTCTCTGTGCCGTTTTGGCTCCTATGCCTTTTACCTTTTTGAGGAGAGAGTCATTTCCGGAGCTGATTATGCCGATAAGTTCGGAAGGCGAAAATGATGAGAGTATCATCCTGGCAGATGCTCCTCCTATTCCGGGAACGGAGATGAGCATCAGGAACAGCTCACGCTCCTGCTTGCCGCTGAAACCATACAGTACATAGGCATCCTCGCGTATGGCTTCATACACATAAAGACGGCAATCTTCCTTTCCCTGGATTGCAGAATAGGTATAAACGGATATACTCAGGTCATATGCCACACCGCCGGCGGTCAGTATGACGGCTTTGGTAGGTGTCAGTTCCTCAATCTTTCCCTGTATAAATTCTATCATTTTCCGATTTTTATTCAATTACTGTATTTAAACGTATCAGTGGACTTATTATTGCACGTGTGCGTGCATACAGAATGATTTTTTTAATAATTTCGCAGCCGAAACAGAAAAACAAAACGTTATGGAAAAGATTAAAGCTGCTGTCGTAGGCTATGGAAACATCGGTAAATATGTACTTGAAGCACTAGAGACCGCCCCTGATTTTGAAATAGCAGGAATAGTCCGCCGTAATGGCGCCGCAGATTGTCCCAAAGAGTTGCAGGGGTATACAATTGTAAGGAAAATTACAGAGCTTGCCAAGCCTGATGTGGCAATCCTGTGCGTTCCTTCACGCAAGACCGAGGAGTATGCAAAGGAGATTCTGCCTCTGGGCATAAATACGGTAGACAGTTTTGATATACATACACTGATACCAGAGACCCGTAAGCGCCTCCAGCAGGTGGCCGAAGAATCCGGAAAGGTTGCGATAATATCTGCAGGATGGGATCCCGGTACAGATTCAATTGTTCGCGCTCTCATGCAGGCAATGGCTCCCAAGGGTGTGAGCTATACCAATTTCGGCCCCGGAATGTCAATGGGACATTCAGTTGCAGTAAAGGCGATACCAGGAGTCAAGGCTGCCCTTTCTATGACAATTCCCGTTGGTACCGGAATTCACCGCCGTATGGTATATGTTGAGATTCTTGACGGTTATCGTTTTGAGGATGTGGCAGCTGCCATCAAGGCTGATCCCTATTTCGTGAATGATGAGACACATGTAATGCAGGTTGAGTCTGTCGATGCTCTCAAGGATATGGGACATGGTGTAAACCTGACTCGCAAGGGTGTATCGGGCAAGACACAGAACCAGCTTTTCGAGTTTGACATGAAAATAAACAATCCTGCCCTGACAGGTCAGATACTGGTTTGTGCCGCACGTGCTTCAGTGCTTCAGAAGCCGGGCTGCTACACAATGATTGAGATTCCGGTAATCGATTATCTGTATGGTGACAGAGATGATCTGGTGAGGCATTTGGTGTAAATCAGAAGGATACTCCCAATCCCAGATAAAATTTATCCACATTACTGTAACCTGCTCTCAGGTTGATGCGGTATGATATTGATTCCGGCGTCCCAAAGATGTCGGAGGTGTGGAAATGCATCTTCTTCAGTACGTAGTCAGTATAGATGTCATATGCGAATTTACCTCCCTTCACTTTGGTGCGGTAATACAGGGTTCCTGGCGAATAATAGCTGTTATAACCCTCCAGACTGCGGCAATTGCGTACTGATTTCTGTATGCCTCCGCCCAATGCTCCGCCTAAGCTGAATCTTCCGAATGACACTCCGAACTGAGCTTCGATTTTGAGCATGGTAAAGGTATGTTCTGTCATGATCTCCTGCAGATAATCGTCCCAGAGAACCAGGTAAATCCTCTCGGAGGTCTCATCATCGTAAATCATGGACTCTTTGCCCTCTCCATGTTTGATCATGTTGAAGCCCAGGGCAAATCCAAAAAAGAAATGGTTTGACGCATAGAAATCAGAGTGGATCGTCATCATCCGCCCAATTCCGAAAGTAACGTAAAAATCCGAATCGCCTGAATAGTGCCAGCATGAGTCAGGACGTATTCGGATGGGGTAGTAATCATAATAGTCAGCTTCCTGATCAGTTTCATCGACCTGATAATCCGTTTCAGGAGACCCGATAAAGCCGTCATTGTAGAATTCTCCCTTTATCAGCGTTTTGTTTGAGTTGTCAAAAAGTATTCCCAAACCGTTCTTGAGGTCATCCTTCCATACTCCGGTATAAACGCTGCCGTCTGCATATTCCATGGTTCCGGCACCGTTGAACATCCCGTTCTGCCAGTAACCGCGGTATTGGGCTCCGTCATTGTATGTGTAAACTCCGTACCCGTTAAACTCATGTTCCAGGAACTCCCCCTCATAGATGTCTCCGTCAGGGAATAACAACTTACCCTTACCTTCCCACAATCCGTCTTTCCATTCTCCTTCATAAATGGTGCTGTCAGCATATACCATCTTGCCGTATCCGTTGAAGAGCGAATCGGCAATCTGTCCCGCATACCATGATCCGCCCTCAAACCATATTGTATCGGCTGCAGCTATGGTGTCATTTATTGCTGAAGCATGTGTTACAAGGGTGCTTACAGACAATATTGAGATTATTACAAAGCGTTTGAGTGACATATCGGCGTAAAGGTATTGAAAAATCATTAACTTTGCCACTTCACAATAGTTAAACACCCATTGCTATGAATGAAAAACAGGATTTGGTTTGTGTTTTCAAAGGTCAGGCCTTTGAGGCAGAGGTGGTACGCGCCCGTCTGGAGTCCGACGGAATACCGGCCATGGTCATGAACAACACCATGAGCGCAATATTCTCTACATATACCGCAATGGCTGGCACTTTCGGCGTTCTGGTCAATCCCCAGGACAAGGAACGTGCCGAACAATTACTCAGGGAACAATGAAACAGCCTCAACGTATAGCTGTCAAGGTAGGCAGCAATGTGCTTACACGTCCCGACGGTCGTCTGGACATATCGCGAATGGCTGCTCTGGTAGACCAGATTGCCGAATTGCGCCGCAGAGGCATTGAGGTGCTGCTTATCTCATCGGGTGCTGTGGCATCGGGCAGGGGAGCGCTTCCCCACCTTCAGGATGAGAGTGTAACCGGCCGTCAGCTTTTTGCTGCTGTGGGCCAGGCCAAGCTTATTGAGCACTACTATGACCTCTTCCAGGAATACGGGATAACCGTAGGCCAGATTCTTACCACTAAGGAGAATTTCACCAACGAGACCCTTCATGCAAATCAGATGCGTTGTATGACCGCCATGTTGGACAACGGAGTTGTGCCGGTCATCAATGAGAATGACACCGTATCGGTAGAGGAACTTATGTTTACTGATAACGATGAGTTGTCCGGTCTTGTGGCCCGCATGATGAAGGCAGAGATACTGATCATACTCAGCAATGTGGACGGGGTGTTTACCGGAAATCCCGATGACCCGTCATCAGAACTGATACATGATGTATATCCGGATGATGATTATTCGGGCTGTGTGGGTAAAAGCAAATCCCAGTTCGGTCGTGGAGGCATGATGACCAAGATGAAAACCGCTCTCGGAGTAGCCTCCGACGGTATTGAGGTACGCATTGCCAACGGCCGCCGTCAGGATGTGCTGCTGGATGTATTGTCTGATCCTGATAACGCCCGTTGCACCCGATTCCATGCCAAAAAGAAGTAAACCATGATAGAGAATACCTTAGAACTGCTTAAGAATGCATCGTACTCCCTCCCTATGCTGGAGGAAAATCAGATAAATGATGTGCTGCTCACTCTGGCCGATGCCATTGAGAGCAACTCCGCAATCCTGCTTGAGGCAAACGCCCGGGACCTGTCCCGTATGGACCGCAGCAATCCTGTCTATGACCGCCTGATGCTCACTGATGAGCGTCTCAAGGGCATAGCCTCCGATATGCGCCATGTGGCTGAACTTGAAAACCCGGTAGGAAAGGTCATTGACGAGCGCGTGCGCCCCAACGGCATGAAACTTACACGCGTAAGAGTTCCGTTCGGAGTGATAGGTGTCATATATGAGGCCCGCCCCAACGTGAGTTTTGATGTCTTCTCGCTCTGTTTCAAGTCGCGCAACGCATGCGCACTCAAGGGCGGCAGCGATGCCTTTGACTCTAACTGCGCCATAGTTGACCTTATACACCGTGTCCTTGAGCAGAAGGGAATTGATCCTCATGTGGTAGAATTGCTTCCTGCCGGGCATGAGGCTGCCGCCGAACTTATGAAGGCGGTAGGTCTGGTAGACCTGCTCATCCCGCGCGGCAGCGCCCGCCTTATAAAGTCAGTACGCGAGCAGGCTCAGGTACCGTGTATAGAGACCGGCGCCGGAGTCTGCCACACCTATTTTGACAAGGAGGGAGACCTTAAGAAAGGCTCCGATATCATATTCAACGCCAAGACCCGCCGTGTGAGCGTATGTAATGCGCTTGACTCGCTGGTTATCCATTCCGGCCGTCTGAGTGACCTTCCGGAACTCTGCATCCGTATGGCCGCCAGGAACGTTGTGATAGAGGCCGATGAGCAGGCATACGCAGCACTTGAGGGCAAGTATCCGGCCGAACTCCTTGAGCATGCTACCGATGACAGTTTCGGAAAGGAGTTCCTGGCATACCGCATGTCGGTCAAGACTGTAGGGTCGTTTGACGAGGCTCTGATGCATATCCGCCGTTTTACCTCACATCACAGCGAGTGCATAGTGACTGAAAATGCAGAGCACGGACGCAAGTTCCAGCAGTATACTGATGCAGCCTGTGTTTATGTTAACGTATCTACAGCATTCACTGACGGCGCACAGTTCGGGCTTGGAGCTGAAATAGGCATCAGTACCCAGAAGATGCATGCCCGCGGCCCTATGGGACTTGAAGAGATAACCACATACAAATGGCTGATCAATGGAGACGGCCAGACAAGACAATAAGATAAGGATATGAGACATTTTACTTGTGTAAAGGATTTGGGAGACCTGCATCAGGCATTGCAGGAGGCCCTAGAGATAAAGCGTGACCGTTATAAATATGTAGAGTTGGGCCGTAACAAGACACTGCTCATGGTGTTCTTCAACTCCAGCCTGCGTACCCGTCTCAGTACCCAGAAGGCAGCCATGAATCTGGGTATGAACGTGATAGTTCTGGATGTCAACCAGGGCGCATGGAAACTGGAGACCGAGCGCGGCGTCATCATGGACGGCGACAAGTCGGAGCATCTGCTTGAGGCCATTCCCGTTATGGGCTGTTACTGTGATGTCATCGGAGTACGCTCATTTGCACGCTTTGAGAGCCGTCAGGATGACTATGAGGAGAAAATCCTCAACCAGTTCATACAGTATTCAGGCCGCCCTGTATTCTCAATGGAGGCTGCCACGGGCCATCCTCTGCAGAGTTTCGCCGATTGGATTACCATTGAGGAGCATAAGACCGTTGAACGTCCCAAGGTTGTCATGAGCTGGGCACCGCACCCCAAGGCGCTTCCGCAGGCTGTTCCAAACTCATTCGCACAGTGGATGGTTGCCGCAGGATATGATGTGGTCATTACACACCCGCACGGATATGAGCTTGACCCCAAGTTTACTGCAGGCGCAACAATTGAGTATGACCAGATGAAAGCCTTTGAGGGTGCCCACTTCATTTACGGAAAGAACTGGTCTTGCGCCAGTCCCGACCATTACGGTGAGGTTCTGAGTAAGGATCGCAGCTGGACCATCAGCGACCGCCAGATGGCAGTAACGGACAACGCTTTCTTTATGCATTGCCTGCCTGTCCGCCGCAATATGATAGTTACTGATGATGTGATCGAGGGACCGCGTTCACTGGTTATACCGGAAGCTGCCAACCGTGAGATATCGGCCACGGTCGTCCTGAAAAAGATACTGGAAGGGCTTCGGTAAAGTCCCTATTTGTAAATAAGCTTATACTCATAGTCTTCCTCGAAGCCCTTACAGCTCAGGAAGACTGTGTCGTTTTTAGCCAGCCCGTATCCATATAGCGGAATGGACACGTATGCATACTTTGAATAAACGGGCTCATCGCCGTAAGCATTGTGATAGAAAGTGAATGAAGTCTTGCCGGGAGTGTTCAGACGTGAGTACAAAAGACCATGTTTAGTGCCTTCCTTCTGTACTTTTATGCATACATGGACATTAAGGAATCCTCCCCCTATGTAGATGCTCTCTATCTTGACGGGATCCTTGACACGCATGGTGTCCGGAATCAATGAGTCTTCGGGTGCTATGTATGAGATGGTGGGAACCATCTGCAGTATCCGTGCAGTGTTGTCCTCATTCAGGGCTATGGATGCAACCATCCTGTAAATAGTGTCGGGTTTGAGCTGCTCACTCTTCCCGTTAATCTTATATGACTTACCGAAATCATCTCTCAGCATGTAAACATATCCCTTATTGTCTGTCCTGCCGGTCATGAAACCGCTGGTCATAGTCTCGATTTCCTCTCTTTCGTCATTATCGCAGGCAACGATGAACGGAAAAGTCAGTGAGAGAGCCGTTAATAATATTAGTCCAGTTCTTTTCATTGTTCCTTTATTGCATTGAGGTGATTAATAAGCGGGTTTGCATACATGGTGAGTATCCTTTCGCGCAGGAAATCCCAATCGGGATCCGGTATGTCTACCTTGGCCAGCTGAGTGTCCAGATATTTTCTGAAATCATCCTTCTGGGCTTGAGAGTAGAATGCGGACTGTGAATTATCTCCGTTAAGCATATCCAGTGCAATTCTGTTACACGGATAGATACGGTAGTTCCTGAATATATGGCTGTCAATGATATGCGCCACCCGGTCCAGGAACTGGTTGCGGGGCAAGGAAGTGTCAACCGAAGCAATCTCCGGGTCGATAGGAGCCGATACCTGATAATGTATGTGTCCTTTGAATCCGAAAATTCCCGTCTTCATGTTGTCCAGGTCTGCCTGCTCGCTTTTTACATAATCCGGATTGTCACGTTTCAGTTGGAATTCGGCTGCCTTGAGCCAGTCGCACGGGTCATACTCATAACTGATTGTGAGCGGGCATATGTGCAGGGACTGCAACCTTTCTGAGAGCGACATGTCATCGGGCCCCGACATCGCCAGCATTTTTAGAACGCTTTTCTGGGTACGGTCATCAGAATCCTTGGCGCGGCCTTCGCGCTGTGCCAGCCAGACGGGAGCTTTCTTCTCTTCAATCACAAAACGGATGTATCTTGACAACTGTCTGGATGATTCCAGAAGCTCGGTGGCGGTGGCGGAGCGGTTTACTATGAAACTACGGTTAAGGCGCACCAGAGTCTCTATCCACGGATGTATAAGCAGGTTGTTGCCAATCCCTATCTCTACTGATTTCTTGTCCGACAGGAGCAATATGTAATCCAGAAACGCGGAGTCCAGTACAATGTCCCTGTGGTTTGAAAGATAAATGAAGTCTTCCCTTTCTTCGGGCAGTAATGAAAAATCCTTTGTCAGACCGGTGCTGGCCTTTTTCAGTATTCTTTTCAGAAACGGATAAATCATTCCCTTCTGGAAGCTGTTCACTGTCTTGAAACGTCTGGTGTATAGCTTGTGGGCCCAAATGGGCACTCCCTTCACTACTCCCTTGACAACCCTGACGAATGCGGGATCATCAAGCAGCGAAAGCACGGCACCACGTACCTCATCGTCCTCAAGGGAACGCATCTTCTCAAATTCGGAAGGAATCTCCATCGCTGTTGTCTTAGAAACTGTCCTCAATAATTTCTGTGAAAACATCCGTCAGGTTCATGCCTGCAGCCTTTATCTGCTGCGGAATGAAACTGGTGGCGGTCATGCCCGGGGTGGTGTTCACCTCAAGGAGGTTAATCTTGTCACCGTCAGTGATAATGTAGTCATTCCTGATAATGCCGTGACAACCTATCAGGTCATAGATCTTGGCCGTGAGGTCCTGAATACGGTCACGCAACTCATCCGGAATTCGGGCCGGGGTAATCTCCTCGACATTGCCGTTGTATTTTGCATCATAATCAAAGAAGTCACTCTTGGGCACCACTTCGGTAACCGGTAGCTTTACCTCTCGTTTGCGGGTCTTGTAGTATCCGTTGGTAACCTCTGTGCCCTGCATGAACGACTCAATCATTATCTCATTGTTCTCCTTGAAAGCCTCCTCCACAGCCGGTATTATCTGTTCGCGGGTCTTAACCTTGGTGGTGCCAAAACTTGAACCACCGTCGGTGGGCTTGATGAAGCAGGGCAGCCCCACCTTGCGTATTATCTTGTCCGGATCCACGGCATCACCCTTGCGCAGGCGACGTGAATTGGCAACGTTAACCTTGCAGCTCTTCATGGTCTTGTTGAGCACAAATTTGTTGAAAGTAAGTGCCGATGCCAACACATCGCATGTGGAGAACGGGATGCGCATTAGTCGGAGATATCCTTCAAAAACGCCGTTTTCACCGGGGGTTCCGTGTATTGTGATGTATGCGTAATCAAACACTTTCCTAGTGCTTCCCATCTGGAAACTGAAATCATTGCGGTCAACCGGGACGGTAACTCCGTCCTTTATATGAACCTGCCAGTTCTTTCCCTCAATCTCAACGATGTAAGGCTCATATCTATCCTTGTCCATATGCTCAAGGATAGTGGCTGCACTCCTTAATGAAACCGGATTTTCGCTTGAATCTCCTCCTGCTACTATTGCAATAATGCGTTTGCTCATATTATCATTGCTATTTGTCAAAATCCCTTGTATTTACGTAGTCACGCCATCTCCCTATGAGAGTAGCCATATCTTCCGGCAGTTCCGAGTTGAAGAACATCTCCTTGCCGGTGACCGGGTGCACAAAACCCAGTGTCTTGGCGTGAAGTGCCTGACGCGGACATGTTTCAAAGCAGTTCTGTACAAACTGACGGTAACGGCTGAAAGTGGTACCTTTCAGTATCTGGTCTCCTCCATATCGGCTGTCACTGAAAAGAGGATGACCGATGTGTCTCATATGGACCCTTATCTGGTGTGTCCGTCCGGTCTCCAGACGGCATTCCACCAAAGAAGTATATCCAAACCTCTCCAGAACCGTGTAATGCGTGACGGCATGTTTGCCTACTTCCGGGTCAAATGATACCGCCATCTGCAGCCGGTCCTTGGGGTTGCGGGTTATCTGGCTCTCTATCGTGCCTTCTGCCGGCTCCGGCACACCCCAAACCAAAGCCTGGTATGCCCGCTTGGTGGTCTTGTCATAGAACTGCTTGCCCAGACTTGTCTTGGCATCGGGAGTCTTTGCTACCACCAGCAGACCGCTGGTATCTTTGTCAATACGGTGAACAAGCCCCACTTGCGGACTGTTGGGGTCATAGTCCGGATTATCCCTCAAATGCCAGGCTACGGCATTTACCAAAGTTCCGTGGAAATTTCCGCATCCCGGGTGCACCACCAACCCTGCAGGTTTGTTTACCACCAGAAGGCAGTCATCCTCATAAACTATATCCAGGGGAATGTCTTCAGGTTCTATATCACTGCTGTAACGCGGGCGGTCCATCATGACAGTGATCACGTCCAGCGGCTTGACCTTATAGTTACTCTTTACCGGGCGGCCGTTTGCCATAACCATTCCTGCATCGGCGGCATTCTGAATCCTGTTTCTGGAAGAGTGCTCCAGATGGTCGTACAGGAACTTGTCAACACGGAGCAGACTCTGGCCCTTATCAGCCACAACGCGGAAATGCTCATAGAGTTCTACCGCATCAGGGGCAGGTTCCAGGTCGTCCAGCGACTCGTCAATCTCATCTTGCAGTTCCTGCATGGGGATCATTCAAAGAATTCAGAGTCAATTATAGTAGTAGAGTCAGCCTCCTCTATGCGTTCCACAGGATTGCCGTTTCCGGCAACGATGGTCAGGACGGATCCTTCGGGTATCTCGGTGCCGGCCTCAATGGCCTCTCCCTTATATCTTATCTCATAGACCCAGTCCATATCACCGTCCACATAAACCGTTTTGTCCAGTTTGAACCCTGCAGCTTCAAGTCTTGATTCGGCCGCACGCAGCGAACTGTTGTCGGCCACATCGGGTACAGCTCTCATGGGCTCCTTACCGGAATTCAGGGTCAGATATACCTTACGCCCATCCTTTACATAGGCACCGGGCTTGGGCTTTTGCTCAATGACGCCACCCTCAACCACAGCCTTATCATATTTATAGTCCAACACCTCATATTTGAGTCCTTTGGCAGCTAAGGCCTGACCTGCCTCCTCCTCAAACATGCCGGACACATCCGGAACGGAGATATACTGTCCGTGTCTTGTGTATCTGTTAATCCAACTCATCACGCAGAACAGCAGGATAACAACAATGACCAGCATTATGAGCAGGTGCAATAGAATCTTTAGAATACTGTGTTTGGTTGATTTCTCTATTTTAGCCATATTGCCTTATCTTTAAAAGGCAAAATTAATCAATTGTATTTTAATAGACGTAACAGACGACCCAAAACTAAAAACTAAAATAAAGGTTTGTATACACCTTTTTAATATATCTTATCATTAAAGTTGCTTATCGGGGTTTATTAATAAAGAATGATACCGAATAAATATGCGGTGCTTATGCAAATATTCCGGATCCGCTTGGGACAAAGAGAAAGATGTTTCTTGTATTTCAATCGCCTGCTTTATATCCAAAGAGTTGCCTGTTAATTATAAAATGGAAATACAAACAGTATTTTGTTGCAAAATGAAGTTGTTTTTTTTTAAATATAATTTGCCATTAAAATAAAATTCCATAAATTTGTTGGCTAAAGTTAATGAACCCCGTGTTATAGAGTGCTTCACATTATAAAAAGGTAAAGGTGAACTAAAACTAAACTAAAACTAAACTATCACAACTAAACAATAAATTCATTCACACAAATCTTATGAAAAAACTATTTCTTTTCTTGTTAGTTGCGACAATGTCGTGCGGCATGTTCGCACAGACAATAACAGTGACTGGCAAGATTACTGACGGTTCTACTGGCGAAAGCGTTCCTTTGGCCGGTATTCAGATCAAGGGAACAAGCACAGGTTCAAGTTCTGATATTGACGGTTTTTATCAGATCAATGCTGCTTCGGATGCTGTGCTTATGGTTTCTTCTCTTGGTTACAAGACTCAGGAGATTGCAATTAATGGCAGAAGAGTGATTAACATTGCACTTGAAGAGGAATCTCAAGTTTTGGATGATGTGCTCATAGTAGCATTCGGTACATCAACCAAGGAGGCTTTTACGGGTTCTGCCAAGGTTATTGATGATCAGAAACTGTCTCTTTCACAGGTTACCGACGCTACAAGTGCTCTGGCAGGTCAGGTTGCCGGTGTACAGTTGGTTACCAGCAATGGTGCTCCAGGTTCATCACCTACAATCCGCATCCATGGTATAGGTTCGGTAAATGCAGGAAAGGATCCTCTGATTGTTGTTGATGGCGCTCCCTTTGACGGAGATATGAACAACATCGCTCCCAGCGATATTGAGTCAATGACAGTCCTCAAGGATGCAGCATCAAATGCATTGTATGGTGCGCGTGGTGCCAACGGTGTCATTATGATAACGACTAAGAATGCCAAAAAGGGCGATGCCATTGTTACATTTGACGCTAAGTTTGGTGTCAACACAAAGGCTTTGAAGGAGTATAACACCATAAATGATCCAAGAGGCTATTATGAACAGCACTACAAGGCATTGTATAACTACTATGTAGCCGCTGACGGATTGAATTTGTCTCCCGCCGAGGCACATATGAGGGCAAACGAGAATATTGCAGATGCAGCAAACGGTGGTCTTGGTTATCAGATATTCTCCGGAGTACCGCAGGGACAGACCCTTATTGGCACCAATGGCAAGATTAATCCCAATGCCAAACTTGGCAATGTAATAGGCGATTTTATGGTATATCCCGATGATTGGTCAGATTACGCTTATAGGAATGGTAACAGAAATGAGTATACATTCACTGTTTCCGGTTCAGAGGGTAAGATTAATTACTACTCATCACTTTCTTACCTGAACGATGAGGGTATTACCGAGAAATCTGATTTCAGGCGTCTGGCTGCACGTCTTAAGGCTGATTATCAGGCAAAGAAGTGGTTGAAGACCGGCGTCAACATGTCATATACCAATTATGAAACAAATACTTTGAGCAACAATGGTACCGACAATTCTACCGCTAACATCTGGGCTTATACATCACAGATAGCACCTATCTATCCTCTTTGGGTTAGGAATGCTGATGGTTCCATATATGTAGATGATAATGGAATCAAACTGATGGATCATGGTAATGGTAATATAGGAAACGGTGGTATTCCTGGTACAATACGTCCGTTCATCACCGATGCTAACCCTCTGTTGGCCACACGTCTCAATACTAATAATGGTGAGGGCAACGCCATAAACGTTCAGGGCTACGCTGACGTCAAACTGGCCAAATTCCTGACCTTTACTGTCAATGGAACATCATACGTTGATGAAACTCGCACAAAATATGTGTACAATCCATATTATGGACAGTTCAGGACAACCGGTGGCACAGTGGATATTTACCATACCAGATTATATACATGGAATACCCAGCAGTTGCTTAACTTTAACCACTCTTTCGGTGATAACAATGTAAGCGTTCTTTTAGGACATGAGTACTATAAGAGGCAGTATTATCTCTTAGGTGCTGGCAAGAGCAAGATGTTCTCTCAGGAAAACACGGAGCTTGATGGTGCCGTGGTTGATGGTCAGCAAGCTCAATCTTATAAGACTATCTACAATAACGAAGGATACTTTGTTCGTGCTCAGTATGATTTTGCCGAGCAAATCTTTGCTTCCTTGTCATTCAGAAGGGATGCTTCTTCCAGATTCCATCCGGATAACCGTTGGGGTAACTTCTGGAGCGCTGGTGCAGCATGGATTGTCAGCAAGTCCGACTGGTTTGATGTTTCATGGCTGAATATGTTGAAGCTCAAGGCTTCATACGGAAGTCAGGGTAACGATAACATCGGTAGTTACAGATATACTGACGTGTTTGATATTGTACCCTCAGACGGAAATGTTTCAACTATCTTCGCTACTAAGGGTAACAAGGATATCACTTGGGAGACCAATACCAACTTCAATGCCGGTATCGAGTTCGGCATGCTGAGGGACCGCATTACAGGTAGCGTTGATTTCTTTAACAGAAACACCACCGATATGCTGTTCGCAACTCCGGTTGCTCCTTCACAGGGTTATACATCCATCTACAAGAACGTAGGTGACATGAACAACTACGGTGTTGAGGTTGATCTGAATGTTGCTCTTGTAAATACCAAGACATTCAATTGGTCTGTCAACGGTAATATTTCCTATCTTAAGAACAAGGTTGTGTCCTTGGCAGAGAGCGTCAAGCAGTCATCTGCATATGATTTGGACGGCAATGAATACAAAGGCTTCATGTCCGGTGGTTTCTTCATAACAGAGGGCAAGCCTATGTATTCATGGTACAGATATGAATACGCAGGTGTTGATCCTACCACAGGTAAGTCACTTTGGTATAAGAATACAACCGATGATGAAGGTAATGTAACCGGTCGTGAGACAACTGATGACTATTCAAAGGCTACCCAGTATGTAACTGACAAGTCAACATTGGCTCCATTCTTTGGCGGCTTCGGTACATCTTTGGAATATCGCGGCTTTGACCTTGCAATCAACTTTACATATCAGATTGGAGGTACACAGTATGATGCAACATATGCACGTCTGATGTATTCACCCACAGCATCACAGACCGGTTATGCATATCACGCAGATCTTCTGGACAGCTGGACACCGGAGAATACCTCATCGGATATACCACGTTTCCAGTTGGGTGATTCATATGCGAATGCACAGTCAACCCGATTCCTGACTTCTGCAAGTTACCTGAATCTGCAGAACATAAATCTGGGATATACTCTCCCGGCAAATCTTACCAATAGGGCAGGTATTGCATCTGTCAGGGTATATGTAGCAGCTGAGAACCTGTACTACTGGTCTGCACGTCAGGGATTTGATCCCCGCCAGAGCTACGATTCTTCATCAAATGCAGCCAACTACTCTCCTATGAGAACGGTTTCCGGCGGTATAACATTTAATTTCTAAATTTTAGGAGAATACATATATGAAAAAGATATTCAAAACTATTGTAGTTGCATGTTCTTCTGCAGCCCTTTTGACAGGTTGTATTGAGGAGACTGTTCCCTATGAGGGTTCTGCCACTGCGGAGCAAGTGGGAAAAAGCCCTGTTGCCCTTACCGCTTCAATTGACGGTTTGATCTCACAGACATATCAGCCATATTTCTTCTTTGGCTCTGATAATCAGTTGGAATTTGATATCTCTTATGCCGGTCTTCTTATCACCTATGCCAGAATGACTTGTGATATGGTTAACAACTCAGCCACTATCGGCTACGATTGGTGGACAGGTTATACTGGTTCATACGGTTATGTTATGGATGAAAAGAACAACCGTACATTGGTTCCTTATATGACATTGTATAAGATAATCAAGGGCGCAAATGATATCATAGGTCCTCTGTGTAATCAAGATTATGACGATCTGAACTCGCAACTTAAAAGCTATTTAGGCATAGCTTATACATATCGTGCCTTGATGTATCATGATTTGTATAATATATATCTGCCTGCGCTTAACGAATATACAGATTGCTCAAAGATAGACGGACTTACTGTTCCTATCGTACTGTCCAGTGGTGAGTCGGAGTCTCCGTATAAGTCATCCCGTGCTCCTAAGGCAGCTGTTTCCGATCTGGTTCTTTCAGATTTGGACAAGGCTCAGGTGTTGCTGGACGGATACAAGCCTGTGAATGGTCTCTATCCTTCAATCGCCGTAGTCTATGGCCTTAAGGCTAGGATGTATCTTGCAATTGAGAATTATGATTCTGCAGCTGTATATGCAAGGAAGGCCATTACCGCCTCTGGCAAGACTCCTCTTACCGAAAATGAGTGGCTTGATCCCAAGAAGGCTTTCTGCGATGCTTCAGGTAATAACTCCTGGATGTGGTACTATACCATTTCGGCAAACAATATGGGTAACCTCTGCAACCCGACCGGTTTCCTGGCCGGTGAGGCAGACTGGGGCTACAACTCACTTACCCAGTTGGCAATAAACCGTTGGTTGTATGACAGAATGAACAGAACTGATTTCCGTAAGAAATCATTCATTGACCCCGACAGGACAACTTATGATCAGTCATACTACAAATGGGCCAATGCTACCGGATATCTGAAAGCTTATCCTTTTGACGAACTTCCGGATTATATGTCATTCAAGATCCGCTGCAAAGGTGGCGATTGGGAGACATACTCTATAGGTGGTGCCGTTGATTTCCCGATGATGCGAGTTGAGGAAATGTACTTGATAGAGGCTGAGGCTATCGGTATGAGAGACGGCGAGGCTGCCGGTGGAGCCGCTCTTGAGGCTTTCATGCAGACATATCGTGATCCCGCTTATACTTATGATGAGGCAAAGTCAACATTTGATCAGGGCTTTGTAAAGAATTTCCAGGAAGAGGTCCTGTATCAGAAGCGTGTTGAGTTCTGGGGTGAGGGTGTTGGCTATTTTGATGCAAAACGTATCAGACCGGGAATCAAAACCTGGTATGATGGCGCAAACACAATCCATGCTACTCAAAAATATGATGTTAAAGAGGTAAGCCCGTATTGGAACCTGTGCATCCCGACCAGGGAAATGGAGAATAATGAATATATTATTCCTTATGATGATACGCCGGTTGAAATAGATGGTGTTATGCAGACTCCAAACAATCCTAATCCGACCAACAAGTTGACCAATATAGAGTAACACCAATATTAATTATTAATGCATGACAATATGAAAAGTAAATTATTTAATATTGTTCTGGTCTGCACATTAGGTTTTATTGCATATTCATGCGATAAGGGGTATGAATATGAACCTGGAAAGGCAGAGCAGATTAAAGGAAATGAGAACAACGTTACCATTGATCCCAGTACTGTACGTAAGATCGATGCAGACGGTTCAGATATACAGATTCTGCTTACCAGGACGAATACTGATGAGGCAGCGACTGTATCTTTGTCATTGACAGACACTACAGGTATTTTTAACCTGAAGAGTGAATCTGTGACCTTTGATGCAGGTGAGGATTCCGTATACGCATTGGTTGCATATTCCTATGATAATATGGACTCAAAGACAACATATACTGTTGAATTGGCCATAACTGATGAATCACTTGTTTCTTCATATGGAGTAAAGTCTATCTCATTTACCTGCACCAAAGCCTGGAAGAAATTGGGCACAGTACAATTCTATGAAGGATGGTTCTTTGGCTATATATGGGAAAAAGAATTGATACAGTCTCCGGATGGTCTGCCTGTATATAGACTGCTGCAGCCTTTCACCAAAAGTGACATAGAAGATGAAGGTTATGTTTTTGTAAAGGAAGTTCCTTACCTGGAATTTTCCATCCAAAATGATACAGTCATAATACCCAATGAATTTGAACTGGGTTTCGTGTTCTCAGGATATGACTGCTATTTCCTCGGTCCTAACAAAGCACCTATGGCTTTGGAAGCTTCAGTGGTGGATGCCAGCAATATGATTACAATCAATTGGTACCCGGGTCTTTATTCTGGCGGTAAATATGCAGCATCATGGAGCAGGGCAAGTTTTGCTTTAATATCACTCCCCGGTGGTCCGGATCTTGAGGAGGTTCTGGCAGAATAATGATGCTTTATTAATTTGAAAACATAGTGGTAACCAACACTTTGGCTGCCACTTTGTTTTTTTACCATCATACAACACATAATGAGTAAGAGCTTTAGTACATTACTGTTGTTTTCATCATTAATTGGAGTACTTTTCCAATCATGTACAAGGAACTGTGTGGCGGAACAAGGGTCGGTAGTGAATGAAAACACCAACTATGTAAGTCAAAACAACCTTCAGATTCAGACCGATGGAATCAAATCCTGTCAGGAAGTCTATGACAGACTGACTGAATACGGATTCAATGTGGTCGATGTTGAGCCTTTGTTTCCCTTGAATGAAAGATTCAGGGAGAGGCATGCCGCTTATGGACTTGATTTATGGTTCAATGTGACTACAGACGATAACGTGGTTATGACCAAGGCAATACCTCGGTATGACAGCATTCCTGGGATAAGAACCATTGAATTCCCACAGAAGACTGTACGTTATGGTATGCCTTTCAATGATCCGCATTTAAGCAGTCAATGGTATTTGAACAATAGTGCTGTCTTTCAATTTCAGAAAGCCGGATGTGATATAAACATGTTTGATGCCTGGAACATTGAAACAGGAAGTCCTGAGGTTATAGTAAATGTAAATGATGCAGGATTTGATATATCTCATCCGGACATTGCGGCGCATAACTGGGTCAATGTGGCCGAATATAATGGAACACCCAATGTTGACGATGACGGCAACGGCTATGTCGATGACAAGTTCGGATATAATTTTGTCAGCGATAACAGTAACATGGTTGAGGATGATCATGGTACTCATGTGGCTGGAGTCATTTCAGCAATAAATGGTAACGAACTGGGTATTTGTGGAATTGCCGGAGGTGACGGCAGCCCCGAGAGCGGAGTAAGGCTGATGTATTGCCTGGTTATGTCCGAGGGATACTCATCGGCCGATGCTTCAAAGGCATTTGTCTATGCGGCTGACAATGGTGCTGTCATATCTCAAAACAGTTGGGGCTTGAGAGATTCTTTGTCATTTCCAAAATATTTAAAACAAGCTATCGATTATTTTTGTGATAATGCCGGCTTGGATGAAAATGGAGATCAGACAGGACCTATGGCCGGCGGAGTAGTTATATTTGCGGCAGGAAATTCAAATTGTGAAGATAATGCTGTGGCAGGTTATGACAGGGTGATTTCGGTCGGTGCGTTAGGACCAGGATATGAAAAAGCATCATATTCCAACTATGGTGAATGGGTTGACATTCTGGCACCCGGTGGCGACGCCAGTGTATCATCGCTTAGCGCTTCGCAGATTTTCAGCACAGTCGGTGCCGGACAGTATGGTAATATGCAAGGCACTTCTATGGCCTGCCCAATGGTAAGCGGCGTAGCAGCCCTTATAGTTTCACACTTTGGTGGTAAGGGATTTACCGCTGACATGTTAAAGGAAAAACTGCTGGGGACAGCCAATCCTAAATGTCTGGAGTATAACAAGTCATTCAAGGGGAAATTGGGCGTGGGAATGGTAGATGCCCTTGCCGCCTTGCGTGATTCGGGGACTGTCGCGCCGGATCCTGTTTCCGATGTTCAATTTGCCAATATGGATGATTCATTGACTGTAGAATGGACAATTCCGTCTGATGATGACAGTGGTAAGCCTTACGCATTCATATTATTCTTATCGGACACATCTATTGGAGGACTGAGTTTTGATCAGGTCAAGGAGCAGGCAACTCTTTGTGATACTGTCATGGTATATGCCAATAAGGCCGGTACAACAATGAGTTTTACCTATTCAAATCTGAATATCAATAAGACTTATTACTCCAGGATATATTCGTATGATATAGATGGAAATGTATCAGCACTGTCTCAGGAGTTTTCATATTTTCTTAAGGTTGATAATCTGCCTCCTACCATCATTCTGATGAGTGGTGAAAAGGAACGTGTCATCAGGAAGCATGAGAGCACGCTGTTTGAGTTCTCTGTCTCTGATCCCGAAAACGGACCGGTTACTTGTGATTTGGAATGTCCGCTTCAGTCTGGAGTCACATTCAGTTATTCTGAGGGAGTCGCATCCATAGCAATTGAGGGCTCAAAGATTGAACCGTCAGAATATCAGCTTAAGTTAACCGTTGCCGACAAGTATGGAGAATCTGCAACAGAAACGGTGAAAGTGACCGTTTTGGAGAATACAGTCCCGGTATTAACCAAACAGCCTGATAACATACTATGCAATGGGATAGGTCAGACGGTAACGCTTGTACTGGATGAAATCTTTATGGACCCTGATGGCGAGGTGCTTAAATATAGTGTAAGTGGAGCTTCATCTACCTACTGTTCCTATATTGTAAAGGATGGAAAGTTGAGTATAACTTCAAAAAAGTACGGCAATCTGTCAATTGTCATAACTGCGACCGATGCAAATGGTGCCAAGGCTCAATGCACACTTCAATATATTTGCAGAAATGGTAATGAAACACTTGAGATTTATCCGATTCCAACCGAGGATTACCTTTATATCCGGTCGGGTGACACTATCCGGTCAAGCATGATACTGTATAATGTGTTGGGGAGCAATGTATTTGAGCAAAAGTATATTTCGGAGCCGTTCGTACCTGCAAAGATTGATTTAAGCGGATTGCCCGCCGGATCATATACATTCGTCTCTGTAGTGAATGGCGTTGAAATCAAGAAAACCATTGTGAAAAAATGACCGAAATGAAAACTATCAGATATATTTTCCTGGTGTGCTCCGTGCTATGGACATCCGTTTGGGGTATCAGTGCCCAGAGCCTGAATTATTCAGTTGTTCCTGTGAATGCAGGCTGGACAGCAATGGCCGGCACCGGCGTAGGTGTTGCCGGCGGTGATGGCATTCAGTGGAACAGAGTGGCTCAGGTTTCAATGGCTGAAAAAACGGCGGGAGCTTCAATTTCATACGGGAACTGGCAACCTGCGTTGTCAGATAAGCATCCCTTATCAGCTTCTGTTTTCTATAATTTGAATCAGAGATTTACTTTTACGCTTGGAACAGTTGTTTTTAATGGAAATAATATCACGTTTCAAGATGATCAAGGGAATCCATTGGAAACATACAGAAGCAAGGAGTCGGTATTGGGTGCCGGTTTCGGCTATAAAATCTCAAGCGGTCTTTCGGTGGGATTGAGTGTGGACTATACTTCGTTACAGCTGGGACCGGATTTGTCCAACAGTGCCATCGGTTTTGATTTGAGTGCAATGTATAACTCCGGTAATCTTAGTGTGGGAGTCCTGGCCTGTGATCTGGCAAATGCCGATTTGCCTGGCAGGGGTGCTGTTGCGGTCTCGTATGAGCTGATGCCGGCAATGAATCATAGAGTTGAAGTCCAATCGGAGACCGGATTAGTTTTCTCTACAAAGAGTGCTTCCTTAGGATTGGGATTCAGATATACATCTTATGATCTTATATCAGTCAGTGCAGGATATTATCTGGGAAACAAAGAAGATTATATCCCTTCACATGTCAGTTTGGGAACTGGAATACATTTTGGGGGAGTGTCTATGGATTGTGCTTGTCTCCTCTTTGATTCAGATAGGGGAAACTCCTGGATTGCCACGTTGTCATACAGTTTGTGATACATTTAATAAAAAAAAGGGCCGGACTTGCGTCCGGCCTTTTTTTTATGGTTTACTTCTTGTTTCCGCAGTACTCGTCAGATACTGTCAGTTTCTTGCGGCCCTTGGCTCTGCGTGAAGCAAGTACTCTGCGGCCGTTAGCTGATGCCATTCTCTCACGGAAACCGTGCTTGTTCTTTCTCTTCCTGTTGGAAGGCTGAAATGTTCTTTTCATCGTTATATATTTTTATTGTTTTCTGTCCTGTTTTGGGAATCGGAGGGCAAAGGTAGTTTCTTTTTTCATAATATGCAAATTGCATCTCTTTTTTTGTCTAAAGTTTTGTCTATTTGCCTCATTACACTACTTTTGCAAAACCAAACGAATTCATTATTAATAAACAGACCAAATAGACTTTTATGATTCTTTGTCAAGACATCAAGATCGGCACCTGCATCAATCTGGAGGGCCAGCTCTATTTCTGCATCGATTTCCTGCATGTAAAACCCGGTAAGGGAAACACATTTGTACGTACCAAGCTCAAGAACGTGGTTAACGGCCGCGTGCTGGAACGTACTTTCCAGATCGGTTTCAAACTGGAGGATGTTCGTGTGGAGCGTCGTCCCTATCAGTATCTTTACCAGGATGATATGGGCTATATCTTTATGAATCAGGAGAACTTTGAACAGGTCACCATCATTAAGGACCTCATCAACGGTGTTGATTACCTTAAGGAAGGTGAGGTTGTTGACGTGGTTACAAATGCCAATACCGGTGAGATACTGTTTGCCGACCTGCCTGTTAAGGTAGTCCTGAAAGTTGTTTATACAGAACCCGGCCTTAAGGGTGATACGGCTACCAATGCCACCAAGCCAGCTAAGGTTGAGACCGGTTGCGAGGTTCGCGTACCTCTGTTCATCAATGAGGGTGAACTTATAGAGGTCGATACCCGTGACGGATCATACCAGGGCCGAGTCAAGGCATAATAGAATGAATGATTAAGCCAGACAAGCTGAATCTTAAGCAGTGGGCCGTAGAGGATCGCCCCCGTGAAAAGATGAAGCAAAAGGGCGCAAAAGCGCTGACAAACGCTGAGTTATTGGCGATTCTGATACACACTGGAAACACTGAAGATTCGGTGGTGGCTTTAACACAAAAAGTGATGGCTTCCTGCCGCAACAGTCTTTCCGAACTTGGAAAACTTAGCGTCGGGGAGCTATGCTCTTTCAAAGGAATAGGTGAGGCCAAGGCTATAACTATCCTGGCCGCATGTGAACTGGGCAGACGCCGTAAGGAGGAGGAGCCCGTAAGTAAGCCTGTAATCAGGACATCGCGCGATGTCTATGATTATTTCTATACTGAAATGGTTGACCTTCAGGTAGAGGAGTGTCATGCGATGTTCCTTAACCAGTCGGCCAGAGTTATTGGCAGTATACGTGTAAGTCAGGGAGGCCTTTCGAGTGCATCGGTAGATATAAGATGCATATTACGTGAGGCATTCCTGCGTAGGGCGACAGGTGTGACTCTTTGTCACAACCATCCTTCGGGGACAGCATTGCCGAGCCGACAGGATGATGAGCTGACAAGATCTGTGGCCAGGGCGTGCCAAACGGTAGACTTAACGTTGCTGGATCATTTGATCTTTACAGAAAACGGCTACTATAGCTATGCAGACAAGGGCCGGTTATAAGGAAAATGACAGAAAAGTTTGACATAGAGGAAAAGATTGTTGAAGTGCTCAAGACCGTATACGATCCTGAGATACCGGTTGACATCTATAATTTGGGACTGATTTATAAGATTGATGTCGATGATGATGCCAATGCTGTCATTGATATGACTCTGACTGCTCCGGGTTGCTCCTTGGCGGACTTTATCGTTGAGGATGTCCGCTTGCGTGTAGAGGCTTTGGACAGTGTCAAATCCGCCACGGTAAACCTTGTCTTTGAGCCGGAGTGGAACAAAGACATGATGAGCGACGAAGCGAAACTTGAATTGGGATTGGAATGAAGAACGTCTTTTTTATATCCGATGCCCATCTGGGCTCCTGGGCGCTTGATCACAAGCGAATGCAGGAACGGCGTCTGGTGCGTTTCCTTGACGATATAAAGGACAAGGCCCAGGCCGTCTATATGCTTGGTGATATGTTCGACTATTGGTATGAGTACAAGTATGTGGTACCCAAGGGCTATACACGTTTCCTTGGCAAGATATCAGAACTGACAGACAGTGGAGTAGAGGTGCATTATTTTATAGGCAACCATGATATCTGGATGTTCGGATATCTGGAGCGTGAATGCGGCGTTATACTGCACAAGGAACCTGTTACCGTAGAGATTATGGGTAAGGAGTTTTTCCTGGCTCACGGTGACGGAATGGGTGACCCAAGCCGTTCTTTCAGGTTACTCCGAAAGATATTCAGGAACCGTTTCTGCCAGTTCCTCTTTTCCCTGCTGCCCACCCGCTGGAGTATGTGGTTGGGACAGCGCTGGGCCAAAAAAAGCATGGAGGACCATCGCCTTAATGGTGGAGACAAATACTTGGGCGAGGATAAGGAGTTTCAGGTTATCTATGCCAAGGAGTATCTCAAGACTCACCCGGATATAAACTATTTCATATTCGGTCACCGGCACATAGAGCTGGACCTGATGCTTACCCACTCCTGCCGCCTTATTATTCTGGGAGATTGGATAAGCCAATACACTTACGCAGTATTTGACGGCAAAACCCTTACGATGAGCAATTACCTTGAAGGAGGAGACAATAAATAAATAAAGCTGCCCGAGGGCAGCTTTTTTTATGGTGGTGATGGCTTATTTGACCAGCGCCATAGTATCTTGCGCTATCATCAGCTCTTCATCGGTCGGTAAGACTACCACCTTGACCTTTGAGTCCGGAGTGCTGATTATGCCGTCCTTGCCGAACATGATTTTGGCATTCTGCTCCTTGTCCAGCTTTATGCCCAGGAACTCCATGCCTTCACATACGGCCTCGCGTACCTCATGACGGTTCTCGCCAACGCCGCCGGTAAATACAACCACGTCAACGCCACCCATTGCGGCTGCAAACGCGCCTATGTATTTCTTGATGCGGTAAGCATACATCTTCTTGGCCAGAGCGGCACGCTCATTACCAGCCTCCATTGATGCGGTAACCTCACGCATATCGCTCGATGCGCCCGATATACCCAGCAGGCCTGACTTCTTGTTAAGCAGGTTTGACATACCGGTGCTGTCCAGATGCTCCTTTTCCATAAGGAATGTAACAGCACCTGCGTCAATATCACCGCTGCGTGTGCCCATCATGATGCCCTCCAGAGGAGTGAGTCCCATTGTGGTGTCAACGCTCTTGCCGTCCTTGACTGCGGTGATTGAACCGCCGTTGCCGATATGGCAGGTGATGATTTTTGAGCCCTCAACAGGCATGTTAAGATACTTGAATATCTCGCCCGATACAAAACGGTGTGATGTTCCGTGGAATCCGTAGCGGCGAACACCGTACTTCTGATACAACTCGTAGGGAATTGCGTACAGATATGCGTAGTCGGGCATGGTCTGATGGAATGCGGTGTCAAATACACCTACCTGCGGAACGTCGGGCAGCAACTCGCTTACTGCGTTCACGCCCTTAAGGTTGGCGGGATTGTGCAGCGGAGCCAGATCGTTGCAGGCTGCAAAAGCCTCCAGTACATCGGGTGTGAGTATCACGCTCTTGTTGAACTTCTCGCCTCCGTGCACCATGCGGTGACCAACTGCATTGATCTCATCAAGAGACTTGATAACGCCATACTGGCTGCCGGTAAGTATCTCGAATATGAACTTTACACCTACCGTGTGCTCGGGGATCTCCTTCTCTATAACAACCTTGTTGCCGTCCTTATCGGTCAGCTTGAGGAAGGAGCCCTTCATGCCGATTTTCTCAATGCCACCCTGTGCTATGACATCGTTCTTATCCATGTCAAACAGCTTGTACTTGATTGACGAGCTGCCGCAGTTCAATACCAGAATCTTCATCTTGTCTTATGCTTTCTTGGCTGCCATTGCCTGGTTGGAGGTGACAGCGATCATTTTATAAACGTCATCAACTGAGCAGCCGCGTGACAGGTCGTTCACGGGGCGTGCTATACCCTGAAGGATAGGGCCGATGGCCTGGGCATTGCCAATGCGCTGAACCAGCTTGTATGCAATGTTGCCTACCTCAAGGTTGGGGAATACAAGTACGTTTGCACGGCCTGCAATCTCCGATCCGGGAGCCTTGCTTGCACCTACTGACGGTACTATAGCGGCATCTGCCTGGAGTTCACCGTCAATCTTGAGGGTGGGGGCCAGTTCCTTGGCCTTGGCAAGTGCGGTTGTAACCTTGTCAACAACCTCATGCTTGGCCGAACCCTTGGTTGAGAAACTCAGCATAGCCACACGAGGCTCGGCGAATCCTGCTACGGCAGTAGCGGTTCCGGCCGATGCTACTGCAATCTGTGCCAGCTGGTCTGCATCGGGTACGGGAGTAACTGCGCAATCGGCAAATACCATAATGCCGTTCTCGCCGTACTGCGGGGTCTGTGTTATCATAATGAACGCGCCCGATACCACCGAAATGCCGGGAGCGGTCTTGATTATCTGCAGGGCAGGACGCAGCACATTGCCTGTGGTGTTGCGGGCACCGGCCAACTGACCGTCGGCATCACCGTTCTTTATGATAAGGCAACCCAGATACAGAGGGTCAAGAACCTTCTTCTGTGCCTCCTCCATGGTCATACCCTTGTTCTTGCGAAGCTCAAACAAAAGGTTTGCGTAAAAGTCCTTCTTGGGGTTGTTCTCCGGGTCAATGATTGTGGCCTTTGAGATGTTCTTGAGTCCCCACTGTGCGGCAAGTCCCTCAATCTCTGATTTATTACCTATAATGATAAGGTCTGCCACACCGTCGGCCAGAACCCTGTCGGCTGCCTTAAGAGTACGCTCCTCGGTACCCTCGGGCAACACAATGCGCTGCCTGTTCTGCTTAGCCCGCGCAATGATCTGCTCCATTAATTCCATAAATATCTATTTAAATTGTAAACTCCACTTAGCAAAAGCACCGCAAAATTACACTTTTTCCCCATATCAATACCTTAATTAATAATAAATGATTGACTACGCAGGTTCAAACGTATTGGGGCGAAGCGAGTATGCGAGCGAGAGCGGCCGGAGGCCGCCCTGTTCGCTGTGGCGAACTAAAAAAAGGACCAGAGGTCCTCGGTTCAAGCCCGGGTTCTGCGGAGGAAAAGAAAAAGAGAGGTTGTTAGACCTCTCTTTCTTTTATGTAGCGGGACCCGGGATTGAACCGGGGACCTCATGATTATGAATCATGCGCTCTAACCAGCTGAGCTATCCCGCCATCGCCATATAAGCGGGTGCAAAGGTAATGCCGTTTTTTGATACATGCAACTTTTATCGGTCTTATTTTTATTGGAAAAATGTTACATATTCTTTTGGAAATTAAAAGATTTTAATATTTCTTTGTATTAGAACAAAAGAATCATTATGGCTACCGAAAAAACTATACCAACTAAGATAAAAGTTGTTTTGGAATATGGATTGAGTTCGCAGTCCGTGCCTATGATATGGGAAGCGATAGCTACTGCACCGGGGTTGACTTCGTGGTTTGCAGATGATGTGCAGGCAACCGGAAAGATTTTCAGTTTTTCGTGGGGAAAACATGAATCACGTGAGGCTGAACTGATAAACTCCCGTCAGAATACTTATGTGCGCTTTCATTGGCTGGATGATGAGCCCGGAACTTATTTCGAGATGCGTATACTCAAAAATGATCTGACCTCAAATTATTCACTCGAGGTGATTGATTTTGCCGACACGGATTCCGATGATGACGTGCGCAGTCTTTGGGATACATCCATGGATGCCCTTCGTCGCTGCGGTTTATAAATAGGGTCTGATTATTGCAAAAGTTTCCCATTTGTAGTACCTTTGCAAGTTGGAAATTTTGCACGTCTGAATGAGACCGAAAAGACTTGATATCTTTATATTGAAAAGCTTTCTGCTGCTGTTTGTGGCAGCGTTTGCTATCTGTCTTTTCGTACTTCTTATGAACGTTCTTTGGCGTTATGCCGAAGATATCGTGGGTAAGGGTCTCAGTTTTGCGATGCTTGCCAAGTTCTTTTGGGAGTTTGCATTGACTCTGGTTCCTCAGGCATTGCCGCTGGCCGTTCTGATGGCATCGCTGATTACTTTCGGTAATTTTGGAGAGCGCCTGGAACTGTTGGCCATGAAAACTTCAGGTATTCCATTGCTCAGGATAATGCGTCCTGTAATGGTCTTCTCCATAATGCTGGCCGGCGTGTCATTCTATTTCCAGAATGTCACGGTTCCGCACGCAGCCAAAAACCTATACTCGCTCATATTCACCATAAATGAAAAGAATCCCGAATTGGAAATACCGGAGGGGGTGTTCTATACTCAGATCCAGGGGTTTAATATGTATGTAAAACAAAAGGATTTTGATTCCGGAATGTTATATGATGTGGTTATTTATGACCACCGTAAAGGATATGAGAATCTTAATGTGATAGTCTCTGACTCTGGTTACATTGAGACCACTTCCGATAAGCAGCATCTTTATCTTCACCTTTTCAGCGGCGAACAGTTCGGTCAGGACGGGGTGGTTGATAATCGCGGAAAACCCTATCGTCGGGAGGGCTTCAGGGAGAAACATATTCTGCTGGAATTCAACTCGGATATGAAACAGGCCCCGGATGCTCTTGTCAGTTCGCAGGCCATGAGTAAGAATATGAATGAGATCAAGCACACCATAGACTCTCTTTCCATTAATCAGGATAGCATAGGCCGCGGTAATATGGCCGAATACAGGGTGACGGCCATGAATACCTATCGCATGCAGAAGGCCGATTCGCTTGCGTATGAAAAGCTTACGTCCAGACTTATTGACGCAGATAGCATTTTTGCTGTTTCAAGCCGAAGCAAGCAATTGGAAATCAAAAGCCAGATGCGAACCAAGATACAGACTCAAGCATCTGATCTGGCTATTAAGAGTACCAATATGTACTACGGAGACAGGACAATACGCAAGCATTGGATAGAGTGGATGAAAAAGATCACTAACTCTCTCTCAATTCTGATATTCTTCTTTATCGGTGCTCCGCTGGGAGCCATCATAAGAAAGGGCGGCCTTGGAATTCCGGTTATAGTATCGGTTTTTACATTCATCCTGTTTTATCTGACATCCGTATCCGGCGAGAAGATGTTCCGTGAGGGAGAGTGGAGTATAGTAGGGTGCTGGTTCAGCGTAATGGTGCTGTCTCCGCTGAGCATCTTCTTTACCATCAAGGCAAATGGCGATTCCACGCTTTTCCAGTTTGATGTTATAGTTGAGTTTTTCAGATACTGGTTCGGAACCAAAGTAAGCCGTCATCTGGTACGTAAGGATGTGGTCATTGATGATCCGGACAGGGATAAATGCCTCGGTCTTCTGAAGGATGTAAGGATGTCCGGCAAAGAACTGGAGCAATCAGAGATACTTACGTCAGTTCCCAATTATGTCAATCTCTTCTTCGGTAGGGTTGATTCATCATCTCTGGATGAACTTAACGAAAAACTGGAGAGCCTTGTCATGGAGATGGGCAACAGCCGCGACCGTGTTGAGCTGGATATGCTCAACGGATTCCCTATCCTTCAGATTCATGGAATAAAGGCTCCCTTTGAGCGTAAATGGGTCAACAGGCTGGTGGGTATCGTATTTCCGTTGGGAATACTTTTTGAACTGAGAGCTTGGATGTTTGCCAGAAAGCTCAGGCGTCAGATGACCAGGACGGTTCAGGTTTCAGAAAACCTTATGGAGTATATAAACAACAACAAACAAGATAAATAATGGCACAGATTTCAGATCGAGTCAACAGACTCGCGGCATCGGCTACATTCGCCATGATGCAGAAGAGCAATGAACTGTCGGCACAAGGTGTCGATGTGGTCAATATGAGTGTTGGTGAGCCGGATTTCAATACGCCCGATTATGTCAAGAAGGCCGCTATTGAAGCAGTTGAGCAGAACTATTCAAAGTATTCTCCTGTTCCGGGTTACATGTGGCTTAGGAAAGCCTGCAGTGATAAGCTCAAGAGAGAGAACAATCTCGATTATTCTCCCGCCGAAATCCTTGTTTCTACAGGTGCTAAGCAATCTCTGTGCAATGTTATCATGGCGGTCGTCAATCCGGGAGATGAGGTGCTGCTGCCTTCGCCATGCTGGGTAAGTTATCCGGAAATGGTAAAGCTGGCCGGTGGCGTTCCTGTTGTAATAAAAGCCGGAATTGACCAGGATTTCAAGGTGACGGCTGCTCAGATTGAAGCTGCCATAACTCCAAAGACCAAGGCTATGATGATATGTTCGCCGTCTAATCCTACAGGCTCTGTCTACAGCAAGGATGAGCTTGAGTCTATTGCCCAGGTGCTCCGGAAATATCCGGATGTATTTGTGGTATCCGATGAGATTTATGAGCACATCAATTTCATCGGAGGACATCAGAGTATGGCGCAGTTTCTTGACAAGGACCGTATTGCTGTTATCAACGGTGTGTCCAAGGCTTATGCAATGACGGGGTGGCGTATCGGTTTCATGGCAGGCCCCGAATGGCTTGTCAAGGCCTGCAACAAGCTTCAGGGCCAATATACCAGCGGTACTTGTTCTGTGGCGCAGAAAGCTGCCCAGGTGGCATTTGACGGGCCTCAGGATGATGTTGAGAAAATGCGTAAGGTGTTCGAAAAACGCCGCGACCTTATAGTATCTCTTGCCAAAGAGGTTCCTGGCTTTGAGGTGAATAACCCGCAGGGAGCTTTCTATCTGTTCCCCAAATGTGACTACTACTTTGGTAAACGTTACGGAGATAAGGTGATAAACAGCGCCGAGGATCTGGCTATGTATCTGCTTGAAGTAGGCCATGTAGCCACTGTAGGCGGAACAGCTTTCGGTTCTCCTGAGTGTATCCGTTTCAGCTATGCAACCAGCGAGGAAAAGATTAAGGAGGCTTTTCGCCGTGTCAAGGAGGCTCTTGCGGCGCTTAAGTAGTTATTATTGGGTATATATAGCAAAGGCGGGGACTTATATGGAGCCCCCGCCTTTGTCTTGTTGTCCTTATGGGATTATTCTCCCGGGTGGATAGCCTCTGACGGGCAGACGCCGGCGCATGTGCCGCAGTCTACGCACAGGTCAGGGTTGATTGAGTACTTATCGCCCTCGGAAATAGCCTCAGACGGACATTCATCGATGCAAGTTCCGCAAGCGATGCAGTCATCACTGATTACGTATGCCATAGTGTTGTCTTTTGTTTGGTTTGTTATGTGCCGCAAAAATACATACTTTTGAGTACTTCACCAAATGGCTTGGCGGTTTTTACAATAACTGGGCTTTTTCATCGTTTTATTTCAGATGACAGGATTCCGATACAGATTCACGTTGTGGGCTGTGATTTCAATGCTCCTGGCAGCTCCACTTGCGGGAGCGGGGCATCTTTGTGCCCAGGAACGAAAGATCCAGAACAGGCCATACCTGGACGACAGGGTGTGGCACTATGGCTTTCTTGTGGGGATTAATATACAGGACCTGGCCATAGCCAACAATGGCTTGCCCTATATCAATTCAAACGGTATTGCAGAGTACTGGTATGCCGATGTACCGGAATATACTCCGGGTTTCAGTGTCGGTATTCTGGGTGAACTTAAGGCTAATGATTGGTTGTCGGTAAGGTTGATACCGACTATGCACTTCGGTGACAAGAAAGCTGTGTTCAAGGAACAGAGGAGCGGCAAGGTTGTGGAGCAGTACATAAAGTCAACTTATCTGTCAATGCCTGTAGACCTTAAGATCAACGCGTTACGTTTCAATAATTATCGCCCGTACGTGATTACAGGCCTGGCTCCTACATTCGACCTGACGGTCAAGAAAGGGAAGGAACTGTTGGTTAAACCCTCAGACTTGCTGTTTGAGATAGGTATGGGGTTGGACCTTTATTATCCGTTCTTCAAGATGATACCGGAACTGAAATTCTGTTTCGGGCTCAATAGTATAATAGAACAATACCGTACTGACCTTTCGGATGCTTCTCTGCTTAAATACAGCAATTCCATAAATAGTATGTACAGCCGAATGATTGTACTTACACTCTATTTTGAGTGATTTTTTTTGTTCTCTAAGAAAAAGATGCTATCTTTGCGCCGCTTTATGCGATCGCTGTCAAGGAAGAGTAACTTGGTATGTCGCTCTAGCTTATGATAAACTTTGAAAATTCCAGAAAAATGGATTTAATCAAAATTGCAGAACAGGCATTTGCTACCGGTAATGAGGGCAAGTTCCCTTCATTCAAGTCTGGTGACACCGTAACAGTAGCATACCGTATCGTTGAGGGTAATAAAGAGCGTATTCAGCTTTATCGTGGTGTGGTTATCAAGATCAGCGGCCATGGTGACAACCGTCGTTTCACCGTCCGTAAGATGTCAGGTACCGTAGGCGTTGAGCGTATATTCCCCATCAGTTCACCGGCTATTGACAGCATTGAGGTGAACAAAATCGGTAAGGTACGTCGTGCCAAGCTGTATTACCTGCGTAATCTTACAGGTAAGAAGGCCCGTATCCGCGAGAAGAGAGCAAACTCCTGATTTCGGGATATCAGCAAGCAAAAGCGGCAGCCGTATGGTTGCCGCTTTTTTTATTTGGCTATTGCGCCGTCCAGCAGATGTATCGTGCGATCTGTCGTGGCGGCTAAATACTCGTCATGGGTTACTATTACGAAAGTCTGCCCCAACTGCTCTCTAAGGTTGAAGAACAGTTTGTGGAGTTCTTCCTTGTTCTTTGTGTCCAGGCTTCCGGATGGCTCATCGGCCAGTATGACATCAGGCCTGTTGGCAAGGGCTCTTGCCACTGCTATTCTCTGTTTCTCTCCTCCGGACAGTTCGGACGGCTTATGGTCGGACCGGTCGGCAAGTCCCAGAAGCTCCAATAACTCTTTTGCTCTGGACGTTGCTTGACGCATGCTGTCGCCTCCTATCAGCATCGGGATAGTGATGTTCTCCAGTGCCGTAAACTCGGGTAATAACTGATGGAACTGAAATACGAATCCGATATGCCTGTTGCGGAATGCAGACAGTTCCTTCTCACCCATATGCGTTATATCCTGACCGTCATAGAGAACGTGCCCTCCATTGGGCTTGTCAAGTGACCCCATGATCTGAAGCAAGGTTGTCTTACCTGCGCCGCTGGGGCCGGTTATGCTTATAATCTCACCTCTGTCTACATTCAGACTGATACCTTTGAGTACCTGAAGCGTTCCGAAACTGCGGGTAATATTATCAAGTTCTATCATTGCTCTGCCTGTTGTATGATGCAAAATTATACAGTTTTGGCTGAATTCAAGTTATTATTATGAGTTTTTATGCTTTCTGCGATTCTATTTTGTAAGGAAACACTAATTTTGCGCCCGAATTATTCATACTATAACAGATTATCCTATGCGAGTAGCAATTGTTGGAGCCAGCGGAGCCGTAGGACAGGAGTTCCTGCGTGTGCTGGAAGAGCGTAAATTCCCGCTCGATGAGTTGGTTTTGTTCGGGTCATCCCGTAGTGCCGGATCATATTACACCTATGGAGGTAAGCAGATCCAGGTCAAGCTTCTGCAGCATAATGATGATTTCAAGGGTATAGACATAGCTTTTGTATCGGCCGGTGGCGGCACTTCCGAAGAGTTTGCCGAGACCATCACCAAACACGGTGCAATCATGATAGATAACTCCAGTGCTTTCCGTATGGATCCTCAGGTTCCTCTCGTGGTTCCCGAGGTTAATCCCGAGGATGCCCTGGTGCGCCCCAAAGGTATCATCGCAAATCCTAACTGCTCTACAATCATGATGATTGTGGCGCTTAAGGCATTGAATGACATATCGCCTGTCAAGAATGTGCAGGTGTCAACCTATCAGGCTGCCAGCGGTGCTGGTGCAGCTGCAATGAAGGAACTTGAGGAGCAGTATCGTCAGGCTCTGGCCGGTGAGGAGGTAACGGTAAACAAGTTTGCCTATCAGCTTGCTTTCAACCTTATTCCCCATATCGATGTATTCAAGGAGAGCGGTTATACCAAGGAGGAGGAAAAGATGTTCTACGAGACCCGTAAGATGTTCCACAACGATATCAAGTGCAGCGCCACATGCGTGCGCGTTCCGGCTCTGCGTTGCCACTCCGAGGCTATCTGGGCAGAGACCGAACAGCCTGTTTCGGTTGAGGCTTTCCGTGAGGCCGTAAGGAAAGGCGAGGGCCTTGTTCTGATGGATGATCCTTCCAAGAAAGAATACCCCATGCCTCTGTTCCTGGCCGGTACCGATCCCGTTTACGTGGGCCGTATCCGTAAGGACATAGCTAATCCCAACGTAATGTGTTTCTGGATTGTGGGTGACCAGATCCGTAAGGGTGCCGCCCTGAACGCAGTTCAGATTGCTGAGTATCTGATCAAGCAGGGAGTCGTAAAATGATTGATTGAGAATTGAGAATCAGAAAGAGGCTTGCGAAATCGCAAGCCTCTTTCTTTTATTGGTCTTTTACGCGGGTATTGCGTATCAATTCTTTTTCATCTTTCCTCTCCAAAGAGCGCTCATCTCTTCCAGAGTCTTGCCCTTTGTCTCGGGAACCATCTTGAGGACGAACAGTGCCGAAAGGATTGAGAATCCGGCGTAAATCAGGTAAGTGCCACCTATGCTCCACTCGCAGAGTGACGGGAAGGTAGACGAGATTACGTAATTGGATATCCACTGCGCTGCTACTGCAATAGCGACTGCATTGCCCCTGATGGTGTTGGGGAATATCTCAGATATGAGCACCCAGCAGATGGGGCCCCACGACATCATGAAAGATGCAGTGTAAATAATAATGAATACCAGAGCTGCCATTCCGATTACATCGCAGAATGAAAGGATACTCAAAGCTATCATGCCTATTGCCATTCCGATAGAACCGATGATGAGCAGAGGCTTACGGCCCCACTTGTCAACTGTAAGTATGGCAACAACCGTGAACAGGATGTTGACGACACCCATTACTACCGTCTGTATCATTGCGGCGTCACCGCTCGAACCCATGTTCTGGAAAATACGGGGAGCATAATAAAGCACAACGTTGATACCCACTGCCTGCTGGAAGAATGACAGAAGAACACCTACGATGATGACTATGATACCATAAGAGAGTATGCTTTCTTTCTTTTCCACAAGGGTATCCTTGATCTCCTGAAGGATTTCCTGGGCACGTCCCTCACCGTTGATTCGGGTAAGAACTGCCATGGCCTTCTGGGTGTTTCCGCGCATAACCAGATAACGTGGAGTCTTGGGAACAAGCAGCAGGAGCAGTCCGAATGCGCCGGCGGGGAATGCCTCGCTTACAAACATCCTGCGCCATCCGATATTGACCATTGCGGCCTGTATGAGCTCGGGGGTATCGGCCAGTCCGCTACGTATCAGTGTGTTGATTGCATAAACCACAAGCTGGCCGAATATTATTGCAAACTGGTTGCATGAGACAAGTGTTCCGCGTATCTGCGCGGGTGCCACTTCTGCTATGTACATGGGGCAGATTGCTGATGCCATACCTACTCCTATGCCTCCCAATATCCTGTAAAGGATGAATGCCCACATCAGGCTTTTTGTTGCTTCGCCCGGCTGGAAGAATTCAAAATTGGGACGGAACAGGAATTCCGGCATATAGCTTCCGAGCGCCGAAAGGAAGAATAGCACGGATGCAAATATCAGTGCGTTTCTTCGGCCTAATCTGGTGGCCATAATACCCGAAATCAATCCTCCGATGATACATCCTATCAAGGCGGATGAAACAACAAAGCCGTGAAGGCTGGTGGTGTAAAAATCTCCTAGTCCGCTGGCGAAAAATTTCTGCAAAGCCTGTTCTGCACCGGATATGACAGCGGTATCATAACCGAACAGCAGGCCGCCTATTACGGCTACGGCGCAAATGCCGTAAAGATAAGCTTTGCTACCTGTTTCTTTGTAATTACTCATACTTGGTTTTTTATTGGTTATTTTATGGTTTTACTGCTTGTTTAGGTCTGGTAATGCATGGCAGTTTGTTACTTGCAACGTGCAAATATAACAAAAAGCATCGACTACGCATGTTCAAATATCACCCTTTAATGTTTTATTTTGGTTCACTATTGAAACCGCCTCTCGGCCAGCGCGTCTTGTGTAAGAAAAATTTAAATGCTTGGCAAATTATTCCGGCGCACGGTTTGATGATTTGGAACAAAAGGGCTATCTTCGCAATAAAAACAAATGATATGGAACAGAATATAAACGGGCAGAAACAACTGCAGATAGAACTAAAGGAAGATGTCGCCCAGGGCGTTTATTCGAACCTTGCAATGATAACTCATTCGTCATCCGAGTTTGTAATGGATTTTATAAGCATACTTCCGGGAATGGCCAAGGCTCAGGTCAAGTCCAGGGTGGTGATGTCGCCGGAACATGCCAAGCGTTTGCTGATGGCTCTTCAGGAAAACGTGTCCAAATATGAGAATTCGTTCGGAGAGATTGAATTCAAGGGACCTAAAGGGTCATACATGCCCCCCATTTCAGACTTTCACGGAGAAGCTTGATCACGGGCGGCTTTTGCCGGTTACTTTTAGGCGGGTGGTTCGTTCCATCCGCATTTTTTTTTGGTTTTTTGCAGTTAAAAGTTCAAAAACTGTCACATTTTCCTTGTGTTATAAAATAATAGCCGTATCTTTGCACGCCAAAAATTCTGGATTTACTATTTAATATATAATAATTAAAAACAAACAAACATGCCAACAATTCAGCAGTTAGTACGCAAAGGACGTCAGGTCCTGGAGGACAAGAGTAAGTCTCCGGCCCTGGATTCCTGCCCTCAGAGAAGAGGCGTTTGCGTGAGAGTTTACACAACGACACCTAAAAAGCCTAACTCAGCCATGAGAAAGGTTGCACGTGTCCGTCTTACCAACCAGAAGGAGGTTAACTCCTACATCCCCGGTGAGGGCCACAACCTGCAGGAGCACTCAATCGTGCTTGTACGCGGCGGTCGTGTCAAGGACCTTCCCGGTGTACGTTACCACATCATCCGCGGTACACTTGATACCGCCGGCGTTAACGGTCGTCTCCAGAGACGTTCCAAGTATGGTGCCAAACGTCCTAAAGCAGCTAAGAAGTAATAAATAACAGTTTTGGTTAGAGTGAGGTTGAGTAAATGTCCAAGCGTGGACGTTGAAGAATCAGAATGACAACCCGAACAAAACAAAAGATTTAAAATGAGAAAAGCAAAACCGAGAAAGCACGTCATCCTTCCGGATCCCGTATTCGGCGACGTTGCAGTGACCAAGTTCGTCAACCATCTCATGTATGATGGCAAGAAGAACACATCATTCGAGATTTTCTACGAGAGTCTGGATAAGGTAAAGGCAAAACTTCCCAATGAGGAGATGTCTGCCCTTGAGATTTGGAAGAAGGCTCTTGATAACGTTACACCTCAGGTTGAGGTTAAGTCCCGCCGTATTGGTGGTGCTACTTTCCAGGTTCCTACAGAGATCCGTGCTGACCGCAAGGAGTCAATTTCAATGAAGAACCTTATTTCATTTGCCCGTAAGCGTGGCGGTAAGTCAATGTCTGATAAGTTGTCTGCTGAGATTGTTGACGCATTCAACAGCACCGGCGGCGCATTCAAGCGTAAAGAGGATATGCATCGTATGGCTGAGGCCAACAGAGCTTTTGCACACTTCAGATTCTAATTAATGTCAGATCAGGATTTACATCTCACGAGAAACATCGGCATCATGGCTCACATTGATGCCGGAAAGACTACGACTTCGGAGCGTATTCTTTACTATACGGGATTAACACACAAGATAGGTGAGGTACACGACGGTTCCGCTACCATGGACTGGATGGTCCAGGAGCAGGAGCGAGGTATTACTATTACCTCAGCTGCCGTCACCACTCATTGGAAGTGGCAGGAAAACACATATAAGATCAATCTTATTGACACTCCGGGACACGTGGATTTCACAGCCGAGGTGGAGCGTTCACTCCGCGTTCTGGACGGTGCGGTTGCAGTGTTCTGTGCAGTAGGCGGCGTTCAGCCTCAGTCTGAGACCGTTTGGCATCAGGCCAGCAAGTACGGTGTTCCCCGTTTGGGCTATGTCAATAAGATGGACCGTTCAGGTGCTGATTTCTTCGGAGTCATCACCCAGATGAAAGAGATCCTTAAGGCAAACGCCTGCCCGATAGAGATTCCTATCGGTCAGGAGGAGTCTTTCAAGGGAGTTATAGACCTTATTAAAATGAAGGCCATCTACTGGCGCGATGAGACACTTGGTGCAGAGTATTCCGTTGAGGATATTCCGGCCGATCAGGCTGATGAAGCCCAGCAGTGGCGTGACAACCTTCTGGAGAAGGCTGCAGATTTTGATGACGAGATGATGGAGAAGTATCTTGAGGATCCTTCAACCATCACTGAGGCTGAGATTCTCCGTGCAGTACGCAAGGGCTGCATCAGTCAGAAGCTGGTTCCCGTGGTTTGCGGTACATCATTCCGCAACAAGGGTGTTCAGCCTCTGCTTGATTATGTCTGCGCATTCCTGCCTTCACCCATCGATTGCGGTGGCGTTGACGGTTTCCTGCCGGGTTCGGAGGATGAGACCACTCACCGTGATCCCCGCTCTGATGAGAAGACAGCCGCTCTGGCATTCAAGATTGCAGTTGACCCCTATGTAGGCCGTCTTATCTTCTTCCGCGTATATTCAGGTAAGGTGACAGCCGGAAGCTACATCTTCAATACCCGCAGTGGCAAGAAGGAGCGCGTAAGCCGTCTGTTCCAGATGTACTCCAAGAAGCAGATACAGGTTGATGAGGTCAGCGCAGGTGATATAGGTGCAGTAGTTGCCCTCAAGGATATCCGTACCGGTGATACCCTCTGCGATGAGGATGCACCGCTGGTATTGGAGAGCATGGACTTCCCGGATCCGGTTATCAGCATTGCTGTCGAACCTAAGACCGAGAAGGATATGAGCAAACTTTCCGATGGCCTGGCACGTTTGGCCGAGGAGGATCCTACATTTACCGTCAAGGTTGATGAGGAGTCCGGTCAGACCCTGATCTCAGGTATGGGTGAGCTTCACCTTGATATCATTATTGACCGTCTTAAGAGAGAGTTCGGTGTAGAGTGCAATCAGGGTCGTCCCCAGGTTAGCTACAAGGAGTCAATCTCCAAGACAGTCCAGCTGCGTGAAGAGTATAAGAAGCAGACCGGTGGTAAGGGTCATTACGCTTGTATCGTCGTTGAAATCGGTCCCGCCGATCCCGATTGGAAGGGCGGTCTCCAGTTCATCGATGCCACCAAGGGTGAGGCTCTGCCCAAGACCTACCTGCCTGCTATCGAGAAGGGCTTTACCAATGCCATGAAGAATGGTGTACTGATGGGTGCTCCCATGGATTCACTCAAGGTAACCGTTCTGGACGGTAAGTATCACCCGGTTGATTCCGATGCCCTCTCATTTGAGGTTTGCGCAACCAACGCGTTCCGTAACGCTTGCGTCAAGGCCGCTCCCGGTCTTACCGAGCCTATCATGTCGCTTGAGGTTGTTACCCCGGAGGAGAGCATGGGTAATGTTATAGGTGACCTCAACAAGCGTCGCGGTCAGGTGGAGGGAATGGAAACCAACCACTCCGGTGCCAAGGTTGTCAAGGCACACGTTCCTCTGGCCGAGATGTTCGGTTATGTCACCGCCCTTAGAACTATAACATCGGGCCGTGCCACATCTTCAATGTCCTACGAGCGTCATGCCGAGGTTTCAAAGCAGCTCGCCAGACAGGTTGTAGAGGAGCAGGGCGGAAACGTTTCACTGTTATAATATATAAGGTATAAGAGAGAACGCGGCTTTCAGATAGCAAATGACTCTTATCGGGAGCCGCAAAAAATGAATAATAACAAATTAAAACTTAAACAATGAGTCAGAAAATCAGAATCAAACTGAAGTCTTACGACCACAATCTCGTAGACAAATCAGCCGAGAAGATCGTTAAGACAGTAAAGGCTACCGGTGCTATCGTAAGCGGACCTATTCCACTTCCCACACACAAGCGTATCTTCACTGTCAACCGTTCAACTTTCGTTAACAAGAAGTCACGTGAGCAGTTCCAACTCTCTTCATTCAAGAGACTGATTGACATCTACAGCTCTACTGCCAAGACTGTTGACGCACTGATGAAGCTCGAGCTCCCCAGCGGTGTTGAGGTTGAGATCAAGGTTTGATGCAAAAGTGAGTTTAACAAATTATTTACAGTAACTTAATTAATATTTGAAATGCCAGGATTATTAGGAAAAAAGATCGGTATGACATCGGTCTTCGGTGCTGATGGAAAGAATGTTCCATGCACCGTTATCGAAGCAGGTCCTTGCGTGGTTACTCAGATCAAGAGTGTTGAGAAGGATGGCTATGAGGCTGTTCAGCTCGGTTTCGAGGATGCTAAGGAGAAGAACACTTCGGCTCCTCTGATGGGACACTTCAAGAAAGCTGGTGTAACTCCAAAGAGACACTTGGCCGAGTTCAAGGATTTTGACGGTTCACTCAATCCAGGTGATGTAATTACCGTCGAGTTGTTCAACGACGCTAGTTTTGTTGACGTTGTTGCAGTATCAAAAGGTCATGGTTACCAGGGTGTTGTTAAGAGACACGGTTTTGGTGGCGTAGGTCAGCAGACCCACGGTCAGCACAACCGCGGTCGTAAGCCCGGTTCAATAGGTGCCTGCTCTTACCCTGCAAAGGTATTCAAGGGCATGCGCATGGCCGGTCACATGGGTAATGAGCGTGTGACAACTCAGAACCTCCAGGTTCTTAAGGTTATTCCGGAGCACAACCTCCTTCTTATCAAGGGTTCTATTCCGGGTTATAAAGGTTCAATCGTTTCAATTCTGAGGTAATGGAAGTAAGTGTATTAAATATAAAAGGTGAGGATACCGGAAGGAAGGTAGTCCTTAACGATGCTATTTTCGGCATTGAGCCCAATGATCACGCCATCTACCTGGATGTGAAGCAGTTTATGGCTAACCAGCGTCAGGGCACGCACAAGTCAAAAGAGAGAAGTGAAATCAGCGGTTCAACCAAGAAACTGGGCCGTCAGAAAGGTGGTGGCGGTGCTCGTCGCGGTGATATCAACTCACCTGTATTGGTTGGTGGTGCACGCGTGTTCGGTCCCAAGCCCCGTGATTACAGCTTCAAGGTAAACAAGAAAGAGAAGCAGCTTGCCCGCAAGTCAGCTCTTTCATATAAGGTTCAGGAGAACGCTCTTATCGTAGTTGAGGACTTCAGTTTTGATGCTCCCAAGACCAAGAACTTTATAGAAATCTTAAACAATCTTAAAGTTTGTGATAAGAAATCTCTGTTCGTCCTGCCCGAGAGCAATAATATCGTAACTTTGTCGGCCCGAAATTTACAGGGCACCAAGGTCGTCAACGCTTCATCAGTAAATACTTACAGTATCCTGAACGCTGACGCTCTTGTCGTGACTGAGAATGCGATTAACGTCATCAACGGTATATTAGAGAAATAAGGAGGCTTGATCATGGGATATATAGTTAAACCCCTTGTAACGGAGAAGATGAACTCCATTACTGAGAAGTTCCCCAACAGGTTCGGTTTCATCGTTCGCCCTGAAGCCAACAAACTGGAGATAAAGAAGGAGATTGAGGACCTGTACAATGTCACTGTGGTTGATGTGAACACATCTTACTACATGGGCAAGACCAAGTCCCGTTATACCCGCAGAGGTCTTTCGAAAGGCCAGGCTAATGCCTACAAGAAGGCTATCGTAACTCTGAAGGAGGGTGATACAATTGATTTTTATAGCAACATTTAATAGAGATGGCAGTACGTAAATTCAAACCCACAACCCCGGGTCAAAGACACAAGATTATTGGTACTTTCGAGGAGATTACTGCATCGGTACCAGAAAAGTCTCTTGTATTCGGAAAGCTCGCTACCGGCGGTCGTAACAACGACGGTAAGATGACAGCACGCTACATCGGCGGTGGTCACAAGCGCAAATTCCGTATCATAGATTTCAAGAGAAATAAGGATGGGGTTCCGGCAACTGTTAAGACAATCGAGTACGATCCTAACCGTTCGGCACGTATCGCTCTGTTGTTCTATGCAGACGGAGAGAAGAGGTATATCATTGCACCTAACGGTCTTGAGGTAGGCGCTACACTGATGTCAGGTGAGAAAGCAGCTCCTGAAATCGGTAACGCTCTGGCACTTAAGGATATTCCCGTAGGTACAGTGATCCATAACATTGAACTGCGTCCCGGTCAGGGTGCAGCTCTCGTCCGTTCAGCCGGAAATTTTGCCCAGCTGACTTCTAAGGAAGGTGATTATTGTGTAATCAAACTTCCTTCAGGTGAGGTTCGCAGAATACTGGGAGCCTGCAAGGCTACAATCGGCAGCGTCGGCAATTCGGACCATGCTCTGGAGCAGTCCGGTAAGGCTGGCCGTTCACGTTGGTTAGGACGTCGTCCTCACAACCGTGGTGTTGTTATGAACCCGCACGATCACCCGATGGGTGGTGGTGAAGGCCGTCAGTCAGGTGGACACCCGCGTTCACGCAAGGGCTTGTACGCAAAGGGTCTCAAGACCAGACATCCCAAGAAGAGCTCAACGAAGTATATCATCGAGAGAGCCAATAAGAAATAACTTTTAACCTGAGTACAAAATGACACGTTCACTTAAGAAAGGTCCGTATATTTACAAGAAGCTCGAGGACAAGGTGCTTGCCATGAACGAAAGCGGCAAGAAGGTCGTTGTTAAGACTTGGGCTAGGGCATCGATGATATCCCCCGATTTCGTGGGCCATACCATCGCAGTTCATAATGGTAATAAGTTTATCCCTGTTTACATCACGGAGAACATGGTTGGACACAAACTCGGCGAGTTTGCTCCCACCCGTACTTTCCGTGGCCACTCCGGCAACAGAAAATAAGCTTCATTGTTTATTTGAAATAAATAAATAAAGATAATGGGAAATAGAAAACATTTGGCAGCCGAGAAAATTAAAGAGGCTAAAAAGACCCAGTACTTTGCCAAACTGAACGATGTTCCTTCATCACCCCGCAAGATGCGTCTTGTAGTGGATATGATCCGCGGTATGGAGGTTAACCGTGCACTTGGCACACTGCGTTATTCCAATAAGGCTGCTTCGAAAGATGTAGAAAAGGTACTTCGTTCAGCTATTGCCAATTGGGAACAGAAAAACGAGCGTAAGGCTGAGGCCGGCGAACTTTTCGTTACCAAGGTTTTTGTTGACGAGGGTGTAACCCTTAAGAGATTGAGACCCGCCCCGCAGGGTAGAGGTTACCGTATCCGCAAGCGTTCAAATCATATCTCGCTTTTTGTGGACACAAAGGCAGCTGCAACAAGTACTAACGACAATCAGGAGTAAGAAATGGGACAGAAAGTTAATCCGGTTAGCAACCGTTTGGGAATTATCAGAGGTTGGGATTCCAGTTGGTTCGGCAAGTATGACGAGCGTCTGGTTGAGGACAGTGAGATCCGCAAGTATCTGAATGCCCGTCTGGCAAAGGCCAGCATATCCCGTATTGTCATTGAACGTACACTCAAGCTCGTTACCATCACCGTATGCACAGCCCGTCCGGGTCTGATCATCGGCAAGAACGGCTCAGAGGTTGACAAGCTTAAGGAAGAGTTGAAGAAGATCACCGATAAGGAGATTCAGATCAACATTTTTGAGGTGAAGAAGCCTGAACTCGATGCTGTTATCGTAGCTAACAACATCGCTCGCCAGGTGGAAGGTAAGATCGCATATCGTCGTGCCATCAAGATGGCTATTCAGAACACCATGCGTATGGGTGCCGAAGGTATCAAGGTCCAGATTTCAGGCCGTCTTAACGGAGCTGAAATTGCCCGTTCGGAGATGTACAAGGAGGGTCGTACTCCGCTGCACACTTTCCGTGCCGACATTGACTACTGCCAGGTAGGTGCCATCACCAAGGTCGGTGTTCACGGTATCAAGGTATGGATCTGCCGTGGAGAGGTTTATGGAAAGAAGGATCTTGCCCCCAATTTTACTCAGACCAAAGAGATGGGTCGTGGCGGCGAGCGTGGTGGAAAACCTTTCAAGAAGAGAAACAGAAGCAATCGCTGATTGCAATTGGTTAACTGAAACATTAAGATTGAATTATGTTACAGCCTAAGAGGACAAAATACAGAAGAATGCAGAAAGGCCGTTGCAAGGGCAATGCCATGCGTGGCAACCAGCTTGCTTTCGGTTCGTTCGGCATCAAGTCTCTTGATACCTGCTGGATTACCGGTAGGCAGATTGAGGCTGCTCGTGTCGCAGTAACTCGTTACATGCAGCGTCAGGGTCAGATCTGGATCAGAATCTTCCCCGACAAACCTATTACAAAGAAGCCGCTCGATGTACGTATGGGTAAAGGTAAGGGTGACGTAGAAGGTTACGTATTCCCCATCACTCCCGGACGTATCATCATCGAGGCCGATGGTGTTCCCTTTGCCGTTGCCAAAGAGGCTCTCCGTCTGGCTGCTCAGAAGCTTCCCGTTACAACCAAGCTGGTTGTAAGACGTGACTATGATTTTAAGAATGAAAACTAATCAAGCCCGTTCATTATGAAGAATTCAGAAATCAGAGAGTTATCAACTCAGGAGCTGGTCGAGCGCATTGAGACCGAATCAGCAAACTACAAGGTGATGGGTTTGAATCATGCCATTTCTCCGCTGGAGAATCCTTCTCAGATTGCCAAGCTCCGCAAGACAATCGCCAGAATGAAGACTGAGCTGAGAAAGAGGGAACTTAACAAGTAAAACAGAGGTTCTATGAATGATAGAAATTTGCGCAAAGAGCGCCAGGGTGTCGTAATCAGCGACAAGATGGACAAGACTGTTGTGGTTCTGTCTGTCTTCAAGGAGAAGCACCCTATTTATGGTAAGTTCGTTCGTAAGACGAAGAAGTACCATGTTCATGACGAGAACAATGAGTGTGGAATCGGCGATACCGTTCGCATCATGGAGACCCGTCCTCTGAGCAAGACTAAGAGATGGAGATTAAAAGAAATCGTTGAAAAGGCTAAGTAATCATGATACAGACAGAATCCAGACTCACAGTTTGTGACAACAGCGGCGCCAAGGAGTGCCTCTGCATCCGTGTACTTGGCGGAACCAAGAAGCGTTACGCAACAGTCGGTGATACCATCGTGGTTACCGTAAAGAGCGTTATTCCTTCAAGCGATATGAAGAAGGGTACCGTTTCAAAGGCACTGGTAGTTCGTACCAAGAAGGAGATCCGTCGTGCAGACGGTTCTTATATCCGTTTCGACGACAACGCCTGCGTGCTTCTTGCTAATACAGGTGAAATCAAGGGAAGCCGTATCTTCGGTCCGGTAGCACGTGAGTTGCGCGCCGTTAACATGAAGGTGGTTTCATTGGCTCCTGAAGTACTTTAATCCAAAAAAGTAAAGAGTAATGAGTAAATTACATATTAAAAAGAACGACACTGTTTTCGTAAATGCCGGTGAGGATAAAGGTAAAACCGGTAAGGTACTTAAGGTGCTCGTCAAGGAACAGAGGGCTATTGTGGAAGGCGTGAATTTCGTCTCCAAGCACACTAAGCCCAGCGCCAAGAATCCGCAGGGTGGTATCATCAAGCAGGAGGCGCCTATCCATATTTCAAACCTCAATCCCGTTGATCCCAAGACCGGAGCTCCTGCTCGTATCGGCCGTAAGAAAGATGCTGAGGGTAAGACAGTACGTTATTCAAAGAAATCAGGAGAGGAGATTAAGTAATGAGCACTACTGCAAATCTTAAGAAAGAGTATGCCGAGCGCATTGCTCCGGCACTTAAGGAGAAATTCCACTATACTTCTTCAATGCAGATTCCTGTCCTGAAGAAGATCGTGATCAATCAGGGCATGGGTAAGCTTGCCATTGCCGATAAGAAGATCATTGATACCGCTATTGCCGAACTCACCACTATTACCGGTCAGAAAGCTGTAGCTACCGTATCAAAGAAGGATATCGCCAACTTCAAGCTTCGTAAGAAAATGCCTATCGGCGTAATGGTTACACTTCGTCGTGAGCGTATGTATGAGTTCCTTGAGAGACTGATTCGTGTGGCTCTGCCCCGTATCCGTGACTTCAAGGGTATCGAGAGTAAGTTTGACGGAATGGGTAACTACTCACTGGGAATCCAGGAGCAGATTATCTTCCCTGAAATAAACATCGACAGCATATCACACATCCTGGGTATGAACATCACCTTCGTAACATCAGCCAAGACTGACGAGGAGGGTTACGCACTGCTCAAGGAGTTCGGTCTGCCGTTCAAGAATGAAAAATAATAAGTAGAGATATGGCAAAAGAATCAATGAAGGCCCGCGAGGTTAAGCGCGCCAAGATGGCTGCCAAGTACGCAAAGAAGCGTGCTGCTCTTAAGGAAATAGTACGTACCGGCGATCCCGCTGCTGCTTATGAGGCTGCTCAGAAGCTTCAGGATCTCCCCTACAATGCTAATCCTATCCGTCAGCACAACCGTTGCAAACTGACCGGACGTCCAAAAGGTTACATCCGTATGTTTGGTCTTTCCCGTATTCAGTTCCGTGAGATGGCATCTCAGGGCCTGATCCCGGGCGTACGTAAGGCAAGCTGGTAGTTTTATATGCTAGTGAGTGTTAATTAAATATTGTCAGGGAGTCCTGATCAATTTAAAAACAATTTTATGACAGATCCTATTGCAGATTATCTGACGAGGCTTCGCAATGCCATTCAGGCAAAGCACAAGGTGGTAGAGATACCCGCCTCAAATCTCAAAAAAGACATCACAAAGATTCTTTTTGAGAAGGGTTACATCCTGAACTACAAGTTCGTGGAGGATGGACCTCAGGGCACCATCAAGGTGGCTCTGAAATACGACCCGGAAAACAAATGCAACGCAATCAAGAAACTGGTGAGAATCTCTTCTCCCGGTCTGCGTCAGTACACCGGTTATCGTGATATGCCGAGAGTAATCAATGGTTTGGGTATTGCTATTATATCCACATCAAAAGGTGTTATGACAGACAAGGAAGCCGCACAGCTCAAGATCGGCGGTGAGGTGCTTTGCTATGTCTATTAATTGAAGGAGAAATACTATGTCAAGAATCGGAAAATTGCCTATTCATATTCCTGCAGGTGTTACAGTAACATTTCAGGATGGCGTGGTTTCAGTGAAAGGCCCCAAGGGTTCACTGTCACAGAAGATTGATCCTTCAGTAAAAGTGTCAATAGAGAACGGGACAATCTCCCTTGAAGAGAATCCCGAAATACTTCAGGATAACCCCAAGCAGCGTCACGCCTTCCACGGCCTTTATCGCGCTCTTGTAAACAACATGGTTGTAGGTGTTTCTGAAGGTTATAAGAAAGAGATGGAAATCGTCGGTGTAGGTTATCGTGTTTCAAATCAGGGTAACGTTGTCACTTTCGAGCTCCTTCACTCTCACTCAATCGTTCTGGTTCTGCCTGCAGAAATCAAGGTTGAGACAAAGTCAGAGAGAAACAAGAACCCGCTCATCACTCTGGAGTCTTGCGACAAGCAGCTCCTGGGTCAGGTATGTGCCAAGATTCGTTCTTTCCGTAAGCCTGAACCTTACAAGGGTAAGGGTATTAAGTTTGTGGATGAAGTACTCCGTCGTAAGTCGGGTAAGTCAGCCGCTGCCAAGTAAAACATTTAAAGATGTAAGATTATGTCAGCAAAAACAGAAAGACGAAATAAGATTAAGTTCCGCGTTCGCAACAAGATTTCCGGTACACCCGAGCGTCCGCGTATGAGCGTTTTCAGAAGCAACAAGCAGATCTACGTTCAGATCATTGATGATCTGGCCGGTAAGACTTTGGCTGCAGCTTCATCACTTGGCATGGCTAAGATGTCAGGTAAGGAGCAGGCTGCCAAGGTAGGTGAGCTTATTGCTCAGAATGCCAAGGAGGCAGGTATCACCACCGTGGTTTTTGACCGCAACGGTTTCCTGTATCATGGTAGAGTTAAGGAATTGGCCGATGCCGCACGCAAGAGCGGTCTCACATTTTAAACTACGATTGTTATGACAAATAAAGTTAAGGTTACAAACGATGTCGAGCTTAAAGACAGGCTCGTTGCTATCAACCGTGTGACTAAGGTTACAAAGGGTGGTCGTACATTCAGTTTCGCTGCTATCGTAGTTGTAGGTGACGGCAATGGTATCATCGGTCTCGGCCTGGGTAAGGCCAGTGAGGTAACAGCCGCCATCGCCAAGGGCGTTGAGGCTGCCAAGAAAGAGCTCATCAAGGTTCCTGTATTAAAGGGAACAATTCCTCATGAGCAGACTGCCCGTTACGGTGGTGCTGAGGTATTCATGAAGCCTGCAGCTCCCGGTACAGGAGTAGTAGCCGGTGGCGCTATGCGTGCTGTTTTGGAGAGTGTTGGTATTACTGATGTTCTGGCTAAGTCAAAGGGTTCATCTAACCCTCACAATCTGGTAAAGGCTACTCTTAAGGCTCTCTCAGAGATGCGTGATGCCAAGACAGTAGCCCAGAACCGTGGTATTAGTTTGAGTAAGGTATTTAACGGATAAGGAGGTTACAGATATGGCAACAATTAAGATCAAACAGACTAAGAGTCGTATTGGTGCTCCCGTAGATCAGCGTAGAACTCTTGATGCACTTGGCCTTCGCAAACTCAATAGAGTTGTTGAGGTTGAGGATAACGCTTCAATCAGAGGTATGATCAATAAGGTTCACCACCTGGTAACCGTAATCGATTAATTTTAAAAATTGAGAACTATGAAGTTAAATACATTGAAACCGGCAGAGGGCTCAACCCATTCACGTAAGAGAATCGGCCGTGGACCTGGTTCAGGTCTTGGCGGTACTTCAACCCGTGGTAGCAAGGGTGCCAAGTCTCGTTCCGGATATGCTAGAAAAATTGGTTTTGAAGGTGGTCAGATGCCTCTTCAGCGTCTTGTTCCGAAATTCGGATTCAAGAACATCAATCACGTTGAGTACAAAGCTATCAATCTGGATATCATCCAGGCTTTGGCCGAGAAGAACAACCTCGAGAAGGTTACTGTTGCAGATCTCGTAGCTGCCGGTTTTGTTTCTTCAAAGCAGCTTGTTAAGATTCTGGGTAATGGCCAGCTCACAAAGAAGGTCGATGTTGAGGCTAATGCATTCTCAAAGAGTGCTACTGCTGCCATCGAGGCTGTAGGTGGAACCACTATCAAACTTTAATAGAGATGGATGAAAATCTTCTGAAATACATCATAATCTTTGCGGTTGTCGCTCTGGTCGCCTATGTTGTAATTAAGAACTGGGAGACTTTGAAAAACATCTCAAAGATTGAGGATCTCAGGAAACGTCTTCTTACGACAGTGCTGTTTATCGCAGTATATCGTCTTGGATCACATATCCTGCTTCCTGGTGTAGATGCCGACATGCTGAGCAATCTGCAGAGACAGACCAGTACCGGTCTTCTTTCTCTGTTGGATATGTTTTCAGGCGGCGCTTTCTCCAATGCTTCGATTTTTGCATTGGGTATAATGCCCTACATTTCTGCTTCTATTGTACTTCAGCTGCTTACCATAGCAGTTCCCAGTTTTCAGAAGCTTCAGAAAGAGGGCGAGAGCGGTCGTATGAAGATTAATCAGTATACGCGTTATCTGACACTTATCATTCTTGTAGTGCAGGGTCCCTCGTATCTTCTTAACCTGAGACATCAGGTTGGTATAGATGTGATACCTGTCGAGTGGAGCTGGTTCTGGATTACATCCACCGTCATTCTTGCAGCAGGTAGCTCTTTCATCCTTTGGTTGGGTGAGCGCATTACAGACAAGGGTATCGGTAATGGTGTATCGTTTATAATCATGGTCGGTATTATCGCTCGATTCCCGTCTGCTTTCATGCAGGAACTTGCATCCCGTATGTCAGCTCTCGGAGCTACAGGTGGTGGACTTGTCATGTTCCTCTTTGAGATAGTTGTTCTTCTGCTTGCTACCGCTGGCACTATCATGCTCGTTCAAGGCGTGCGTAAGGTTCCGGTACAGTATGCGAAGCGTATCGAGGGTGGCCGTCAAATTGGAGGCGCTCGCCAGTATATACCTCTGAAGGTTAATGCTGCAAACGTAATGCCTATCATCTTTGCACAGGCCATTATGTTCATTCCTATTGCTATCGTAGGTACTGAGCCTTCTGGTTTCTGGATTAAGCTGATGGACACTGACGGTTGGGTATACAATGTCATTTATGCAGTGCTGATCATTGCCTTCACCATTTTCTACACAGCTGTTACGGTTAATCCGCAGCAGATGGCAGATGATCTGAAGCGTAACAACGGTTTTATTCCCGGTGTAAAACCCGGCAAACCGACCGCTGATTACATTGACACTGTGATGTCTCGCATTACTTGGCCTGGAGCCCTGTTCCTTACAATAGTAGCAGTGATGCCAGCTTTTGCACGTCTTTTCGGTGTAAATCAGGCTTTCGCACAGTTCTTTGGAGGTACTTCGCTCATCATTCTTGTCGGTGTTGTTCTCGATACTCTACAACAGATTGAGAGTCACCTTCTGATGCGTCATTATGACGGTCTCCTGAAGACCGGACGTATTAAAGGCCGCTCAGGATTGAACGCTTATTGATTCTATTGAAATGATATTTCTTAAGACTGATGAAGAGATTGCATTGATGCGGGCAGCTAACCAGCTTGTCGGCAGGACTCTTGGTGAAGTCGCCAAGCTTATCCGACCTGGCGTGACCACTAATGAGTTGACGCGTGTCGCTGAGGAATTCATCCGCGATAACGGTGCAGAACCTACTTTCAAGGGGTATCCAAACCAGGATGACGTTCCTTTCCCGGCAGCTCTTTGCACATCAGTCAATGAGATGGTAGTACACGGCATCCCGAACGATGAACCCCTTAAAGAGGGTGACATCGTTTCGGTTGACTGTGGAACTCTTCTGAACGGTTACAACGGTGATTCCGCTTACACATTTGCTGTAGGTGAGATTTCTCCAGAAGTAAGGGATCTACTTAAAGTTACAAAGGAATCTCTCTATCTGGGGATTGAGCAGGCTGTAGCCGGAAAGCGTCTCGGCGATATCGGATTCGCTGTTCAGACACATTGCGAATCACACGGTTATGGCGTGGTTCGTGAGTTTGTCGGTCATGGTATCGGTCGTGAGATGCATGAGGATCCTTGTGTTCCCAATTATGGACGTCGTGGCTACGGCACACAGCTTAAAAAAGGTATGTGTATAGCTATTGAACCTATGATAACTATGGGTGACAGAAAGATCTATATGGAAAGTGATGGTTGGAGTGTCCGTACCCGCGACCATAAGCCCGCAGCTCATTTTGAGCATACCATTGCAATTTGCAACGGTAAGGCCGAAATCCTTTCCTCATTTGACTATATAGCAGAAGTTTTAGGAGATAAAGAGTTTTAATATGGCAAAGCAATCCGCAATTGAACAGGACGGAACCATTGTTGAGGCATTATCCAACGCAATGTTTCGTATTCAACTGGAGAACGGACATGAGATTACCGGTCATATTTCCGGTAAGATGAGAATGCATTTTATCAAGATCCTTCCCGGTGATAAGGTTAAGGTTGAGATGTCTCCTTACGACCTTACAAAGGGTAGGATAGTATTCAGGTACAAATAAAACATAAGAATATGAAAGTTAGAGTTTCATTAAAAAAGCGTTCAGCCGACTGCAAGATTGTTCGTCGCAAGGGACGTCTGTATTTAATTAACAAGAAGAATCCCAAGATGAAACTGCGTCAGGGATAAATTCGGGTAAACAAACAAATTAATATATGGCAATAAGAATCGCTGGAGTTGACATCCCGCAGAATAAGAGGGGTGAAATCGCGTTAACCTACATTTTTGGTATAGGTCGCAGCAGCGCAGTCAAGATTTTGGCTAAAGCTGGTGTGGATAAAGACATCAAGGCCCAGGATTGGACTGACGATATGGCAGGCCGCATCCGTGAGGTTATTGGTGCAGAGTATAAGGTAGAGGGCGACCTCCGTAGTGAGGTTCAGCTGAACATCAAGCGTCTGATGGATATTGGTTGTTATCGCGGTATCCGTCACCGTATCGGACTTCCCGTACGTGGTCAGAGTACTAAAAACAACGCACGTACACGTAAGGGTCGCAAGAAGACTGTTGCTAACAAGAAAAAGGCTACTAAATAATTGAACTATGGCAAAGAAAACAGTTGCAGCTAAGAAGAGAAATGTGAAGGTAGATGCAATGGGACAGTTGCACGTACATTCATCCTTCAACAACATCATTGTTACTCTTGCTAACAGTGAGGGGCAGGTTATTTCCTGGTCATCAGCAGGTAAGATGGGTTTCCGTGGTTCTAAGAAGAACACTCCTTATGCAGCCCAGATGGCAGCAGAGGATTGCTCTAAGGTGGCTTATGACCTTGGCCTTCGTAAGGTTAAGGCATACGTAAAAGGCCCGGGAAATGGCCGTGAATCAGCCATCCGTGCCGTGCATGGTGCCGGTATAGAAGTTATAGAGATCATTGACGTGACCCCGCTGCCGCATAACGGTTGCCGTCCGCCGAAGAGAAGAAGAGTTTAATTTTAAAACGAAAGTATTATGGCTAGATATACTGGACCTAAAACCCGTATCGCCCGTAAGTTTGGCGAAGCAATTTATGGAGCAGACAAATCTTTTGAAAAGAGAAAATATGCTCCCGGTCAGCACGGTAACAGCCGTCGCCGCAAGACCTCTGAGTATGGTGTCATGCTTGCTGAGAAGCAGAAAGCTAAGTATACCTATGGAGTGCTTGAGAAACAGTTCCGCAATATGTTTGATAAGGCTTCACGCGAGAGCGGTATTACAGGTGTCAACCTGCTTCAGGCTCTTGAGTCTCGTCTTGATAATGTTGTGTTCCGTCTTGGAATAGCTCCTACTCGTGCTGCTGCACGTCAATTGGTAAGCCATAGGCATATCACTGTTGACGGTAAGGTTCTTAATATCCCTTCATACCAGGTTAAACCCGGTCAGATTGTTGGTGTACGCGAGCGTTCTAAGTCACTTGAGGTTATCGCAGATTCTTTGGCAGGCTTCAACCATGCCAAGTATTCATGGATCGAGTGGGATGAGCAGGCTAAGGCCGGTAAGTTCCTTCACAAGCCGGAAAGAGAAGATATTCCTGAGAATATCAAGGAGCAACTCATCGTTGAATTGTATTCTAAATAAAAAATAAGAGGTTAATGGCAATATTAGCATTTCAAAAACCTGATAAGGTTATAATGGTGGAAGCCGACTCCAAGTTCGGTAAGTTCGAATTCCGCCCTTTGGAGCCCGGATTCGGTGTCACCATTGGAAACGCCCTTCGTCGTATCCTTCTCTCCACTCTTGAGGGTTTTGCCATCAATACCATCAAGATAGAGGGTGTCGAGCATGAATTCGCTACAATTCCTGGTGTTAAGGAAGATGTTACAAACATTATCCTTAACCTTAAGCAGGTGCGTTTCAAGCAGATCGTAGAAGAGTATGAGAGCGAAACAGTAAGTATAAAGGTTGAGAATACCAAGGAGTTCAAAGCCGGTGACATAGGAAAATGTCTGACCGGATTTGAAGTGTTAAATCCTGAGCTGGTCATTTGCCATCTTGATCCAAAAGTTTCCATGCAGATTGAGATCTCCATCAATAAGGGGCGTGGCTATGTTCCTTCCGAGGAGAATAAGGAGTTCTGTACTGAGGTTAACACTATTCCTATCGATTCCATCTACACTCCGATTCGTAATGTCAAGTATGTTGTAGAGCCTTATCGCGTTGAGCAGAAGACAGACTATGACAAACTGGTTCTTGAGATTACCACAGATGGTTCAATTCATCCTAAAGATGCATTGAAAGAGGCAGCTAAGATCCTTATTTACCATTTCATGCTCTTTTCAGATGATAAGATTACCATTGAGAATGTTGATCTTGATGGTAATGAGGAATTTGACGAGGAGGTACTGCACATGCGTCAGCTTCTTAAGACCAAGTTGGCAGACATGAATTTGTCAGTACGTGCTCTTAATTGCCTCAAGGCAGCTGATGTAGAGACATTGGGTGATCTCGTTCAGTATAACAAGACAGATTTACTTAAGTTCCGTAACTTTGGTAAGAAGTCTCTCACTGAATTGGATGATCTGCTGGAAAGCTTGAATCTTACATTTGGAACCGATATTTCAAGGTATAAATTAGACAAAGACTAAAAATGAGACATAATAAGAAATTCAATCACTTGAGCCGTAAAGCCGCTCACAGGAATTCGATGCTGGCCAACATGACCATCTCTCTTATCATGCATAAGAGAATCGAGACCACTTTGGCTAAGGCTAAGGCACTGCGAGTTTATGCAGAACCAATCATTAACCGCGCCAAGAAGGATGATACCAATTCGCGTCGTGTTGTATTTAGCTATCTTCAGAATAAGGAGGCCGTAACTGAGCTATTTAAGGAGATATCTCAGAAGATATCAGATCGTCCCGGAGGTTACCTTCGTATTATCAAGCTTGGTATTCGCAAGAGTGATGCTACTGAGATGGCATTCATCGAGTTCGTTGATTACGATGAGAATATGGCCAAGACCGTGAAGAAGGCTGCCAAGACTCGCCGTTCACGTAAACCGGCTGCTGAAAAGTCTGCTGCTCCTGCTGCAGAGGTTCCTGTCGAGGAGACACCTGCAACTGAGGCTCCCAAGGCAGAGTAATAACGCGTGCGCGTAAATATAAAGAGGTGTGCCAATCAGGCGCACCTCTTTTGTTGTCAGCGAGTTATATTTATTAACAAAAAATTCA
>ONMR01000034.1 GCA_900318995.1 uncultured Prevotellaceae bacterium | reverse complement strand
GGGCTTCTGATAGAGGAAGAACCAGAAGAACATCCATACAAAACCCAGGGCACCTATTATTATGAACGCCATCTCCCAACCCCACTTGGCAGCCAGAGGCGGAATGCAGGCAGGTGCTGCAAGAGCGCCCACCGATGCGCCGGCATTAAAAATGGATGTGGCAAAAGCACGGTCCTTCTTGGGGAAATACTCGGCGGTAACCTTGATGGCTGCAGGGAAGTTTCCTGACTCACCAAGTGCCAGCACCGCACGGCAGAAAATGAACATATAGACCGATACCGTCGATATGATCAGCATCACATCGGCCGAATTACGTGCAGCCTCCATAGAAGGTACACCGGCCCACTTGAGCGATGCCCATCCGCAGGCAGCGTGCATACAGGCACCTACCGACCAGATGAATATTGCCCACAGATAACCCTTGCGGGTACCCAGCCAGTCAATGAACTTGCCGCTGAAGAGGCAGGCCACGGCATAGAAAATAGAAAAGAAACCGGTTATTGAACCGTACTGACTGTCAGTCCAGTGAAAATCGGCCGATATAAAGTCTTTCCATGTTAATGACAGCACCTGACGGTCCAGGTAATTGACGGTTGTGGCCACAAAGAGGAGGGCGCACAACACCCAACGGAAATTAGTCATCCGCTGAGCCTTTGAATCTGAAATTGTTGACATATTGAATTTAGGTTAGTTATTCTGTGTAGTAAACTCGCTTGACACGTATTGAAACAGTGGATATAATCTCATATGGGATTGTTCCCAGAATATCTGACAACACATGGACCGGCAGGTTGGGACCGAATATCTCGACACTGTCACCCTCATGGCAGTCTATGTCCGTAACATCAATCATACACACGTCCATACAGATATTACCGACATAATAAGCCTTCTGTCCGTTCACCAGACAGTAAGCATTCCCGTTACCCAGATGACGGTCCAGGCCGTCGGCATAACCTATAGGGATGGCGGCAATGCGGGAATGCCTGGTTATCTTGCCCTTACGGCTGTAACCCACTGTCTCGCCCTTTTCCAGTTCACGAATCTGAAGTATGGTGGTCTTAAGTGTGCATACAGTCTCCAGAGGCTGGTTATCAAGAGGATTGATACCGTAAAGGCCCAATCCCAACCGCACCATATCGTAGTGAACGTCAGGAAATCTCTCAATTCCTGCCGAATTACAGATGTGCCGTATGATATGATGTTTGAAAGCCGCCTGGAGAGTATCGGAAGCCATATTGAAACGTTCTATCTGCAATTTTGTGAAATCATCGAAATCCGCACTGTCGCTACCCACAAAATGAGAGAAGACAGAACAAGGGATGACAGCCGTCTGCCTCTGCAGACGACGCACCAGTTCCGGCATATCCTCCGGGGCGAATCCGAGACGGTGCATTCCCGTATCTATCTTGATATGTATCGGGAAATTGGTGATACCGTTGTGCTCCGCTTCACGGATAATCATATCCAGCAGATGGAAGCTGTAGACCTCCGGCTCCAGTTTCTGGTCAAACAGGGTACCGAATGATGTACGCTCGGGGTTCATGACCATAATACTGGTTGTGATGCCCGCCTTTCTGAGTTCTGCACCCTCATCGGCTACCGCCACAGCCAGGTAGTCAACCTTACGGTCCTGCAGGGTCTTGGCCACCTCTATGGCGCCCGATCCGTAGGCCGATGCCTTGACCATGCAGACAATCTTGGTATCCTGCTGAAGCATGCTTCGGTAACGGTTGAGATTCTCCACAAGGGCTTGCAGATTAACCTCAAGTATAGTTTCATGAACCTTGAGCCCCATACGCTCCGCTATCCTGTCAAACTCGAACACGCGTGCGCCCTTGATCAGAACCGTCTCATTGTGGAAACTCTTGAGCATATCCGACTTGAAGAACTCATCGGTGTTATTGAAGAAGTATTTTTCGGCTACATCAAATCTTTTTGATTCTGATGATATATCCTCTCCTATTCCTATCAGTTTGGTGATGCCGCGGCTCTCAACCAGTTGGGCCACCCTGCGGTAAAGTTCATGGAGCGACCAGCCTGACTGTAGAATGTCCGACAGGATAAGCGTACGGCTGCGTGATGAGTCATCCTGACGTCGCGCCATGAAGTCAAGCGCAATACCCAAGGATGATATATCAGAGTTATAGCTGTCATTGATGATAATGCAGCCCTGTTTTCCGTCCTTTACCTCCAGGCGCATTGCAAGCGGTTCCAGTTTTGCCATCCGCTCAGTAATCTTCTCGGGCGGCATCATCAAATAGATGCATACAGCCAGGCAATGAAGCGCATCCTCGACAGAGGCATCGTCTATGAACGGAATTGTAAACTTATTCTCCAAACCTATATACCGGTATGTGATTTCCGTCGAATCCTTGCCTTTTACTATCGACGAAATATAGAGGGGCTTGTCCTGGTTCTTGCGCGACCATGCTATCTCGCGGGCTGTAATTATGGATTTATCCACGCAACTCTGAATCAGGTCATTATCGCAATTATATATTACAACATCACAATCCTGGAACAGGCGAAGTTTCTCAGTACATTTGTCCTGGAGAGACTGGAAATTCTCCTGATGCGCCAGACCGATGTTGGAGAGCACGCCTATGGTAGGCTTTATAATCTTCCACAGTTGGCGCATTTCATCCTTTCTGGAAATACCAGCCTCAAAAATGCCAATCTCAGTCTGCTTGTTCAGGAGCCATACTGAGAGCGGAACTCCAATCTGAGAGTTGTAGCTCTTGGGTGAACGGGTTACGGCATAATCCGGCTCAAGAAGCTGGTAAAGCCACTCCTTGATCATTGTTTTACCGTTACTGCCGGTGATGCCGATGACGGGGATGTCAAAGTTTTTCCGGTGAGCGGAAGCCAAAGTCTGAAGAGCGGCCAGTGTATCCCTTACCAAAAGGAAATTGGACTCCGAATAATCCTCCATCCTGTCCGGCAGATAACTGACCACAAAATTCCTTACCCCGCGGTCATAAAGGTCACGGATATAGTTATGACCGTCATTGCGCTTGCTTATAAGGGCAAAGAAAAGCGTCTCCGCCGGAAAACATAAGGAACGGCTGTCCGTTAGCAACCAGGATATATTGGCAGGGCAGAAGCCATGCCTTTCCGCCCCTGTCATCAAAACGATGTCATCAATTGAATAGGTCATTTCCCCCAGGTTTTTCTGATTTGTCAAAGATAAGTATTATTCCTTTAGATTGTCATCTGGCGCCCTTCAACCTTGTCTCACCATAATTAAAAAGTTTAATATATCACTAAAATGGACTTTCTTTCATATGATTTTGGTACATTTGCCGTTTGAAAGACAAATGAGAGAGGATGCAGAAAGCTGAAGATGAACTGCCGGAAGACAATCTGTTGGGCAAGATTGACTCTCCCGAAGACCTTAGGAAACTACTTCCGGAGCAGCTCCCGCAGGTATGTGATGAGTTGAGACAGATGATAATCGATGAGCTCTCACAGAATCCCGGCCATTTCGGTTCCAGTCTTGGTACCGTCGAGTTGACCGTAGCCCTTCATTATGTCTTCAATACTCCCGATGACCGTATAGTATGGGATGTCGGACACCAGGCATACGGACACAAGATCCTTACCGGAAGACGTGACCTTTTCCATACCAACCGCAAGTTTAAGGGCCTCAAACCATTCCCGTCGCCCGATGAGAGTGAGTATGACACCTTTACTGCCGGCCATGCCTCAAACTCCATATCGGCAGCATTGGGTATGGCTGTAGCCGACAAACGCAATGGCAACGCTGCGCGCCGCGTAGTAGCCGTCATAGGTGACGGAGCCATGAGCGGAGGTCTGGCATTTGAGGGTCTCAACAACGCCTCCATCACGGACAATGACCTGCTCATCATACTCAACGACAACAACATGAGCATTTCACAAAGTGTGGGAGGAATGCGCAGTTATCTCACTCAGCTGCACACTTCGCGTTCATATAACAAGTTCCGTTATTATGTCTCAAGGCTGCTTCAGAAAATGGGGCTGATGACAGAACAGCGGCGTCGGAACATAATCCGCCGCAACAATCGTATCAAAATCAAGCTTACCCAACAGAACAACGTGTTTGAGGGTATGGATATCAGGTATTTCGGTCCTGTAGACGGACACAATGTCCAGAATCTGGTACGCATACTCAGCAACATAAAAGGCATGCATGGCCCCAAGTTGCTGCACATCAAGACAGTAAAGGGCAAGGGGTATGAGCCGGCCGAGAAGGATTCGGCCATCTGGCATGCACCCGGTCTCTTCGACAAGGTTACGGGTGAGCGCATAATACGTAACGGAGACGGCTTGCCTCCGCTTTTCCAGGATGTATTCGGCGAGACTCTTCTGGAACTAATGAAAGAGAACTCCAGGATCATGGGCATTACTCCGGCCATGCCAATAGGATGCAGCATGGATATACCCATGAAAGTATTTCCGGACCGCTGCTTTGATGTAGGTATAGCCGAGGGGCATGCAGTGACATTCTCCGGAGGTCTGGCAAAAGAGGGCATGATGCCGTTCTGCAACATCTACTCGTCATTCATGCAGCGTGCATATGACAATGTCATCCATGACGTGGCTATACAGAGACTCAATGTCGTAATCTGTCTGGACCGTGCCGGTCTGGTCGGAGAGGACGGTCCGACACACCATGGCGCATTTGACCTGGCTTACCTGCGCCCAATCCCCAACCTAACGATTGCATCTCCGTATGATGAGGTCGAAATGCGTAACCTGATGTATACGGCTCAATTACCGGATCAGGGACCTTTCATAATCCGTTATCCACGCGGACGAGGTATCCTGCCTGACTGGCGTAAACCGTTCAATCCCGTGGTAATCGGCACCGGAAGAAAAATGAAGGATGGCGATGACGTAGCCGTCCTGTCCATCGGGCCAATAGGAAACCTTGCCGAGCAGGCAATAACCGCATGGGAGAAGGAGAGCGGAAAGACCGCCGCACTCTATGATATGCGTTTCCTGAAACCAATCGACACTTCCATACTAAGTGAAGTGGGTAAAAAATTCAGCCGTATCATAACCATTGAGAACGGTGCGGTGACCGGAGGATTGGGCACCGCTGTCGTGGAATACATGGCCGATAACGGCTTTAGCCCTGTAATAAGGCGCATGGGACTGCCCGACCGGTTCATAGAACACGGTTCCACGCCTCAGCTTCTGCATCTGTGTCATATTGACTGCGATGCTATCATCAGCACACTCGTTGAGCTGACTTCAGAACCCGAAAAACCAGAAAGATGAAAATTGTAATTGCTGGAGCCGGAAATGTAGGTATACACCTGGCCAAACTGCTGGCCGGAGAGAATCAGGACATAGTTCTGATAGACGAGAGCCCCGAGAAACTGGCCCGTCTCGATTCCAGTTTCGATCTGCTTACCATTCAGGAATCTCCTGTATCGCTGCATGGCCTTAAGGAGGCAGGTGCCGGCAGTGCCGACCTCTTTGTGGCAGTCACGACCGATGAAAGCCGCAACCTTATATCAGCCCAGCTTGCGCACCATCTGGGTGCCAAGAAGACAGTAGCCAGAATCAACAACTACGAGTATCTCCAGCCCAAACACATGGAATACTTCAACAGCATCGGTCTGGATTCACTTATCTACCCTGAGTTACTGGCAGCTAAAGATATAGTTGACGGAATGAAACTGAGTTGGATCCGTCAGTGGTGGGAATTTGCAGGCGGTGCCCTTGTCATGATGGGCATCAAGCTGCGCGACAACGCACAGATACTCAACAAGCCACTGGCCGAACTGGGCAAGGAACTCCCTTACCATATAGTGGCAATCCTGCGTGAAGGCGTTACCATTATTCCAAGCGGCCACGACACGATGCAGGCCGGCGACCTGGTATACTTCATGACAATGAAAAAACACATCCCGCACATCCGCCGTATCGCCGGCAAGGAAGAGCTTCCCGATGTACGTGATGTCATCATAATGGGAGGCAGCCGCATTGCAGTACGCACTGCGCAACTCATGCCGGACTACATGAACCTCAAGATAATCGAGAGTGACCTGGAGCGCTGCAACCGGCTTACTGAACTTGTTGATGACAGGGTAATGATAATAAACGGTGACGGCCGTGACCCCAGCCTGCTCATGAGTGAGGGCATACAGCACACCGAAGCTTTCGTTGCCCTGACCGACAACTCCGAAACCAATATACTTGCCTGCCTTGCAGCCAAGCGGTTCGGTGTGACCAAAACCATTGCCGAGGTTGAGAACATCGACTACATCAACATGGCTGAGAAACTTGACATCGGTACCGTAATCAACAAAAAGAAGATTGCAGCCAGCCATATCTACCAGATGATGCTCGATGCTGATGTCACCAACGTCAAGTGCCTCACGTTTGCCAACGCCGATGTGGCCGAGTTCAACGTGATGGATGGTGCCAGGATCACCCGCAGTCTTGTCAAGGACATATCTCTGCCGCGCGGAGTGACCATCGGCGGTCTTATCCGCAACAAGGAGGCTCTGATTGTTACCGGCAATACCCAGATTCTACCCGGCGACCATGTGGTAGTATTCTGTCTGGAAGGAATGATTAAGACAATAGAAAAGTATTTCAATTGATAAACGTCAAGATAATACATAGGATACTGGGAGTACTGCTGCTGATTGAATCAGGCATACTGCTGCTTTGTGCTCTAATCCCTGTGTTCTACGGAGAGGATGACCTGTTCGGATTTATCATGGGCTCTCTCACATCGGGCTGTGTAGGTATGACCGCCCTGTACATCGGTAAGAGCTCCAAGCACAAGGAGGGAGCAATGACGCGACGTGACGGTTACATAGTAGTAGCTCTCAGCTGGGTCCTGTTCTCAATTTTCGGATCGCTTCCATATTATATCAGCGGTTATTTACCATCATTCACGGATGCCTATTTTGAGACCATGTCCGGTTTCACCACCACAGGCGCCACTATCATACAGGATGTCGAGGTGATACCTCACGGCCTGCTGTTCTGGCGCAGCCTGACTCAGTGGATAGGCGGTTTGGGTATAGTCTTCTTTACGGTAGCCGTACTGCCAATATTCGGTGTGGGTGAGGTGCAGCTTTTCGCTGCCGAGGCCATCGGACCGACTCACAGCAAGCTCCACCCTCGAATCAGTGTCAGCGGCCGGTGGATAATCACGGTATACGTATTGATAACAGTTCTTTGCGCCATTGCCTTAAGGTTTTGCGGCATGGGTGTCTTTGACAGTGTAAACCACGCCCTTACTACAGCCGCCACCGGAGGTTTCTCCACAAAGAATGCCAGCATAGCCTACTTCAACTCCCACTCGGTTGAGTATGTAATAACATTCTTCATGTTCCTGTCAGGCATCAACTACGGTCTGCTGTTCTTTGTGATATTCCGCGGCAAGGTACATAAGCTGATTGAGGATACCCAGTTCAAATGGTATCTTATGTTCCTGCTCATATTTACCTTTATAGT
>ONMR01000008.1:75392-141021 GCA_900318995.1 uncultured Prevotellaceae bacterium | reverse complement strand
AACAGTTCGTCTACGACGGCATCGGATATCTGGTCCGCTACCTTGTCAGGGTGTCCCTCGGACACCGATTCGGATGTGAATAAGTATGACATATATCAAAAAATAAAAGTCCCACTGTCTTTTGGACAATGGGACCGCAACGGTTCTCATTCAAAGCGTGTTAAAAGATTGACTTTTAGCATTTTTTTGTGTGGTTGCAAGCTGTCCGGAACCATCAGTTCCGCAAATCTTTCCACATTGTCCGCTGCAAAGGTACAAAAAAGTACAAAAGGGGACTGTCCCCTTTTGTACTTTTTTTATTACAGAGCACCGTATTTCTTGCCGTAGTCAAGCTGCTGCTTCAGGTAGTCATCATTGTAGACAACCTTGTAGTCAACAATCTTGCCGTCCTTCTCAACCGGAACAATGTCGGGGTTGATGAAACCGCCGTAAGGCTTCAGGTTCAGGGCCTCATAACGCTGCTTGACCTCCTTGTGCAGGGTGGGGTCAATGTTGACGGCGTAGGTCTCAATCAGATATTTGCCGGCCTCATAGTCACCCTCGGATTTGATGCGCTGGATCTCGGCCAGCAGCTGGGCAAAGAGGTCACGCAGTTTTTCGTAGTCGTTGACCACAAAGTAGGTCTTGCCGTCACGAACCTTCTTCTCAATCACGTTGTCCTTACGGCCTTTCTCATAGCACCACTCGGCAATGAGCTTGCGGTTCTGCATGTGGGCCTCGGTGTTGGGACGTCCCAGCTCCACGCGGGTGAACTGCACCATCAGACCGTTGCGGATATAATTGGCATACTCGGCCTTGTAGGCATCCTTGTTGGGCATGATACCCAGCTCAACCATCTTGGGATCGGCAGTAAAGTAGAGACCGAAGAGGTCGGCGCGGGCCTCCTCCAGGGCCGATGCATACTCACCCATAGCGGTGGTTGATACACCCGGCAGCAGCTGGCCGCTTCCGTGACCCAGGCACTCATGAAGGTCGGTATGAATCTCATCGGCCCATGAACCCCACTCGCGGTAGAATGCCTTCTCGGCCTCATCCCATGCAAACTCATCCAGAGTGCTGGTGGGAGACTCCTGTGCGGCGTATTCATATGCGTGTGTGATGTTGGCTATGGTAACTGACTTGCTGCCGTACATCTTGCGTATCCAGTCGGCGTTGGGCAGGTTGATGCCTATAGGTGTTGAGGGATATGAGTCACCGGCCAGGCAGACGGCGTTGATGACCTTGGCCGATATGCCCTTACACTCTTTTTTCTTAAAGCGGGGATCAACCGGCGAATGGTCCTCAAACCACTGTGCGTTGGCACTCAGTATGGTGGAGCGCTCGGATGCCTTGTGGTCCTTGATGTTCACGTAGCCTTCCCACGCACCCTTGCGGCCCAGCGGGTCGTTGTAATCTTCAATGAATCCGTTGATGAAATCCACGGTTCCGATGGTATCCTTTACCCATTCGATGTTGAACTCATCCCAGATCTTAAGGTCACCGGTCTCATAGTATTTTATGAGCAGACCCAGAGCACGTTTCTGGATATCGTTCTCGGCGCAGGCGGCTGCCAGTTTGAGCTCTTCACATATTTTTTTGATGGCCGGTCCGTACATGCCGTCAATCTTCCAGGGAATCTCAACTATGTTGCCGTCCTTATCCTTGGTAACCTTGGTGTTAAGACCGTAGGCAATGGGAGTCTCATCGGTCTTATCCTCGATGGATGCGTAGTATTTCTCTACCTCATCGCGGGTAACGCCCTCATAGAAGTTACCGGCCGACAGGACTACGATATCACCGTCGGTACTGGTTGAGCGGCGCTGCTGCAGGGTGTTGGGGTTGTAGATCACATCCAGCAACTCGGCGCACTTGCTGCCGTCACCCACAGCCTCCATGAGAGACTGGAAATATGCCTTGGGGCACTCCGGGAAGAACTTGTCCTCGGCATAGTGATGGTGTATGCCGTTGGCAAAGAACAGGCGCTTGGCATAGACGGTAAACTGATCGAACTCCTTTGTGGTGCGGTCACCCTTGTAGTTGTTAAGGATATTCTCAACAGTATGACGTATGGGCAGGTTCCACTTGCAGTTCTGGTCCCAATGGATGTCGCGTCCCCACTTGGCAGCCTCGGCCAGATGGTATGCGTACTCTTTCTGCTGCAGGGTCAGCTCCTCCCATCCGGGGATGGTGTAGCGCATCACCTTAAGGTCAGCAAACTCATCAAGCAGATACTTGAAATCACTCTTTTTCTGTCCGCAGCCGGCTGTTATGGCCAGCACACCAGTCATCATCATAACTTTAAAGATTGTTTTCATCATTTATTTTTTTGTTTGTTCAGTCCTTTTTTGTCTTGACTCCCGCCAGTATCACGCCGCCCAGAATCATGGCCGATCCTATTGCGGCGGTAACGGTCATGCTCTCTCCCAGAATGATAATGGCGGCAATGAGTGTGATAACAGGATTCAAATATACATAATTTGTGGAAGTTACGTTCCCGATTGCTGCCATAACCCTGTTCCAGCCTATAAAACAGAACAATGAGGCCAATACGGACAGGAACAGCAGATTACCCCAGACCTGGATGGCGCTGAATTGTACGTTCAGGATGTTTGAGTTGTCGCTCAAAAGTATTACAGGAATGATGGTAATGAGTCCGTAAAAGAACACTTTCCTTGTGGCAAAGAACGTTCCGTAGCGGATGGTCATCTGGCTCATGAACTGGCTGTAGAGAGCCCAGCACAGGGCTGCTCCGAAAGCCAGCATGTCACCCTTGGGCGAAATGTGCAGCGTATATCCGTTAAATATCACCAGGAACATACCGGTAAGCGCCATGACAGTGCCGCCGATGAGCGGGAACCCCAACCTTACATTCTCAAGCCCGTCCATCAGGGGCCCCTTGAACAACCGCTTCAGAATCAGAGTCAGGAGCAATGTCAGTAGCGGAGCGATGCAGACTATGAACGCCGCGTTCGATGCCTGGGTGTGTGCCAGAGCCGTGTTCTCGGTAAGGAAATAGAGTGATCCGCCTGTTACACCCAGAAATACCATCATCAACTCCTCTTTAAGAGTGCGGGTGAATAGCACCTTATCCCTGCCGCCTTTGATGAGACATACAGTCCATATTCCGATGTAGGCAACCGTGAATCGGATGGTGAATATCTGGGCTGGAGTTAGTCCGGAGCTGATAAGTATCTTGGTTGAGATGAACGTAACACCCCAGATGGTCACTATAATGAAAGCCAGTATGTGAAATAAGAACTTGCCTTGACGTCTCATTCTTTGTTCAGTATTTTTCTGAAAGTTTCCACCACGCTCTCAGTTGAGTATTTCTGCAGGAACACATCACGGCAGTATCTGTTGAACCTTGGCCGCGGATTCTCTGCGAATGAATTGATTGCATCAATGAACTCCCGGGCGGTGTTGCACTTGGCACCCATCCTGTCATAGTCAAGGTCATATCCTTCCAGGGCTTCGGTTGTGGCTATGATATTCTTTCCGTACATAAGGCTCTCACAGGTCTTGACCTTCATGCCGCTGCCTTTGAATATTGGCAGTACCATGATATCGGCCTCCTCATAATAAGGGACCAGGTCGGGCGCGTCACTCACAATCCGGGTTCCATCCGGAACATAATAGTTGTCTTTGATGCGTGACATGCCTTTACCTACTATCTTCATTTCTATATCCACATTCGGGTAGACATTCCTGGAGAACCATTCAATGCCTTCACAGTTGGGCGCAAAGTACGCACCCAGAAACAGACAAAGCGGCTTGCGCGATGTCAGTTGCTCGGGATAAGACTCTTTTGAGTAGGTGTCATTGAAAGTGACGGGGACAATGGCATCGGGCATGCGTCCGTATCGTTCTTTGATGACATCGGCATCACGTGAATTCAGTGAGATGGTGCGGTCTGCATAACGGCAAGTCCAGCGGTCATTGCGGTCTGCGCAACCGGTAATGATGAACCTCCATGGCTTATGTCCCAGTTTTGCCTTGAAATAGAGAATCTCAACATTGTGGAAGAATCCGATGATTACGCCTTTATATCCGCTTTTCTTGAGCTTTGCGGCTATGATTCCGAAAACGCTTCGGTCTATGAAGACGAAATCATAATCACGGGCAGTCCTGACAAGTCTCCTGACAATTGCAGGAGTGATGCCGAAAAAGTACCCGAAAGGAAACCAGAAAGCACCTTTCAGATAGTCTGCAACGGTACGCTTGCGGTTCTCATCGTGGATATAGACGGTATCTACATTCTGCTCACCTAGAAGTTTGCACAAAACGCTCCAGTTCTTTTGGGAAACCTGTTCGCCGCCTTCCAGGACCTTGCCCGGTTTCTTGTACCTTATATATAGTAGTCTGCTCATCTGAAAAATAACATATAGAGTTTTCTCATTATCACGTTCAGAGCCCGGTTGATGGATTCAAACCATCTGCGGGGACGACGATGGTGCCTGTGCCAGAACCGGAGCAGGTCACACCTGATGATCTTGTTTTCGGGATAAAGGCGTACCTGACCGAATCCGTTCCTTTGGCAAGCCTCTGTCAGTTCTTTGTCCAACTCCTCAAAACGGACTGCGTCAAAGTGTTCACGGGGAGTATCCACAAGGTGGCATTTGTACAGGAATCTAATGCGGTTGGCGTAGTATTTCCTCAGGAACGTGAGCCTTGTTTCAGACAGGCTGGCGGTATCAGAAGACTCAAAGAATGATATGAGCTGCCTTATCATCTTCTCCATTTGCATAAGGCTGCGGGAAATCACTTTGGGGTCCATTGTCTGTCCCTCGCGTGCCATGTTGTATTGGTAAAGGTCAATATCAAGGAATGTTACTGTCTGAGCCTTGAATACAGGGTAACAGCACCATTCGGTATCGGTATAGGATATACCTTCGGTCTGACGGTAATCCATTTTACGCAGAAGGTCTGTCCGATAAGTGAGTCCGTGCATGAGGAAATACTTTATGTATCCCTCCTTGAGGACCTCATCCAGTTGATATGTTTTTCCGTATTCAAAAGGTTCCCGACCGTAGTCATTGTATTTGGTGAGTTCCCGGCCGCCTCCTTCATGCAGTATGGTGAAATGTGTTACAGCCATATCGGTCTCCAGATCCTGCAGAGCATCCAGGAATCTTATAAGGGAGTCGGAACGTAACCAATCATCGGAGTCAAGAATCCTGACGTATTTTCCCTTAGCTGCGGGAAGAGCGGCATTGATTGTCGATCCGTAGTTGCCGTTGGGCTTGTCTATTACGGTAACCGAATCTGGATAGCGCTCCCTGTAGCTGTTGGCAACAGCCAGCGAGCCGTCTTTGCTGCCGTCATTTACCACCATGGCTTCAATGCGCTCCAGGGCACCGTCAACCAGAATGGAATCAAGACAGCGTGGAAGCAGCGCCTCCATGTTGTAAGTGGGGATGATTATTGATAACAGTTTACTCATATTTTCATTTCAAGAACGTTCTCTACAATCTGATGCATATCATAATATTTATACTCGGCCAGACGGCCGCCGAAAATGACATCCGTCCTTTGGGCCGCCAGTTCAGAATAGCCGGCATAAAGGGCATTGTTGCGCTCATTGTTGATAGGATAGTATGGTGCGGCGCCCTTCTCCCATTTGCGTGAGTACTCATAAGTGATTACTGTATCAGGCTGCTGTCCGAATTCAAAATGCTTGTGTTCGATACATCTTGTGTACGGCACCTCTGCTTCAGTATAATTGACAACGGCATTGCCCTGGAAATCCTTTACACCCTCCATCAGCTTGTGTTCAAAACGGAGAGAACGGAAATCCAGCTCTCCCAGGCGATAGTCAAAAAACGCGTCTATCTGACCGGTGAATACGGTCTTATCGGCCAAACTGTCAAATAACTCCCTGTTTTGGAAAAAGTCTGTATCCAATCTTACTTCAATACCATCCAGAAGTTTCCGGAATATCTTTGTATAGCCGCCTATCGGTATACCTTGATATGTGTCATTGAAGTAGTTGTTGTTGAACTCAAAGCGGAACGGCAGCCGGCGTATCACGAAGGCCGGAATCTCGGTGGCTTTCATGCCCCACTGCTTCTCGGAATACCCTTTTACCAGAGTCTCGTAAATATCACGCCCTGCCAGTTTCAGAGCCTGCTCCTCAAGGTTACGCGGCTCTTCAATATCTGCGTATTCTGCCCGTTGTTTCTCTATGATTGCCTTAGCTTCATCGGGCGTATCCACTCCCCACAGCTGGTGGAAAGTGTTCATATTGAACGGCAGATTATAGCGTTTCCCTTTGTAGCAGGCAATAGGCGAGTTTATAAAATCATTGAACGGCACCAGGCTGTTCATGAAATCCCAAACCTTCTTGTTGGATGTATGGAATATATGCGGACCATACTTGTGTACGTTTATGCCGTTGATTTGTTCAGTATAGCAACCTCCGCCGATATGACTGTTGCGGTCTATCACAAGGCACTTCTTTCCTGCCTTACAGGCCCGATAGGCAAACATACTGCCCCATAGACCTGCACCTACTATGAGATAGTCATACTGTTTCATCTTTTCTGTTTTAGTTCCTGAAGTATGTCAATATATGATCTGTCAGTTGCAAAAAGAGTTTCGCCATGACCGGACGGAGCTTTGCACGGCTTCATGTAGTCTTTACCGTAGATAGTCGTCAGCACCTCATTGTAATTGCCCGGAACAGGCATCTCCATATCCTCAAACGGAAGAGAGACCGATTCACGGTACCACTCTTTCAGTTTGGTCTCCCTCTCTATCTGCCTGCGGTCATAAGTGGGGCATGCTATGCATTTGCTGTCGGTGGCATTCCATTTGGTAAACTGCGTCTCATAGAAACGGTAGATGTTTCGGGGGCCGAACAGGATACAGGCAAACCTGGCTATGATGAATTTGACGGATGTTACGGGATGCTTAAGGCTGAACTGTTTGTAGTATGAGGTAAGGAGGCATTTCTGGGCCCACTTGGCCCTGAATAGGGAACGTTTCCATTTACGGCCCTTTTCATCGGGAATATTGTCATAGACAAAAATATCAACGAATATACCCTGATGGAAAGGTTGGTTGATGTCATCCTTGAGGATGGCGGCCGTTCCGTCATATCTTACCTGGGCATGTCCGCGGTAATATTGTTTTTCTGTATGGAATGACTGCAGAAAATAGGGATGCCTGAATTCACTGTCAGCCAACAGTATCAGTTTCTCATAATCATCGCGCATCATCATAAGGTCTATGTCATCATCCCATGGAATGAACCCTTTTTCCCTGACGGCACCCAGAAGTGTGCCCCAATCGGCCCATACCCTGAGTCCATGACGTTTACAGACGTCAAGTATATGTCGGGTAATATCCAACTGAATTGACCACACCCGTTTCATTTGGGCTGTAATAAGATATCCGTTTCTTGTTTCTTCCAGGTCGTTCATTTGTCAGTCTTAGTGTCGGGTTTGAGTACGGATTCCCATTTGGAGTAGATTGATTCTCCCGAGAACCGGTCATCCGGCCCGATGCAGTTGCGAGCCATCCTGTTGAGCCCGTCTGTATCGGACATCAGACAGGAGAGCCGTATGGCAAACAGTTTCCTGTCAAATCCAGGAACAATCAATCCGTTATATCCGTCATCGATTATGTCATGTACTGATGACGATGATTCAAAGACCACGGGAACACATCCCATCTGCTGAGCTTCAATCATCACCATTCCGAATCCTTCAAAAGCCGATGTCATCAGGAGTATGCTGCTTTGTGAATAATACGGAAGCGGGTCCTGGCGACCTTCGAACCGGCAGCGTTCAAGCCCCAGCCGTTTGGCCTTGCGGCGGTAGTATTCCATATCCTGTCCGTCACCCACCAGCACCAGATTCCAGTCTTTGGCTGTTTTGTCTGCCGATACCATATTCCAGATTTCAAGAACTGCCGATATGCGTTTGGCATGCTCTGTCATGTTGGAAACCACAAGCAGCGTCTTCTGTTTGGACTGCAGTTTCTCTACTGGAAGTCTGTGATTGAATGTGACGCAGTTTCCGATGGCAGTTACCTGAGATTCCCTGCAATCCACATATTTGCGGTAAAGAGGTATGAATGACTCCGAAAGCAGTACGGTCATATCCACATTGTCCGTTACTGCCTGACTGCGCCTGGCAATTCTTTTTACGGCAAGTTGCGGGAACAGCATCGCCGTAAGGCACCAGAGCGATTGTGATATACGCCGGCTGACAGTCAGTCCGGAGTGGAACAAAAGGTACTTGAGATAGCCGCTGTCATAGCCCGCAGCCTCTGCAAAGGGGACGCTGTGATGGCAGTATATGATTCTGGTACCGTATTGTTCTCTGACAGATTTGAGTATGGGCAACAGATAGAGGTTTGACTTGCTCATCTGGACTTGCACGATAAACACATCATTCCGGGCGGCTAATGTTGACAAAGCCTCTTTTTCCTGATTCCTGACAAGTCCGGTTACTGTTCCGAAAGAGCCTCCGGATGGACCATCTACATCATTATAGTAGGCCAGATTGCAGACATGTCCTTTTTCTGTGAACAGCTTGCTCAGATTGCCGGTCACTCGCGCTATGCCGCCACTGGCATTCTCCGTAACTTTAAAAGTGCAGACAAACAGGATATTCATACCGACGGTTCTATAGGTGTGACAAGAGACAATCTGACAAACAGTCTGTTCAGCCATACGGGGCAGTATCGGTTTGAAGAGACTATCTGCGCCATTTCATTCAGTGCATTCAGGCGGAATACATAGCAGAGAAGCAAATATACAGAGGGACAGAGTATCAGGCTAAGGCCCAAAACAATCCAGTCATTAGCAAGCAGATAATCCAATCCTAACCCGACAGACATTATGATAAGGGATAAAATCAGATATGGGAATATGTCCCTGAGCTGTTTTAGCAGACCGTAGTCCAGTATCTTCCGGGTGTTTCTTGTATTAAGTATAAGTGCAATGACGGCATATATGGCCTGGCCGATGCAGACGGCAATGACGCTATACCTTATGGTGATGCAGAGTATGACTACTGCTATTGATTTCTTGATTATCTCCAGTCTGAGCACCACGTTTGACTTGCCTTTTACATAGAGAAGGTTCAGGTTGACCAGGGTAATGCCGTCACACAGATAGGCAAATATCAGTATCTGGATAAACGGTACGCATCCCAGCCATTTATCGGTAATAAGCGAAACGATCAGCGGTCTGGCAACGCCGCACACTCCAAGTGCTACCGGAAAGACAATGAATGCTACCATTCCGATGAATTTCCGGTATGCCCCTATCAGTTTCTCATCGTCGTTCTGGACTCTGCTCAGAACCGGGAAAGAGACTCTTGTCATGACCGATGCCAGATGAGTGCTGACCATCTGTCCGAATAGTCCGGCCTTCGTGTACAGCCCCAACTCCTCCTTAGTGTATTTCTTACCTATCGCCAGGTTGTACAGATAGACATACACAGTGCTGATTATCTGGGCGACCAACAGTTTGGAACCGTAGTTGAACAGGGACCTGAAAGATTCTTTGGAGAATACGGCATCGGGTTTCCATCTGACAAAGATGAAACTCAGGATTGCAGTCATTGCGGCGGCTACGTTAGTCTGAACCACGATGGACCAGACCCCGCAATCATTCAATGCGCAGGCTATACCAGCCACACCAGATGTGAAGGCCGAAATGAGCGAAATCTTGAGTTGAGTCTTGAAATTGAGTTCAACAGTCAGCTTGACCTTGTTTACGGCAGCAAGGGATGAAAGAATAAGATTGATGCCGTAAACCCTTATGATGGGAACCAGTATCTCATGTTTGTAGAAAGAGGCTATCAGAGGAGCAAACACAAACAGGAGAGCATAGGACAGTAATCCTATGCAGATATTGATCCAGAATACGGTCGAAAAGTCAGTCTCGGTACGTTTCTCTTTCTGGATGAGAGCATTGGCAAAGCCACCGTCTATGAAAACCTGTCCCAGAGCCATGAAGATGGCAATCATCCCTATCAGTCCGTATTCACCCGGAGTAAGAATCCTGGCCATGAAAAGGGTGACTATGAAAGATACACCTTGCGTGGAGTATTTCTCAAGGAAACTCCACCAAACGCCCTTGGCAGTCTGTGTCTTTAAACTTTCAGCCATCTATTCAAACAGTTTGCACAATTCCTTGTATATGTTTGAGGCAACCGACTCGTCTCCCTTTGGCCTGAGCTGTTCATTGATGAATGACGTCCTTATGGCAGCCATAGGGTCAGTTCCATTTATCACATTGTCAATGAAGGATTCTATCTCCGGCATTGAACAGCCGTGATAGTGAACCTTAAAGCATGCATCGGCAAAGTCATTGAATGCATCAATCCTCTCTTTGCGGGTCAGATACATCACGGGCTTGTTCACATACAGGTATTCGGCAGTGAACGAACTGCAGTCGTGGATCAGGGCATCGGACGTCATGAACAGGTCTACGTAGTTGCCTTCGGACAGATTGCCGTTGGGAAGTGACTTCCAGGCTTCATAATAACTGTCAGTCCTTTCAATACCCCATGATTCCAGTTTATACAGCTTTTCCTTAAGCATCGGATGAGGCTTGAAAACGAACTGGACCCTGTCCTGATATTTTTGGGCAGTTGCAAGCATATCATCCGCTATTTCAAGAAAGTTGGAATAATCCAGGATATCATCGGGAAGTATGGAGTGATGAGGGGCCCAGATTATCCTTTTAAGTCCGGGATCTCCGGCAGGCCAGTTATCCGCCTGAGGGATATGACCGTCAAAGAAATAATCGGCCAACGGGTTGCCCGAAACCACAACATTCCTGCCGCCATTGAAGTTGTAACGCGCCTTGAGTTCCCTGTGCAACTCTGTTGGAACAAAAATCTTCCAGCAGATGTTCTGGTACAGGGTATTGTAGAAATGCCTCTCATCCTCCATCTCAAAACAATATGGAATATATGAAAGCAGGACATTGCGCGGTATATCTTTCAGTCTGTTCCTGTAAGGCTGCGGATAGAATAGGATGTCAGGTTTGAACCGGGAAACGGGGTATAACCTGTTTCTGCCGAAATCAAATCCACTCTCAATAATGATTCCCATCGGACTGAAATGATCCCGAAGCTGTTGCTCAAGACTTTTCTTGTGCCCGGTAGTGTCCGACGGATATAGATACGTGACGATGAAGGGCTGGAACCTGTCATCGTTTTTGAGAATCATCAATAGCCTGTCATTTTTCCACATGGACAGATTATTGACATAAAACATGATCCTGACAGGCCTGCGGGATGCTATTTCGGGCAGTATTCTGCTGAGATGACGGTTGTAAAGGAGTATGCTGAGTTTCAATCTCAACCTCTCCTTCAACTTGTAGCATGCAGAAAGAACAGACCTGATACGCATAGTCGGGTTATGACAGGATTTGATTATACAATTTCCATGCTGTAGCTTCGTCAATCAGAACAGGATTGTTCTTCATGCGGACGGGGTTTACGGATTTACTCAGTACATCCAGTTCCAGTTCGCGGTTTGAGGCTACCGGTTGGGGAAGTTCCAAGTCTTTCATCATCTCACGGAAACCGGCAACGGCTTTTCGGGGAGATTCATAACCTAGTGCCTGTGAAATCTGACCGAAAACCTCCATCTCCGGACGGACATCCAGCATAAACTCCCAGATTACAGGCAGACATACTGCTACGGCATGTCCGTGAGGCAGATTATAGAGTGACGTTATCTTATAGCTCATGGCATGTGCCGCCGTTGTGGCCGATATGTTTATTGCCCGGCCGGCATAGTTGGCGGCAATCATTATCTGAGATGCCGAATACGGTTCGTTTTCAAAGATATATGAGCGCCAGTAGCGGGTGATAAGTTGTACCGCCGTTCTTGAGAAATCCCGGCTTTCGTCGGTGGCATTAACTGACCACCAGCTCTCAATGCCCTGACATAATGCATCCATCATGGTACATTTTTTCTGGTACAGAGGGAGGGTCGCAAGTACTTTCGGCTCAAGCAGAGCATAATCAGGCAGAACCCCGTCATTTGTGACGGTCTGTTTGGAACCCTGATAATACATGACGGCATTATGTGTTGATTCGCTTCCGGTGCCTGCTGTTGTAGGGATGGCAATGAACGGAATACGTGATCCGTCCATATCAAGACGCTTTGATACCAGCGGAGGAATGAGTCCTTCACGTCCCTCACGGGCCAGCACAGCCAGTTTGATGCATTTGGCCACATCAATGGAGCTGCCGCCGCCCACGGCCAGTATGGCATCGCACTCCTCCTTGAGGAACAGGTCTATGCCTTTGCACACGTCTTCATACAGGGGGTTAGGCCTGAAATCAGAGAAACAGACTTTGGTCACGTTTATTCCCTCAATCCTATCCTTTATGTTAAGGAAAGGATATGACGAGTCTATGACCATGAACAGCTTACGGCTCCCTATGGTCCTGACCAGATCCTGTAGTTTGTCTATGCCTTGTATTATATTCTGCATAATGTCATTTCTTTAGGAACTGCATCAGCGCATCCCTGTTCTCTATGGGTGTTGTGGTGGGGCGTCCCAGATCCTTGCGGTTACCTTTCTTTACCTTCACTTCAATCAGTACCGGACCTTCTGAGAATTGAGAGTTGAGAATTGAGAGTTGAGATTTTAGTTCCTGTATGGTGCTTACACTGAATGCTGCGGAATAACCCAGGGCTTTGGCTACTGCCGGAAGGTCTATGGCAAGTCCTACAGTTGGTTGACCGCCTACGGAATCATGGGCTCCGTTGTTGAACACCACGTGTATGTAGTTGGCCGGTTTCTTGCTTGCCACTATTGCCATTGAGCCCATGTGCATTATAGTGGCGCCGTCACCGTCAAAGCACCATACCCTACGGTCTGTCTTCTCTAAGGCAATCCCTAATGCAATCTGGCTGGCATGTCCCATTGAGCCTACTGTCAGGAAATCCCGTTCGTGACCCTGCCCCCAGGCAGTACGTGCTTCAAACAGTTCACGGCTTATCATACCGGTGGTGCTTACTATCACGTCTTTGGATGATAAGGCCGATGCCACAGTCTGGATAGCCTCTTCACGTGTCATGGTGAGGTCATTGACATTGACGTTCTGAAGTTTGTACTCATCAAATGTATCCTTCTCTATTACCAGGGCAAAGACCTCGTTGTTACGCAGAGCAGAGGCGGCTTTCTCAATCTGTTTGGCAGCCTTGTCCTCTTCCTTGCTCAGAACCTCGTAGTTGACACCCATTACATTGAGCAGACCGGTTGTAACCTTTCCCTGCTTTACGTGCTGGGGCTCGTCATGGACACCGGGGCGTCCGCGCCATCCTATAAGCAACAGCACCGGAATGTTATAGACTTCACGGTCGGTAAGTGATGCCAGCGGGTTGATGATGTTGCCTTCGCCGCTGTTCTGCATGTATACGCAGGCAGGCTGTCCTGTTGCCAGATAGTGACCTGCGGCAAATCCTACGGCAGCACCTTCATTTGCAGCTATTATGTTATGACTGGCATCAAAGTGATCTGTTATGTAGGCGCATATGTTCTTGAGCAGGCTGTCCGGCACACCGGCAAAACAGTCAATCCCTTTCTGTCTGAGGGCCTCAATAAAGAATTCAGGTCTTATCATATCGGTTTATTCTTCGGGAATAAGTGTTATTATCTCTTTTATGGACATGCACTTGTCATCGCACTCCTTGGCGCGGTGGTTTTCCAGTATGGTGCGTGCCGCATCCTGCATGGCGGGGAATCCTGTGCGTGTCAGCTGGTTGGCGTATATCACTACATTGACTCCGCGCTGTTTGAACTCATCCTCTGTCACGGTGTTGAATGATGTAGGTACCACTACAATCGGGGTTACCTTGTTCTCCTTACGGAACTTCTCCACAAACTCAAATATCTCGGCGGGATCCTTTTTGCGCGAGTGTATCATTATGGCGTCTGCTCCTGCGGCGGTAAACGCGAACGCACGTTTCAGTGCATCGTCCATGCCCCGCTCCAGGATCAGGCTCTCTATGCGTGCACATATCATGAACTCCTTGGTCTTCTGGGCACGCTTTCCTGCTTTGATCTTCTCGCAGAAGTTCTCAATTGAATCCTGGGTCTGCTTTACCTCGGTACCGAACAGGGAGTTTTTCTTGAGTCCTGTCTTGTCCTCGATTATCACCATGCTTACACCCATGCGTTCAAGTGAACGGACCGTATATACGAAATGTTCTGTCAGACCGCCTGTGTCACCGTCAAATATGATGGGCTTGGTGGTAACCTCCATTATATCATCTATAGTGCGGAAACGGCTGGTCATGTCCACCAGCTCAATATCAGGCTTACCCTTGGCTGTGGAGTCACAAAGGGAACTTATCCACATGGCGTCAAACTGGTAGGTCTTGCCGTCCTGAAGCACGGTAGTCTTCTCGACTATCAGACCGGTGATGCCGCTGTGGGCTTCCATTGCAGTTATCAGTCCCTTCATTCCGATGAGTTTGCGAAGTCTCCCCCTGCGCATATCGGGCATGGCCAATTCGGCGCGGAGAGTAGAGTCCAGCTGCTTGTATTTGGGGTCCGATGAGTAAGGGTATTCAACCAGTTTTCCGCCGTACTCCCCAAGGACTCTTATTACCTCCTCACGGATGGGTTTCTGGAACCCCTCAATCCAATCATCTCCGTGAACCACATAGTCCGGTTTGAGCATCCTCAGGTTGTCAGCATAGCTCAGGGACTTCTGTTCAACAACTTTTTCCACTCCGGCTATGTTCTCAAACAGTGATTTACGTTCATCGAAAGGCAGCAGAGGATAACGTTTGTAACTGGCTACGGCTTCATCGGACAGGACTCCTATGATAAGCCTGCCAAGACGGCAAGCTTTGTTGATTATGGCAATATGTCCGCTGTGAATGTAATCGGTGGAGCAGCACATGTAGACAGTGCGTTCATTGACCTCCTTAACGCGAGCGCTTACCGTCTCCAGGTCCTGCGTGGTGTCAATCTCGGCACAGAGCATATCCCTGACATCCACAGGATATATCCGGCATCGGTTCGACACCTGGTTGAACGCATTCTCGGCATAGCATTTGCGGTCATCGTTCTCACAGAAACGCTCTATGGCCTCAAGCCATACCAGCCAGTCCTCCTTAAGCAACTTGTATAGAGGCTGGGCGGCCATTGCATTGTCAAAGAACTCAATGCCTACTTTCTCTATCCGGCCGTCTTTGATAACAGCCTTGAAATCCTTATCCGGCAACGGCAGCGTGCTGCTTACGGCCATACAGCTTACTTTGCTGTCCAGAATGGCCTCAAGAACAAGCGGTTCAAATACCAGGTCTCCGTGCATCAGTATTACATCGTCATCCTTGAGGTATTCCCTGGCGCAGTAGATGCTGTAGATATAGTTGGTCTTGTCATATATCGGGTTGTTGACAAAAGTGAACTGAATGGGCAGGTGCAGACCCTTGCAGTACTCCTCAAGAATTGAGTTGTAGTAACCTGTGGTCATTATCACCTTGTCCACTCCGAATGCCACCAGTTTCTTGAGCTGACGGCTCAGGATTGTGTTGTCCGATGAGATCTCAGTCATACACTTGGGATGGGTGTCGGTAATGGATCCCATCCTGTGTCCTAATCCTGAATTCAGTATAATAGCTTTCATAAGGTCAGTTAATTATGTTTTTATTTGTCCTTCCAAAAAAATGTTATGTAATCCTGTTGGGGTTTCTGCTGGTCTAAAGGAGGCAGTGTCATATAATCACCGTACTCCATCCTGAGTAATTCGTCATATCTGTCAATGACGTAGAACCTTGAGTCCTCAAAATCCGTAAGATGGTATCCGTCCATAACCTTGGCGTCAAAGTACTCCTCTTTGGCGGGACATGCAAATTGAGCCAGATGGCAGGTAGACCCGTACGGAGTCATGCCTATGATCTGTTGCATTGCGTCAAGATGATATTCCGGTGAATGCCGGAACAGGGCAAAGATTCTCTTTTTAATAGTGTTGAGATTGTACTTTAAAGGCTTGCTTCCGGTCAATGGCCTATATGGCCTGCGTGCCATTATGGACTTGGCATGATTATGGCTAGCCTTGAGATACAGATTGTGGAAAGCATCCCTGTCATCGGGGGCGGCATCGACCGGAAAGATGTCTATCCAGACTCCCAGGTCACCCTGCTGTCTGATCCATGGTTCCATGGTCATTAAGCATGTGGATACTGTGTCGCAGACTCTGGCGAACGGGATAAAGCAGTCTTTGCGGTTCTGTCTGGAAACCACCTGATACCCTTTGGCTCTGAATGTACTGCAGAACCTGTCATAGTCCGGCCTTGGCATCATGATATCCAGGTCATCATCCCATGGAATAAACCCCTTATGGCGTACGGCTCCTATCAGAGTACCGTATGCCAATGAGTACCTGATGCCGTTCTCAACGCAGAAACCATGCACCGTCTTCAATATCCGGAGTGATTCCTCCTGAATGTCCTTAAGAGTCATCTCTTTCATAGGATTCCGGTTTTAACGGTTGTTACAATGCTTCATCATCAGGTCTATGAACGTCAGGCTTGGTCTTAAGCTTTCCGTGCTTCTGTGATTTCTCCCAGGCGGCCTTGCGCTTGAGATAATCATCATAATGATTCTCCAGATAATTGTCAGCCATAATTACAAGTCCTTTACGATATGTGGAGCTATCTGGGCAAGCGGCTCCATTACAAATCTCCTCTGATACATCCTTGGATGGGGTATAGTCAGTCTGGGGGTATTCATAGTCAGGTCATCATACAGGAGAATGTCGATGTCAATGATCCTGTCATGGTAACCGTCAGTTCCGGTCTTTGACGTCCGCCCCATGTCCTTCTCAATCCTTTGGGTCCTGTCAAGTACATCAAGAGGTTTGAGGTCTGTCTGCACCAGGACAGTCATGTTCAGAAAACTGTTCGGGCTGTCAAACCCCCACGGCTCTGTCTCAATCACGCCTGACCTGGCCTTTATGATACCTACCTCACGGGCAATCAGGTCCAGGGCGGTATCCAGATTGGAGCGCCTGTCACCCAGATTGGTTCCCAGAGAAAGGTACAGTTGTGCCATTGGCGTAAATCAGTCGGTTATAAGCATTGCGTCGCCATAGCAGCCAAACCGGTAACCCTCTTTGACAGCCAGGTTGTATGCCGCCATTATCTTTTCATAGCCGCCGTAGGCACAGGTAAGCATCAGCTGGATAGACTCTGGCAGTTGCAGATTGCTGACCATGCTGTCCGCCACACTGAAATCATAAGGCGGGAATATGAATTTGTTGGTCCAACCCTCAAAAGGTTTGATGAGATGATCAGTGCCTACTACCGTCTCAAGTGCGCGGTTTACGGTATTGCCGATGGCGCAAATCTTGTGGCCGCCCAGCTTGGCCTGATTGACGATACGTGTGCACTCTTCCGTTACATACATCTCCTCTGATTCCATCTTATGTTTGGTCAGGTCCTCTACGTCTATCTCACGGAAATTACCCAGACCGCAGTGCATGGTTATGAAAGCACGGTCAACGCCCTTGATCTCCATACGTTTCATTAGTTCACGGCTGAAATGAAGTCCTGCTGTGGGAGCGGTTACAGCACCCTCATTGGCGGCAAATATTGTCTGGAAACAATCTTCGTCGCAGAAATCATTCTTGCCTTTCTGGGACATCGGTACGGGAATGACATTGCCGTCATTGTCATATGACCAGGCGCAAGCCTTACGTTTGAGATAGTTGGGAATAGGTGATTCTCCCAGAGCATAGAGTGCTTTCTTGAATTCGTCATGCGGTCCGTCATAGAGGAATCTCAGTACACGTCCGCGTGAAGTTGTGTTGTCAATGACTTCGGCAACCATCGAGTTGTCTTCGCCGAAATAGAGTTTGTTTCCGATGCGGATCTTACGGGCCGGATCCACCTGAACGTCCCATAAAAGGTTTTCCTCTCGGAGTTCACGCAGCAGGAATACCTCAATCTGAGCCCCGGTCTTCTCCTTGTTTCCGTACATACGGGCGGGGAAGACACGTGTGTCGTTGAAAACGAATACGTCCTTTTCATCAAAATAGTTCAGGATGTCCTTGAACAGCACGTGCTCAATTTCATCGCTTTTCTTGTGCACGACCATCAGTCTCGATTCGTCGCGGTGTTCTACAGGATACTGTGCAATCCTGTCTTCGGGGAGTTTGAATTTGAATTGTGATAGTTTCATTCCCTTTTTGTGTATTTATAGTTGTTTAATTATTTCAACGGTGTCAAGCCACTCCGTAAACTTTTCCGGATTAAGGCAATCTTCAACCCTGTAGTCACCTACCCGGGTGCGGCGCAGAGCTATCAGGTGCCCTCCGCTGTCAAGTGCCTGACCTATATCCCTGGCCAGAGCTCTGATGTATGTACCTTTACTGCAGACTACCCTGACTGTTATATCCGGAAGGCTGCAGTCTGTGAGTTCAATCTCATCTATTGTCAGCGTCTTGGGCTTGAGTTCCACCTCATCCCCGTTACGGGCCATCTTGTAAGCACGTTTTCCGTCAACCTTACAGGCCGAAAAAGTGGGAGGGACCTGCTCAATAGTTCCTTTGAAACGTTCCAGAACCTCTTGAACCATGTCACGTGTGATGTGTTCCGTGGGGTAGGTTGAGTCAATAGGCTTTTCCAGGTCATATGAAGGCGTCGTCGCCCCCAGCCTTATGGTTGCCAGATACTCCTTTGTTCCTGACTGAAGTTCCTCTATGCGTTTTGTGGCACGGCCGGTACAGACTATCAGTACGCCTGTGGCTAACGGGTCCAATGTGCCGGCATGCCCCACCTTGAGCTTCTTTATCCCAAGATGTCTGCATAACAGCCACCGGACCTTACCGACCACATCGAACGATGTCCAGCGGTACGGTTTGTCAAACGCAAGAACAACTCCTTCCTGAAAGTCCATTCAAATCAAAGGAAAATGAGTGTCAGTATTCCGGCTACGGCACAATAGATACCGAACCAGATAAGTTTACCCTTGCGGACGATAGAAATCATCCATTTGCAGGCTGCGCATCCGGATATGAATGCGGCGAGGAAACCTATGACTAACGTTGCGGTACCGGTTCCGTCGCCTGCGGATGCCGTTCCGGCCGAATCCAACAGGTCTTTCATATCCAGTAATGCCTCTCCCAGGATAGGCGGTATCACCATTAGGAAGGAGAACTGGGCCAGTTTATCTTTCCTGTTGCCAAGTATTATACCGGTGGCAATCGTCGATCCGGAGCGGGAAATACCCGGAAGTACTGCTACAGCCTGAGCTATGCCGATGATGAAGGCGTGCCACCCGGAAATGTGGTCCCTATTGCGAGGCTTGGCATAGTATGAGAATGTAAGCAGCGCTGCGGTAACAAGCAGGCAGCATCCCACGACAGTGGTTCCTGATCCGAATACAGCCTCTATGGAATCTTTGAAAAACAGCCCTACGATGCCCACCGGAATCATGGAGATTATGATATTGATGGCATATCGTGTGCCTTCATTGAGGCCGCTGTAACTCTTCCAGGACTGACGGCTGAACAGGTCGCGGAAAATCCATATGATCTCTTTCCACAGTATGACGAGAGTGCTAAGGACTGTAGCTACGTGTACAAGAACAGTATAAGCCATATTCTGCTCTCCGTCAATACCGAACAGTGATGAAGCTATGGCCAGGTGCCCGCTGCTGCTTATCGGAAGATACTCAGTAAGACCTTGGAGCAATCCCAGCAAGAGTGATTCAAGCCAACTCATTTGTCATCCTCTTTATTGTCTTCGGTCCGGGGCTTGTATGCGATTGCAACTATTACGGTAATGAAACCGATAAGGGTTACAATGGGTGCGACTTTGATTCGGCGGACACTGAATATGTCCGGTTCAAAGTATTCGGTTGTGCAGTTGGGACCGGTCATGAGCAGCAGACCAATGATGATGATAGCCATTCCGATCGCTGTCAGAATGTAGTTTGTCTTGGTGAATGCGAATTTTTTCTTGTCCATATTTTTGGTCGTTGAATTATACGTAATGAAGTTCTCCGGATTTCATTCTCAGGAAACGGTTGACGGAGTGCATGGCGCAAATGCCGGTGATAAGCAGGCCGATCAGCGTCACCACTACGAATACAGGGATTATTATCTTGGGCTCGGCCAGCATTATCAGCCATGGCTCATATCTGAGGCCTATCTTGAGCCCGTACCATATCATGATGCAGGTGAGTGTTGCCGATGCCAGGCCGACCCACAGGTTCCTTATGATAAACGGTTTGCGGATGAAAGACCATTTTGCGCCCACCAGTTTCATTGAGTAAAGTATGAACCTTTGGGCGTATATGGTAAGTTTTATGGTATTGTTTATTAGAGTGAACGAGACAAGTGACAGGATTAAAGCCAGTATGAGAAGTATGCAGGCAACCTTGCGGATGTTGCTGTTGATGATGTCCAACAGGTCTTTCTGCCATGTGACCTCACGTACGCCTTCCATAGAGGATATCCTCTTTTCTATCATCTTAAGGCTGTCATTGCAGGCATAGTCTGCCTCAAGACGCAGGTTCAGCGATGCGTAGAAGGGGTTGTATTCCAGAAACTGCGAGGGGTCGGTACCCATGACCCTGGTCATATCCTTGAGAGCATCATCCTTGGATATATATGAGCAGACCGCGCAGTAAGGGGCTGCTTCAATGCTGCGTCTGAGTGATGTGAACTGCGCCTCGGTTATACTCTCCTTCAGTACAACCTCAACTGTCATCTCTTGTTTGAGATGGCGTGACAGGTCATTTGCAGTCAGCAACAGCAGTGCCACTATACCAATAAGCAGCAACACTAGCGATGTGCTGATGCACGCTGTTATAAACAGCAGGTCAATCTTTCTTTTTTTCTTTTGTTTAGCCATTATTGTCCGTTTCTTGTCTTTTTCTGAATACATAAACCAGCGAACTGCTCTTATTCCGTCTGGTCAGGGATACAAACCATGAATGGTAACCGTTAAGCATTCCGCGTATGAACGACATGCGGTGTCTGAGGTTCCTTTCAGAGAGGATCGAGATGTAGAAACTGTCATAGGGAAGCCTTTCGTGATGCATCAGTGTGAATCCGTGCCTGTGCGCCAGCTTGCTGAGTGATATCGGGTCAAAGTGCCACAGATGGCGCGGAACATCATAGGCGGCCCAATATGGACCGTAGTGCATGGCATCGGTCGAGCGTACATTGGGGCAGGCCATCACCAGGATACCTCCAGGCCTCAGCAACTCGTAAAATCTGTCCAGCAGACCATTTGGGTTATGGGAATGTTCGAATACATGCCACAGGGTTATGACATCAAATGTTCCGTCATGCAGTGAATCCATTTCGGGAACATCTATCATCCGGTGATGGAACATCTCCAGTGAGAATATCCTCTCCTCATGGTATTTCTCCACCGATGTCACCTTCCATCCGCGTCTCTCCATGATGTGGGAGAAAAAGCCGGTTTTGGCTCCGTAGTTCAGGAGAGAGCCGCCTGTGCGGTAAGCCTGCCTCTCGACAATACGGGCCTTCTTGCGGAGCATACGGCTTCTGACCCTGTAGTAGAGTCTTCCTGTCAGACCGGACGGAGAATCTCCCAACTTGAGTTTCTGATAGAGCTTGTCATATCGTTTCATCTCACTCTCTGAGGGGGGATCCAGGGTGTAGACTACTCCGCATTCCGGGCAACGCAGAAGAGTGTAAGACTCTTTGCTTACCGCAAAATCAGTGCAGTTGGCGTATGGAAGCTGTCCCGACGCCCCGCATAACGGACAAGGTCTGAAATCCTGATAGTTCATTCGAAGACGGGCTTTTACGCAAGCGTGTACACGCACGCGTAGGCGCAAATTGTCCGCAAAGATAATATCCGGCAATACCCCTTGTCAAGTTTTTTAATGTTTTTTTGCAATGATACAATTGGGGTCAGGCCCCTTTTGTATCATTTTTCGGTTCCGAAGAGAGTGGCCGAGGTGGCGTCAGTTATCCGTACTGTAAGAAAATCTCCCGGTTTGTGAGAGCCTTTGTCAAATACCACGGTGCGGTTTTGCTCAGTACGGCCGTAAAGTTGCTGGCGGGAACGTTTGGAGTATCCTTCGGCCAGTACTTCATACTCATGTCCGATGCATTCGCGGTTGCACTCCAGGGATAGCTGGTTCTGCAGTTCTATCATCTCGTTCAGGCGGCGTATCTTGACCTCCTCGGGGACGTTGTCCGGCAGGTGCTTGCTGGCATAGGTGCCCGGGCGCTCTGAGTAGCGGAACATGAAAGATGCGTCAAAACGGCATTGGCGCATCAGGGAGAGACTCTCCTGATGATCTTCCTCAGTCTCTGAGTGATAGCCGGTAAACAGATCGGTGGTGAGACCGCAATCGGGGATGATGCGCCTGATGGCTTCCACACGTTCCAGATACCACTCACGGGTGTATTTGCGGTTCATCAGTTTGAGTATTCGGCTGCTGCCGCTCTGAACCGGCAGGTGTATGTGACGACATATGTTGGGTACCTCAGCAATTATGTGCAGGGTGTCGTCACTCATATCCTTGGGATGCGATGTGGTGAATCTTACCCGCATATCGGGAACAGCCTCCGCTACCATCCTGAGCAGTTGCGGGAATTCCACTACGGTCTGTCCGTTTTCAAATTTGTACGAGTTTACGTTCTGCCCCAGCAGAGTTACCTCTTTGTAACCTTTTTTCTTAAGGTCCAGGACCTCGTTGAGTATGCTCTGCGGGTCACGGCTGCGCTCACGTCCCCTGGTGTAAGGTACTATGCAGTAGTGGCAGAAATTGTTGCATCCGCGCATTATGGATACAAATCCGCTTATGTGATTGCCGCAGATACGCTCGGGTATTATGTCACGGTAGGTCTCGGTAGTGGAGAGCTCAACATCCATCGCCTTGTGTCCGGCTTCCACCTGCGCCATAAGGTCCGGCAGCGAAAGATAGGAATCGGGTCCGCAAACGATGTCTACATGATGGTTATCGGTAAGGTCCTCTTTGGTGCGTTCAGCCATACACCCCATTACTCCGATGAAAAGGTCCTTTTTCTTCTTTTTCATGGCGTACAGAGCATCCAGGCGGTTCCAGATCTTCTGTTCGGCGTTTTCACGGATGGAGCAGGTGTTCAGGAATATGGCATCGGCCTCATCAATGTTCTCTGTGGGCTCATAGCCTGCCATGCGCATGATTGAAGCTATAACCTCGCTGTCGGCCACGTTCATCTGGCAGCCGTAGGTCTCGATGAAAAGTTTCTTTACCTGTTCTTCCATATCCCTTTGTCTAATCGGCTGCGAATTTAGTTGTTTTTGTTTAAGGTATTGTTTACTTTTGCGCGGTTTTAAGCCAAAGAAATCAAACAAGTATAAAAACATATAGCAATGGCTTTCAAAAAAATGACCGCTGCCGAGGCAGCACGCTTTGTCAATAACGGTGACAATGTAGGTCTGAGCGGATTCACTCCCGCCGGTACCCCCAAGGCCGTAACACATGAGATCGGTTTAATGGCCCATGAGCTTCATGAGCAGGGTAAGGAGTTCCAGATAAGCATATTCACCGGTGCATCCACCGGCGATTCATGTGACGGCATACTGTCACGTGAGCACGCTATCCGCTATCGCGCCCCTTATACCACAAACAAGGATTTCCGCACAGCAGTCAACAACGGTGAAATCGCTTACAACGATATCAACCTGAGTCAGATGGCACAGGAACTCCGTTACGGATTCTACGGTAAGCTCAACATCGGCATCATGGAGGCATTCGATGTAAGTGAGGACGGAAAGATCTGGGTAACAGCCGGTGTTGGTATCGCTCCCACTGTGGCCCGTCTGGCCGATAAGCTCATCATTGAACTTAATGCAGCCCACGCCCGTTGCGCCAAGGGTCTGCACGATATCTATGAGCCGGCAGATCCTCCTTACCGCCGCGAGATTCCCGTCTATCAGCCCAGCGACCATATAGGTAAGGACTACATTCAGGTAGATCCTGCCAAGATCATCGGCATAGTAGAGGTAAATATCCCCGACGAGGCCCGCGGATTCACCGCCCCCGATGAGACCACCCTCCAGATTGGTCACAACGTAGCCCAGTTCCTTATCTCTGACCTAAAGCGCGGTATAATTCCTTCTACTTTCCTGCCTTTGCAGAGCGGTGTAGGTAATGTGGCAAACGCCGTTCTTGGTGCCCTGGGTGAGGATCCTTCAGTTCCCGCATTCCAGATGTACACCGAGGTCATCCAGGATTCAGTTATCAACCTGATGCGTGAGGGCCACTGCAAGTTCGGCTCCAGCTCATCATTAAGTGTAAGCAATGAGACCCTGCAGAGCATCTACGATGATATGGATTTCTTCAAGGACAAGCTGGTGCTCCGTCCCACCGAAATCTCCAACAGTCCCGAGGTTGCCCGCCGTTTGGGTCTTATCGCAATGAACACCGCTCTTGAGGCCGATATCTACGGCAATGTCAATTCAACCCACGTAAGCGGCGTCAAGATGATGAATGGCGTGGGCGGATCGGCCGATTTCACCCGCAACGCATTCATCTCCATATTCAGCTGTCCGTCAGTTGCCAAGGGAGGCAAGATAAGCGCCATCGTTCCCATGTGCTCACACGTGGACCACAATGAGCACAGCGTCAAGGTGCTCATCACCGAGCAGGGTATAGCCGACCTTCGCGGCAAGTCACCCGCTGAGCGCGCCAAGTGCATCATTGAGAACTGCGTGCATCCGGATTACAAGCAGCTCATGTGGGATTACCTCAAGATAGCCCAGAAGGGTCAGACCAGCCACGCTCTCGACAAAGCATTTGCCCTGCACAAGGCCCTGGCCGAGAAGGGCGACATGCACCTGGCCGAGTTCTAGTACAATTGGGGACAGACCCCTTTTGTTTCATTTTGGAAGGTCGGACTGATTCCGGCCTTCTTTTTTTGAAAAATGATACAAAAGGGGTCTGTCCCCAATTGTACTATTTTTTGTGTTTGGATATCAGTTCCAGGATTTGCTCGCCGTACTGTTTCCATTTGGCGGGGCCAAATCCGTTTACGGCCAGGAGTTCCTCTTTGGTCGACGGGCAGGTATCGGCTATTTCCAGGAGGGTGCGCTGAGTGAGCACCCAATAGGCGCGGATGTTTTGTGATATGTATTGCTCGGTACGCCAGTCTATTAACGGTTGGATAAGTTCGGGATGGCGGTTGTCGGAGTAGATTTCCTCGATAGTGGGTTTGGTCTTTATAACCTTCTCCTTGACAGGTTTGGGCTCCTTTATCTTTTTGATTGATGTTATTGGCTTGGATGACAATATCGCCTCATTTCTGATTCTCAGATATGACTCAATGCTGAAACCGTTCTCAAGAATCTCTTTCAGACTCTGAAGGTGCATTGAAAGTTCCGGCAGAAGTTCGCCCGATGCCTCCATAAGTGATTTCTTTACATCTTTATTGTCGATGGAAACGGACATAATTGGAGTTACATCGGAGGCTACCTCTATCAGTATCGGAAGAAAATATCCTGCAGCTTTTCCAGTTCTTTCATCAAGATGTGCCTTGTCCGTTAGCCCGATGCTGTCCAGTTCCCTGCGAAATGCCTCTGCAACTTTCTCTACATCACGTATTTTGCGACGGTTTTCTTCCATTCTGGCTGTCTGCTCGGGATAGGTGTTCTTGAGATGACTGTTGAAAATGCCGCCTGCCCAACCGGTAAGCCTTTCAAGTTCGCTGAACGTGAAGCACTCCTTCAGATTGGTCATGTAATACTCTTTACGAGATACCTCCAACTGACGCTCCATCTCGGTTATCGGAATAAACTTCTCATGTAATCCCGATACATCGCTGTTGTTGAACAGGCAGGATTGTGAAATGGGGCTGCTCAGGACGATGCCTTCAAGTGTACGGCATCGGGATAGTGCTACGTAAACCTGACCGAAAGTAAAGGCCGATGCAGCATCAATTATAACATTGTCAAAAGTCAGTCCCTGGCTCTTATGGATTGTAACAGCCCATGCTGCGCGCAGCGGATACTGCGAGAACGTACCCTCTACGTTAGGCACAATCTCCTTGGTCTCACTGTCTATCTCATACTGGATGTTCTCCCATTTTTCAATGGGTACATTGATTTCATCACCGTTTTCATCGGTCACTGTGATTCCGTCATCATAGTCTATTCCGGTGACAGTGGCAATCTTGCCGTTGTAGTACCGTCCCTCGCGGGAGTCATTTCGCAGGAACATTACCTGTGCACCCTCTTTGAGTTGGAGCACCTTCTCGGCAGGGAGAGTGTTATCAGGGAAGTTTCCCTCTATATCGGCATAAAATGTGTAGAGCCTTGTTTTAAGAGCCTCCATTTTCTCCTGGTTGATGGCGTCTGCCTGTCGGTTGTGCGTAGTCAGGCGGATCCATCGGTGTCCTGATACCGCTTTTGTATCATCGGGGTTGAAACGCGGATCAAGCCGGCTGTTCAGCTTGCGGTATGTAGCGTTGTCCATAACTCCGCCACGGATGCTGTTGAGTATATTCAGGAATGATGTATCTGATTGCCGGTAAACTGTTTGCAGTTCTATTGTAACGTATTTGAGCTGCTGCATCACCTTGGAATGAAAGAAAAAAGGTGACTGATATACCTTTTTGAGCCAGGGCTCGTCCTGCTCTGTTACTACGGGCGGTAGCTGGTGTGCATCGCCTATCATGAGCAACTGGACTCCGCCGAAAGGAAGGTTGCTGTGTCTGTATCGGCGCATCACTGCATCAACAGCATCCAGCAAATCTGCCCTTACCATGGATATTTCATCTATTATCAGCAGGTCCAGCGTCTTTATGATTTTTACTTTTTCCTTGCGCAGTTGTCGCTTTGCCTCGGGCAACTGATACTCTGTTACCAGTTCCTTGACATCGGGCAGATAGGGGCACAACGGGAGTTGGAAAAATGAATGGATTGTTACGCCACCCGCATTGATTGCAGCCACGCCGGTAGGAGCAAGCACCACGCAGCGCTTGGGCGTATTCTCAACAATGTATTTGAGGAATGTTGTTTTTCCGGTTCCGGCCCTGCCTGTCAGGAATACTGAGATTCCCGTCAGGGAAATGTAATTCTCGGCCAGTTCAAACAGATGATCTTTTTTCATAGTATGGTAATCAGGTTTCTTGTCCCGCAAATATATGGATAATCGCTGACAAATCAATTACGCAGGTGCTGAGTATTAAGGAGAAATAATAAGGTACGTGCGCGAGTTGTGTTAAAGTGTGTTAATTAAAGAACACGTAAAGAAATACGCTTTATATTTGCAGTGTCTTAGTGAAGTAATACACCGATAAACAACGCAAAACAAACCATACAACTATGATTAAAATCAAGAAACTGGGATTCAGCTATGGCGACAACGTCGTACTGAAGGACATCTCGATGGAACTCGAGGAGGGCCGCATATACGGACTCCTGGGCGAGAACGGAGTGGGAAAGACCACTCTTCTGACCTTGCTTGCCGGACTTAAGGATGTTTGTGAAGGATCAATCGAAGTAGATGGTCAGACACCATTTGACCGTAAACCGTCATTCCTCTCCAATATCTACTATTTGCCCGATGAGGTACCGGCTCCGCGCCGAAAGGCAATTGATTATGCAAGTGACCATGGCCAGTATTGGAGCAAATTCAGTATTGATAAGTTTTCGGAGATAATGACTGTGTTTGATAACGACCAGGACCAGCGTATGGACCAGATGTCATACGGTCAGTTAAAGAAGACATTCATCAGCTTTGCTCTTGCATGCAACACCAAATACCTTTTCATGGACGAGCCTACAAACGGACTAGACATCCCTTCAAAGGCTCAGTTCCGCAAGGCCGTTTCAAAGTACACATCCGATGAGTCAACCCTGCTCATCTCAACCCATCAGGCACGTGACCTGGAGGCCATCATCGATCCCATCATCATTCTGGACCGCAGGGATGTACTTCTGAACGCATCACTCGATGAAATCGCCGGTAAGCTCTATTTTGACTACACGTCCGATGCGGATCCCTCTGCTCTCTATTCGGAGATGATTCCAGGCGGCAGCATCCAGGTACTTGTAAACAAGGAGGGCGTTGAGAGCAAGGTCAACATTGAAGCCCTGTTCAACGCAGTACTGCTCCATAAGGGTATGATAAAGGAAATGTTCAACAAATAAAATGATTACGGCTATGAATAGTGATTTCTTTAATATAAACCGTTTTGGTCGTTATCTTGTGACAGATATCAGGAATGCCATTGCCAGATACGGCATTTCACTGCTGGTCATGGCATCTATCAGTATCGCCGGTTACCTTTTGGCCGGATTCTTCTCAATGTTTCTGGGTCAGGGATGGTACAGTATGGACTTAGTCTACAGGATTACGCTGTTTGTCATCTCTGCTGTGGTTATATTAATCTCTTCCCCTTCAAAGATATACGGTTTCTTTACTGACAAGAAGGAGGGTTCATCGTTCCTGACCATGCCGGTGTCAACGATGGAAAGGACTGTTTCAATGGTTATAGTATGCTGCATTGCAGTCCCGTTCGCCTTCCTGGCCATATACCTGTCATTGGACCAGATAGTATGTCTGCTGGACCGTTCGTGCGGCGAATCCATAATAATGGCAGTCAATGACGGTCAGAACTATCTATCCAATGTAATGGGGAAAATGTATTCTGATATAGGTAGTGTCATGCCCGATTTCGAGGATATAAAGGCGTTCTCCAATCCCTGGTTGTATTATGATGATATGGCTGGTTCTCTACTTATCTTCCTGCTGGGTGCCCTGTGGTTCAAATCATCCAAGCCGGCCAAGACAATAGGATTCATGATACTGTTCAGCATTGTGCTCAGCATGTTACTGACTCCGATTCTCACACACGGAGTACTGGAAAGATTCCAAGAGGCGGCAAACAGTGGCATGAGCCCCGAGGAACTGATGGATTCATTCCCCCTCATAACCTGGATGGTTAAACATGCAGTATTGACAGATACTCTTAGTGATACATTTGTAAACGTGTTGCTCTTTGTACTTATATGGCTTAGGGTTAAGAAAATGGAACATTAAAAAGGACTTATTATGGAATTCAGTCAGAATAAACCGATATATCTCCAGATTGCCGATGGAATCAGTGAAAAGATCCTGAGCGGCGAGCTTAAGGAGGGTGACAGGATACTGTCAGTGCGCGAACTGGGCGGTGAGTTGGGAGTGAACCCCAACACGGCCATGCGAAGTTATGAGAAACTTACCAATGACGGAATAATCTACAATCAGCGTGGCATAGGTTACTTTGTTTGTGAAGGGGCACGTGCCATCGCGCTTGATAAGATGCGTACCGATTTCCTTGAGAATGAACTGCCGCAGATATTGCGAAAGATGCGTCTGCTGGAACTCAAGGCTGAGGATTACCTAAAATGAAGCAAGGGGGAAAGTCCCCTTTGTTTCATTTTTATTACCTTTGCGGACTGAAACGCAAACTTAGAAACTTAATACACAGTATGAAAGATTACAAGAGGATTCTGGTTACATCGGCCCTGCCCTACGCCAACGGCCCGCTCCATATCGGACACCTGGCCGGCGCATACGTTCCGGCCGATATTTATGTCCGTTACCAACGCCTGAAGAAGGTGGACGTGATGTTCATAGGAGGCAGCGACGAGCACGGAGTGCCCATCACCATCCGCGCCAAGAAAGAGGGCGTTACCCCCAAGGAGATCATTGACCGCTATCACTATCAGATGAAGGATACCTTCAAGGGTATGGGTATATCGTATGATATCTACGGACGTACCAGCTCCCCCACTCATCATAAGGTGGCATCGGACTTTTTCCGCAAGCTGTATGATACCGGCAAGTTCATCCAAAAGACCAGTGAGCAGTATTACGATGAGGAGGCCCACATGTTCCTGGCCGACCGATATATTACCGGAGAGTGCCCCCACTGCCACTACGACCATGCATACGGCGACCAGTGTGAGAAGTGCGGCACATCCCTCTCTCCCACCGAGCTCATCAACCCGGTAAGCACCGTTAGCGGCAGCAAACCCGTCATGAAGGAGACCACACACTGGTATCTGCCTTTGGAGCAGTATCAGGAGTGGCTTGAGAAGTGGATACTTCAGGAGCATAAGGAGTGGCGTCCCAACGTATACGGCCAGTGCAAGAGCTGGCTTGACATGGGTCTGCAGCCCCGTGCCGTGAGCCGTGACCTGGACTGGGGTATTCCCGTTCCGGTTGAAGGAGCCGAGGGCAAGGTGCTCTACGTATGGTTCGATGCCCCCATTGGTTACATCAGCAACACCAAGGAGTATTGCGACGCACACCCCGAGCGCGGCAGCTGGGAGACTTGGTGGAAGGATCCCGATACACGCCTTATCCATTTTATCGGTAAGGACAACATCGTGTTCCACTGCATCGTGTTCCCCTCAATGCTTAAGGCCGAGGGCTCATTCATTCTGCCCGACAACGTCCCCAGCAACGAGTTCCTGAACCTGGAGGATGACAAGATATCCACCTCACGCAACTGGGCCGTATGGGTACACGAGTATCTGGAGGATTTCCCCGGCAAGGCCGATGTAATGCGTTACGTGCTAACCGCCAACGCCCCTGAGACCAAGGACAACAACTTTACATGGAAGGATTTCCAGGCCCGCAACAACAACGAGCTGGTAGCCATATACGGAAATTTCGTTAACCGTGCCCTGGTTCTGACACAGAAGTATTTTGACGGTGTGGTTCCTCCCTGCGGCGAACTGACTGACTATGACCGCGACACACTTAAGGAGTTTGCCGATGTCAAGCAGCAGCTTGAGTCCCTGCTTGAGAACTTCAAGTTCCGTGAGGCTCAGAAGGAGGCCATGAACCTGGCCCGCATAGGTAACAAGTACCTGGCCGATACCGAGCCCTGGAAACTGGCCAAGACCGATATGAAACGCGTTGAGACCATCCTTAACATTTCACTCCAGCTGGTAGCCAACCTGGCAATAGCATTCGAGCCGTTCCTGCCTTTCTCAAGCGAGAAACTGCGTGGCATGATTGGTCTGGAGGGTGCACAGTGGGACCGTCTTGGTGCCATTGACCTGCTTCCCGCCGGCCACAAGCTGGGTAAGCCGGAGCTTCTGTTTGAGAAGATTGAGGATGATGCAATAGAGGCCCAGATCCAGAAACTGCTCAAGCGCAAGGAGGAGAATGAGAAAGCTGCCGCAGCAGCGATGCCGGCCAAACCCGTAAAGGAGAACATACAGTTCCCTGAATTTGAGAAACTGGATATACGCGTAGGCACAGTGCTAGAGTGCGTAAAGGTGCCCAAATCGGACAAGCTGCTCCAGTTCCGGATCGATGACGGTCTGGGCGGCCGCACCATCCTGTCAGGTATAGCACAGCATTATAACCCCGAGGATCTGGTAGGCAAGCAGGTTTGCTTCATAGCCAACCTGGCACCGCGCAAGATCATGGGCCGCGAGAGCCAGGGTATGATACTGAGCGCACTGGATAACGAAGGCACACTGAGCGTAACTACCGTTCAGCGCCCTGTAAAGCCAGGCAGCGAGGTTTGCTGAAAATATAATATGGAGACTGTAGCTGTCATACTTGCCGCAGGCTCCGGTTCAAGAACCGGCCTTTCCACCCCTAAGCAGTTCCTGCATTTGGGTGGAAAGACTGTTTTGGAACATTCCGTGCAGACTTTTCATGACCACCCGGGTATAGACCAGGTGGTAATAGTAACAGCAACAGAATTCATCGATAGGGTCCAGAGCCTTGTCAAAGCAAATAACTGGACTAAGGTTATTTCCGTATTGCCCGGTGGAAAGGAGCGTTTTGACTCCAGTCTGGCTGCCGTGCGCCATTACGCCGACAAGCCTGAGACTGTCATGCTGTTCCATGATGCCGCACGTCCGCTGGTATCGGCAGAAATCATAACTGACACCCTGAAAGCCATGGAAACATATGATGCGGTCGATGTGGCTATACCTGCGGTCGATACGATAGTCCAGTGTGACAAAGACGGAACCCGCATGGAGTCAATCCGGGATCGAAGCCTGTTGTGGCAGATGCAGACCCCTCAGGGCTTTCGCCAGAAGACAATTGCTCAAGCGTACGGGATAGCATTAAAAGATCCGCAGTTCACCGCTACCGATGACTGCGGAACAGTTCTGCGTTACTTACCTGACGTCAAGGTAGGAATTGTACGCGGAAATGAACGTAATGTCAAGCTGACTTACGCTGACGACCTCGCCTTATTAGAGTTTCTGCTATCAACCCCAGGATGATAGCATACATAATCACGATAAAGATACTTGCAACTGTATTTCCCTTTCTGACGCTGTCAGGACGGAACTCCATGCGTATGTCGTGTTTGCCGGCGGGTATGTTCATTGCGCGTAACAGATAATTGGCACGGAATATCTCAGCCGGTTTTCCGTCAATGTAAGCCTTCCATCCATAAGGGTAGAATATCTCGGAGAATACCACCGTCCCATCGGCAGGCGAGACGGACTGGTACGTCAGTACGTCGGGAGCATAGCTGGTCAGTTTGATGGAACTGCCCTCACCGGCCGGTTTGAAGTTATCCACATATTTCCTGTAATCATCACCTACTATTATGGTATTGGCCAGATCGGCAGTACCCAACGCGTCACACTCTTCTTTCGGAGTGGATGCTACTATCAGGGATTTGACGTACCATGCGTTGCCCAGGGCAGCCGGATTACGCATAGGCGTGGCATTTCCGTCTTCACCTGAGGTTATGATATACTTTCCGTTGAGCATGCTTATTACGCCGATGTTGACTTTTGACAGATAGACATCAATGATATCCTGATAGCGACGCAGTTTGGCGGCGCTGTAGCCTCCCAATGACTTAAGGTTATATGATGTACGGGAGTCATTGAATGTGCTTGTGGCCAGATTGAGGACCCTGAAATGAGGATCCTTGTCTGCCATAATGGCTTTCTCATACGGCAGTGTGGTAAAGGTATTGCTGATCTGATTGTGCTGAATGAAGTTGCTGTCATTGAAAAAGCGCTTGTCGACAGGCCACATGTCGGCAACTATAAGAACTCCCAGAACCGCTGTCATCCACTCTTTCTTAAGTTTATCATTGGCAAACAGCCATATGGTTCCGGCTGCCAGAGCGATGAAAACGAATGAGCGGAAAGAGTCGCTCCTTAATATTGATGCGCGCTGTGCCACAATAGCTGGAAGTACCCAGTCCTGGATTGACTTGTCATTGGATGATATGAATGAGAACATAGAGCCTCCGAACAAAGCCAGGATAAGGCAAATACCTCCTGTTATGCCGGCTGCAATGTAGATGCTGCGGTTGATTTCTTTCTTTTCTGTCTTACCGTCCATTATCTCTTTAACAGCCAGGAATCCCAAAAGCGGAACGGTTATTTCGGCCACAATCAGAATGGATGAGACGGAACGGAACTTGTTGTACAGAGGGAACCAGTTATAGAACAGTTCTGTAAGCCACATAAAGTTCTTTCCCCATGAAAGCATGAATGAAAACAGTGTCGCTGCAAGCAGAGCCCATTTATATGGACCTTTTACAAGCAACAGTCCCAGAATGAATAGGAAACAGACAGCTGCACCGGCATAAACGGGTCCGGATGTGAAAGGCTGTTCACCCCAGTAAGTAGGGGCATATTGGCAGAAATTCCTGGCATCGGACTTTGACACGCCTTTGGCTGTAAGGCGGCGGTAGAGTTCCGAATCAGTTCCTACATCATAACCTGATGCATTGCCCATGTAACCGGGAATAAGGAATGTAAGAGACTCGTCTATTCCGTAACTCCATGCGGTGGCGTATTCAAGGCTCAGTCCTTTTGATGCCTTGGCGGTTTCGTCCGAATTCAGGTCGGAATGGCCTCCGCGCATGGTTTCCTTGACATACTCACTGTTGGTAAAGATATTGGAGCATCCGGTTCCGAATCCTATACCTACCGATAATGCGAATACTGCGGTGCCCAATACCAGGTCCTTGTAACGTTTTTCCCTGATATGTATAAACAGTTCAGCCAGAAATAGAATGCCGATGAGCATAAACTCATAATAAGCCATCTGGGGGTGAGGGGAGAATCCTGCGGCAGTGAATATCATAGTCAGGGATGCTCCCAAACCGTATCTTTTGTGTTTGAAAATATATATGAATCCTGCTATGACAACGGACATGAGGGCGATTGACCAGGCTTTGGTATGATGACCGGCCGGCTCGATTATAAAGTAATATGATGAAAATCCCGCAGCCAACGCACCTACGATAGATAACCATTTTTCTACCCCTGTTGACCTGAACAGGATAAAGAAACAGCAGAAATAAAGCATCAGGACCATCGGCAACCTGGTGTTGTGTGACGGGTGAAGTAATTTCAGTATAGGCTTCATCAGATTGTTGGACTTGTAGTATCCGCCGCCAACCTGGTAATTCGGCATTCCCGCAAACATTGAGCCTGTCCACCATGTGTAGTCACCGGTTTCCTCATGAAACTTTGCAGACTCATGAACCGCCTCCTTGAACCGAATGTTATCTCCTGCGTATAATTCTTTACCCTGGAATACCGGAGCGCAGTACACACATGCCAGAACGGTGAATATTACTACAGCTGCCGCATATGGCAGGTATTTCAACAACTTGTTCTTATCCATAGCAAAAAAATGTTTCCGAATCGCGAAAGTACTATTTTTATCCCCATTCCCATAATTTGAGACACTTTTTGTTACTTTTGTGTTATCAATGATCAATTCAGGAACATGAAGATTGTCATACTTGGAACAGCGTGGCCGTATCGTGGCGGCCTGGCGGTCTACAATGAGCGCATGGCACGGGAATTCGCAGCTGAGGGCGATGAGGTGAGCATATATACGTTCACCTTACAGTATCCTTCATTCTTATTTCCCGGCAAGACCCAGTATTCCACTGAGCCCTCCCCTCAGGATCTCAGGATAGTGCGCAGCCTTAACTCTGTCAATCCTTTCAGCTGGCAGAAGACCGGACGTGCCATAAGGGCGTTGCAGCCCGATATCCTCATCATCAAGTTCTGGCTGCCGTTCATGGCTCCGTGTCTGGGTAGGGTGGCACGTATTGTCAAACGCGGAGGCAGGACCAGGGTAGTCTCCATCCTGGACAACATAATACCGCATGAGCACCGCCCGGGCGACAGGTTGCTCAGCCGATATTTCAGCCGTTCGGTTGACGGATTCGTGGCAATGTCCGAATCAGTGCTTGAGGACCTGAACCGGTTTGATACCGTTAAGCCAAGGGTTTTCTGCCGTCATCCCCTGTATGACAATTTCGGTCCCAAGGCATTCCGTGATGAGGCACTTGAGTTCCTGGGGTTGGATCCCGGACAGCGTTATATGCTGTTCTTTGGTCTTATACGTGACTATAAAGGCCTGGACCTGCTGCTGAAGGCATATGCAGACAGCCGTTTCCGGAAGATGAACGTACGGCTTATCGTGGCAGGCGAATTCTACAGCGGCTCGGAGAAATACCTTGAGATGGAGAAACAGCTTGGACTGGAAGGTATGGTAGTATGGAAGAGCGATTTTGTTCCTGACAGTGAGGTCCGTTACTGCTTCGGTGCAGCCGATATCGTAGTGCAGCCATATAAATCGGCCACACAGAGCGGTGTCACGCAGATAGCCTACCATTTTGAGAAACCGATGCTGGTGACCGATGTGGGAGGTCTGGCAGAGATTGTACCTGACGGCAGGGTAGGTTATGTGGTTCGTCCCGATGAACACGCCATAGCCGATGCGCTGGTTGATTTCTTCAGTAACAACCGCCAGAATGAGTTTACCGAGGGTATACTTGCCGAAAAGAAACAGTATGCATGGTCAAACATGACCAGGTCAGTAAGGAAAGCGGCAGAGTAGGGCTATTGCCAGAGCAGGAACCGCATGCCGCAGTTTTGGGCAAACTGCTGGTCCGACGGCTGGTCACCTATCATGACCGAGCGCTCCATACTTATGTCAGGAAACTCTTTCATGGCCAATAGGGCCATTCCTGTATTGGGTTTGCGCATGGGGTCACTGTCATCGGCCGATGTACACAGGTAGATACGGTCAATCCTTCCACCGGCCCGTGTTATCTCATCAAGCATACGTGAATGGATGTCATCCAGCTGTTGCCGTGTCATCAGTCCCCTACCTACACCACGTTGGTTGGTAACTATGAATATATGTTTGAATGACCCCGAGTATCTGCCGATGAAACCGATAAATCCTTCATTGAAACGGAATTCCTCCCAACGCTTGACGTAGTCACCGGGAAGCCATACGTTTATTACCCCGTCACGGTCCAGGAACAGGGTGTCGCATTCTTGCAGGATTGATTCAGGAATGATCATATCTTTATGTTTGCCGGAAGGAATGTCTGGGCAGATGCGTAGTCCTGTGGTATTCCGATATCTATGAAACTGCCGTCGGATACATATCCTGACAGGTTTCCCAAAGCCGATTGGGGCTCCAGGACATCTTTCTCAAAAGAGAACCTGCCCTCCTTGCCGGACACCAGGCCGGCATTGCAGTCCAGACAGTATATACCGCCGTTGATAAGGCCTTTGTCACAGTAGCGTTTTTCATTGAACGAAAGTATGTGTCCGTCTTTGGCGAGCGTTACCGATCCGTATCTTTCAAAGTGCTCCATAGGCTTGAGCGCTATGGTAATAGCCGTGGCATCACTCATCCGCTTTGAGCATAGGGCATTCAGGTCAACGTCAAAGAACGTATCACCGTTCAATATGACGCATTGCGGAGCAGTAACCTTTGTCATGGCCAGCTTTATGCCGCCGCCTGTACCTAACGGAGTCTCTTCAACAACCCATTCTATAGGTATGGAGTAGTCTTTCATCGAAGTCTGCAGCCAACCGGTCACCACTTCTGAGAGATATCCCAGTGACAGTACTATCTTGTTGGGACGGAACGGTTCAATCCAGGCCAGGATCCACTCCAGAAACGGACGTCCTGCTACGGGAGCCATACATTTCGGGACATCGCTAACCACGCTGCGCAGGCGTGTACCCAAACCTCCGGCCAGGATAACCGCATCAAACATAATCCACTAACCAAAAAGATTCTGCTCAACGATTGCGCAGATGATATGACCTATAAGTATATGTGACTCCTGGATACGGGGTGTTATGTCTGACGGAACCTTTATGCAAAGGTCTGCCAGTTCATCCATCAGGCAGGGCTTGCTGCCGGTGAGACCGATTGAGGTGATGCCTTTGGCACGGCAGGCCTTAAGGGCCTCAATGATGTTCTCCGAATTACCTGACGTCGAAATACCGATGAAAACGTCCCCTTTTGTACCTTGTGCCTCAATCTGACGTGAGAAGAGATACTTATATCCTATGTCGTTGCCGATGGCGGTCATTACCGATGTGTCTGTACTCAGAGAATGTGCCGGAATGCCGGGACGTGCAAAATAGAACTGATTCACCAGTTCACCTGCCAGGTGCTGTGCATCGGCAGCCGAACCCCCGTTTCCTGCCAGCAGGGCACTGTGTCCGTTGCGATAGGCATCGGTCATGATCCGGGCGGCTTCCTCTATCTGAGCTATCAGTTGCGGACTCTCCAGAATGGCCTGTTTGGTCGCAATGGATTGGGATATTTCCTCCTTAATGCTTCGCATATCACTTTAATCGTAAATTTTCCAACCATGTGTTCCTCCTTCACTGAACTGGAAGCCCACAATCCTGCCGGGCATATCATTCAGCGCATTGATAACCAACCTGCGTTTGGCAGGGTCAGTCATGAATATTATGAATCCGCCGCCACCGGCACCGCTAACCTTTCCGGCTATGGCTCCAGCGGCAGTGGCCACATCAAAAGCCTCCTGGATCATGGGGTTGCTTATTGCAGTGGCCATCTTTTTCTTATCCTCCCAGGCCTGTCCCAGAATATGGGCAAACTCTTTCATATTGCCCTCCAACAGGGCTCTCTTCATATCAATTGCACTCTGTCGTATTCGGTGCATTGCCTCGACAGCCTGAGTATTGCCTTTGCTGGTGTTTTTCTGCTGTTCCTCAATGATTGCGGCCGATGAACGCGACGCCCCTGTATAATAGAGTACTATCGATGATTCCAGCTCATCCACTATCCAACGCTTGACACGCAGCGGGTTTACTATAACGTTGCCGTCCGTGAGGAACTCCATGTAGTTGAATCCGCCGAAAGCTGCGGCGTACTGATCCTGCTTGCCTCCGCTCAGGGCCAGGTCCACGCGTTCAATCTGATAAGCCAGACGCGCAATCTCATAATCTCCCATAGGCAGGTTGAACCACTCCACAAAAGCCTTAAGTATGCACACTACCATAGTGGACGATGAACCAAGTCCGCTACCAGCAGGAGCATCCGAGTAGGTTGTAATGCGGCAAGCCTTTGGCCTGATTCCGAAATCCTTTACCACACGGTTGAACACTCCCTTGTGCAGGTCCAGCACTCCGTCAATAGGCAGAGAGTCTGATAGGGTATAGGATTTGCTCTGGCCCAGGTCAGTAGCAGTCAGTGTAACCGTATCGTCATCGGTCTCCTCGATGGTGCAGTATGCGTACAGATTTATGGTGGCATTCAGTATCAGACCGCCGTACAGGTCGCTGTAAGGCGATACGTCACTTCCGCCGCCCGCAAAACCTAAACGCAATGGTGCTTTGCTTCTAATTATCATAGCGTTGATCTCAGAATATGCAAAAGTATCATTTTTTTACAAAGGGAACAAGCGGTTCGGTGTAGAACCGAATAATCCGTTCTAATGAACGTCGGCACACAGGGCAGAACTCCGGATAGGTGTTGGTGTGCATACGGCAGTCAAACGATCCGCGCCACACTCCCTTGGACATATATCCGCCACCCTCATATAGGCCAACGGGCGGTAGCTTGGACACGGCTTCGCGCTGTTTCTCATCCATCCTGTCGCGCGGGTCATTGACCGGTACTGGAGTGGGCTGGTTGACATCGGCCGGAATCATGTCCTTCCATTTGCTGCCGAAATCAACCAGTGTTGTCAGGTTAGGCTCCCAAGGCTCAGTCTGAGCGTTGTAGTACTGCTCATACTGGTCGTCATAGAAGTATTCATCTGCCAATCCCCCGAAGCTGTGACCGAACTCATGAACCACGACGGGGGCAAACTGCGCATGGTGGGCAGTGGTCAGAGTGTAGGAGTTGAATATACCGCCTCCGCCGTAGACATCGGTATTGGCCAGGATTATTATGTGCTCATATGGAACCCCAGCCAGTTTATCATGAAGTTGCCTTAAACGTTGCGTGGTCAGGTAACGGTCGGAGTAGAAAGTGCTGAATTGTGAACTCAGCGCTGTCTCGGTCCAGAGGCCCTGCAATGGGACACTCACAGTTCCGTCTCTGGATTCAAGCTCAACCGCAATGATGTTGAACCGGTCCTGCATTGTCCTGAACGGCTCATGTGACAGCAGACTGTTTGCCGCTATACCGGCGTCCTTGTAAAAAACCTCCATTTCATCGGCGGTATAACCCTCCGGAACTATAACCACATCAATGCATTTCTCAGGGCTGCCTCCTTGATGCAGATATTTCCATTCGGGCGGATTCAGGCCAATATGGCGTATAAGTATGTCTTCCGGGTCAACGGTATGTCTGAGTGAGGCGATAACCTTGTTGTAATTGTCTGTCAGATTGACCTCGACAATCGCTTTATCGGCAGGCATTGGCAGCAGGAATACATTTTCGAAACTACGGTCCACCTGAGTTGCCTCCTCAGTGTTCTGCCACTCCTGGAACAGGGTGGAAAATGAGTTCCGGTAGAGTGTGTCACCGGTCCGGGCATCGGTCATCATTATCTGTCCGTTTCCCTCAAGATACAGATCCTTAAGGTTGACACGCCTGCCTGCCCAACCGTCAATGACATTCAGGTCGTCCAGATAAATCCGGCTCTCCTTACTGTTACCGGAAAATGTGTAGTTTATCCTTAGCGTACGGTCCTGAGCATTTATGGAAGCTGATAAAATCAGCAATAACAAATATATAAATGTCTTCTTTTCCATTTTAACTCTTATGTCACTTCGTGCCATGATTTTTGTCGCGACTCGGTAGAATTCAAGCGAGCTTGATTCTACTCTCACTGCTCCGAAAATTCAGTCGAGACCAGCTCATAATCCATCTGTTTCTTTTCCAGGTTGCAGCGCACCACCTTTATCTTGACATGATCTCCCAGACGGTAGCGCTTGCGGGTACGCTGGCCTATGATGCAGTAGTTCTTTTCATCAAACTCAAAATAATCGCCGCCCAGAGAACGTATTCCTATCATTCCCTCACATTTGTTCTCTATAATCTCAGCATAGATTCCCCACTCTGTAACGCCGCTGATCACGGCATCGAATACCTGTCCCATGCGGTCAGCCATATATTCAACCTGCTTGTACTTGATGCTGGCGCGTTCAGCCTGTTCGGCCAGTTGCTCGCGTGCTGAGCAGTGTTCGCAGTACTCCTCATATTTGGCCTGGTTCACGCTGCGTCCGCCCGAAATGTAGCGTGTAAGCAGACGGTGCACCATCAGGTCAGGGTAACGGCGTATCGGCGATGTAAAGTGTGTGTAGTACTTGAAAGCCAGACCGTAGTGTCCTATATTTTCTGTGGTATAGCAGGCCTTCTGCATGGAACGGATGGATATGGTTTCAATCAGTTCCTGCTCCTTCTTGCCCTTGACCTCGGCCAGCATCCTGTTCATTGACTTGGCCATCTCAACGGGATCACCGTTGGACTTGAGCTTGTAACCGAATTTGGCAACAAAGTTCTGAAGGTTTTCCATACGTTCCGGATCCGGCTCGTCATGTACGCGGTAGACGAATGTCTTGGGGTTTCCGCCCTTGACGTTACCGATGAATTCTGCCACGGTACGGTTGGCCAGCAGCATAAACTCCTCGACCAGTTGGTTGGCATCCTTAGACTCCTTGAAGAATACACTGACAGGGTGACCTTTTTCATCTATGTCAAAGCGCACCTCCACTCTGTCGAAACTTAGTGCGCCGTCGGCAAACCGTTTCTGTCGCAGTATCTTGGCCAGACTGTCCAAAGTCATGATCTCATTCTTGAGTTCATCGCCGGGAAGTGGCTCCTTGCCGCCTTTCTGCTCCCGTTCAATGATGGCCTGCACCTCCTCATATGCAAAACGGCGGTTGCTGCGTATCACGGTACGTGCTATCCTTGAACGTTTTACTACAGCCGCATCAGTCATTTCCAGTATAACGGAATAGGTAAGCTTTTCCTCATCCTGACGTAGTGAGCAAAGGTTATTGCACAGTTTTTCGGGAAGCATCGGGATGGTTCGGTCCACCAGATAGATTGATGTGGCGCGTTTGAAAGCCTCCTTGTCAATGATACTGCCCTCCTGCACATAATAGCTCACATCGGCGATATGGACTCCCACCTCCCAAAGTCCTTTTTTTATGGGGCGGATGGAGATGGCATCGTCAAAGTCTTTTGCATCGTGAGGGTCAATTGTAAAGGTTGTAACATCACGGAAATCCTCACGGCCGGCCATGGCTGCATCGGTTATTTCCGAGGATATGTCATCGGCGGCCTTTTCAACGTTCTCGGGATAGCTGTACGGGAGTCCGTATTCAGCCAGTATCGCATGCATCTCAGTGTTGTTCTCACCGGCTGCGCCGAGAATGTCTATCACTTTTCCGACGGGGTTACGGTCGGGAGTATCCGGCCATTCCACAACCTTTACGACCGCCTTCTCGCCGTCCCGTCCTTTCTTGAGACTGCTTATGGGAATGAAAATATCCTTGTCGGATTTGTCGGGAGTTACAAGGTAAGCGAACTTACCCTTGACCTGAAGCGTACCCACAAAGGTATCCTTGGCCCGTTTGATGATTTCAGTGACCTCACCTTCGGGACCGGCATGAGGCCTGCGTGCAAACAATACTACACGGACACGGTCTCCGTTAAGGGCGCCAGACGTATTACGCTCAGCCACAGATACAGGATCACTGCCGTCATCGGGGACCAGGTAGTTCCTGCCTCCTACACGACGCTGGAGTACTCCTTCCAGGAACTTGCTTTTCTGCATAAGCTGGAACTGACCGTCCTTTTCCTTGAGGAAACCGTCCTCAACCAGATCCAGAACTATGTCCAGACACATGCTGCGCATAGGATGAGTCTTGAGCTTGAGCTCTTCATATAGTTTCTTTACGCTGACGGTTCTCTCCTGATTCTCCCTGAACCATTCAGTAACCAGGTCCGTCATGGTTCTGCGGTTGAGACGGACGCCTCCTTTGTATGATCTTCCTCCCATAGTGGTTGTTTTTATTATTTACGAAGATACAAAAAGAACGCAATAGGATGATTCCTCTCCGTGTACTTTTTTGCTTATTTGCCCCAAGATGCCCTATCCAGACTCCGGTACCCGATGGCTTCGGCTATGTGGTTTGGACAGATCACGGCCGAATTGTCCATATCGGCGATGGTACGTGCCACTTTCAGGATCCTGTCATATGCTCGGGCCGACAGGTTAAGCCGGTTCATGGCTTCACCCAACATCCGGATTGATGCAGGTTCCGCATTGGCGTAACGGTGCAGAAGTCTGGAGTCCATTTGAGCATTGCAATAAACCCCCTTTTCATCGCGGAATCTGCCGGCTTGAACAGCTCTTGCCCTTATGACGCGCTCCCTTATCTCTGCGCTGGTCTCACCCTTACGCTCTGATGACATATCATCAAAACCTACCGGCAGAATCTCGCATTGCAGGTCAAAACGGTCCATCAACGGTCCAGAAACCTTGCCCAGATAACGGTCGATGGTAGTAGGAGAGCAGTGGCACTCCTTGGTGGGGTGGTTGTAATATCCGCATGGACAGGGATTCATGGATGCCACAAGCATGAATGAAGCCGGATATTCCACCCGGTATTTGGCACGTGATATAACAATTGTCCTGTCTTCCAGCGGTTGCCGCAGAACCTCCAGTGCAGATCGGGAGAATTCCGGCAGCTCATCCAGGAAAAGGACACCGTTATGAGCAAGCGATATCTCTCCGGGCTGGGCGTTTGTTCCTCCTCCGGTAAGTGCCACATTAGAGATGGTGTGATGTGGGTGACGGAACGGCCTTTGGGTAATAAGCGCAGCTCCGTTTCCGGTAAAACCGGCAACAGAGTGTATCTTTGTTGTCTCGATGCTCTCATCCTTGGTAAGCGGCGGCAGAATTGAAGGCAGCGCCCTGGCCATCATTGATTTTCCGCTTCCCGGCGGACCTATCATAATCAGGTTGTGGCCCCCGCAGGCAGCTACCTCGAGTGCCCGTTTGACTCCGCTTTGACCTTTGACATCCTGAAAATCAAAACCTTGACAGAATTGGTCTTTGCAGTCAAAGCCGGAAATGTTCTCCACAGGAACAATATGTCCGTTCCTCTGATTGAGCAGGTCTACCACTTCACGCAGGTTATGTGCTCCGTATACTTCCAGATTGTCTATGACAGCTGCTTCCGGAGCGTTCTGAAACGGCAGTATTATACCTTTGAATCCTTCGGCGCGGGCTTTGATAGCCATGGAGAGAGCTCCCTTTACCGGTTGCAGCGAGCCGTCAAGTCCCATTTCACCCATAATAACGTAATCATCCAGCAGTTCGGCCGATATATCGCCGACGGATGCCATTATCACTATGGCCAGTGGCAGGTCATATGCCGCACCCTCCTTGCGGATATCGGCCGGAGCCATGTTGATGATGATCTGGCTGGAAGGGAATTTGTATCCGTTCACATGGAAAGCCGAAACAATACGTTCATGGCTCTCCTTGACTGCGCTGTCGGGCAGTCCGACAAGAAAGAACCTGATACCGCGCGATGTGCTCGCCTCAATGGTCACGATGTATGCGTCTATCCCCTGGACAGCCGCACCATAAACTTTAATAAGCATGATATTATTTGTATTAGATTGGTTTGTAGTGTCTTATTTCAAGGTTAATTAAGGTTTTCCATCTGTTTTTATCTGTTATCTGGTTTTATTTGCCGTATTCTTGGGTTTTTGCAGGACGTTGTCAAGTTCTCTGTCCATTTCATCAAGATCGGACGTCTTGAACACCATTCTCTTGGTTCCCGTTAGCAGGATGAATGCCGGTAGAGTCTGCAGTTTTGTACTGGTTATGAGTCTGCTTTCCCAGCCCTTAGGGTCATTGTAAGAGGACCAGCTTACGGTATCAGGCAGTATGGACTCTTTCCAGCGCTGGGGTTCAACGTCTATGGAAATATCTATCGCATTCAGGTTCCTTTCCCTGTATTTGTCCAGGAAATACTGCAGGGTATCTCTGGTTTCAAGACCTTTGCTGCCCATCCAGGATGCCCATACGCATACCAGCATATGGTTTATGGATCCTCCCATCTCCCTCAGCCGATAGGAATAGCCGGTGGAGTCATTGATGGAATAGTTATCCAGGTATACGTTGGTTGGCATAGTCTTCTCAAATTCCGATTTCAGGGATACCAGATAGGGGGCGTCCTGCATGTTACCGCTCATGCGGTTGACAAGGGATGTTATATCCTTCTCACCGGCATGATACCTGCGTACCATATTGTCATATATGAGGAAAGGGGTAACCTCCGAAAAAGGATCCCTGGTTATGAAAGAGTCTATCCTTGCGGCGGTCTGCTCCATTGTACTGTCATTTGCCGATGCCAGACAGAAAGCGTTATAGGCGTCATTGTACTGACCTCCCGATATTGTATACAGACCGGGGTATTCAGGAATCAGAATCTCGGAACGGACATCCTTCTCTGCAAATACCGGGTACTGACGGCCATCAGGAAGGATCAGGATGAGAGTAGTCACGGTATCCGGACGGAAAGACCATTTGAACAGCCCGTCACGGCAGGAAATAGTATCAACGTACGGAAACCTGTTGTCCAAGCCTACGACCAGGATTGAATCTGTACCGTCATGAACGGTTCCCTGCAGGACGAACATCCCTTTCTGCCTGCCGCATGATGATACGGCAAGAAACAGTAAAAGTGACGCAATGATTGCAGAAAACCTTGTTTTCATCGGCTGTATCCCGTTATTTTGCCGCGCGTTTACGCTCCAGCTCGTTAAGTATGATTTTGCGCATACGCATGCTCTTGGGAGTAACCTCAACGTACTCATCGTTCTTGATGTACTCCAAAGCTTCTTCAAGAGAGAATATTACGGGAGGTGCTATGTGGGCCTTCTCATCGGCACCGCTGGCACGCATGTTGGTAAGCTGCTTGCTCTTGGTCACATTGATGACCAGATCCTTCTCATGTACGTGCTCACCTACCACCTGACCTGCATACACCTGTTCCTGCGGGTTTACAAAGAACTTGCCGCGGTCCTGCAGTTTATCGAGCGCGTATGCGAATACGGTACCGGTCTCCATTGCAACCATCGATCCGTTGGTGCGGCGCTCAATGTCACCCTTGTAGGGCTGATACTCCTTGAAACGGTGTGCCATCACGGCTTCACCCTGAGATGCTGTGAGTACGTTGGTCCTAAGGCCGATGATACCGCGTGAAGGTATGTCGAAAACAATCACCACACGGTCACCCTGGGTGTCCATCGATGTCATCTCGCCCTTGCGCTTGGTGGCCAGGTCAATCATTTTGCTGGCAAACTCCTCAGGGACGCTGATGGTGAGCTCCTCTATAGGCTCACAGGTGCGGCCGTCTATCTCCTTCATGATTACCTGAGGCTGACCAACCTGGAGTTCGTAGCCCTCACGGCGCATGGTCTCTATAAGTATTGAAAGGTGCAGCACGCCACGGCCCGATACAATCCACTTGCCGTCCTCCTCGGTGCGACGCACGCGCAGGGCCAGGTTCTTGTCAAGCTCCAGATTCAGACGGTCCTGAATGTGACGTGATGTAACGTACTTACCCTCCTTACCAAAGAAAGGTGAGTCATTTATTGAGAAGAGCATACTCATGGTAGGCTCATCAATAGCGATAGGGGGCAGGGGATCAGGGTTCTCTGCATCGCAGATGGTATCACCAATCTCAAACTTGTCAAGACCTACTATGGCGCATATATCACCGGCCTCAACTGTGGGAACACGCTTGCGGCCCATTCCCTCAAATGTATGGAGTTCCTTGATCTTAACCTTCTCCTTGCTGCCGTCACGGTGAGCCAGCGTGCAGGTCATACCCTCGTTCAGGGTGCCGCGGTTTACACGGCCCACTGCGATACGTCCGGTATATGATGAGTAGTCAAGTGATGTGATAAGCATCTGCAGGGTGCCCTCCTCCTGCTTGGGAGCGGGGATATGCTCTATGATGGCATCCAGCAGAGGCAGTATGTTGTCGGTGGGCTGTTTCCAGTCTGTACTCATCCAGTTCTGCTTGGCCGATCCGTACAGTACCGGGAAATCCAGCTGGTCCTCTGTGGCGTCAAGTGCGAACATCAGGTCGAATACCATCTCGTAAACCTCCTCGGGACGGCAGTTGGGCTTATCTACCTTGTTAACTACAACTATGGGTTTGAGTCCTATCTGCAATGCCTTCTGCAACACGAAACGTGTCTGAGGCATGGGGCCTTCAAAAGCATCTACCAAAAGTATACAGCCGTCGGCCATGTTGAGTACACGCTCCACCTCACCGCCGAAATCGGAGTGTCCCGGAGTGTCAATGATGTTGATCTTGGTATCCTTATAAGTAATAGATACGTTTTTGGACAGGATGGTTATGCCGCGTTCGCGCTCCAGGTCATTGTTGTCGAGCATGAGCTCCCCTTTTGCCTGATTGTCGCGGAACAGATGCCCGGCCAGCATCATCTTGTCAACCAGTGTTGTCTTTCCGTGGTCAACGTGGGCAATAATAGCTATATTTCGGATGTTCATATAGGATGTGTTTCTTATTCGGTCTGCAAAGTTACGGCAAAATTGTCAATTTTTTCATTGTCAGTTTAAAAAGAAGCTCTATCTTTGCGCCCGCTAAACGAGTTTTCACATTATTTTTAAGAAAATGTATTTAGACAAAGAGAAAAAACAAGAGATCTTTGGACAATACGGAAAGTCCAACACGGATACTGGCTCACCTGAAGCCCAGATAGCCTTGTTCTCATACCGTATTTCCCATTTGACGGAACATCTTAAGGAGAACCGTAAGGATTATAGCACTGAAAGGGCACTGACCCAGCTTGTAGGTAAGCGCAGGAGACTGCTCAACTACCTCAAGGAGAGAGACATTGAGCGCTACCGCGCCATCGTTAAGGCTCTCAGTCTGCGTAAGTAAGGCTAGGTAATGAAAAAGAGGGGTTGACTCAGCGAGCCAACCCCTCTTTTTTATTACCTTTGCCGCCACAAAACATTAAATATGAACGAACTTTATACAAACCTGCCGTACAAGGTGGCAGACATCAAACTGGCTGATTTCGGCCGAAAGGAGATTGAGATGGCCGAGAAAGAGATGCCGGGTCTGATGGCTCTCCGTGACAAGTACCGTGATTCAAAACCGCTTAAGGGTGCCCGCATCATGGGTTCACTCCATATGACAATTCAGACAGCCGTTCTCATAGAGACACTTCACGAGTTGGGAGCCATGGTGCGTTGGTGCTCATGCAACATATACTCAACACAGGACCATGCCGCCGCCGCCATTGCCGCCGCAGGCAGTGCAAACGTTTTTGCATGGAAGGGAGAGACCCCTCAGGAGTACTGGTGGTGTACTCTGCAGGCCATGAACTTTCCCGAGGGAGGTCCCAATATGATAGTCGATGACGGTGGTGACGCCACACTCATGATACATCTTGGAGTAAAAGGAGAAAAAGACCCCAATGCGCTGAACTACGAGGCCGAGTCGGCCGATGAGCGTGAACTTCTGGCCGCGCTCAAGGAGGTTGCCAAGGTAAATGGAAATACATACTGGCAGGACATGGCCAAGAATATAAAGGGTGTAAGTGAGGAGACAACAACGGGAGTTCACCGCCTGTATCGTATGCAGCAGAACGGCGAACTTCTGTTCCCGGCATTCAATGTGAACGACTCCGTTACCAAGAGCAAGTTCGATAACCTGTACGGCTGCCGCGAGTCTTTGGCCGACGGAATCAAGCGCGCCACCGATGTCATGATAGCAGGTAAGGTATGTGTAGTGGCCGGTTACGGTGAGGTAGGCAAGGGCTGCGCCCAGAGTATGCGCTCCTACGGCGCACGTGTACTGGTAACGGAGATTGACCCCATCTGCGCCCTGCAGGCTGCCATGGAAGGCTTTGAGGTAGTAACCATGGATGAAGCCGCACCCCAAGGTAACATATTCGTAACCACCACAGGTAATATTGACGTTATCACGACAGACCACCTCAAGGTTATGCCGGATCAGGCCATTGTATGCAACATAGGCCATTTTGACAGCGAGATACAGGTAGACAAACTCAAGAAGATACCCGGTATCAAGTGCCAGAACGTAAAGCCTCAGGTAGACCGTTACTTCTTCCCTGACGGACACAGCATCATCCTTCTGGCAGACGGACGACTGGTCAACCTGGGATGTGCCACAGGTCATCCCAGCTTTGTTATGAGCAACAGCTTCACCAACCAGACACTTGCCCAGATAGAACTCTTCAACAAGCAGTATCCGGTTGATGTATACCGTCTGCCCAAACACTTGGACGAGGAGGTGGCACGCCTTCATCTGGAACGTATCGGAGTCCATTTGTCCAAACTTACCCAGGCACAGGCTGACTATATAGGAGTACCTGTGGATGGCCCTTATAAGGCAGAACACTACCGATACTGATTGATGATTGGTATGGAAAGGAAGACAATAGTGGTTTACGGAGCATCCAGTGCCCAGGCCGAACAGGTATTCAGGGATGCGGCTTACCGTCTGGGAGGGCTTATTGCCAAATCCGGTAAAAGACTTGTTACCGGAGCGGGTAGCACCGGACTTATGGCAGCTGTCGAGGAAGGGGCGCTCGATGCGGGCGGTGATGTGATAGGCATCATACCCAGGTTTATGGTCGACAACGGCTGGCTGCATGAGGGACTCACCGATACAATAGTAACTCCCAGTATGCACGAACGCAAGAAAATCATGTCCCAGATGGCCGATGCCATTGTGGCTCTTCCTGGCGGCACGGGGACATTCGAAGAGTTGTTCGAGATCATTACATGGAAGATGCTCGGCCTGTTTGTCAAGCCAATCGTCATTCTCAATACTGACCATTATTACGATCCCCTGCTGCAGATGCTTGACCGGACTGCGGAACGTAATTTCATGAATCCGATATTCAGGAAGTTATGGTCTGTAGCCATGACTCCCGAAGAAGCTCTCTCTCTCGTGGATTCAATTCCCGACTGGACCGATATGACAAGCAAGATCAATAAAGACAAGTGATGCCTGTTGCTCTTCTAGGTTTAAGCGATACCCTACAGGTCAGCGACTGGTTCCTGACTTCGGTTATACTGACGTTGCTCATTATGCTGCTGATAATGGGTCCCCACAGGTACGCCTACCTTGAATCGGTCTCTTCGATGTTCAGGTTCAAGAATCCCGACGGCGATGTCAGTTATCCGTTGCTTTCAACCCTCGGCTATCTTCTGGTGTTTGTGCTCTCCTGTATGAGTATTGGCATAGCGTTCTCCGTCTATTCCGCCACGGGAGCCGACGGAGATCCGACGATGATGCAGCCTTTTTTATGGTATTCCCTGTTTGCGTTGGCCTGTCTGTCAGTGAGGCTGTTACTCATCACCTCTATCAACAAAGTCCTCTACAACAGGCAGGTTATTACTCTCAAACCCGGCCGTTGGAACTGCTTTTTCCTCATGACCGTCTCTGTGTCCAGCCTGTTCATCCTGATGGTTTCCATGCTGGTGCTATTCCTGGACCTGCCTGTCATAATACTGCCCGTTTTTGCATCCCTGATCCGAATTCTGGCAGTTACAGGAAGATTTTTCAAGATAAAAACTACCTTATTTAAGAATAAGAGTTCAAATTCAGGATTTATTTTGTACCTTTGTACGTTCGAAATAGCACCTATCTATTTGGAATACGTGTTATCGGACATTTTATTTGGTCAAATTTAAATCCTACAGCCTTGAAAGTTAAGAAGGTTCTCATTTCACAGCCGCAGCCCACAACGGGCAAGTCCCCTTATTTTGACTTAGCTGAGAAATATGGCGTTGAGTTTGTGTTCAAGCCCTTCATTCGCGTTGAACCGCTCACAGCAAAAGAGTTCAGACAGCAACATGTCAATATCCTTGATCACACTGCTGTGGTATTCACATCTCGCCATGCTGTAGATCATTTCTTCCAGCTGTGTGCCGAAATGAGAATAACCATTCCTGAGGATATGAAGTATTTCTGCATTACCGAGACGGTGTCTCTCTATATTCAGAAATATGTTCAGTACCGCAAGCGCAAGGTATTTTTCGGAAATACCGGAAAGGTTGACAGCCTGATGGCTCCCATTCTCAAGCACAAGACCGAGAAGTATTTCATACCGATGTCAAACGTACACACCGGTGAGCTCAGGGATCTGCTTGATGCCAACAATATAGCTCATACAGAAGCTATAATGTACCGTACGGTAAGCAATGAATTCAAGTCCGGAGAGCTTGATGATTTTGATATGCTGGTATTCTTCAGCCCCGCCGGAATAGATTCCCTTAAGCAGAATGCTCCCGATTTTGTTCAGGGAGAAAAAATTATAGGCTGCTTTGGCGGAACGACAGCCAAGGCAATCCGTGATGCAGGCCTGCGTCTGGACATAGAGGCACCGGTTCCCGGTATAACCTCAATGTCGGCCGCCATTGATGCATGGTTTGCAGCCAACCAGAAGAAGTAATACAAATCCTATAAGACGGGTTCCCATCGCAGAGGCACTGTGCCTTAAGAGGAACCCGTCTTTTATTTAACGATGTCAGGTCCAAACACATTCTGTAAACCGGAGCGTCTGTGCGGCAGCACGCAGATAGACCGTCTCTTCAGAGAGGGAAACCGTCAGATCTCGGTGTTTCCGGTGCGTCTGGTGTGGCTTCTGGCCGATGACATCAACGGAATTCAGGTGCTCATCAGTGCACCCAAGCGCAATTTCCACCATGCAGTGGACCGCAACCGTATCAAACGTCAGATAAGGGAGTTCTACCGCACATCATCGGCTCCTCTTAAGGAGGCCGTCGCATTAAAAGGGCAGGGCATGGCTCTTGCCTTCCTCTTCAATGACACCCGTCTTTGGGATTCTTCAAAGCTCTCGGAACGTCTTCAGTCAGCTATTGGCAAATTGATTGCAGCGGTTTCCGAACAATGAGAACTTTGTTGGGATATTTTACCAAAATGCTGGGGTGGTTGCTGATGCTTCCCATCCGGTTTTACCGCAAATTCATTTCACCTCTGACACCGCCGTCGTGCCGTTTTACCCCAACCTGCTCGGAGTACGCAATCCAAGACATAACGAAACATGGCCCGTTTAAGGGAACCTGGCTTGCTGTAAAGCGTGTCCTGCGCTGTCATCCGTGGGGAGGCTCTGGCTATGACCCGGTTCCTTAAATTTTGACTCCGGAATTGGGAATTATTGACATACATACTCATGTTTTGCCCGAGGAGCCAGGAACAGCACTGGTTTGCATAGGCTGTGGGCCGTTGCTTCAGGAGGATGGGCATTGGTTTAGCGCAGGCCTGCACCCCTGGGATGTCAGCGAGCGTTTTGACGATCAGTTGAGGCCGTTGGAGGCTCTCCTTGCGAATCCCGTGGTTCGGGCGGTTGGGGAGTGCGGATTCGACACGCTGGGAGGGACACCCCGCCAATTACAGGAGAAAGCCTTTGTCCGCCAGGTAGAATTGTCCGAAAAATTCGGCAAACCGATGATCCTTCACGTGGTTCGTGATTTTGATAGCGTAATAAGACTTCACAGGGAACTTAAGCCCACATTGCAATGGCTGATTCACGGATTCCGTGGTGCACCACGTCAAATGGAGCAGCTCCTGCATCAGGATCTCCACATCTCCCTGGGCCTGCATTGCAATCCCGAAACCCTGAAACAGATTCCGGAGTCTGAACTCTTTCTTGAAACAGACGGTAAATGCCACATAGGCGATGTCATCGAAAACGCAGCCAGGGTCCGTTCATCTTCGGCCGAAACAATCCGCCGGACAATCCTCGGTAACTGCGATATGCTCCTCTCCGGTCAGTCTGCTGCCCTAAAATAAAGAAGCCTGTATTGTGTTTTTGACCAAAGAATAGTATATTTGCGGACTTTTCATGAAAATACAAACTGATTAAAATGACAAATTTTGTTGAAGAACTTACCTGGAGAGGCATGATCCACCAGATGATGCCCGGTACCGATGAATTGCTCAGCAAAGAACAGGTTACAGCTTACGTAGGTTTTGATCCCACAGCCGATTCGCTTCATATCGGACATCTGTGCAGTATTATGATCCTGCGCCATTTCCAGCGCTGCGGCCACAAGCCGTTGGCACTAATTGGCGGTGCCACCGGAATGATAGGTGACCCCAGCGGCAAATCCCAGGAGCGTAACCTTCTGAATGAAGAGACGCTCAAGCATAATGTGGAGTGTATCCGTAAACAGTTGGCCAAGTTCCTTGATTTTGACAGCGATGCTCCCAACAGGGCTGAACTTGTAAACAATTATGATTGGTTGAAAGATGTTACTTTTCTGGATTTCTCCCGTGATATTGGCAAGCACATAACCGTCAATTACATGATGGCCAAGGACTCTGTCAAGAAGCGTCTGAACGGTGAGGCCCGTGACGGACTCTCATTCACAGAGTTCACATACCAGTTGCTTCAGGGATATGATTTCCTCTACCTGAACGAGCACAAGAACTGTAAACTTCAGATGGGCGGTGCCGATCAGTGGGGAAATATCACTACCGGTGCAGAGTTGATTCGCCGCATAAACGGAACCGAATGCTTTGCCCTGACCTGTCCTCTCATCACCAAGTCTGACGGCACCAAGTTCGGAAAGACCGAGGGCGGTAATGTATGGCTCAACCCTGAGTATACATCACCCTACAAGTTCTATCAGTTCTGGCTCAACGTAAGCGATGAGGATGCCAAACGGTACATCAGGATATTCACAAACATCGGCAAGGAGGAGTGCGAGGCTCTGATTGCCGAGCATGATGCCGCTCCCCATCTGCGTCTGGTACAGAAACGCCTGGCCAAGGACGTAACCTGCATGGTACATTCCGAGGCAGACTACAAGGCTGCAGCCGAGGCATCGGAGATACTCTTTGGCAATAACGCCGGTACCGACGATCTCAAGAGCATAGACGAGTCAATGCTTCTGACCGTATTCGAGGGCGTTCCCCAGTTCCGTTTCAGCCGTGAAGTCCTCAAGCAGGATGTTAAGGCTTCAGATTTCCTGACGGACATCTGCCCCGTATTCTTCAGCAAGAGCGAGGCCCGCAAGATGATGCAGGGTGGCGGCGTATCGGTCAACAAGGAGAAAACTTATGACCATTCACGAGTCTTCACGGAAGCCGATCTTGTGGATGATCGCTATATAGTGTTGCAGAGAGGTAAGAAAAACTACTATCTTCTGATAGCCGAATAAGGGAAAAACCCTATCTTTGCAAGCCCGTTAAGGCTATAAGGCTATTGTCGTATGGTGTAATGGTAGCACAACAGGTTTTGGTTCTGTTTGTCCTGGTTCGAATCCGGGTACGACAGCTTTTTTAAGTATTTTTCCGCTGTTCGGAACAAATCTTAATGTTATTGACACGTTTCTGGCGCCCTATGCCGGAAACGTGTCATATCTTTGCGCCGTAAGTTTTCATGCACATATTTGGTTAGTAATTGACTTTCGTGATGTCTGAACTCCGGTCTGCGAAGATGAGGACTAAGACTTTTAAAAGGGGCCGTCAAACCGGCCTCTTTTTTTTGGTTTTAACATTTCGGATATACACTAAAATTCAAAACCAGATACCTGTAGCCTATTTTTTATGTTTTCTTAAAAAAAATAGAAACAAAAGTATTACGAAAGCAAAAAAATAGTTAACTTTGGCCGCTAACTTGAATTATTAATAAAAATAATATAACCAATTAAGCTTATGAAAAAGCGTTATTTATTTCCCGCCGATTACATGGCAGACCCTTCTGTACACGTGTTCAACGGCAGGGTTTACATCTATCCTTCACATGACTGGGAATGCGAGAATGTTGAGAATGACAACGGCGACCAGTATGTCATGAAGGATTATCACGTCCTTTCCACCGATGACATCATGAACGGTGAGGTTGTTGACCATGGTAAGGTCATAGGTCTGGAAGATATTCCATGGGCTGGCCGTCAGCTTTGGGATTGCGATGTCCAGGAGTATGAAATCGAGGTTCCCACAAATGCAGAGGAGCAGTCAAAGGGTATGGGCTTCAGCAAGAAAGTGAAGCGTTATATCATGTACTTCCCCATGAAGGACCGCAACGACGTGTTCCATTGGGGTACTGCAATCGCTCAGCGTCCGGAGGGCCCGTTCATTCCCAATCCCGCTCCCGTGGCAGGCAGCTACAGCATTGATATGTGCGCTTTCCGTGACGATGCCGACGGTGAGGTTTATGTTTACTTCGGCGGTCTCTGGGGCGGACAGCTTCAGCGCTACAAGGACAATATCCATCTTGAGACCCCGTATCTGCCGGAGGGTCAGGAGGATTCGCTTCCCAGCCGTTGCGTACGCCTTACCAAGGACGGCCTGAATTTTGCAGAGGCTCCGCGTCCCATCCTGGTGGTTGACGGGAATGGCAATCCTCTCAAGGCCGATGATCCGCACCGCTTCTTCGAGGCCTCATGGATGCACAAATACAATGGCAAGTATTATTTCTCATATTCAACCGGCGACAGCCATCTGCTGTGCTATGCAACCGGTGACAACCCTTACGGTCCCTTTACTTTTCAGGGCGTTATCCTGACCCCTGTAGTTGGCTGGACTACCCATCACTCAATAATTGAGTATAAAGGCAAGTGGTATCTGTTCCATCATGACAGTGTGCCTTCGGGCGGCAAGTCATGGCTCCGCAGCCTAAAGGTATGTGAACTTGAGTATGATGCCCAAGGCCATATCAAGACTATCGAGGGTATTGACAAGGAATGATATAGGATTAACGGATTATTAATTAACAAGCTTTATAATGAAAAAGATTAATTCTCTAAAAAACCGTTTCGGGTTAGTTGGGGCAATCTTGGCTTTTCTGGCCACATCATTCGGTGTTACATCATGTAGGCCGGACTTTGATTTGGACAAGAGGATGCCGGAATGGCTCGGAACCAGTATCTATGAGACTCTGGACAAAGGCTTTTATCAGAATGACACCACCAACAGTGGTAAGTTCTATTCATTCAAGTACTTTGTAAGGCTTATCGATGACCTGGGTCAAAAGGAGATTCTGGCCAAGACAGGTAGTAAGACTCTTTTTGTAGCCAGCGATGAAGCTTTTGAGGAATTCTTCAAGAACTGCCCCTTCAAGGGTGTCAGCAGCTATGAGGACTTGACCGAAGCTCAGAAAAAAATGATTCTGAACGGTTCAATGCTCAACAACGTCTATCAGGTGGCTATGCTTTCAAGCAGCCCCGGTGGTGAGCAGAATCCTCCTTTGCTGGGTAACTGTATGCGCAGGGTATCGGCTTCACAGACACTGGATTCAATTCCGGTAGTATTGCCTGATGATATGCCTGACAACTCTTTCTGGGCTTACCAGCGTGAAAAGTCAGACAAGGGTATCGTACTCCTGCAGGATGGAACCAACAGGCCTCTGGTGTTCTTCGTTCCCAAGTTCATGCAGATGCACGGTTTTGACAACGATGACTATGATTTCCTGTTCCGTCTGGGAAGATACAGCCTTCCCGGTAATCCAAAGCCTGCTCACGATCCTGCCAGTGCAAGTGTGAACGGTGCGGTAATCGAGAAGCCCAACAAGAAGTGCTTCAACGGATTCCTCCATGTCATGTCACAGGTTGTATACCTTCTTCCCAATATGGCCGAAGAGCTTCAGACCAATGACAGTACCAAGATATACAGTGCAATCATAGAGCGTTTCTCAGCTCCCACATATGTAAGGGGAGAAAGAACCAACAGAGACCAGAACATAAGGTCAATGATTGCCAATCCCAATTCCAAGATTTCACAGGCTGTAAAGGATGCAATGGACGCCAGCAATGACTCCGTATATGTAAAGAAGTATCTGTCACAGCGTGCCAATCCTTCTTCGGGTAACGGTGGCAGCGGCAATGCTTCTCCTTTCCAGACAGACGTTTGGGGCAATACTCTGCTCGGCACAAATGAACTCCTTAAGTTTGATCCGGGATGGAACAGTCTTCTGCCTCCCAGCAGCAATGAAGCTGCTATAGCACTGCAGGAGGATATTGCAGTCATGTTCGTTCCTACCGACGGACCTCTCAAGGACTGGTGGTTGAACGGCGTAGGAGCAAAGTTGAGAGAGAGATACGGCGATCCGGAACTGAAAGGCCGTACAGACCTTTCTACAGAAGAAGTTATTAAGGATATGAAGGGTATTCCTCTGGGAGTTATCGTTGAATTGGTAAACAACAACATGCAGAACTCTCTGATATCTTCAATCCCCAGTAAGTTCGGAACAGTACTTGATGACGCTCAGGATCCGTTCTTCGGCAACAAGACTACACGCGACCAGGCAGAGCGTACAATCTCAGATGTAGCAATGTGCTGCAACGGTGCCATATATTTTACTAATAAGGTATATACTCCTACCGCTTACAAGTCTGTATCATATCCTGTACTTGTTAACGAGAAGCTCAAGGTTATCAACTGGGCAGTAAAGGATGTGAAACTGGCATACAAGGCATATCTGAATTCAACGGTTGCCGAGTACAGTTTCTTTGTTCCTGTAATTGATACTGTAGGTACATTCGAAGGCAAGCTGGTGTGGATTGATCCTGCATCATTCTACCTCAAGAAGTACAAGACAACAGATCCTTTAGGCTCTATCAAGGCTTTGGCATTCAGCTATGGCAAATACGGCGGAAAGGAGACTGTAATGGCCGATGTCTACAACTTTAACGATACGACAGGTCAGTTCACTCCCACAGGCGAGACCTTGAGGGCCAATGACGGTTCTTCGACCGAAGATAACGCAACCAAGTATATCCGCAACCGTCTGCTTGACCTTATGGACTACCATATTGTAATAGGTGAAGTTGAGGCTGATTCGGTTCCTCAGGTTACAATCGGCGGAAAGAAATACTCATATTTCAAGACCAAGGGAGGCGGAACCATCAGGTTCAAGAATTCCGCAACATTCGGCGACATCACAGATATGGAGGTTGCCGGTGGATGGCAGCTTGAAAATGAGGGTCAGCCCGATGAGGTCCAGAGACCTGTAACTATCATAGAACGCGTTGACCTTAATAAGAAGACATCAAAATCCGACGGTAATGGTAGAACCTACATCATCGACCGTCCTCTGCTTCCGTCAAGACTCTCTGTATATGATGTTGTATCAGATACAGTCACATATCCTGAGTTTGCGGCATTCTTCAGGGTAATGAATGAGGCACAGATATTCTCAAGCAAGGTCAACCGCCATGAGGTTGCTTCCCAGAGAGCCGTATCCACATTCAGTGCATATCATTATACTGTATACATCCCCAAAAATGATGCGGTTCAGGATTTGATTGACAGCAAGAAACTTGTATTCTCTTCGGAACTCAATGATATCGATACCAAGTTCAAGAACTACCAGACTCAGCTTAACAGGGTTTACAGAGGTAACCCCAATAAGGACAGTCTCGTATTCAATGACCTGGCAGATTCAATCCTGAAGATTTCAGAAGAGTATTATGGTATTACAGACAAGGAAGTGATATTGGCTTCTCTTAAAGCAAAGAAGACAGCCGATTCACCTACAAAGGCATTCTCGGATATGAAGAGAAACCAGCTGATCAACTTCGTCAAGTATCACATACAGGACAACTCGGTATATGTAGGCTCAAGCTTCAGTGCCGGTGTAGATGAAGAGACCGGTGTTCCGGTTCAGAAGGCCAAGTATGAGACAGCTTACCTTAAAGGCAGCCAGTTTGTAAAGCTGTGGGTAAAGGGTGGATCGACAATCGAACTTACAGACCAGAAGGGTAATGTAAGAAGGGTTGTTACCGATACTCCTACTCCTTCAGGTAAACCCTATTACAACATAATGTGCCGTGAGTATGAAATCAGACCGCTCGATTCAAGTCACGAATTGAAAGATGATACATATGCTACCGACTTCTTCATTGAGGCAGCATCCAATGCTGTTGTTCATCTGATCGACGCTCCGTTGTGCAGTGGAGACTTTAATTTCTAATCAGCAAACATAATGACAATGAAATATTATAACGGATTATTGAAATGGGCTCTGGCCATGAATTTGGTCTTTCTGCCCGGTTTGCTTAAGGCACAGAAGGCCGGCGACGTCATCAGTGGTGTCATTGCTGATGCTGAAGGCCCGATGATGATGGTTAACGTAACTGAGAGAGATGAAGCTGACCGTATCGTGGCACATGCCATTACCGATATGGAGGGTAACTTCTCTTTCCGTCTGGTGAATCCCAAGGATAAGTTGTCTATATCCTATGTGGGTTATGACCCTGTAGTCATTCCTATTGACAAGCTCTATTTTGAGATCACGATGAAGGAGCAGGGTGACCTTCCTCCAGTAGATATCGTAGCAGAGCGTTTGACAGAGGCTGATGGTCTTAAGATTCCTGTAAAAGAGGATTCACGTGTAATCCAGACTATCAACATGGAGGACTTTGAGGCTCTGGGTATTACCACAGTCGATGAGGCCCTGGCCGGACAGGTAGCCAGCCTTGATATCGTATTTGACTCAGGTGACCTTGGCGCACGTTCAACTATGCGTCTGCGTGGTCAGTCAACACTTACAGGTGATGGTAACCCGCTTATCGTAATTGACGGTCAGATCCTGACAATTGACCAGAATACCGCCAACCAGTTTGCTGACGGATTGGACCAGTACCTGAATCAGAGTATGCAGGAGCAGGCCGATCAGGACCGTCTGGCTGAGCTGCTGAGTATCAACCCTTCGGATATCGCCACAATATCATTCCTTAAGGATGCTGCAGCAACAGCCCTTTGGGGTATCCGTGGTGCCAACGGCGTTATGGAGATCAAGACCAAGCGCGGTCAGCGTGGTAAGACCCGTGTCAACTACTCATACAGACTTAACCTGAACTTCCAGCCCGAAGGATACAAGTATCTGACCGGTGACCAGTACACCATGTTCGTAAAGGAGGCACTCTTCAATCCGCATCTTGATGATGACAGAGGCAGTGCCCAGAATATTCCTGAGATCAACTACGTAATGGACGATTTCCCGGATGCACAGATGTGGAATGACAATACAGACTGGGTATCTGCAGTAAAGAAGGTAGGTGTTTCTCAGTCACACAACGTATCAGTATCCGGTGGTGGCGACAAGGCAAGCTTCCGTATATCGGCCGGCTTCGACGATGAGACAGGTTCTGTAATAGGTCAGAAGATGAACCGTTTCACAACCCGCGTAAACTTTGACTACTATATTTCAGAGCGTATCAGGGTATCAACCAACTTCTCATTGTCATACTCAAATAACCGCAGGAGCGGTAACACCGCTGTCAATTCAGCTCTTCAGATGATGCCTAACCTGGCTATCTATTATCAGGACAGGTATACCGGTGAGTCAACAGGTGAGTACTATCTGATGCCCAGCACTACATCAAATGAGCTGCCAACCCAGAGCAATCCTCTGCAGGAGGCCGAACTCAGGGAGAACTACAGTATCAGCCTGAATGTCAACCCTGATTTCAGTCTGACATATAATCTGTTGGGTCTTGAGGCAGATAAGACACGTCTTACCTACAATGCTTCAGTTAACTTTGGCGTTTCCAACAGCAGTAGTGAGGGTTATACTCCTCAGGCTCTTTCCAGAACAGGTTGGAAGGACAGTGGCGCCAACCAGGCTACTGTAAGTTCAAACAAGAACTCATCAATCAATACTTCACACTCACTTACTCTCCAGCCCCATCTGAAGAACCGTAACCATTCTATTATGGTAATGGCCAGGGCAACCGTAAGAAACAGTAACGGTAAGGGTCAGAATATGGGTATGAGCGGCCTTCCTTCAGGTCCCTTCAAGTCACCTGGTCTGGATGGACGTATCACCAGCATGAGCACCAGTGCCAGCCGCAGCCGCGGTATCGACGCCTCCGGTCAGATGCACTACTCATATAAGAGTAAGTATTCATTCACCTTCACCCTTACCTCTAACGGTACAACCAGAACCGGTAACGCCAAGAAGTGGGGTACATTCCCTGCCGCTTCGGCACGCTGGAACATCTCCGATGAAAAATGGTTTGACCGTATCCGTGAGAGCGGCTTGCTGACAATGGCCGGTTTCAACGTAAGCTGGGGTTTCCAGGGTAATGCTCCCGGTGGAGACGATATGTTCCGCAGCCGTTACTCTTCATCAACCAACGGTTATATGGGAACCACAGTCATCTATCCCGCCAATATCCGTCTTAGCGATTTCCAGTGGGAGGAGCAGACACAGTGGAACTTCGGTCTTAGCCTGGGTATGTTTGATGATAAGCTGAGTGCAAACATCAACTTCTATCACAAGGTTTCGGACAAGCTGATCAACAGCGGATATCCTATTCCTTCATCATCAGGTTTCACAAGCCTTGCTGCTGTTAACGACGGTAAGATGATGAACGAGGGTTGGGATCTCTCTCTGAATGCCGGACGTATCTATTCAACCAGGTTGATGGGTAAGGACTTCAGTGTAGGTGGTAACATCAACTTCAGTGATAACACCAACCAGGTGCTTGAGATGAATGATGTAATCCTTAAGAGCTGGCAGAAAGAGTATGACTACTCCAGTCACGGTTCAAGCTCATACCTGTCATATGTGGCCCTTAAGAATTCATACGGTTCAATGTACGGATTCAAGTTCAAGGGTGTTTACCAGTACAGTGATTACAGTGAGGTTGAGGTTCCCGGCGTAAGCGGTCCCAATGCTCCTGTAGTAAAGGATGCTGAGGGCAATATCATAACCAACTCAAAGGGTATGCCTAAGAAGATGGCCTACGGTTATGGTAAGCTGAGCGGCAATCCGTATTATTTCGTCGGTGGTGATGTTGCCTATGAGGATATCAACCATGATGGTAATATCGATGAGCTTGATATAGTATATCTGGGTAGCTCACTCCCCAAGATCAACGGTGGTTTCAGCCTGCGTATGTCATGGGGCCGTCTGTCTTGGAACAACAGTTTCAACTTCCGTTGGGGTAACAAGATCGTGAACGCTTCCCGTCTGGAGGCCGAAGCACCCCGTACCCTGCGTAACGTGATGGCAGCCATCAACTGGCGCTGGCGTGTTGAAGGTGATGTAACCGATGTTCCCCGTGCACTTTATGATTGGGGTTACAACGACCTGGGTTCAGACCGTTTCGTAGAGAGTGGTTCATTCCTGCGTTGGAACTCGACTTCATTCAGTTATTCTCTTGATCCCAAGTTCGTAAAGAAGATTCACTTGAGCAGCATGAGCTTTAACTTCAACCTGAATAACCTGGTAACATGGACCAAGTATACCGGTCTGGATCCTGAGGTCAGTGCCGGACGTGGTCAGGTGGCAACGGATAACAGTCGTACTCCGCGTTCCAGAAGGGTTACTTTTGGCGTAAACGTACAGTTCTAACTTTAAAAGGATGCTAAGATGAAAAATATTAAATCGTTATTATTAGCCGCACTGGTGGGTCTTTCATCCACTTCGTGCAATGATTTCCTTGAACTGGAGCCCCTTAATGATATAGTTCTGGAAAACTTCTGGACTGACAAATCTGACGTAGAGAGTGTTTTGCTGGGTGCATACAGCGCTCTGGAAACATCAGACTGCCTGCTCAGGATGGTCATTTGGGGTGAGATGCGTTCCGATAATATGACAGAGAGCAACAGTTCTCCCGAGGCTATCCAGCAGATATGCCGTGAGAACCTGCTTATCACCAACGATTATTGTAAATACAATAAGTTTTATGATGTGATTAACCGTGCCAATACGGTATTGCATTTTGCTCCCATCGTAGCAGATAAGGATCCTAACTACCTTTGGATAGAACTGAAGGCCAATGAGGCCGAAGCCGTTGCGCTCCGCTGCCTCTGCTACTGGTATCTTATCCGTGCTTTCCATGATGTTCCCTATGTTACTGAGCCGTCTATCGACGACGAGGGTGGTTACAAGAAATTCTATGTTCCTCAGAGCGATTTCGATACCATTCTTACCCAGATCATAGCCGACCTGGAGAGTGTTAAGGATGATGCTATGAAAAAGTATCCTTCAGACCTTGAGAATACAGCCCGTATAACACAGTCTGCAATCTGCGCAATGCTTGCCGATATGTATCTGTGGCGCGGACAGGAGGGTGACTATGACAAGTGCATCAGCGTTTGTCAGGAGATAACAACCCAGAAAAAGAAAGAGTTTGAAGACCTTAAGATCAAGAAGGGTAAGGATAACACCATAAAGGAATACAACGGTTATCCTCTTATTTCAAACATCCCCAACAATGAAATTCTGGGTAATTCATACAATGAGATTTTCGGAACAGGAAACTCTTTCGAGTCATTGTTTGAACTTCCCTATGATGACAAGGTTTCAAACGGTCTTGTAAGCAGCTACTATCAGAGCTCGTCAAATGCCGAAAACCAGAGTACCGGTAATGTCAAGGCTTTGGACAAGATCGGCTCTGTCCGCGGTGAGGATAACAGCGTATTCGTACAGATGCATGATACCCGTTATCACCAGAGCGTAGTTGAGCGCGGTACCTCATATGGTATCTGCAAGTATGCTTATTCAAGTGTTTCCATTACAGGTACATCTTCGGGTGTTGATTTGAGCGAATCTACAATGAGAAACTCAAGCAGTCAGCCCAACTGGATTATCTACCGTTATAGTGAGGTCCTGCTCTTTGAGGCCGAGGCCAATATCATGAAAGCCAAGAGCATCCATCCTTCGGGTGCAGACAGCCTTGCAATGGCTTTCGAGGTATCTGGCTATCTTAATAAGGCATTTGACCTGATAGACGCAGTAAACAAGCGTGCCATAGGTTACATTGCTGAGGAAGGCGTAAGCAAACCGTTCAACCCCAAAACTCTTTCAAAAGAGGATTATCCTTCAGTTTCGATGATGGAGAATCTGCTTTTCCAGGAGCGCAGACGCGAACTTATGTTTGAGGGTAAGCGCTGGTTTGACCTTGTCAGGATATCACGCCGCGACGGCAACCAGAACCGAATGTTGAGATTCCTTTCTGATAAGTTCTCAGCATCTGTCTACAGTGCTGTCAAGATCAGGCTCAAGGATCCTTATGCCATGTATTTCCCGATGGCAAAGGACGAAGTGAAAAACAGTCAGGGTGTTCTTCGCCAGAATCCTGTCTATAAGGATGACGAGGACGTAAAGCTGGCAACACATTGATTGCATGCCAATCTCTGTTTATAAAACAAAAAATGTAATGATATGAAAAATATTTCAGGATTTTCAGCAAAAGCCGTTCTTTTGACAGCATCCCTGATGGTTTTAGCTTCATGTAATGATACATGGAATGACCATTACAGCTATAAGAATGACAGCAACTATCCGGTTGAAAAGATAGATGTGACGCTTAAGGGTATAGAAGGGTATAAGAACTTCTATAAGACTCTTGCCACTACAGATATGTGCGACAAGTACGGAAAGCGTTATGAGAACAGTGATGGCAGCTATCAGAGTTTTCTGTCACTTCTGAATCAGGATCAGTTCCTGACAGTATGGGCACCGTCAGATGCATCCATCCCGGATTCCGTTTGGGCAAAATATACAGATCCCAATAAGGACGATGCCCTTAACTTTGAGGTAGGTGAACAGTTCATCAAGACCCATATCGCCCGTTTCAAACACACTATCGGCGGTTTGGATACTACAAAGGTCTTCATGATGAACGGAAAGCCGGTTGTATCAACCCCGACATCAATAGCTGGTCAGGCATATCACGGAACTGACAAGAACATCCGTTGCCTGAACGGTATTCTGCATTGCCTTGACGGCAATATCAAGTACCTTCCCAATATCTACGAGTATATCACTACCTCTCCAGAGTACAAGACTATCTTGGGAGACTGGTATGCAAGCTATACTCTTGAGGAGGTTGATGAGAGCCGCAGTGTGGCTTCAGGTATTGATGAAAACGGTGAGAAGATTTGGATTGATGCCGTAATGATTGAATCCAGTGTGCTGTTGAAGAGATTCGGCAATATCAACTCGGAAGACAGTACATATGCATTCCTTCTCCCCAGCCCTGAACTTTGGCAGACACAGTTTGACAGAATCAAGCAATATTATGTTTATAATGAGTTAAGCCTGAATAATGACTCCCTGCAGAAATTCTATGCAGGAAACGCCATGCTTACAGACCTTACTTTCAACATGAACAGAAAGGCACAGCGCTATCTTCCTGATTCCGTTTATTCAACCCGTTACAATTCAGGCGAGAACCGCAGGGACCAGAAACCTTATCACATCTTCAGCCATCCGTTTGATCCTGTTACCGGAATATTCGGAAAAGGCCAGTGCAAGGATTCGATTGAGTGCAGTAACGGTAAGATATACATTACGGACAATTGGCCGTTTGAGGATACTCTTACTTTCCTGCGCAATATCAAACTGGAGGCAGAGAACTACCGTAACCTGAACTCTTTGTTCAGCGTCTATGAGCGTACTGTAAACAGTATAGGTGGTGTTGAACTTAAGAGTCCGGTTAGGATAATGAGAATCTCTTACTCAACGGGCGAACTCTCCTGGAACGCAAGGTTCAATATCCAGGGCAACCTTAAGGGAAAGTATAAGATACAGGCTGTAATACTTCCGAATCAGGATGAGGACAACAAGCCTATACGTCTGCACCCCAGCGTTCAGTTCAACGGTGAATCAATTCTTGACTCAACATGGATTGAATGGGACTACTTTGACTATGGTGGTGGCAGGGATTCTGTATCACAGGTTATGGAATATTATATAGTCAATGATCCAAGCAAGGTTGATACTTTGGAAATTGGTGTAGTTGACCTTCCTTACTGTGCCTATGATATGAATACAGCTCCGCTCTCCGTAACTCTTTCCAGTAGAGTCAACACCAACAATGTTGATATTTACACAAGCGAGTTGTGGCTTGACGGAATTATTTTGGAACCGGTTGTAGAATAATAAAACTGATTAGATATGATTATATTTCTCAAAAAGAGGTTATTACCTTTGGGGCTGGCTTGTCTGATGTTCCTGCTTTCAGCCCCCGTATCGGCACAGTCTACCGATACTGACATGGTTGAGGTAACCGGTGTGGTAACAGAAGCTTCATCAGGGTTGCCAATGGCTGGTGTCAAGGTTCAGGCGTATAATATCGCCCGCCATTCGGCTATGACCAAGGCTGACGGTTCTTTCTCAATCAAGGTTCCGAAATATGTGTCATCTCTCACATTTTCTCTGGAAGGGTGTAATACAATAGTATGCGCTCTGAAGGGCCGTGTTGAGGATATCAGTGTTAAAATGTACAGTGATGCGTTCTCAGAGATATATGAGGCCAGCACAACGGCATCAACCGTTGCCGAGTCTGAGGTATCCAACCTGAGCAACGATATCCTGATTGACGGCCAGATACAGCAGTCACTTCAGGGTAATATCCTGTCAGTGATGCGTTCAGGCCAGCTTGGTGTAGGTGCCCTGATGCAGATA
>ONMR01000008.1:0-75364 GCA_900318995.1 uncultured Prevotellaceae bacterium | reverse complement strand
AGGTGCCCTGATGCAGATAGACGGTATCAACTCACTGAACATCAATACTCAGCCTCTGATAGTGCTGGACGGCATCATCCTTGATATGGGATACGAGCATGTAGCTATGCATGACGGTTTCCATAACAATCTGCTGGCCAATATCCCGGTTGAGGATATTGAATCAGTTCAGGTTCTCAAGAACGGATTCGGAATCTACGGAGCCAAGGGCGCCAACGGTGTGATCCTTATCAACACCAAGCGTATCAAGACCATGGCCACCAAGATTGACGTAAACATCTCAGGTACCTATCAGACCATGCCAAAGCTTCCGGTTATGATGGATGAGAACCAGTACCGTTCATACGCTTCAGAACTGTTGGGTACTACAGGCGCCCGTCGCAGCTCTTTCTCATTCCTCAATACAGATACCAGTTATCCTTATTACTATTGGTATCATGAGAACTATACTGACTGGAGTGACGTAGCTTATCAGGATGCTTTTGTACAGAATTACAACATCAGTGTCCAGGGTGGTGACGATGTAGCCAACTACAGCCTCTCCGTAGGATATGTTACAGGTGATGCCACATTGGTAGAGAGTGATTTCTCACGTTTCAGCCTTCGTCTGAATTCAGATATCGTACTGGGCAACAAGCTTACCATGCGTTTTGATGCATCATACAGCGATGTTACCCGCGATATGCGTGATGACGGTGCTCCCGATGAGATTGACAATACTATGATCAACTCTCCCGGTTTCCTTGCACTTGTCAAGTCACCGTTCCTGTCACCTTACGCCCATGACTATAGAGGCCGTATATCAAGCTATCTGGCATCAGAGGATGATTATCTGAAAGACACCGGTCTGACAGATGTATCTCTGGCCAATCCCTTGGCTATACTGGTTAACGGCGAAGGTATCAACAAGAACTACTACGGAAGCCGTTTCATTACTCTTGCTGTAACTCCGAAATGGGAGATCAAGCGTAACCTGAATTTATATGAGCACTTCTCATATACACTTGCCAATACTGACGAAAACTATTACGTTCCACTTAACGGAACTCCCAGTTTCCGCATAGAGGGCATTGGTATAGTAAACAACAAGGCTGCTGCCATGGCCGCCAAGCAGGATGGATTCATGAGCAATACCTATCTGACTTATGAGAAGAGACATCTGTCACACTTTGTCAATCTGCAGGGTGGTTTCCGCTATGTGAACAACTCAAGGTACCAGACATCCATGACAGGTTACAACTCAGGTAATGACAAGAAGCCTAACATGGATACATCACTCAAGTATCCCAAGACAAATGCTGTTGAAATAAAGGATAAGTCCCTTACATGGTGGGCTCAGGCTGACTATAACTTCAAGGAGCGTTATTATCTGTCTGCAAGCGCAGGTCTTGCTGCATCATCCCGTTTCGGCGAGAAGTCAGAGGGCGCAATCAACATGTTCGGTGTTCCATGGGGATTCTTCCCATCGGTTTCAGCTGCATGGGTGGCTACCTCAGAGCCTTGGTTCAAGGTTGATTTCATAGACTACCTCAAGTTCAATGTAGGTTATGACCTGACCGGTAATGACGGATATGACGCTACAGCTTCAAAGACCTATTTCTCACCTGTCAAGGTGTTGGGTAAGACTGGTCTTGCCATGGCTAATATCGGTAACGGTTCACTGCGCTGGGAAACAACATCCAAGCTGACTGCAGGTTTGGTTATGAATCTGTTGGACAACAGACTCTCACTCTCTGCCAACATGTTCAGTTCAACCACAGACAATCTGCTGTCAGTAGGTTCGATTGCTTACGTAACCGGTCTGCCTCAGACATGGAGTAACGGAGGTTCTCTTTCAAATAAGGGATTTGACGCTTCTTTCAATGCCAAGCTGATAAGCTCACCTATGGTACAGTGGGAGTTGGGCGCATCAATCGGTCACTATAAGAATGAAATCACAAAACTCCCGATAGCCGGATATGACACAGAGATGTACGGAGCTACAATCAGGACCGAAGTAGGTAAGCCTCTGGGCGTATTCTACGGATATGAGACCGATGGTTTGTTCCTGACATCCGAGGCCGCTCAGGCAGCAGGGCTTTATATGCGTTCCAATACTGGCGTCAAAACATACTTCGAGGCTGGTGATGTTAAGTTCGTAGACCATACCGGTGACAAGATAATCGATGCTCAGGATATGGTTGAGATCGGTGATCCCAATCCTGATTTCTACGGCCGTATAAACACTAAACTGGCTGTCAAGAACTTTACATTGAGTGCAACAATGGCATATTCAATAGGCGGTGATATCTACAACTATCAGCGTATGTTGCTTGAGAGCGGTTCACGTTTCATGAACCAGTCTCTGGCAATGACCAACCGCTGGACTGTTGAAGGTCAGCAGACTGATGTTCCGCGCGCTACATTCGGTGACCCCCACCAGAATGCACGTTTCTCGGACCGCTGGGTTGAGGATGGTTCTTACCTCAAACTGAAGAACGTTACACTCAGTTATAAGATTCCTATCCACAGCACATATCTGCAGGGTGTTACAGTTTGGGGCTCAGCCAACAACCTGTTCACTATGACCAAGTATCTGGGTTCAGATCCTGAATTCGTTTCGGGTAACGAGGTGCTTATGCGTGGTATAGACCGCGGTCTTGTTCCGCAGTCCGCCAATTTCTCATTAGGATTGAAGATTAACCTTTAATATTAATAAGGTATTATGAAACTGAAAACGATATTGACATTTGCTGTTGCCGCCTCATTTGCGGCAGGAGTAATATCTTGCGAAGATATGCTCAAGGTCGATTCTAAGACCGTTATGTTTGATAGCCAGCATCAGCTTGACGAGGCTACCGATACAACATATTCAATTCTGGGCATTATCAAGCAGATGCAGAAGATAGCTGACCGTAGTGTTATACTGGGCGAGGTCCGTGGCGATCTTGTTGAACTGACCGACCATGCTACCGATGATCTGCGTGAAATATACAGTTTTGATTTCCAGAATGTCAAGAAGACCAACAAGTATGACCAGGCCCTTGATTATTATGCCATAATCAATAACTGTAACTATTATCTCAACAACGTAGACCTGGACTACAAGAGAAATGAGGAGTACGTATTCAGAAAAGAGTATGTAGTTGTGTTGTGCTATAGGGCATGGGCTTACCTTCAGCTTGCCCAGGCCTATGGCGAGGTTCCTTTCTTTGATAAACCCATTACCGGTGACGTCTCACTGGCAAGCGGTAATAAGCTTAACATCAAGGAACTTGCCCTGACACTTCTGGCAGACTTCAAGGATGAGTATATGGATTATGAGTTGCCTAATTATGGTGACCTTCAGGGTGAGACAACAGGTTCGGGAACAACTCCTTCATCACACAAGTCAACAGAGTTGTTTATCCCGGTAAGACTGATTATGGGTGATCTCTACCTTTGGGCTGAGGATTATGCAAATGCAGCTCTCTGCTATCATGGTTTCCTTACCAACCGTAGAAAGACCTATCCTACCGGAACCAACGGAATTCTTTGGAAATCAAATGACTTCCTGTCTGTGAACGGTTTCAGCGCTTCATATACCAATCTGTTCTCTGATGGTAACTATCTGTGCTATATTCCCATGGAAGCTGATGAGTACAGTGGTGTAGTCAGTGACCTTCCAAATATATTCAACTCAACCGATGACAATTACAACTGGTATCAGATGACATACTCACGTGGCGCAACAGCATTGAGCACACGTCAGGATTACTGCTATCACTGCCGTTATTCAAGTGTTAACCCCCGTCAGTGGGCTGAATATATGAATAAGGATGATGAAGAGGTTATTCTTTATCGCGGAGATCTGAGATTGAATGAAGTATTTACCCACAGAACCAAGGAGCTTACTATCGAACAACTCAACACTGGCAGGTATTCAACCGAGACCCAAACGTTAAATAAAATTAATTCAGAAAAAGTTTGGTTATATCGTAAAGACGTGGTATATTTGAGGCTTGCAGAGGCACTTAATAGGTGTGGACTACCTCAGACGGCATTTGCCATACTTAAGACCGGTCTTTGCAATGAGTCCATTGATTCTTTGAGAAGTCAGGGGCTGCTGACCCATGAGATGGAGAGGGCACGCAATATTGATGGCGTTGACATCAGTTCAGTGTACTCCTTCCCGACTCAGTATTTTACTCGCGCTACGGCTACTTGGGCTACCACCAACCTGGGTGGAGGTTCAACCGCAGCAAAAGCAATGTATGAGGTATTTTCATGGGGACCTGTCATGAACGTTGGTAACACAATCGGTATCCATTCACGCGGTTGCGGTGATGCCGGTTATGATCCCAATTACCGTATCCCGGTAGACACGACGGCTGCAGTCATTACACTGACCGACTCAATCCGTGCGGTTGAGGAGGCACTGATTGATGAGATGGGTCTTGAAACCTGCTTTGAGGGTTACCGCTTTGGCGATATGATGCGTATTGCTATGCACCGTGCAGCTGATGAGGGACATCCCGGATATGGAGGTTTTGCAGAGAATGAATTCCTTGCCAAGCGTGTAGCTGTTCGTGAGGATGCCACTCTGGATGAGACCCAGGACCGTTATTCAGTAATGGATGACGCCCTTTACCAGAAGCTTCTTGGTGCTGACGGAAAGTCATTGAACAAGAACTGGTTCCTGGTGCTCCCTGACGAGAAATAAGACAATGTACTGAAAGAGTTTTGATAAAAAGGATTTATTAATATACCTGCAGCTGTGCACAGTTGGTGTGCAGCTACAGGTTTAAAGGATTTAAAAACCACATTATTAACCATTTAAACAATTATTTAAGAGAATTCTTTTTTAACCTATTTATTAATTAAATTTCATTTTATGAAGAAACGAGACTTATTATTTGCCGGATTACTCCTTTTTGGAGCAACCGCTTTTGCACAGCCTCAGCGTACCCCTCAGGATCCTGAGCAACTCTTCTTCCAGGATTTTGAGTCAGACTTCGATGCTTGGAAAGAAAAGGAGGTTGACCGTATTACTGAACTCCAGTACTACAACAACAGCCAGACCGGAACCAAGAATAACACGAAAATCTGGGAAAACAAGGCTGACTGGGATTGGAACAACGCAATCACCAGAACTGACTCTGTTCTTATCCTCAAGAACGGTGTTTTGACAACCGATGCCGCAAGTGAGGTTCAGAACTATGCCAAGGATAAGTACACTATCCTGAACGATGAATCACAGGCCCGTAAGGAAGCTTTCGATCAGTTCGGTGAGGCTGACAAGGGTGGTAAGTATGTATTCCAGTACATTTCTGATACTTGCCACAATGGTTCAAATGCCTATTCACCTAACTATCGCCGTAACCTTTTTGTACGTGGTCTTCCTATTGAGGATACCACCTCTTACCGTCTTACATTCTACGTTAAGGCTACCAAGGTTAAGTCTGGTGCACTGCCCCGTATGTATGCCGATGTTATGCGCGGTTATTTCCACGCCGAGAAGCCCTTCTCAATGGGTCTTGAGGATGACGCCAACAACATGAAGTATAAGACCACTTATTCTTATGAGAAGCGCGGTTGGGGTGAGCCTACATCTGATGATCCGGATCCTTTCACCGGTGAATGGGAGAAGGTTACATTCATGACCTACTATACCAATGACTCTATCGCCAACAGTTTCGTATTCATCGACGGTTACTGGTGGGTTGACGACTGGAAGTGGACAAAGGGTTCAAAGGAGCCTGTTCCCACAGATCACAACCTTATCTACACCGTACAGCCCGACAAGTTCTTTGTTCGTCTGTCATTCAGCTCAGATGATACTCAGTTCCAGGTTGATAACATCTCTTTGACCAAGTCAACCATCGGTGGTGTTGAGTATTCAGGCAGCAAGATCCGTGTTGACTTCGGTTACAAGACCAACCTCGGTGACCTTGCAAAGGCTGCTTATGCCCAGAACAAGATTGATGCCGTAGAGGTTCAGAACGAGGGTCTTAAGTATTTCACTGTTTGGGGTAAGAATTCTACCGGTTGGTCAAGAATTCCTATCGCATCAGCTGAGTATCACGGAGACGGCTACATGTACATGTTTGCCGCCGAGGGTTCAAGCGGTGAGCCTTACTCATTCGACAGCTACGATTCAGTTCTCGTATCATTCAACAACCCTGTTGACAAACCCGAACTTTGCCTTAAGTACACAGGTGACGGCAAGAGCTCAACCAGCACATTCCCCAGACCTTGGGATACAGCTTGGATCCGCGCCGGAAAGATTGTTCCTAACTTCTCAAATGAGGTAGGTAAGAAGAACCCGTACGCTGTAGCAGGTGTGTTCTCAATGAAGGAGCTTCCTCCAGTAGTACAGGAGACAGAGTATGAAGAGAATTCATTTGGTATTCCCTCTGAAACCAAGACCATCTGGATCAAGTTCTCAAGAAAGATTGATTTCGATAACGCTGGTTTGAATTCAACCAAGCTGATCGCCAAGTTGGGCGAAGAGCTTCTTACTCCCTCTTGGGATGCTGAGAACTCAAGACTTATCCTGACCCGTACCGGCAGTGCTCCTCTGACAGGTGATAAGGAACTGACTCTTATCCAGCTTAAGGGTATCGGTACTCCCGAGGCTAAGCCTCTGACATTCCACTATCACTTCGGTCCTTACACTCGCTTTGAGCCTAACTCAAAGAGCTCAGACTGGAGAAGTGAGATCAACATTAAGGAAGAAGACGGTCTGTGGAGACGTCCTATCCCGTCAAGCCTCTACTATTGGTATGCTTCTGAGGGCTTCTTCAAGGGCGATGGCGGCAACCAGTATTGGACAAATGCTGATGGCGTAGAGAAGAGAACATCTCTCGGTCTTTACAAGATGAATGCTGATCCCAAGTTCGGTGACTGCTTCTTCTATCTGTCAGGTGGAGCCCTCAATACAAAGGGTAACCTCTATACAGTTGAAACTCTCACAGCTGGTAGTTATGTTCTGAGCTTCCCGGCTTACGGTTGGGGTAGCACAACCAGACCTGTCACTACAGTGAAGGTTTATCCTGCTCCTGCTATGATTAACACTCATGAGTCTCTTGACACTCTGTCAGGCAAGATGGAGATTGGCAAGATCACATCTACCAATTATTCGAGAGCTTACGCAGGTGATGAGCCTAAGTCTATCGATCCTGCCGGTTATGATGACGCTAACCTGATCTGGGGTGACAACACCAATATATTTGAGTTCCCGTTCAAGGTTGAGACAACCGGCAATTATGTAATTGAGTGGGAGATAACTCATTCTTCAGGTGACACATGGCGTGGTATAGCTCTTGGTAACTACACCATCACCGACGCTGTTGACGGACTCTGGTTCGAGCCTACCAACAACCTTAACAAGTCAGTCAAGGCCGCTAACGCAGTTGTAGGTGCTGCCGATGCACAGCCCAGCCTCTACGGCGGTGCTGATCTGGAAGCCCTCAAGGCTCTGATTGAAAAGGATAAGATCGGTGGTACATTCACCAGCATCAAGCCTTCAGAGTGGGCTGCCGAGAAGAAAGCCCTTGATAAGGCTGTAAGTGATTTCTCAGGTCGTATGGCAGAGCTTGACAAGATGAAGGCTGCCAAGGATTCAGTTGACAGAATCGTTCGCGCTTGGAACGGTAAGCTTGAGGCTGGTACTCTGAGCTATGCTGAAGCAATCGCCGGTTCAAGAAGCTATTCAGCTGTTGACTACACAGTTCTTTCACTTGATTCAGTCAAGAAGTCAACCGACGCTCTGAACAAGTTGATCAAGAACTTCAATGACTATCGTACTGAGATGGCCAACTTCACCAAGAACAAGGCCGCATCGTATGATATGCTTACCAAGTATGCCGACAAGTACGCTGCTTTGGCAGAGTATAAGGCTATCGCCGATGCTTATGAGCTCTATATAGACTATGATACCGTTGGTTCACAGATTGACTCACTGAAGTATGTTATCAAGCAGTTCTCTAATGCAAATGCTGCTCTGAAGGGTAAGTTCACTTCTGTTAAGATCTATGAGATGCAGGTTGAGGCTCTGGCAGAACTCATCAGCGGTCTGGATGCAGACGTTGAGGTTCCCGAGGAGGTTGAGCAGTATGACATTCTCCTTGATGACAAGGTAGGCTTCTACATGCTGTATGCTCAGCAGGCTCTCTATACCGCTATTGCTGATGGTCTTATCACAGAAGAGGATACTCTCGATGTTTCAGCTGCATTCATCACCAACAATGCTCTGTACACCACAATGACTTCAGCTCAGCTTGGTTCTAAGGGTCTTACCAACAGCAATGTTATAGGTAGTGATGGCGTTAATGCCAATAATTATCCTCTGGGTCTTGAGTACTTCCCGGGTTGGAAGTTCACATGGAAGAAGGGTAATCCTTACATCGGTGGTAAATCATGGGGTGACAGTAAATGCCTTGCTACCGAGGGTAACATAAGCAATGCTTATCTGGTTCTTGACTGGAATACCGGTGTAACCATGGAGCAGAATATCGAGGCTCTGCCGGCAGGTAACTATACTCTCGGTGCAGGTTACGGTATCTCACCCAGCGCTAACGACGGTAGGTTCGGTGTATATGAGATTGCTGACGATACTCTGATTGCAATTGCTGACACCGTATTCTACACTGATGCAGGTCAGGGTGGTACAGATAAGACTACTCCTACCAACAACTTCATCACCTTCGAGACTACAACAGGTGTTAAGCTGTTACTGAATCCTTCTTGCGGCAACAACGGCTGGAACTCATTCGATAACGTTACTCTCCAGTTCAACGGTCCTGCTCAGGACTTTGATTACGACAACGCAATCGGTGACGTTGAGGCTGCTATCGAACTGAAGACAACTGTTGCTCCTGTCAAGGCTGCTAAGGTTTCTAAGTTCTACAACCTGAACGGTGTTGAGCAGACAGCTCCTAAGGCTGGTCTCAATATCAAGGTTGAGAACGGTGTAGCTACAAAGGTTTTCGTTAAGTAAACAGTAAGCTATAATCTATCTGAATCGGCGGAAAGCTCAGGCTTATCCGCCGATTCTTTTGTTTTATAACTTTTTTGCCCTTGTGGCTATGCAGTTTGCCTAAAAGAGGGTATCTTTATACTTTGATTACCAAATGGTGCAGATTATTAACCTTTTTATATTTCTAAATGAAAGCAAGATTAACCTTAGCGGCCATTCTGATGATGGCCGGTATTGCCTCACAGGCACAGAACCCAATTATCCGAGACCAGTTTTCGGCAGACCCGTCAGCTCTTGTAGTTGGTGACCGCGTATATGTGTTTCCGTCACACGACATTCCTGCTCCTGATGAGTATGCCCGTAAGGACTGGTTCTGCATGGCAGACTATCATGTGTTCTCAAGTGACAATCTTACAGACTGGAAAGACCACGGTGTAATTGTTGACCAGTGGACAGCACCATGGGTAAATGAGAGAGGTTACTCTATGTGGGCTCCGGATTGTAAGCAGAACCCGAACAACGGAGATTATTATTTCTTCTGGCCGGCAGGAGCCAAACCCCAGCCAACTGCAGACGGCAGGCGTGGAATGGGTGGCAACCGCGTAGGTATAGCTATTGCACATAATCCTTTTGGACCGTATATCCCCGAGGCTACACCTCTGGATGGCGTTGGCGGTATCGACCCCTGTATCTTTGTTGATGATGACGGTACAGGTTATCTTGTAATGCCAGGCATTACAATTACCAAACTGAATCCTGACTGGAAATCCGTATCAACCGATCCCGCAGACCGTCACCGCGTTGAGGAGGTTCCCACCAAGGGACTTGTTGAGGGTCCGTATCTGTTCAAGCATAACGGAAAGTATTATATGACATTCCCCTGGGCCCGTGATGTGGAGGAAGTTCTTGCTTATTGCATGGCCGACAATATCTTTGGCCCCTACAAGTTCATGGGCGTTTTCTTTGAGGAGCATGCAAACAAGTGCTGGACCAATCACCATTCAATTATCGAGTTCAAGGGGCAGACCTATCTTTTCTATCATCACAATGACTTTTCGCCTGCCTTCGACAAGAACCGTTCAGTATGCGCCGACTCTATCTTCTTTGAGCCCGATGGTTCCATCCGTTTGGTCAAGCCTTCACTGCGCGGTATCGGCATAACAGAGTCAAGCAAGGAGATCCAGATAGACCGTTATTCAGAGATCAGCCAGAAGGGTGATTCAATTGCTTATCTTGACACAGACAACTACTTCGCCGGTTGGAAGACCGTATTCTATGAGCAGGGCTCATGGGTAAAGTATAACACTGTCAATTTTGAAAAGTCTCCCAAGAGAGTCAAGGTTAAGGTCATTACTCCTTCAACAGGAACTCTTGAGATCCTTCAGGATGATAAGGTTATCTCTAAGGTCAAGATCAGCCCCAAGAGTGATGCCTCGGAGGTTGTTGCAGATGTTAAGGGTGCAGCTACCGGTGTTCATCATCTTAAGGTACGTATGGCATCAAAGGGAAATGTCCAGGTAGACTGGCTCTCTTTTGAATAATAAACCAATAAATAGTGTGGTATGAAAACTAAAGTTATACTTGCATCCCTGATGTCCATGCTTTTTGTAGCATGGACAGGCTGTACTGCCCAAAACAAGACTACTGAGTGCGTTAACCCGCTTACCTATACAGATATCCCTGATAATGACTGGATCCGCGTAGGAGATGATTATTATATGGTCAGTACAACCATGTATTTCTGTCCCGGAGCACCTATTATGCACTCAAAGGATCTGGTTCATTGGGAGTTGATAAGCTATGTATACGATTATCTGGCCGATGACGATACATATAACCTGCGTAACGGCCGTAACGCCTACGGCAAGGGTCAGTGGGCTACATCATTGCGTTATGTCAACGGAACCTATTATGCCCTTTTCATTGCCAATGACCAGGGTAAGACCTTTATCTATAAGACTAAGGATATCACCAAGAGCAATTGGGAGCGTTCAGTGATCAACCGTGCGTTCCACGATGCCAGCATGCTGTTTGAAGACGGACATCTGTACGTGATTTGGGGTAACGGCGAGATCCGTATGATAGAACTGGAGCCGGACGGCTCGGCAATTAAAGCCGGAGCTCAGGAGAAAGTTATCATAGACTCTCCCCGCCAGGGATTCAATCTGCGCGCTGAGGGTGCCCATATCTATCACATTGGTGATTACTATTATGTACTTGAGATAGACTGGCCAAGCGGTGGAGTACGCACCGAGACATGCTGGCGCTCAAAGACTCTTGAAGGTCCCTATGAGAGCAAGGTTATTTTGAGCGGTGCTTTTGACGGTCGTGGTGACGGCGTTGCACAGGGTGGTATCATTGAAACCCAGAAGGGTGACTGGTATGCCATAATGTTCCAGGATCATGGTGCAGTGGGCCGCATACCTACTCTGCAGCCTGTCAAGTGGGTTGACGGTTGGCCCATCTTGGGAGACAACACCAAACCTGTAAAACAGTTCACCGTAAATCTGCCTGAGAGTGGCAAGAACCGTACCTGGGATAACGATGAGTTCAACTATAAGAAGAATGAACTGGATCTGGTATGGCAGTGGAACCACAAGCCTGACAACAGCGCATGGTCCGTTACTGACCGCAAGGGATGGCTTCGCCTAAAGACCGGTCAGATAGCAACAAACGTAATGAATGCCCGTAACACCCTGACACAGCGTACTGTCGGTCCCCGTTGCTACAGTGAGGTGCTGATGGATGCCAGTGGTATGAAACCGGGCGATAAGGCAGGAATTATAGCTTTCCAGAGCAATTACTGCACAATAGGCGTAGAGGTAGCCGATGACGGATCAAAGAGCCTGGTAGCAATGACTCACCGCAATATGGGCCGTCGTCGCGGCCCGCAGGCAGAGAATGCTCCCAGCCCTGACACAGAGGCCCTTCGAATTCCTCTTACTCAGGACAAGGTTTGGCTCAAGATCAGGTATGTGTTCACTCCTCAGCAGGAAGGTGAGCGTGCAGACCAGGCATTTATGAGTTATTCTCTTGACGGTAAGAGTTGGGTGGATGTAGATGCAACCCTGCAGATGAGTTTCAGTCTTGATTACTTTACCGGATACCGCACAGGTCTCTACAGTTTTGCTACAACACAGGCCGGCGGTTATGCAGATTTTGATTATTTCCATCAGGCCGTTTACTGATTCCTTAAAAGTTAAAAAGATATAATCGTTTAACTTTTGTGCCAGGCGGATATAATAGAGATGAATCGTGATCGTAGTGACATAGTGAACAGCCAAGGATCTCTTTCAGTGAGCGATGAATCCATTGCCCGTCTGCTATGTGATGACAATCACGTAGAAGAGGCTTTACGCCTCATCATGAAAAAATACGGCGAACAGCTGTATTGGCATATCCGCCGAATGGTGGTGGCCCATGATGATGCTGAGGACTGTCTTCAGGAGACAATGATAAACGTATACAAGTACAGGAGCACATACTCCAATGAGTATCCGTTATCATCATGGCTTTACAAGATAGCTACAAACGAAAGTCTTAAGCTCTTGAAGAACAAGTCCGGTTTCACGCTCTCTGTGGATGATCTTGGTGATTCGCTTAAGAACAGTGTGCGTGAGGAAGCCAGCCCGGATGCTGATGAAACTCTGATTTTACTGCAGGAGGCTATAGCTCTGCTGCCGGCAAAACAGAAGATGGTGTTTAACCTTCGTTACTATGATGACAAGAGTTATGAAGAGATACACCAGATAGTAGGTGACAGCGTCAATACGCTTAAAACAAACTATCACTACGCAGTACAAAAGATAAAGGATTATATATTAGAACATCAGTTATGAAAGAGTTTGATCTGGAAGGACTAAGCAGGGAAATGCCCTACAAGATGCCTGAGCATTTCCTGGATGACATGACAGAGCGTGTCATAGCCCAGATTGGCAAGCAGAACAAGAAGCACAAGGAGGGCAGGATAATAGCCTTGTTTGCCAGTGCCGCCAGTGTTGCAGCCGTTGCTCTGCTGTTCCTGCATCCGTTTGGAAGCAGACTGGATATCCCAGACTATGACAGTATTTCACAGTGCGCAAGCGTTGATGAACTGTTCCAGAACATGTCTGCCGATGAGTTGGGTGTTTATTCTATGATGAGTAACTATTACGGGAACTGATTATGAGAAAGTTGTGGACCGCATTGTTCATTCTTGCAGGCTTATTCCTTTCGCAAACGTCACAGGCGCAGGATAGGGATGAGCAGATGATCAATGCGTCCCTTCGTTTCATAAAGGAGAACGCCAATCTCACCAAGAAGGAGTATGACAAGTTTGCCAAGCTGTATATTGAGTATAATGAACAGTTGGCAAAGTTGAACCGTGAGCTTAAGCCGGAGTCTCGTGACTACATGAAACGCTGGCAGGCTATTAACGATGATTATATGAAAAAGCTGGACAAAGCTCTGCCTGATTCAACCCGTCAGAAAGTGGGTGTGGCTCAGTGGGAACTTGGCCAGAAAGTTTGGGGACAATGGTCAGACCAGAATCGTCGGAATTCTGAGCGTCAGTTCAGGATGATGGGTCAGTGGAACCAGATGAATCCTCAATTCATGATGCAGCCCCATTTCTATGATTTCCAGCGTTTCCGCCAGCATGAAATGCAGCAGGCTGATGAACAGCAGCAGCAGTGGTGGGAAAACTACTGGCGTAACTGGGGTGAGCCTGATACCGCAATGATTCGCCGTATGGAGGAGAATCGCAGACGTTATCATGAGCGCGATAGCATATGGCAGCAACGCCGTGAGCAGCTTGGTCCACAAGGACTTCAGCCACAGTTTGGCACTCCTCAGTTTACTCCTCAGTATGGTCCTCAATACGGACCACAGTATGCTCCTCAGTACGGTCCTCAGTACGGCCCGCAGTTTGGTCCCCAGTTTGGTGGTCCTGACAATAATCGCTGATTTTTTTTTATACTTTACACAAAATAATAATCGGGACGACTTGATGTTGCCCCGATTATTATTTGTTATGGCTTACACTTGATCAGTGCTTGTCTTCATTGCCATCATATACATCCTTAGGAACGATTTCCACGAAGCTGAACGGCATAACACCGGTACCGCTGGTGTAAACCTGACGCATACGCAGGTAGTAGTTGTTGTCAGCTCTCATATATCTGCGGGATACAATCTTACGATAGCAGTTTTTGTCAGTGCGGAGTCCACCCCATGCATCCGGAGCCTTCATATAACCACGGTTGCGCATTGCACGGTCATTGGCATCGATTTCGGCCTGCTGCTCTTTTTCAGGGAGATTGGTGATAGCAGCGTCGTTATCAAGAACCATTCCGATACGGCCGTCATCTCCGGTGATACGGAGGTCTACTGGAATACCTTCGGGCTCCCAATCCCAGTTGCGCCAGTAAATGGAATCATCGGCATTGCTACCCTCATGGAAGTAGAACTGAACTACACCACGGTCAGCTGCACCCTCTCCAAGTCCGCTGATGGCGTTATTCCAAACACGTACTTCATATGTGCCGTCTGAAGGTACTGAAGGCAACTTTACTGAAATATCATAGTTATACATGACACTGAGCTCATCACCATTCAGTGTGCCGAAGTTGGCGTCACGGTAACGTACGTACAGACCGGTCTGTCCCTCTACCCAGTCAAAGTTTTCACAATAATCGGGATAGTAGCAATAAACTATATCGTATGAATCTCTCATACGGCCACGTCCGCCGCTGTTGACAAAGTCGGGTGACAATGTGCAGGACATGATTCTCATTCTGCAGGAAAGGGCGTTCTCCCTGATGTTGTCATCATAGAGCAACAGTCCGTCCACATAATGATAAATACCGTTCATTGCTATGTTAGAGTTGGCATTTCCTTTCTTGTCTACATTGTACTCTCCGCTCTCTGCAATTCTTGTACCGGGGAACTCAAGTGAAACTTCCTGAACGCCCTCAATACCCTTACGGTTGATGAATATACCGCCTCTGCGGGTAGGAGTTCCATCCATTCCCTGCCACGGTGTGCTGATACGCATGATTGAGTGAGGCAGAAGGGTTGAGAAGAAGTCCTCTACGTCTACCGGATATTTGGGAGTCTTTTCACCTACCTTGGTATATACGGCATTGTACTTCTTTACTATAGCGCTGGCGCTGGTGTTGAACTGCTCATATGTGAGGAAGTAAGGAAGAATGTGATATGATATGAGCTTGTTGATTGAGCTGGCTCTGCTCTCCTGAGGTAATCCTGCACCCTCGGGATATACAGCCTCGGCATATTTGACCAGATCAGAGTAGTCCTGGATACCGTTTGTCAGTCCGGCAGCTGCGCAATAGTCATCGTTATAGGCCTTAAGAACAGAGTCCTTGACGCAGAATACCGTAAACATGAACTTACGCTCCTCGGGCATTACCTCACGCTCATGCTTCTCTACCGAAGTTGCATGCCAATGATGGTCCGGTGCATCCTCGATGGCTGCCTGCTTGGTCCAGTCATATGTTACGCCGGGATATGTAAGGTCTATTACATACTTATCAAGGGTGTCAAGCAGATGTGTGTTTAAAAGGGCATCGTAGAAAATTGTAAGTTGCGGATCTTCCTGAATGATACCGTAAATGAGTTTGGTAGATGTTCTGAGTACCCTGTCAATCTTGTGTACCACACCGTTCTGCACAGTATCGTCAGCCTTGGTGATGATGGACTGCATGTTGATGAGGTATCTCAGACGGGTTACCAGTGAATCCGATCCGTCTACAGCCTTAAGGGCGTTTCCGTCAATATCATAAGCCTGGACCTTAATACTATCAGAATAGTAGTTGATGAAACGGTCCATCATGTTGGGGTATTCCAGAACGCCATCGCCGCTAAGTTCGGATGAGAACATGGCCTTGTCAAAAAGGTGTGTCCTGGCTATGGTATCACACAAAGCCTTATCAGACAGAACAGTGTTGATATCTGCAAATCTGGCTTTTTCTGTTGGATCCTTGGCGTCATCATATCTTTGCTTTACATAAGCTTCAATAACAGAGTCAACCGGAGCGAAACATGTGTATGTTCCGTAGGTTCTCATCTGGCCCCAAAGATTGGCTTGGATAAGGATCTCCTTGAAATACTTAAAGCTTCCGTGGTCCTCCAACTTACCTTCCAGGTAGTCGGCAATGGTCTCACCATTGTTGGTGTAGTAGGTGCCGGGATGCTGTTCTTTCCAAAGGTCAGCACATGATGTGGTCATTAAAGCTGCTACAGCAGCGACCAGCACTGACTTGCTGAATAATCTTGAGTTGATTTTCATATTGTTTGGTTATTAATTATTTAGTTATCAGGTTATTGGCTGATACTATCACCTTTGTGCCCAACGGTTTGGGGACACAATATGTGTAGTTATAGCGCGTAAAGATAATAATATTTTTATATATGATAATGATTTTATACCTTTTTTTAAATAAAAAGTGCGTCCGGGCCAATGTATGATTGCCCGGACGCACATATTGTTAATGGATATATACTGTTACCAGTTCATGCGATAGTTGCCGCTCAGATGGAGTAGGGCGAACAGGTAAATCAGTCCGTCATAGTATATATCGTAGTATCCGTCCTCATAAGGCTCGTGCTTAAGCGAGAACATATGACGCACCAGTTCCTCATTGTACTCGCTGTTGCACATTAGGGCTGTGGTAGCCATGGTGCCTACAAAACCGATTGAGTGACGCAGGTTGGGACGCCAGCGGCCACCGCCCATCGGGCGCTTGGACTCGTCACCGTTCAGTGCGAACTGGTCCTTGAATTCGGTTACTCCGTAACGGCCAACGATAGCCTTCTGGAACTTCTGTGCATACTCTGTCTGCCACTGGGCATCCTTATGATACCAAGTAAAGTCCATAGCTATGTTCATGGGAACACGCCATGAGTCATAGTGGAACTCGCTTCCGCGGTTGGGGGTTCCGTCAAACTGGCTCTGGTCGGGGTTGATGCCGGTTACGGGATCGCATGCGCGGTGCAGATATGCACGGGCGCTGTCTGCCAGTTCACGATACAATTCCTCACGTCCGTCCTTGGCGGTCTCGGCCCAGATCTCATAGAATGCGGGCAGATGATACGATGGGTCTGTCCAGAGGTTGGAACGGGTATCGGGGCAGAAGTTGATGAGTTTGTGGTCCATGTTGATGATGTTGGTCACACCACCGGTACCGTCCTTTGAGAATAGGTCATTGAGCAGTTCCTGAGCCTCCTTGAGGTAGTCAAACTCCTCATAGCTGCCCCAGCGGCGGGATGCCAGCAGCAGGTCAGTTACATAGTAGAGCTCACCGTCACTGGCTGAGCCCTGTGATGTGCGGCGGCCGTCGGTGCGGCATGACCATGCAAACAGGCCGTGTGAGGGACCCTCCTCATTGTGTCGCATAAAATGCTTTGACCAGCGCCATACCTTGTTGAACAGCTCGGGCTTGTCCATCTGTACGGCAACCATCATTGCGTAAGACTGTCCCTCTGTGCGAACGTCGTTGTTCTTTACGTCAGATATGTAACCCATCTTGACGGTCTTGCCGTCCACCTCAACGTCAACGTCGTGGTATGCGGCACCCTCTTTCTCGAAGATGATGGAGTAGATGTCCTGGATCTTATCGTTTATCTCCTTCTTTGAGAATCCCAGGTCCTTGAGGTAGTTGCGGTACTTCTTGGTCTCAATGTAACCTTTCTTGGCCGGCTCCAGTTTCTTTGTCGATGAACAGCTTGTAATGGCCATCAGGGCGCAGATAGCTGCCACAAAAATGGCGGTTGTCTTGATTTTTCTCATTTTTAAGTAATTGGCTTTAATTATTGTACGTATGATTTCCAACGCTGGTAGGCCTCATCGTAGGCGGGCATATCGGAAGCCTTCGGCTCTATTACGCGGATCTTCTGCAATGATGCGAATGCCTCGTTGTGGTCATTGTATAGGTGTGCGCCCATGCCTGCTCCCTTGGCTGCACCGATTGAGCCGTCGGTATCATAAAGCTCTATGGTGGCACCGGTAACACCTGCCAGAGTATCACGGAACAGCGGGCTGAGGAACATGTTTGCATTGCCGGCATGGATCTTGTTGACGGGCATTCCCATATCCTCCATTATTTCGATACCGTACTTGAATGAGAATACGATACCCTCCTGGGCTGCACGCAACAGGTGCGAGCGGTTGTGGATATTGAAGTTGACTCCGTTGAAACTGCATCCGCGCTCCTTGTTTTCAAGAACACGCTCTGCGCCGTTTCCGAAAGGAAGTACAGATACGCCGCCTGCACCGATGGGAGCCTGGGCAGCCAGGTCATTCATTTCGGCATAACCTATGCCTTCGGGTACTATGTTGCGTTTCATCCAGGCGTTCAGGATACCTGTGCCGTTGATGCAGAGCAGGATACCCAGACGGTTGAATCCGGTCTTGTGATTGACATGAGCGAATGTGTTTACCCTTGACTTGGGATCATAGCTTATCTCACCGTTCACGCCGTAGACTACACCTGAAGTACCGGCTGTAGATGCAATCTCACCGGGCTCGAACACATTGAGTGACAGAGCGTTGTTGGGCTGGTCACCGGCGCGGTATGTGACAGGAGTGCCTTCGGCCAGTCCGAGTTCCCTGGCAGCCGCAGATGTCAGGGTTCCCTGTTCGGCGAATGTAGGAACTATCCTGGGGATGAATGTACGTGGTATTCCGTAGTAGTCAAGCAGGAATCCGGCTACGTCACCGGTCTGGAAGTCCCAGAACATACCTTCGGAGAGGCCGGATATGGTTGTTGCTATCTCACCGGTAAGACGCATGGCGATATAGTCACCGGGGAGCATTATCTTGTCGATCTTATCAAATATCTTAGGTTCGTTCTGCTTTACCCAGGCCAGTTTTGATGCCGTAAAGTTACCGGGAGTGTTGAGCAGATGTGTAAGGCACTGTGATCGGCCAAGTTCCTGGAAGGCCTCCTCGCCGATACCTACGGCGCGGGAGTCACACCAGATGATGGCGGGTCGGAGCACTTTCTTGTTCTTGTCGACACAAACCAGACCGTGCATCTGGTAAGAGATACCTATTGCCTTGATATCCTTTACGTCAATATGGCATTGCGACATCACATCGGCCGTAGCGGCTTTCAGGTATGACCACCAGTCTTCTGGGTTTTGTTCAGCCCATCCCGGGTTGACTGCTTTAATGGGTGCTTCACTCTTGGGGGCGAACGCTGTTGCAACGCAACTGCCGTTCTGGGCATCTACAAGGCTGCACTTGACTGAAGAGCTGCCTATGTCATAACCTAACAGATACATAATGATTCCTTATAATTGATTGTAATTATCCTTGCTTTGCATTAGGGCAAACAAAGGTAGTGAAAAGTACTGGAATGAGCACAATTGGGGCAATTCTTTTTGGGTGTTGCGTAGACGTTTCGACACGTTTTCCGCGAGGGAACGTATTGTCATAGCCCAAGCGTCCATTAATACGCCCGCACCTGCGTAAATAGCGGACGCTCCGACCGGGAACCCGCGTGCATGCGTATTCTCTTGGTCGGAGCGTCCGGTGTTATGGGATGCCTCCTGCTGTTAGAAAGCGTACATTACAGAGAGCAGCAGGCGGTTGTTGCTCACGTTGTGTGTATCTGAAACGGTACCGTTGGGCTCGATGGTAGTACCGTAAGCCACGGTGGTAAGTTCATACTCTACACCCAGGTTCATGTTGCCCACGGTGTACTGGACGTTGGGGGCCACACGCCACATGTTGTCGATGGTTCCACCCTCGGCAGCGCGTATGGTTCCCGGGATAAGGTCCTTGCCGGCACCCCAGTTGCTCATGAATCCGCCCATAAGGCCGAACTTGAGGTCACCGCCCCACTGAATCTGAGCCCAAGATGAAGAGGCTGCAAGAGGAGCAAAGCGTATATCACCGGCATTAAGGTGGTCAACCTGGCCAAAACCTGAGCAGATGCCCAGATGTGACATGTCGTGACCTATCAGGGTCTTGGCCTTTACGGCAAGTTTATTCTTGTTGTACTGAGCCTGGATCATACCGCAAAGTCCGTCAACATAATACTTCTTATTGCCATCAGTATAGTCAATAGTTGGTGTTGTGCGCTTGTATTCAACTCCGCCGCCAACCTTGAAATCACCGAAAGTGAAGTCAACGCCTGCATAGAACATAGGCATCAGTGACCAGCGGTTGTAATTATAAGATTTGCCGGCTGTGGCATAACCGTAGGAACCGTTCGCAGCCTGGAATATTGCGGCTCCTGTCAGCTTGATGTTCTTTTCATCACCCAGGAAATACTCATAACGCAACTGCGGGCTGCGGTTAAGGGCATTGAAAGGTGAGCCGATGGCTATGCCCACGGTGCTGGGGAACAGGTCGTTCATGGGGTGCCATGTCTGACCCAGGGTAAGTGTGCTCTTTTCCCAATCCAGTGCGATGAATGCATGACGGTAGAGTATGCTACCGGGTGCGGAGTGCCCTGAGAACTCAAGCTCTGCCTTGGCGCGGCTGGCGGCACCGAATATCTGCGGACCATGAAGTACAAACCCTAAACGGGCCATCGTTCCGAACCATGAACCATGGGGGACAGCTCTCTGGTCGTGCTGGTCAACAGGATCCTGAACTCGGTCTGTGGGATAGAAATAGAGAAAACCTTCGGCTCCGGCTACACTCTCATGTGTGTTTATCCAGGACTGTGCGGCCACAAAACCGTACCAATCGATTGTAGCTTTCTGCTGTGCGTTTACACTCACGGGAAGCAGGCCGACTATCAGAGCCTGCATCACTAATGACTTGATTTTCATTAATTTATTGTTTAGGTATTTTCAAAAGTGGTACCATTGGGGTCAGACCCCATTGGTACTATTTTCATTTTTTATCGTTTAGGTATTGTTGGCTTTCAAAAATGATACAATTGGGGCCTGACCCCTTTTGTAGGGCCTGACCCCTTTTGTATCATTTTGTTTTAAAAGTTGATTGTGTACACTTTTCCGGCCTTGGTCTCAATGCTCTGGTCCTTGCCGTTCCATGCGATGTCAAGTTTGCCTCCTGCTGTGGAGCGTACCTTAACCGTTGCGGGCTTGCCATCCTTCCAGGTAAGCTCTTCCAGTACGAATCCGCCGCGGCAGCATAAGCCTTTTACTGATCCGTCTTTCCATACGTCGGGCAGAGCGGGCAGCAGGACCACCTTACCGGTGTGGCTCTGAACCAGCATCTCGGCTATACCTGCGGTGCAGCCAAAGTTTCCGTCAATCTGGAATGGCGGATGAGCATCGAACAGGTTGTTGTATGTGCCGCCGCGACCGCCGAATCCGCGTCCGCCGGCAGGCTTGATCTGATCCTGAATAAGCTTGTAGGCATGGTTGCCGTCCAGCAGGCGTGCCCACAGGCAAACCTTCCAACCCATTGACCAGCCGGTCGATTCATCACCGCGTGCCTCAAGGCTGGTACGTACTGCCTTGAAGAGGTCCGGGGTACCGTCGGCAGTAATCTGACGTCCGGGGTACATACCCCACAGGTGTGATACGTGACGATGGTTGTCCTTGGGATCGTCCCAATCCTCGAACCATTCCTGGAGTTGTCCCCACTTACCTATCTTCATAGGAGCAAGACGGCTCTTGATATCCTTGATGGTCTTTACGAACTCAGCATCCTTCTCACCCATCAGCTGGGCCGCATCGATCATATTGCCAAAGAGGTCGGCCATCATCTGATTATCCATGGTGGCGCCGAATACGGTGGTTATGTTACCCTTGCCCAGTACGTCCTGTACGTGCGGAGCGTTCTCGGGCGAGTATGACGGAGCAATCACCAGATAGTTATGTCCCGATACGGGCTCGGCAACCAGGAAGTCGATGAAGAACTCGCAGGCGCTCTTCATTATAGGATAGATCTCCTCCAGATACTTGCGGTCCTGATTGAACAGGTAGCCGTCCCAGATCTGCTGGCAGAACCAGGCGGCACCGGTGGGCCACATTCCGTTGTAGGCTCCGTCCACTGCGCCGGTTGAACGCCATATATCGGTGTTGTGGTGCAGGGTCCAGCCGCGGCATCCGTACATTGCAGCTGTCTCCTTGCCGTGCTCGGCGCAGTCCTTGACAAGCTGCAGGAACGGATCGAATGTCTGCGGTATGCCGCATACGAATGCGGGCCAGTAGTTCATCTCAACGTTGATGTTGGTGGTATATTTGCCGTCCCAGGGAGCCTGACGGCTCTCGTTCCAGATACCCTGCAGGTTTGCGGCCTGTCCGCCCGGCTGCGAGCAGCATATAAGCAGGTATCGGCCAAACTGGAAGTAGAGTTCAACCAGTTGCGGGTCAAAGGTCTGGGCAAACTGTGCCACACGCTGATCGGTAGGCAGTTTGGCCTGATCGTTGGTGCCAAGGTCCAGGGTTACGGTATGGAACTGCTTCTGATAAGCGGCTATATGGTCAGCCAGCATCTTGTCATACTTTTTCTTGCCTTTGCTCAGCGGCTCTATCCAGCGGTCGGCAACCTGATTCTCATCGCCGCTTACGCTCTGGTAGTTCACAAAGTTTGTACCTATTGATATATAAATGGTAACGGCATCGGCACCGTTCACTGCGATGGTGTTGTCATCGGCCGTCATCTGTCCGCCCTCGGGTACTATCAGGGTCTTGTCGGTGAAACGGATCTTTCCCTCAATGCCTTCGTGGTCATCGCCCTTGCAGGATACTGTCATTACGGCCTGCTTGCCGGTAACCTGGGCAGAGCGGCTTATGATGCGGTCCTCGCGGTACGGCAGATTGTAACTGGCCTTGAATGTGAGGGCACCCTTGGCGGATGCGGTCAGACGCATTACTATAACCTGGTCGGGAAACGATACGAAACACTCGCGGGTGTACTCAACACCATTTGCCTTGAAACGGGTCATAGCAACGGCACGGTCAATATCCAACTCCCTGTAATAGTCGGTGAAATCAGTGATTCCGTTAAAATCAAGCATCAGTGATCCGGCTGTCTGGTAAGGCATTCCGTGTGCGCTCTTGGATGAGATATACTGGTCGCACAGAGCCTGAGCATCAGAGCGGCGGCCTTCCCAGAGGGCTTGACGGATCTGATCCAGTCCGTCCTTGGCAGCATAGTTCACATTGTTGTGCGGGCCACCTCCCCAGATGGTTTCCTCGTTGATCTGTATACGCTCCTGTGCGGGAGTTCCGAATACCATCGCTCCAAGACGTCCGTTACCAAGCGGAAGGGCGTCGGTCCATTGACGCGCCGGAGCATCATACCATAACTTGAGGTCACCGCTCTGTGAAGTACAGGAGAGTGACATCAGGGCTACTGTAGCAGAAAGCAAAAATTTTTTCATGTCGGTCAGGTTAGTTTTGTTTATAATCGTCAAAAGTACTCTTTTTTTGTAATCTATAGACACAGATGTATGGGAAATCAGTAATTTAGCACTGTAAATGAAGATAGGAAAGATAGATTTTGGGGAGAGACCTGTGTTCCTGGCCCCGATGGAGGATGTTACGGACCCGGCTTTCCGTTTGCTGTGCAAGCGGTTCGGAGCCGATATGGTCTATACCGAGTTTGTATCGAGCGATGCCCTGATACGCGAGGTGAACCGTTCCATGCAGAAACTCACCATCTGTGATGAGGAGCGCCCGGTGGCCATCCAAATTTACGGCAAGGATACCGATGCCATGGTGGGTGCCGCAAAGATGGTTGAGGCTGCGGGCCCTGATGTGCTGGACCTTAACTTTGGCTGCCCGGTCAAGAAGGTGGCAGGTAAGGGCGGCGGCGCCGGCATGTTGCAGAACATTCCCAAGATGCTTGAGATAACGCGCGCCGTGGTGGATGCGGTAAAGATTCCTGTTACGGTAAAGACCCGTCTTGGCTGGAACGACGAGAGCAAGATTATTGTTGAACTGGCCGAGCAACTGCAGGACTGCGGCATCCGGGCACTAACCATTCACGGGCGGACCCGTGCCCAGATGTACACCGGACAGGCCGACTGGACCCTGATAGGTGAGGTCAAGAATAATCCGCGAATCAAAATACCAATCATCGGCAACGGCGATATTACTACTCCAGAGCGTGCCAAGGAGTGTTTTGACCGGTATGGAGTGGATGCCATCATGATAGGCCGCGGCAGTTTCGGACGGCCGTGGATTTTCCGCGAGGTAAAGCATTATCTTGAGACCGGTCAGCTTTGGGAGGATCCGGGATTCCAGTGGAAGATGGATGTGCTCAAGCAGGAAACCTTGGACAGCATTGCGCGTCTGGACGAGCGTCGCGGCATAGTCCACATTCGCCGTCATCTGGCTGCCAGCCCCCTGTTCAAAGGTTTGGAGGATTTCCGCCACACCCGCATTGAGATGCTCCGGGCCGAAACGGTCAGCGACCTGTTTGCCATTATGGACCGCATTACTGCCCAATGGGGCTCGTATTAGAAAGAGAACTTTTTGGGGTATAGATATCTGAAACTACGCACGCCGAACCTTAGGTTTGACGAGACAACGGCTCCGGGCTACTACGAGCCCCTACGGACCCTAAACGTCGAACTCCTCCTTATAGCCCCCTACGGGGTCTAACGTTCGTCAGACATGCGCCGTTCTTAACGGGATCCTCCGTGGGCTCTCCGCTTACGCCCTCCGCCAATGCTCGTCAAACCTAAGGTTCGGCTGCTGCAACAAGTTGCAGGTTTTCTGATACCTATACCCCAAAAAGTTCGCTCGCTTAGTAAGCTTTGGTGATGGTCAGGACGCCTGCTGAAAGTGCGGGGATGCTCAGGATTACGTCGTTTCCATCGGTGGAAGCGCTGGTTTTCTTTAGCGCTACTGCGTTCTTGTTCTCCATGCTGTTGGCTACGGTCAGGGAGCCGGGGGCATAGTACTCGAACTCGGTGCTGCTTACGCCTTCCCAGTCTCCCTTGATGCGCAGGGTGGCGGCCTCATCGGTGGGGTTGACCACCTTTACTATTACATCGGCTCCGTTTTCTGACATTGTGGTGCTTACGCTCACATTGCCGGTCTCACCGCTGTAAGCCAGACGATACTTGCTGAAATGGTCATACCAGAGTTCGGTAACCTGGCAGTTGGGGGCCTTGAACAGGTCCTTATAGTCAAAGTTTATAAATGCGTTGTTCCAGTCGGGGGCATCGGTACGGCGTATAAAGAGGGCAGCTGCACCCATTGCAACAACGTCACGGGCCTCGCACATATTCAGGAATCCGCCGGCAAAGAGGCCTGTGCGCCAATCAATGCTGTTAAGGTTCCACTCTGAAATAAAGAGCTTGATGTTGGGATTGGGACCGGCTGCAATCATCTGGGCGTAACGGTCATATTGCTGTCCCAGACGCACAGGACCGGTGGCATAACCGCCCTGCTGCTCGTAGTGGTGCAGGCTCAGATAGTCAAAATAATTACCGCTGCGCTTAATAAACTGCTCGTCCTCGCCGAATCCGCCGCAAGCAATTATCTTGATTGACGGATCAACCTCTCGCATGGCGGTGCTGAAATCACGCACGCATTTCTCGTATCGGTCAATACCCATCTCCCACATCTCATTGTCTATCTCCCAGTACTTTACGTTGTAGGGCTCTGGGTGTCCGTTGGCGGCACGCTTTGCACCCCACTCATCAGTGGCGGGAGCGTTGCAGTAACGCACCCAGTTCACGGCGTTCTGCAGGATCTGGTCGTATTCATTGGCCGGACGCTCAAACCTGACGCTTACCACTATGACAGGCTCGGTGTTGACCTCACGGCAAAAACGTATGAATTCATCGGTACCAAAGCAGTTCTGGTCATAGTCCATCCACATCCAGTGTGCCCAGCGCTCACGGTTCTCCTGCGGACCGATACCCCATTGCCAGTCATACTGGGCCACGTAACCGCCGCCCGGCCAGCGCAGACAGGTGGGATGCAGTTCCTTTACGGCCTGCAGAATGTCGGGACGGAAACCGCCCAGGTCCTTACCGGTCTGAGTTGACATGGTGGCCATATCAACCTGCACTGTACCTCCTTTTACCATAACTGCAAAATCGCCCTTAAAATGAATCATTTTGACTAAACCGTCGCCTATGCTGTAGGATTCACTACCTGGTCCGCCAAACCCAGGCACAAGAGTGAAGTCATATTTCTTCCATTCTTTGCTTACCTTGCCAAGTGACTTACGTGCCACAAAATTTCCTTCTGAATCACGTAATCCTACAATGAGTTCACCCTTACCTTTAGCATAAATAGAACCTACATATTTCTCGTAAGGACTTAAGTCCTGTGGGCCCTGTGCCATGCCTGCCTCAGCCTTCTTTCCGGCGGTAATCTCCTGTGAGTAACGCATGTTCACCGCATCGTCCTTGACAAGACGATACTTGCCCTCACCGAACGCGGTCCATTCCGGAGCCACCTCAGGTATCTGCACATCCTTGGGAGTGCCGCTGAAAACGGTCTTCTCACCGCTCTTTACGGTGATGTTGCGGTATGTTGCCTCGGTATAGTTTACCCAGAATACCAAATCGTTCTTACCGGTCTGCTCCAGTCCGCTGTACTTTACCACCTCCTTGTCGTCAAAGTACATGGTAACATCGGCACCCTTACGGCTTATGCGCAGCTTGTGCCAGTCCTGGTTCTCATTGACCTGATCCTTTGTGGCTGGGGCCGATGCCAAGGCAGAGAGCGTATTCATGCGGCGTCCGGGACGGCCTCCGAATCCCTGTGACTCACGCACCTCCATGGCGCAGATTGAGAAATCGGCAGTGGAGCTCTGTTGCTGCAGTGCGGCACGTGCATTGGCCTCGTTGGCAGCGTCTATCTGTGACTGGGTCTGTGCCGGAGTGAATGTACGGCCCTCATAATAGGGGTCGTGTATGCGTGCAAAATATGCGCTTCCATCGGCCTTTTGACCGAATGCAAACCGTATGTCCATAAGGCCTCCGCTCCATGAACGGCGGGCCAGCTTGTAGGAGCGCCAGTTAAGGTCCATGGTGATTTCGTAGTCATCGGACTCAACGGTGGCAATGCTCAACGGCTGCTCGTAACGTGTGGGAGAGTGCAGTATCATGTCATCATCCATGTACCAGCCGTCAAAATAGCCGTCACGCGGCGGTATGCCGGGATACTGCTCCGGCTCGAATGAGCGGCCGTATATCAACTCCTGCCAGACACCGTTGTTGGCGCTAAAGTAGATGTGCTCAAACAGCTGTCCGTACAGCATCTCATCAATGATGCCGCTGGGCTGCTTGCTTTCAACCTTAATCTCATACTCATTCTGTGCTCCGGCCGATACAGCCAGCAGCGACAGGGCAATGGTCAGTAAATTTTTCATATTTCAATTGGTTCGTGATATTACTTTGAACAGTTTGTCACCGCGGCGCACACGCTCCGGGGTCTTGAACGATACACGTACTCCCTGCGGTACGGTCTCTACCGTCTTGAGGTCCACGCGCGGATCATCCAGGTTGAAAGTGATGCAACCGGTAGTGGCTCCGGTTACCATCAGCTTGTCGCCGGCGCTTATGGGTGCCGCCTCTATCGAGAACTCCGCCACCTCAATCTTCGAGAACCAGTCAGTGCACTTGCCCACATAGACCTTGGTCTCAGTGGCCTGTGATCCGTAAACATCGTTCCACTCGCCCAGGCGCTGACCCAGATAGTAGCCGTCCCAGAATCCGCGGTTGAATACGGTAGCCAGGCGCTTGTCCCACATATCCTTCTTTTCATCGGTGAATTGACTGTCCAGAACAGCCTGGATTGCCTCGCTGTAACACTCCGTTACGGTGCGTACGTATTCAGGGCCGCGGGCACGACCCTCAATCTTGAACACCTGCACTCCAGCCTCTATCATCCGGTCCATAAAGCGGATTGTCTTGAGGTCCTTGGGCGACATTATGTACTGGTTCTCGATGGCCAGCTCTATATCGGTCTCGCGGTCCTTGACTATGTATCCGCGGCGGCATATCTGCATGCAGGCCCCACGGTTGGCGCTGGCGTTCATCTCATTCAGGCTCAGGTAGCACTTGCCGCTTATGGCCATACAGAGTGCTCCGTGACAGAACATCTCAATGCGAATAAGAGCACCTTTCGGTCCACGTATATCCTGCTCTATTATCTGCCTGTGAATATCGGCCACCTGGTCCAGATTGAGTTCTCGTGCAAGGACCACCACATCGGCAAACTGTGCGTAGAACTTGAGAGCCTCTATGTTGCTTATATTGAGTTGGGTGGACAGATGAACTTCCATCCCGACCTTGTTGCAGTAGGTCATTACGGCTATATCGCACGCAATTATGGCCGATATCCCCGCCGCCAACGCAGCATCCACAATCTCGTGCACCAGCGGGATGTCCTCGCCGTACATTACGGTATTCAGGGTCAGATAACTCTGGACACCGTGTGCATTGCACTGTGATGCAATATCGCGAAGGTCATCCAGGGTGAAATGACTGGCACTGCGGGAACGCATATTCAGCTTTTCCACCCCGAAGTAGATGGATCCCGCACCTGCCTGAAAAGCTGCGGCCAGACTCTCCCACGAGCCTACCGGAGCCATTATCTCAAAATCTTCTCTTCTCATTACTACGTTTCAGGTTGCTAATTTAATGCTTTATTCCTGTATGAAGTGTTTTTTTCATATCTTTGAAGTGAATTTGAAAGAACTTTTGGGGGTATAGGCAGCTGAAACTACGGACCTTTCAGGTCCCTATACCCCCAAAAGTTATGTGCACCGGGAAATATTAACATTAACAATGATGAATATGAAAAAGATTCTTTTTTTGCTGTTGGGTGCAGCTTTTTTGACGGGCTGCAAGGCCCAGGTGGCAGAGACTTATACCAAGAACCGTACGGTTGAGGATGGCGGTACCGGCCCATACAAGGCAATCATGGTAGAGGAACCAAGCCTGGAGGCACACACCATTTTCCGCCCGGCAGATTTGAGTAAGTTCGGTAAGAACAATCCGCTCCCCATACTGGTATGGGGCAATGGTGCCTGCACCAACTCACCCTGGGAGCATCAGAATTTCCTGAGCGAGATTGCATCGCACGGATTCTTTGTCGTGGCCATAGGTTACTGGCCTGCAGAGGGCGAGCGTTACCGCGGAGCACAGTCCAAGGCAGAGCAGCAGATTGAGGGACTGGACTGGGCTATAGCTCAGAATGCCGATAAGAACAGCCCGTATTACGGAAAGCTGGACGTCAAGAACATAGCTGCTGCAGGAATGTCTTGCGGCGGACTGCAGACACTGGTAAATGCAGCCGATCCCAGGCTCAAGGCCATCATGATCTGCAACAGCGGTTCGTTCATCGATCCGTCGGGTGCAGTACCCGGAATGCCGATGCCGGCCAAGGAGGATCTCAAGAAGATTCACACTCCTGTGATGTATCTGCTGGGTGGTCCCACCGATATAGCATATGAGAACGGAATGGACGACTACAAACGAATCGATCATGTTCCTGCCATTGCCGTTAACTATCCGGTGGGTCACGGCGGCACATACGGCCAGCCTCACGGCGGTGAGTTCTCAATTGCAGCGCTGGCTTGGCTTGAGTGGCAGCTCAAGGGAGACAAGGAGGCAGCAGCTATGCTTAAGGGAAACCCCTGCGGCCTGGAGCAGCGTCCGGATTGGACAGTAGAAAAGAAAAAGATTGATTGATGAATATTCTGGTAACCGGTGGAGCGGGATTCATAGGATCGCACACCATAATAGAGCTTTACAAGGCGGGTCATACCGCAGTGGTTGTGGACAATCTGAGCAACTCCAGCCCGGAGAGTCTGAAACGTGTATCCAGGATATTGGGCGGAACGGAGATACCTTTCCACAAGGTCGATATACGCGACCGCAAGGGGCTGGACAAGGTCTTGGAGCAGTACAGGTTTGACGCCTGCATACATTTTGCAGGGCTCAAGGCTGTAGGAGAATCGGTAAGCAAGCCCATTGAGTATTATGAGAACAACATAAGCGGTACGCTGGTGCTGGTACAGGCCATGCGTGACCACGGCGTAAAGAACATAATATTCTCATCGAGCGCCACCGTCTATGGCAATCCGCAGATAATCCCCATCACCGAGGAGTGCCCCAAAGGCGTCTGCACCAACCCTTACGGCTGGACCAAGAGTATGCTTGAGCAGGTGTTGACCGATATGCAGTATGCCGACAGGGAGTGGAACGTGGTGTTGCTGCGTTACTTCAACCCCATCGGCGCCCATGAGAGCGGTCTGATAGGCGAGAACCCCAACGGCATACCCAACAACCTGATGCCTTACGTGACACAGGTTGCGGTAGGAAAACGCGATGAATTGGGAGTATTCGGCAATGATTACGATACTCCTGACGGCACCGGCGTACGTGATTACATTCATGTAGTGGATCTGGCCCGCGGACATGTGTGCGCCCTCAAGGCAATTGAGCGCAAGTGCGGACTGGGACTCTACAACCTGGGCACCGGCCATGGCTATTCCGTGCTGGATGTGGTCAAGGCATTTGAGAGAGTTAACGGTGTAAAGGTTCCGTACAGCATCAAGCCCCGTCGTCCGGGAGATATAGCCACATGCTACAGTGATCCCTCCAAGGCAGAGCGTGAACTGGGCTGGAAGGCGCAGTACGGACTGGATGAGATGGTGCGCGACAGTTGGAACTGGCAGAAGAAAAACCCCAACGGGTTTTGAATTGAGAATTGAGAATTGAAAATTGAGATATGAAGTGCGAAGAGATTTTCCGGGAGACGTATAAGAAGGACCCTGAGGACGTGGCGTTCTGCCCGTACAGGATATGTCCTATAGGTGCTCATGTTGATCATCAGTTGGGCCGTATTACCGGTCTGGCTATAGACCGAGGCATACACTTTGCCTACAGTTCAAAACAGAACGGCGTGATAGAGCTGCAGTCACTGCAGTTTGACAAACGCGCCCAGTTCCATATCCGTGAGATTGCCGATGTCAAGCAGAATGACTGGGCCGATTATCTTCGCGGCGTGACCATAGCCCTTGCTCAGCGATATACATTGTCAATAGGATTGTGCGGTGTGATAGAGGGAACGCTTCCCATTGGAGGTCTCTCGTCATCGGCTGCCGTATGTCTGGTGTTCCTGTCGGCACTTTGTAAGGTTAACAGTATAAAGCTGACGGCGCTTGAGATGATTACCATTGCAATGGCATCCGAGAACAATTACGTGGGTGTGAACAGCGGCAAGCTGGACCAGAGCTGCGAGATGTATTCCAGGAAAGACCATCTGCTCTATCTGGACACCAAGGACGATACATACGAGCTGATTCCCACAAAACCGACGATGAAACCGTATGAGATAGCAATATTCTTCAGCGGTGTGGAGCGTACTCTGGCTGGCAGCAAGTTCAATATGAGGGTGGATGAGTGTCGCAGTGCAGCTTATGCCCTGCTGGCATACGCAGGTATGGAGTACGGCAAGTTTGGCGAGACCTATTTCCGCATGGTGCCGCGTGATGTATACGATACCTATAAGGACCGTCTGCCCGACAACTGGCGCAAGCGTGCCGAGCACTGGTATACGGAACAGGAGCGTGTCATGGCAGGTGCCGAGGCATGGCGCAAGGGTGACATTGAGGAGTACGGCCGTCTGAGTTTCCAGTCGGGCAACTCATCAATCTACAACTGGGAGACCGGTTCACCTGAGCTCAAGACCCTGTATGATATTATGACCCGCACAGATGGTATCTATGGAGGCCGGTTCAGCGGCGCCGGTTTCAAGGGCTGCTGCATGGCTCTGATTGATCCTGCCTACAGGGAGAGTATAATAGACAAAGTATCCAAAGAGTACCTTAAGTCTTTTCCAGCTCTTGAGGGCAAATATATGGCCACCATCTGTCATTCGGCCGACGGCTTGAAACTATGAAGTGCCTGATACTTGCAGCGGGTTATGCAACCAGGTTGTATCCGCTGACCGAGAATTTCCCCAAGCCCCTGCTCAAGGTGGGCGACAAGACCATTCTGGACTGGCTCATCGATGATATAGAAGGTGCCGGACTGGTCGATGAATACGTGGTTATTTCAAACCATAAGTTCGCACATCATTTTGGTGAGTGGGCTCAGGGCAAGAGTGTAAAGATTACCGTTGTGGATGACGGGACCAGCACCAACGAGACACGCCTGGGAGCTGTCCGTGACATCCAGTTTGCCATAGAGAGCCTTAAGCTGGATGATGACATGCTGGTCATTGCCGGTGACAATGTGCTGGATTTCAGCCTGCAGAAGTTTGTCCGTTATGCGCACTCCAAGCAGACATCATGCATAATGCGTTATTTTGAACCGGACACAAAGCGTCTCGTCAAGTGCGGTATTGTTGAGGTAGCTCCCGATGACCGCATATTGGGAATGGAGGAGAAACCGGCGCAGCCCAAGTCAAACTGGTGCTGTCCGCCGTTCTATTACTACACCAAGGCCGATGCGCGTCTGGTTCCGGCAGGTATTGCCGCCGGATGCGGTACCGATGCTCCTGGCAGTTACATAGCCTGGCTCTGCACGCAGACACCTGTCTATGCGATGGAGATGCCCGGCCGCCGCTATGACATCGGCAATCTGGAATCATATCATAAGGTATGTGCCGAGTATAAGGGAATTACCCAATGAAACTGACTACACCCGTTGAGACAGAACCGTTAGAGAAGAGACTCACCTACAGGGACAGCATCCTTTTTATAGGCTCCTGTTTTGCAGATGAGATGGAGCAGCGTTGCAGTGAACGCTATTTTGACACTTTGGTAAATCCGTTCGGAGTGCTGTTCAACCCATGTTCCATCTCTGACTGCCTGGGCCTGCTGGAAGGTTACGGAATCAATGCTGAGCAATGCAGTTTCATACCGGAGGATGTGATTGAAACCCCCGGAGGATTCGGCTCTTTTCATCATCACGGCAGTTTCTGCCGCCCAACTCCGCAGGAATTCCTGGACAATGCCAACAAGGCGCTGGCCGATGCGTCAGAGTTCTATTACAGAGAAGGTTGGGTGGTTGTAACTTTGGGCACAGCATTCATCTATACTGACAGGGAGTCCGGTATGGTTGTTGCAAATTGCCACAAACTGCCGGCTGACCGTTTTGAACGGACCATGATAGATGCGGATCAGGTCTATGATGCGCTTAGCCAGTATGTTGCGGCACGCCCTCAGCGTCAGTGGATATTCACCGTAAGTCCCGTGCGCCATCTGGCAGATGGCCTGCATGCCAATACGCTGAGCAAGAGTACTCTGCATCTGGGAATACAGAAACTGGTGGAGCGTTATCCAAATGCCCATTATTTCCCTGCATATGAGATCCTGATGGATGAACTGCGTGATTACCGGTTCTATGCCGATGACATGATGCATCCCTCGGCCAAGGCAGCCGATTATATTTTTGAACGTTTTATGGATTTTGCACTAGCCGACAGTGAAAGGCCTTTGCTGAAAGAGGCGGAAAAAGTGCGCTGCATGATGCAGCACCGCATACTTAATCAGGGCTCACCCGAGGCTATAAAGTTTGAAAGGCAACGTAAGGAGGTCTTGGACGCTTTTATGGCCAAGATACGGAAAAGTGAATAGATTCAGTACCATACTGATTATTGTCCTGATTCATCTGTTTCCTGCATTTGCGCAGCGCGGAACAGATGAATCTGTTGTTGTACTTGACACTGTGACGGTAAGGTCTTTCCGTGACGGTCAATCCGTTTTGACCATGACGGACGGGAACGCAGTGATCAATATGCCGCTTCTGGATGCCATGCCCAAGATAATGGGCAATACGGATCCCATCAGTTTCTCCAGACTGCTGCCGGGTGTACAGACCACAAGCGACGGTAACGGCAGCCTGCACATAAACGGCAGCGAGAACGGGCATAATATGATATCGGTACTTGATGTGCCCATTTACAATGTCAATCATATGCTGGGGTTCTTTTCGGCATTCATCCCCACTCATTACAGTACGATGTCGCTCTACAGGAACCCTCAATGGGCCGGTGCTCCAAACCGTCTGGGCGGAGAACTGGAGTTCAGGCCATTCATGGAGGATGTGAACGCAAAACCGTCGGGTGATGTCATGGTGGGACTGCTGTTTTCGGAAGGTACTTTCAGGATTCCAACCGGAAAAAAGTCCCTTCTCACCGTATCTTTGAGGGATACTTACATAAACATGCTTTACAGCAGATGGCTTACAATGGACCAGCTGGCCATGAAATACTCATTCTTTGATTCAAACCTGACATGGTCCTGTAAACTTGATGACAGGAATACCATCCTGGCCGATACATACTGGGGACAGGACAAGGCCAGGGCAAATGAGCCCGGGTTCATTGCCGATATATCATGCAGATGGGGAAACGATGCCGAGTCGGTTCATTGGATACATGAGCGTAAGAACGGGTTCAGGATTAAACAGACCCTTTACAGGTCTTCGTTCTTTAATGATGTGGCGATCTCTCATAATAGAGGCCGGTTTAGCGCGCCCTCATCGGTGTCGGACCTGGGATACAAGGGTATGGTAGGTTGGAAGATAGTAAGTCTGGGTGCCGATGTGCTATACCACGATATTAAGCTACAGGCTCCGTTGTTGGATGGTACATACAATAAGACCAATACGACTGTTCCCCGGAAGAGTGCCTGGGAATACTCCCTGTACAATGATTACTCATTCCTTATACGTGACAGACTTAGCGTGAGGTTAGGCGTGAGAGCCAATCTGTTTGACTGTTCGGGAAAGCAGTACCATTCGCTGGACCCTTCGCTGACGGCAACGTATTACGGATCGGAAAGACGATGGAGCGTGTCTCTCAGCGTATCGCAGCGTAACCAGTATCTGTTCCAGACCGGTTTGTCTGCCATGGGGTTGCCTACCGAGTTCTGGATGCCTGCCGACAAGGACAACAGGCCTCAGTCCATGAACGGTATTACATTGTCTGGTATGAAGGATTTTGATGCGGGATATACTTTTAATGCATCTCTGTATTACAGGAAACTGTTCAACCAGCTGGAGTATTACGGGTCGTTGATAGACGTGGTTGCATCGGACTTTGAGGTGAATGACCACCTGATAAAAGGTGACGGCTACAACTATGGCTTCGACATGATGCTTTCCAAGAATGGAGGCAGTCTGACCGGTTGGATAGCATACAGCTACGGCAGGGCCTTGAGACGTTTTGACAGGGAAGGGATGGACCGTTATTACAATGCCAGCCATGAGAGACTGTATGAACTTGATGCGACTGCAGTATGTAAGACCGGAAGACGCTGGGAACCGTCGGTTGTGTTGGTAGCAGCCGGAGGTACCCCTTTTACTGCGCCGGAGTATTTCTATCTGCTGGACAGGAAACTGTTTGTAAAATACGGCGATTTCAACGGCAACAGGGTAAAGCCTTATCTGCGGTTGGATTTATCGGTCAATTATAGCCTGAAGGTGCCCAGGAACAGCCGGCTCAGGTCTCACGGCATCAATTTCAGCGTGTATAATGTGCTTGGAAGGAACAACGAACTGGGATATCGGCTCAAGGTATATGAGAGGCATTTCTATTATCACCCTGTATCGTTTATTACTATCCCGCTCCCTTCTCTGAGTTATTATTGTAAGTTCTGATCATTATGAAACCGTTCAGATTCTGTATTTCTGTTGTCCTTTGTGCGTGTGCGGCACTTTTCTGTCATTCCTGTGACAGAGCAGGTTTTATTCCGGCCGATACCGACGAGATTATAGTTGAGGGCTGGATAGAGGAGGGTCAGTTCCCCATAGTCATGCTGACGCGCTCACTGCCGGTAAGGCTTAAGGATCAGGAGGTTAACCTGAACAGAATCAGTGATTATGTGGTTCTGTGGGCAAAGGTTACCGTATCCAACGGATCAGACAGTGTGCTGCTTACGGGAAAGGTGGATAACGGGTATCTGCCGTCATTCATATATACCACTTCCGATACCGGATTCAAGGGAGAGGCAGGCAGGACTTACACTCTCAGGGTTGAAACTGACGGAAAGACTTTGACTTCAAGTACCACCATACCGCTCTACCCTCCGGCTGTTGACAGCGTGGTATGTACCAGTCTTCCAACCGATACCAGTTCGGCGGTTACGGTTTATGTCTCAAATATTCCGGACAGGAAGGAGTACTATAAGGTTTTCTTCAGGCAGGGTTCTGACAGGAAGCAGTTTTCATCGGCTTACCTTGGGATTGTAGACGATGCCCTGGCAGATTCTGCCATAGTCATACCTGTCTTTAAAAGCGTAAAGGACGACAATAAGGAAGACCAAAGCAGGTTCTTTCCAAATGATACGCTTGTCAGCATCAAGGTGAGCGCAATTGGGAAGGAAAGCTATGATTTCTGGTTTAGTTATTCAAATAACAGCAGTTTCGGCAGCTTAAGCAATCTGCTGTTCGGATCGTCTTTCAGGGATATTCCGACCAACATAACAGGCGGCAGAGGATATTGGTTCGGCTACAACTCATTTGTCCGTACCTTCCATGTCAGACCCGGAACCTTTCCCGGCAATCGCTAAACCGACTCAAAGAGAAACGCCTCCAATGCGGCGGTTGAGTCAGCGATGTAGTCGGCCGATGTCAGTTCATGACGCGGACGGAAGCCCCAGCTCACTGCGATTATGGGGATGCCGGCGTTGCGGGCGGTCTGGATATCGGTGCCCGAATCTCCTACCATTACGGTGTGGGCGCGGTCAGTGCCGGCTTTCTGCATTATGTATTCCACTACTGCGGCATCGGGTTTGAGCGGGTAGAGCGGGCTGTTGCCCATCACGGAAACAAACGGTATGTCCGGAAAGAACTTCTCTATCAGTTTCTCTGCTCCTGCCTGTATCTTGTTCGATGCCACCGCAAGCTGGTATCCGGCGGTGGAAAGGGTGTTTATCAGTTCGGGAATTCCGGGATAGGGCTTGGTATGGACGTCTATATGATCGGCGTAATACTCCAGGAACTGTTGTAAGGTACTGTCTACAAAGGCATCATCGGACGCTTTGTCCTGTGGCAGGGCGCGCATTATCAGTTTGCGCATTCCGTTGCCCACCATCAGGCGGTATTCATCCAGAGTGTGCTGCGGCAGCCCAAGTTCTGCCAGAGTATGGTTGGCGGCGGTGCCCAGGTCGTCGATGGTGTTGAGCAGCGTTCCGTCTAGGTCAAATATCACAAGTTTGTTCATATCGGCCGCGAAATTATATAAAATTGAGAATTGAGAATTGAAAATTGAGATGGATTGTATATATTTACGGACACTAACCGAGTCAATTACTTACAACCTTATTGTTATGAAAAGAACTATTGTCCTTATGGGACTTGCTGCATTTTTGATTGCAGCGTGTGACAAGGCCCCCAAGGAGGCTCCTGACCTTAAACTCAATGACAAGGAGTATTTTGAGACGCAGGGTGTGAACGTCCTGGTGTTCAGCAACACATTCTCGGGCGGATTCAACGATGAGAAGAACTCCGGAATAGAGATCATCCATCACGGCGTGCGTACCGTGCAGGGTGGTGCGGTGCGTCTTAACAAGACGCCTGAGCAGTGGGACCTGGTGCCCGCCTCGCCCCGTCGCGTTGTGGACTCGGTCAACCAGTCCATCGAGGTGGCCATGCGTTATGCCGATTATGATTTTGACTCCCGAGTGGTGGTGACAGCCAAGGGTAAGGCCGTGGAGATTGCGGTATATCTGGACAAGCCCGTGCCCGAGTTCCTGGCCGGAAAAGCCGGATTCAACCTGGAGTTCCTGCCTTCACAGTACTGGGGCAAGACCTACATCATGGACGGCCGTCCCAACAGGTTCCCGCGTTACGCAGTGAGCCAGACCCAGGCCGTATCCAACGATGAAAAGCCGCGCCAGTTCAAGGGATTCCGTACCTACGATGACCGCGGAACCGGCGAGTTTGTTGACCCCATGCCACTTGAGACCGGTCACAACATACTGATTGCTCCCGATGCCCCCGAGCGCATGATAAAGATTACGTCCGATGATGCCACACTGGAACTCTACGATGGCCGTATGATTGCCCAGAACGGCTGGTTCGTGCTCCGATCGGTTCTGCCCGCAGGCAAGACCGGCAAGGTGGTTACATGGATTGTTGAGCCGCACGCCATACCAGGCTGGATCCGTGAGCCCAATATAGGATTCTCACAGGTGGGATACGTGCCTTCACAGCCCAAGACCGCAGTCATAGAGATAGACAAGATGGACAAGCCTCTGCCCACCGCCGAGATTTACAGAATCATGGATGACGGCTCTGAGAAGCTGGCCTACAAGGGCAAGACCGACGTCTGGGGCGTCTACTACAAGTACAACTACGTGAAGTTTGACTTCAGCGATGTCCGCGATCCGGGCGTATATTATATTAAATACGGTGATTACAAGACCGGTAACTTTATAATTGACAATTCGGTCTATAACTGGATCACCGATGCCACCAGCGATGTATGGATTCCCATCCACATGAACCACATGACCGTGAACGAGGGCTACCGCATCTGGCACGGCGAGCCGTTCAAGGAGGGTTATCTGCAGGCTCCGCAGAGCGACCACTTTGACCTGCACTCACAGGGCGCCCAGACCAATACCAAGTACAAACCATATGAGCTTATCCCGGGCCTTAACGTGGGCGGTTACTTTGATGCCGGTGACTTTGACATAGAGACCGGATCAAACATCAGCGTGGTTCAGAATATGGTGGCCGCCTGGGAGCTGTTCCACCCCATGCGTGACGAGACATTCGTGAGCGAGGAGCAGCGTTACGTAGACCTGCACCGTCCCGACGGCAAACCAGACCTGCTGCAGTACATCGAGCATGGTGTGCTTAATCTGCTGGCCCAGGCCGAGAACATAGGATTCATGTCATCGACCCTGTCCAACTCAGTTCTGGACAATTACCACCATCTGGGCGATGCAGCCGCTATCACCGACGGTCTGCACTATGATCCCAGCCTGCCCAAGTATGTGAAATCGGCCGACGGCAAGCGCAGCGGAACCCCCGATGACATGTGGGCTTTCACCAACCGCAACCCCAATAGCGATATCAACGCAGCCAATATGTTCGCAGCAGCCAGCCGCGTGCTCAAGGGTTACAATGATGACCTGTCGGCCCGCTGCCTCAAGCAGTCCAAGCGTCTGCAGGCCGAGGCTACCCAGATCCAGCAGAGCCGCATGGCTAATAACCGTAACCGTCAGGGCGGTCAGGGCTTTGGTGGCCAGAATTTTGGTGGCGGCAACCGTGGTGGCGGCGGAAATATGGCTACCAACCTTCAGCTTTATATAGCAACCGGCGAGAAATCATACATTGAGCAGTTTGAGCAGCAGATATGGCAGGCTCTGGACCGTAACGTGAACAACACCATCCGTACGGCAATGGATGCCATACCTTATATGGATGCAGCCTATAAGGAGCGTCTGCGTCCGTATGCCGAAAAGTATAAGGATTATCTGGAGCAGGTATCTAATAACAATCCTTACGGTGTACCTATCGGCGAAGGTAACTGGGCCGGTAGTGGTGCCGTGGTAACTTACGGTACCACCGCAGCGTTTGCCAACCTCTACTTCCCGGATATCATCGATAAGAAATACGCCTATAACGCCGCCGCATTCATGTTCGGCTGCCATCCGTACCACAACTACTCATTGGTAGCTGCAGTGGGTGCCGCACGTCCCAAGCAGGTGTTCTACGGCAACAACCGCGCCGATTTCTCGTTCATACCCGGCAACGTGGCTCCCGGCCTGCTGTTCCGCAAGCCCGACCATTTTGAGAACTTTGACGATTGGCCATTCCTATGGGGCCAGAACGAGGGTACTATAGCCGGCAACACCAGCTACTACATCTTTGGTGAAGCCTTCAAGCAGATGGCTTCAAAATAAGTCAGATGACACCACAAAAAAAAGAGGCGCTTATGCGTCTCTTCTTTTTCTGTGGTGTCACCGGGAATCGAACCAGGGACACAAGGATTTTCAGTCCTTTGCTCTACCAACTGAGCTATGACACCAAGAACATTTGTCTCAAATGCGGGTGCAAAGATACGCACTTTTTTAACTCCGGCAAGTTTTTGAGGGCAAAAAAGTGCATATCATCAAAAAAAGGTGTACCTTTGCACCGCAATTATGCAAGGATCGGAATGTAGCGCAGTTGGTAGCGCACTACGTTCGGGACGTAGGGGTCGGGCGTTCGAGTCGCCTCATTCCGACCATAGAGCGGAAGTTGATACAAATCAGCTTCCGTTTACTTTTTTTGATAATCGAACGCCCGACCCCCTGACCTTAGGGAACGGTAACGCACGTAGAGCCATTTTTCTCCCTAAGGTGCGCCGGAAAAACGCGTGCACCAGCGTTACCCCCTGACCTTAGGGAACGGTAACGCACGTAGAGCCATTTTTCTCCCTAAGGTGCGTGGAAAAATGACGCATTCTTAAACGACCCCTTTGCGTCAAACGACCCCTTTGCGTCACTTTTTGAAAAAAATGAGATATTTTTGAAAGGAATCCGGAAAACCGTTGTCTAAATGTACAAACGATGTTTTCAAAACGCAGATGAAAGACTTAGAATTACAATTCACAAAAATGGTCAGAGAGCACCGCAAGACAATATATTCGGTGTGCTATTTCTTCTCTGACAATCCGACAGTTGTCGATGACCTTTTCCAAGAGGTGTTGGTTAATCTATGGAAAGGGTTTCCTGAGTTCCGTAACGAGAGCAGCCTTAAGACATGGATCTGGCGAATCAGTCTTAACACCTGCTGCTCCATTCAGAAAAGGAACAGCCGGAATGTACCAACCGTTCCGCTTGCCATCGACAGGGACCTGTTCAGCGAGCAAGACCAGGTGGGCCGACAGGTTAAGATGCTGTATGACAGGATCAACAAACTGGAGGTTTTTGACAGGGCAATTATTCTTCTGTGGCTTGAAAGCATGAGTTATGATGAGATTGCAGCCATTGTGGGTATAAGCACCCAGGCTGTTACGAGTCGTCTGTTCCGCATCAAGGAGCAGCTCAAATCAATGTCTAACAATTAAAATGTTTGTGCTATGACTAGTGAGAATATTAAGATTGATGAGCTTGAAGAGTTCAAGAATACTCTCAGACTGATGGATGAGAAACTGGACAGCCAGGAGATTGTAACCCCCGATCAGATACGCGCGGCTACTATGGAGAAGGTGGGACTGCTTGAGACGGAGTTGAAACAGCTGATGATATTGGGATGTGTTGTGGGATTTCCGCTTCTGACTATGTTCTTTCATTTTAACGGAGGGCTGTCGGTTCCGGCGTTGTGGACTGCGGGTATATCGGGCCTTGTATTTCTGATTATTTCCCTATTCCTTCTGCGCAAGGTAAGCAGGAAGAGTATTGTGGAACTTGACCTGAATACGTTGCTCACCAAAGAGAGAAAGTACAGAAGGACGTACCTGATAATTATGGCAGCAATGATGCTGTTCTGGACAGTCTATGCATACGTGTTTGTAAGTCTGACTCTTGGTGTTATCTATACTGTAATGGATGCTTTGATGTTTATACCCCAATACTATCAGAGTTTTTTGAGAGCCTATAGGGAGGGACTTCAGGGAAAGATTGACAACAAGCCTACAATCTATTGGCGCATCGGCAATATTGCAAGGCTTGGCATGTTTGCCCTCTGCATATTGGTACTTTCGGCTTTCTTTGTACTGAATGTCATTGCGTTCTTCAAACTGAATACTGACCTGAACTTTAAGAGTATTGATTGGTGGACGGTATTATCTCCGTTGATGATATTAGGCGGAATAATAGGATTGGTTCCTTTGTTTATAGACCAACTCAGGCTCAAGACCCATAAGATCAGACCGGTTTCCATAGTATGTTTTGCAATAAGCATCGTGTTGTTTGCCGGCAGATTCATATTCAATTATATCAAGGAGGGCGATATAACCATTTTTACCAGCTTGTTTCCGCTGCTCATAGCAGTCTGGATATTATATAGAGCCGTCAAGAAGTGATAATAATGAGAAATTATCTAATTTTAGGGCGCAGTTTACATTAGTACAGTCATGAGAATCAGATTGTTTTCATTCGTAGCATTGCTGGGAGCATTGTTTTTGGAGAGTTGTTATACAAGGATTGCCAATATCAGTTCACCAGATAAGAATATCAGGGTGTCGGTATCGGACAGCATAATGACCGTCAAGTACAGCGGTAAGGTGGTGCAGACCATCAGGATAGGTGACAACTTTTGGACTGAGAGTTCCCGGATTGTGGAGACGGTTGAGGAGAGATACACCATGCTCTCCGGCAAGCGCAGGGAATGCACCTATAAATACAGAGCGATGTCATGCAGCGATGCCAACGGCAAGAACCTGCTTGTAAGGGTATCAAATGACGGCGTGGCGTTCCGTTTCAACGGGGCCGATGAGCAGGTATCGTTCGTGATCCCTGACGGCACCAGGCGCTGGCTGCAGCGTCAAAAGACTGATTATGAGGGATTCTACCCTGAGAGCACGCAGGCGTCAAATGGCAAATACAGCTATCCGGCACTTGTGGAATATGCCGACGGCATGTTTGGGCTGATAACGGAGTCGGGCATAAATCATGGTAACAGCTGCTCATACCTGACCTGCAGCGGTGACCGCTACACTGTGACTTATACCGACAATGATGAGACCGATACTCATGCGTGGCGTATCCTGATGCTGGGCTCTCTGGCCGATATCGTTGAATCCACGCTGGTGACCGATGTGGCCGGCGGAGGTACGGTTACTGATAATTCATGGATCAAGCCCGGCGTATCGTCGTGGATTTATTGGGCTTACAACCACAGCTCAAAGGATTTCCAGAAGGTCAAGGAGTACATTGACCTGGCACACGATATGGGCTGGCCCTATACCCTGATTGACTGGGAGTGGGATGAGATGGCTAACGGCGGTAATCTGGAGGATGCAATGGCATACGCCCGTGAGAAGGGTGTAAAGGTGAACCTGTGGTACAACTCCGGCACATCGTGGATAGGTCCCGGCGCTCCCGGACCGCAGGACCGTCTGCGTACCCGTGAGGCCCGCGAGCGTGAGATGACCCGCCTGGAGCGGATGGGTGCCACCGGCATCAAGGTGGACTTTTTCCTGCCCGACGGCCACGAAATGGTAGATTACTATCTGGATATCCTGGAGGATGCGGCCCGACATCATCTGTTGGTTGATTTCCACGGATGCACCATTCCGCGCGGATGGAGCCGCACCTGGCCCAACCTGATGTCGATGGAGGCAGTCTATGGTGCCGAGTGGTACAACAACAACCGCCGCATGACTAATGCCGCCGCCGCGCACAACGCCACGCTGCCTTTTACCCGCAATGTAATAGGCCCAATGGATTACACTCCGTGCACATTTACTGACAGCCAGAATCCGCATATCACTACAGATTGCCATGAGCTGGCCCTGCCCATACTCTTTGAGTCCGGCCTGCAGCATATGGCCGACCGCCCGGAGGCATACCTGAACCTGCCGGAACCTGTTAAAAAACTGCTGTCCGGTCTGCCATCGGCCTGGGACGATACCCGCCTGCTGGCTGGATACCCCGGACAGAGCGCCGTGATTGCGCGCCGTTCCGGTGATACCTGGTACATTGCAGGCATCAACGGCACTGAGGGTGAGATTATTTTAGAGCCGGATTTTTCAAGGATAGGGCAGGATGTAACGCTGTCAATGCTGATTACCGACAAGGGTGACAAACCCGGCATGGGATTCGATATCCGGAAAAATGAAAGAGCCGGTAAACTGACGCTCCCGGCTCGTGGTGGTTTTGTGGCAATCGTGACAAAATAGAATCACTTGCAGACAAGGCGGAGGCATAATCCGCTGGACAGGCTCCTGTTGTCAACAAACTGGTGAGTAGAGTCAAATATCAGGCAACAACCGGAATCATTTCCTGTTCTGGAACCGGTCCAGTAGGCGCCTGTTATTCCGTAGTCATTCACCTCATTGTTGTCAGGATTCCTGTATCCGGCAGCTGGCAGGAATATTGAACGGGTTGTGTAGCCCGGCACATTGCTGGTTATGCGGTAACCTTTTACTCCGTCCAGTTCGGTCCACTGCCAACTGCATTTTTCAATCAGTTCATTGAACTCGTCACTGGTAGGCAATCCCCAGCCTGCCGGCCGATCCAAATTGGTAATTACCTGACCGGAACCCGATACGGTGTTTTCCAGACCTGCATGCATGATGATACTGTCACGTGTTTCATATTCACTCAAAGGACCGAGAATGATCCACTTGACCAGTTCTCCTGCCTGTTCGGGTGACTTGACACCCAGATTCTTTGACTCCCACTTGACGCTGAGCCCAAGGTCAACCCATCCGTCGGGATAGTAGTTGGGATCATTTTTATGTTTAAGGGTTAACCATATTGCTGATAGGAACCCTACAGAGACAAGAACTATGAGCGTGTATAATATAGTCTTTTTCATATCTGCTCACATTTTACTGTTTGTCTGACGTGGATATGATACGGATGGGATCGGGTCCGTATTGATTGGGACCTTCGGTTCCTGATTTACAGAACATGACTATCCTGATGATGGTTGAGACCAGATAATAGAAAGCCACCAACCCCATTGTCTTGTCTATATCGCCTCCGGTGTTGAATGATAAAGTGCTAAGATTAACAATGTTTTCCTTGAGAACGCTGGCAGTCTGGAATAACAAATCGGGCAATACTAGAAGAATTATGATTAGCCATCCTGCATCATCACGGTCATGCAGTCTGCGTACTGAAACGGCCAGGTATGGCAGCACAGTCCCCAGATATAATAAGAGTATCAATATTAGTATTATCAGAACTGTCAGTTTGATGGGCGCTGCGTTCTCCAATTGGCTGGGATCGGGTATAAAGGTTTTTATCAAAGCCAATACCACTACTATGGTAATGCGTATTATAGCTTGGAATAAGACCCAATACCAGTACTCGGAGCGGCGGGCGCGTCCGTTAAAGTTGCAATAGTTGCTAAAGCAGTTTGCAATAGCTTTCCCGAATGACATTTTTTCTTTCATAACTTTTGCGTTTTTTGTTGATTCTGTCGGCAAAGTTATGGGGGCAGTTTTCTCTGCGGAATTCTGTGACGTAACACTATCCGAACTGTTACGCTTCTGTTCGGGGAACAGCAGGTCAAACCACTTGTTGGGCAGTTTCTCGCGCAGACGCAGTTTGCGCATGCGGATGGCATCCTTGGTTACGGTCAGGCACTCGGCTATGGCTACGGTTTCTATGTGCTGGAATGTGAGCGCGCAAAAGAACAGGTCCGATTCTGTAAGTGATGGGGCATCGGCCCTTAAGAGTTCAAACACGGGTGCGTACGTGCGCTCGATACTCTTGTTAATTGCAAAGCGCTCATCGAACGTGAGGCGGTTGTCGCGTGTACGGTATGTCTTGAGGATACGGTACTCCTCGGTCTGACTGAAAGCGGAGTAGCACTCATTGAGCAAAGTAGTGATATCTTGCATCGGGACTATATAATTGTTTACGGCAAAAGTAGGTGAATTATGCCGAACAGGGCCGAACAAAGCGTAACAAAGGGCGTAACAATTAGTGCTTTGCTTTGATCAGGCAGACTATTAATGTGATTATTCCGGCCAGCAGGAGTACCGGCTCGGCAAACATAAAGAGCGGGTTGGTGCCCATGGTGAGCGTTACGAGTGTTGAGCTCAGGACGGTGAGCGCCAGACACGATGCAAACACGTGGAGTCCGCAAAGGCGCAGGCCCTTTTCATCGGGTTTTAGTTTGAACATGTTGTTGGCCAAGGTATAAATACCGTATGTAACCAGGCAGAGCATGAGGCTGATAATGGGGTAGTATATCAGCGTTGTCCTGTCCATGGAGCCACTGGCATTGCCTGCGGGGTCAAAGTGGGCCGGAAGCACATGGGGCAGGGCACTCCACCTTATCCATATTGCACACACATTCACAATGATGATGATTACCGGCACCATCCATCCGTACTTACGCCATTTCATAGAAGTAATCTTATAGTTCTTTACAAAAGTAATCAATTCCTTTAACACCCCCTGACCTTAGGGAATCATATCGCGTACGGGACATTTTTTCTCCCTAAGGTGGCGGGGAAATACGCTCGTACCTGCGTACCCCTTTGACCTTAGGGAATCATATCGCGTACGGGCCATTTTTTCTCCCTAAGGTGGCTGGGGAAAATGGAAATGTGCTGAACACCCCCCGACCTTAGGGAGCTATACTGCGTACGGGCCATTTTTCTTCCCTAAGGTGGCGGGGTGAACCCCAAGTCCTAATAATAAAGGTTAAAATCCTAAGAGTTTAGGACTTTTTCTCCTAAAACGTTAGGATTTGGGATTTTTGGAGTATTTCTTTGTCCAAGAGATTAACCAATTAATGCTCCAATGATATGATTTACCTTGTTTTATCCTCCGTTTGCCTGGCCCTTCTTTACGGGGTTTACCGGTTGGCTTTGAGCCGCACTACCTTGCACCGGTTCAACAGGAGCCTGCTGCTTTCGATTCTTGTTCTGTCGGCTGTTCTGCCCGCTGTCAGGATTGATGGCCTGAATCTGAAGAATAAGGTGGCCGATGCCCCCACAGAAAAGTCTGCTCCCCAATATCTTTATGCTGATGAGTATGTGCCAATGGAAATTATTTCCGAGCCTGCTCCGATGGAAGAACCTGTAGGTGCAGTGACATCGGTAGCATCCCAACCCGATATCAGGACCAGCGTCACCACGGGCATAAAGATGGCGGAGATGCTGACCCAGATGGACTGGATCACAATCATTACCTATTTATATCTGATGGGTGTGGTGTTCTTCATGATCAGGCTTCTTGTTGGCGTCAACCGTGCCGAGACGCTTTGCCGTCTGGGCGGACGCCGATTGCCCGACGGCTCCAAACTGCTGGTGTGTGACGGCCAGTTCCAGCCCACCAGCTGGCGCAGCACCATAATCATAAGCCGCAGTGATTATGAATCGGACAACTCAAGGATGATAATTGAGCACGAGCAGGCACATATACACCACCGTCATTCGATCGATGTGCTTCTGGCACAGATGGTATGCGCGCTGCAGTGGTTCAACCCCGCCGCGTGGGCACTCAAGCGTAGCCTACAGGAGGTGCATGAGTATGAGGCCGATGCCGCCGTGCTGGCCGACGGACTCAACGAGCGCCAGTATCAGCTCTGCCTTGTCCAGGCCGCCTTAAACGGCAGGATAGGGTATGTGACCAGCAATTTTGCCGATTGTTCAACCAAAAAACGTATAACTATGATGAAACGCAGTCAATCTTCTCCTTTTGCTTGCCTACGCGCACTTATTATGCTGCCCGTAGTATTGGTTATCATCCTGATGGCATCGGCCTGCAAGCCTAAGGCCAGCCAGGATAACACTGCATCTGCTCCGTCTGAGTCAATAACTGACAATATTGACCAGCCTGTTTCCCAGCTTGAACCGTTGGATACAGCATTCATGAAGAAATTCGGATTAGGGGTAAATCAGGATTTGAAAATCAAACAGCTTAACATCTTTGTGGAGGTTGAATGGGACGGAGGAATCTGGATTACACTGGACGGTGAACAGACATTCCATCCTGCAACTCTTGACAACTTTGCAGCAGAGTTTGAGCGCTTAAAAAAGGAAAGCACGGTTGAGGTGGCCCGTCCCGACCTGGTTTTTGTGACTTGCGCAAATGATGCACATCTTGATATTGCTCAGAATATCATCAAGCAACTTCAGAAAAGTTATTCCGATGACAAGATTCTCCTGATTACATTGCCTTATAAGAGAACTGTTCCGCCACCACCAACCGGTCCTGATTTTAAGACCGTTTATAATGTCAATTATGAAACCGACAAGTGGGTCAGGATAATGATAGACAGGAAAAACAACATCACTATGACGGCCCATAACGTGTCACGTTTGCTTAATTCCGCACAAGATATAGTTCCTACCCTTGAAGGTTTGAAAGTGACTGTAGAAAGGGACAGCATAGATGTGGAAATAAAGTCCAACAATACAATTATTCTAAGAATTCCCGAGATAACTAAGACCTTCAGTACATCCGTTGAACTAAAGAGAGAACTCAAGAGGCTTTATCCCGATACCGGTGACCCGGTGTACTGGATGGTCACATTTGATGCCCGCTGCGCCACCCGGGTGGAAAATGAGGTGAATGATATCTTTAAAGAGGAACCGTTCACAGATAAATATAAGGTCAGAATAATAAGTTCCACCAGAATCTATCCGCCCATGCCCACCCGCCGGGATTCCATAAAACAGATTCTTATTGGTAGATATGGACGCGGGGACAGGTCACGTCATGTGAAGAATATGAAATGGTATAATGACAACAAAGATAAGGAGGAGTTCTTCAGGATGGGATTCAAGGACGGACAGATATACGTGGGCAAGGGTAACGATCCATCAAATATGAGGCCGATAGAGTTTGATCAGTTGGTTCCTTACTTCAGGGAGAACTGCCCCGACGGCGATGAGAGAAAGGCAATCGTCCTTTTTGAAATAGCAACAGATGATGAGTCGGTATCAGTGGCATTCATGGATAAGGTTCTTTCAAAGATGGAGGATTGGGTTACCACCCTCACAAGAAGAATATGGGTTAGCGACAAACACATTGAATAACTATGAAAGCATTATCAGAAAGAGAGCAGGAGGTGATGAACGTCATCTGGGAGGTGCGCAACTGCTGCGTGGATGATGTGTTGCAGCGTCTGCCTGAGCCCAAACCTGCTTACAATACTATCCAGACCTTCATGAAGATTCTGGAGGAGAAGGGATTCCTGGCCCACAAGCGTGATGGCAAGAAGTTCATTTTTTATCCGCTTGTGGAAAAGCCTGAGTACAACCGATGGATACTAAAGCACATGAAGGACAGCCTCTTTGGGGGGTCGGCCAAATCCCTTCTGAATACCTTTATCCGCGACAGCGACCTCACTGAGTCCGATATCAGCGACCTGATGGCGCTCCTCAGTGAGCTGAAATGATACCAAAGGGGCCTGACCCCAATGGTATCATTTATAAAAAAGGCGATTCTGATTTGACAGAACCGCCTTTTATGATTTTGCGTTGATAGATTATTTCTCGCTGTCGCAGCTAATCATCTTCCACAGGCCAGCTGCAACTGCTCCACCACAAAGAGGAGCTACTATGAATATCCACAGCTGATTGAGGGCAGCGCCACCGGCAAAAATAGCGGGACCGATTGAACGGGCGGGGTTAACCGATGTTCCGGTGTAGCGGATGCAAACCAGATGTACCAGGACAAGAGTAAGACCAATGGCAAGTCCAGCCAGGTTTCCGGCTCCCTTCTTGGCATCGGTAGTTCCAAGAACAACCAGGACGAATACGCATGTGAATACAAGCTCTGCAACAAAACCTACGCCAGTGCTGATGCCCTGCTGGCAAGCGTTCTCACCAAGTCCGCCGGGAGTGATGGCAAACAGGATGGCTGCACCTATAATGGCGCCGATTATCTGGAAGATAACATACATGATGGCATCTTTGCCGCTCATACGGCCTGAAAGCCATACGCCAAGGGTTATAGCGGGGTTGATGTGGCAACCTGAAATTCCGCCGATTGTGTATGCCATAGCAATTACAGCAAGACCAAAAGCAAGTGCAGTTCCTACTACACCGGGAACTCCGATACCTGCAGGTGTGCAACCCAGGCTGACAGCAGCGCCGCAACCCATAAGAACCAGAACCATGGTTCCGATCATTTCAGCTAAGTACTTTTTCATAAATATCTTTGTTTGGTTTAATAAAAATTGTTTTTGAATCGCTAATTTATGAAATAATTATTGAATGATGACATTTGTTGTTCGGTTTTTTGGGTTAAATTTGCCTTTAACTAAAACGAGAATATAATGGCAACAGATATAAAAACGGCCAAGGGTAAACTTGGGGTACTTTGTGTGGGACTGGGCGCTGTTTCGACAACCCTTATCACCGGTACTCTTATGGTGCGTAAAGGATTGTCAAACCCTGTGGGCTCATTCACGCAGTTGGGCAAGATGCGTGTGGGACGCGGTGACCAGAAACAGTATAAGCATGTAGGTGATATAGTCCCTCTTGTAAATCTTAATGATATAGTTTTCGGCGCATGGGATGTGTTCACTGACAATGCATACGAGAGTGCCAGATACTGTCAGGTCCTTAAGCCGGAGGATATCGAGCCCGTGCGTGACGAGTTGGAGCGAATCAAGCCCATGAAGGCCTGCTTTGACCCGGACTTTGCCAGAAATCTGGTTGATCCCCAGTTCGGCCGTGTGCCCGATCCGCTTTGGGCAATGCCAGCCGATACCCGCTGGAACTACGCCCAGAACCTGCGCCATGACATTCAGACTTTCAAGAAGGAGAACGGCTGCAGCCGTGTAATAGTGTTCTGGATTGCCAGCACCGAGAAATACACCCCGCGTAACGAAAAGGTTCACGGAAGCCTGAGCGATTTTGAGGCTGCGATGAAGGCCGATGACCGTGAACATATTTCGCCCAGCATGATTTATGCATACGCCGCACTGATGGAGGGTTGCCCGTTCATAATGGGTGCTCCGAACGTGTGCGTTGATATACCGGCGATGTTTGAGCTCTCCAGGAAACAGGGACTGCCCATAGTTGGCAAGGACTTCAAGAGCGGCCAGACCATGATGAAGAGCGCCATGGCTCCCATATTCCGCACCCGTCTGTTGGGTGTTGAGGGCTGGTTCTCGACCAATATCCTGGGCAACCGCGACGGACAGGTGATAGAGCACCCCGATAACTTTGAGACCAAGCGAATCAGCAAGGCTTCATCAATTGAGTGGATACTGGAGCAGGATGAATATCCCGAACTGTACACAGATATATACCATAAGGTTAAGATCAACTACTATCCTCCGCGCAAGGACAATAAGGAGAGTTGGGACAATATCGATATATTCGGCTGGATGAACTATCCCATGCAGATAAAAGTCAATTTCCTGTGCCGTGACTCCATACTTGCAGCGCCCATCTGTCTGGATCTGCTCATATTCACCGACCTTGCTCTCAGGGCTGGTCTTACAGGTGTTCAGGAGTGGCTGTCGTTTTACGTCAAGAAGCCTATGACGTATGATGACGAGCGTCCGGTACATGACCTGTTCCAGCAGTTTGCAATGCTCAAGAACCAGATACGTCTGTTGGGCGGATATGAGGCCGATCAGGAACTTGATTAATAAAGGTATATACATTATGCAATAACGGGAGGCGGCCCATACGGTCGTCTCCTTATTTTTTTAAATGATTTTTGCATAATTATTTCTCGTACGAATGTATAATGAATAATATTTATTCCTAATTTTGCACCCGAAACGAGAATATTTATGCAACATGAAGAATAAGAACAATCGTTTGGAGGCCATTCGCCTCATTATTTCCGAGCAGGACATAAAGAATCAGGACCAACTGCTTCAGGTTCTTAACTCCAGAGGTTATTCGGTTACTCAGGCAACACTTTCACGTGACCTTAAGAAGATGAAAATCTCCAAGGTGGCAAACACATATGGGGATTATCTCTACGTACTGCCCAACCACGCATTGCTTCAGAAAAAAAGCAGCGGCAGTTATGATGAGGTTGCATCCAGTCAGCCGCGCTACGGATTTGTTTCCCTGAATTTCTCGGGCAACATGGCTGTAATAAAAACCCGTCCCGGCTATGCAAGCAGTCTTGCATATGATGTTGACAACAATAATCTGCCAGGTGTATTGGGAACAATTGCCGGTGATGACACTCTGCTGATAGTTCTTGCAGAGGGTGCAAACCGTATGGAGATAAAACGACTGTTGGAACCTATTATCATATCCTTATAATATTTTTTGTTAGAGGAAAATGGAAAACGGAATTGATGTGGTGGTTGCGGATGAGTCACACGAGAAGTATGTGGATACCATCCTTGAAACCATATCTGAAGCTGCTAAAGTGCGTGGAACAGGCATAGCCAAGCGTACCCACGAATACTTGTTGAAAAAAATGCGTGAGGCCAAGGCGGTCATAGCGCTCGATGGTGACAGATTTGCCGGTTTCAGCTACATAGAGACCTGGCAGGACAAGAAATACGTGACCACATCGGGTCTGATTGTTCACCCTGATTACCGCGGTCGCGGTCTTGCCAAACGTATCAAGGACATGACTTTTACTCTGGCCCGCATACGCTGGCCGCACGCCAAAATATTCTCGCTTACCAGCGGTGCTGCGGTAATGGCCATGAACACACAGTTGGGCTACAAACCCGTGACTTTTGCCGACCTTACCCAGGATGAGGCGTTCTGGAAAGGCTGCGAGGGCTGCGTAAACGTGGACATACTGCATCGGACAGGCCGAAAGTACTGCATCTGCACCGGAATGTTGTATGACCCGGAGGAGTATCTGCCCGCCAAGATATCGGACGATGTACTGAAAAGAATAAAGGAAATAGAAAGTAATAAATAAGAATATGGCTAAGAAGAAAGTAGTAGTTGCTTTTTCGGGTGGTCTGGATACAAGCTACAATGTGATGTATCTGACCCGTGAGATGGGTTATGAGGTCTATGCCGCATGCGCCAACACCGGCGGCTTCAGCCCCGAGCAGCTCAAGAAGAATGAGGAGAACGCCTATAAGCTGGGTGCAGTCAAGTACGTAACGCTTGACGTGACTCAGGAGTATTATGAAAAATCACTCAAGTATATGGTTTTCGGCAATGTTCTGCGTAACAATTGCTATCCCATATCCGTCTCATCAGAGCGTATCTTCCAGGCTCTGGCAATTGCCAAGTACGCCAATGAGATTGGTGCCGATGCAATAGCACACGGATCTACCGGTGCAGGTAATGACCAGATACGTTTTGACATGACATTCCTGGTAAAAGCCCCCGGTGTGGAGATAATAACCCTGACCCGTGACCGCAACCTGAGCCGCAAGGAGGAGATAGATTACCTGAACGCCAACGGTTTCAGCGCCGACTTTACCAAGCTCAAATACTCATACAACGTAGGTATATGGGGCACATCAATCTGCGGCGGTGAGATCCTGGACAGCAAACAGGGTCTGCCCGAGAGCGCATATCTTAAGCATCCCACCAAGGAAGGATCGGAGATTCTGAGCCTGGGCTTTGAGAAGGGCGAGCTGGTAGCCGTTAACGGCAAGAAGTTCAGTGACCGCATCAAGGCCATACAGGAGGTTGAGAAGATAGGTGCCGCATACGCAATAGGTCGTGACTGCCACGTGGGTGACACCATCATCGGCATAAAGGGCCGCGTGGGCTTTGAGGCTGCCGCCCCGATGCTTATCATCGGCGCACACCGTTTCCTTGAGAAGTACACCCTGTCCAAGTGGCAGCAGTACTGGAAGGATCAGGTGGCCAACTGGTACGGAATGTTCCTGCATGAGAGCCAGTATCTGGAGCCCGTAATGCCCGATATCGAGGCAATGCTGGCCAGCTCACAGCGTAACGTGAACGGCACCGTAACCCTGGAACTCCGTCCGTACAGCTTCCAGACCGTAGGTTGCGATACTCCCGATGATCTGGTACACAACAAGCTGGGTGAGTACGGTGAGGGTGCCAAGGCCTGGACGGCCGATGACGCCAAAGGATTCATCAAGATCACTTCTACCCCGTTGCGCGCTTATTACAGCGTTCATCCGGATGAGGAGAGATAAAATTTTGTATATTTACCCTTGTTTACAAACAATTTTAAAGATTTGAATTATGTCAGAAGCAAAGAAACTCTACAGGTCCAAGACCGATAGAAAGATTCTTGGTGTATGCGGCGGTTTTGCCGAGTATTTCGATGTCGATGTGACAATAATGCGCATCATTTTCCTCGTATTACTTCTTTGTGCCGGAGGTGGCCTGCTGGCTTACCTTATCTGCGCTTTGGTAATGCCTGAGAAGAAATGATAAAAGTAGGAATCATAGGAGGTGCCGGTTATACCGCCGGTGAACTAATACGCATACTGCTGGGGCATCCCGATGCCGAGATTGTTTTTGTGAACAGCACCAGCAACGCCGGCAACAAGCTGAGCGCAGTGCATGAGGGACTGATGGGTGAAACCGATATGGTTTTCACCGATCAGTTGCCGCTGGATACCATCGATGTGCTGTTTTTCTGCACCGCTCATGGCGATACCCGCAAGTTCATGGAGGCCAACACTCTGCCTGAAGGCCTGAAGGTGATTGACCTCTCCATGGATTACCGCCTGGAGGCCGAAGACAATCCGTTCATATACGGACTGCCCGAGCTGAACCGTCGCGCCATCTGCAAGAGCCAGTACGTAGCCAATCCCGGCTGCTTTGCCACTGCCATCCAGCTGGCACTGCTGCCTCTGGCCCGCAACCTGATGCTCAACGATGATATCTACGTGAATGCCATCACAGGCAGCACGGGTGCAGGCGTAAAACCGGGTGCAACCACCCACTTCAGCTGGCGTAACAACAATATCAGCATCTACAAGCCGTTCACCCATCAGCATCTGCCCGAGATAATACAGTCCATAAAGCACCTGCAGAGCAGCTTTGATTCCGATATCAACTTCATTCCCTATCGAGGCGACTTTACCCGCGGCATATTCGCTACCGTGGTTGTCAAGAATGCAGTCGATATTGAAGAGTTGTACCGTATATACCGCGAGTATTATGCGGAGGATTCATTTGTTCATGTGGTTGAGGAGCAGATAGACCTTAAGCAGGTGGTAAACACCAACAAGTGCCTCATCCATCTGGAGAAGCATGATGACAAACTGCTTATTGTCTCTTGCATAGACAATCTGCTCAAGGGCGCCAGCGGCACGGCTGTGCACAACATGAACCTCTTGTTCAATCTTAAAGAAACTACCGGTTTGATTCTTAAGTCATCCGGTTTCTAAATAACGTTGGCGTTGGCGTTGGCTTTGGCCGCCATCCGGTGTGTTAACAGCTAACGCCAATGCCAAAGCCAAAGTAAATAATGAAATTATTTCCAGTATATAGCCTGTTCCCGGTCAATATCGTAAAGGGACAGGGACAGAAAGTGTGGGATGAGAACGGCCAGGAGTACCTGGACCTTTACGGTGGTCACGCAGTTATAAGCATCGGCCACGCACATCCGCATTACGTGGAGGCCGTGAGCCGTCAGGTGGCTACTCTGGGCTTCTATTCAAATTCCGTGATAAACCGTCTGCAGGAGCAGTTTGCAGAGCATCTGGGCCGCGTCTGCGGTTATGAGGATTACAGTTTCTTCATGATCAACAGCGGAGCCGAGGCCAATGAGAATGCTCTCAAGCTGGCATCGTTCCATACCGGCCGAAGCCGCGTGCTCTCCCTTAAGAAAGCATTCCACGGCCGTACTTCATTGGCTGTCGAGGTGACCGATAACCCCAAGATCATAGCTCCCATCAACGCATGCGGTCATGTGACCTATCTGCCTTGGGGAGACCTGGAGGCTGCAAAGGCCGAGCTTGCCAAGGGTGATGTGGCTGCCCTGATAATTGAAGGTATACAAGGCGTAGGTGGAATTCAGGTTCCCACCGATGAGTATATGCACGGAATCCGCGAGGCCTGCACTGCCCACGGCACAGTGCTGATTCTGGATGAGATCCAGAGCGGTTACGGACGCAGCGGCAGGTTCTTTGCCCACCAGTACAACGGCATCAAGCCGGACCTTATCACCGTAGCCAAGGGTATAGCCAACGGCCTGCCCTGCGGAGGTCTGCTCATCAGCCCAATGTTCCAGCCCGTCATCGGCCAACTGGGTACCACATTCGGCGGCAACCATTTGGCATGCGCCGCCGCAAACGCCGTGCTCGATGTGATGGAGAGCGAGCATCTGGTAGAGAATGCGGCCACAGTAGGCTCTTACCTGCTGGAGCAGCTCAAGCAGATTCCCGGACCCAAGGAGGTACGCGGCCGAGGCCTCATGATAGGAATGGAGTTTGACCAGCCCATCAAGGAGATCCGTCAGCGCCTGCTCATGGAGGAGCACATATTCACCGGAGTAAGCGGAACCAACGTAATCCGCCTCCTCCCGCCCCTCTGCATCACCAAACAGGATGCCGACCGCTTCCTTGAATCCTATTCCAAGATTATAAATTAATCAAACGGGACCGGGGTATATAGTCTCAGAAACTTGCTATTTGCAGTAGCCAACCGGACTGTCTGTTTGGGGAGCGTCAGTGCAGTGGCGTTAAGCGTAGACCCCTGGAAGATCCCGTTAAGAACGGCGCATGTTTGAGGAACGTTAGGCCCCGTAGGGGACTATGAGGACGAGTTCGACGTTTAGGGTCTGGAGGGGGTCGGAGTAGCCACGGAACGTCGTCTCCCCAAACAGACAGTTCGGTGGCGAGTAGTTTCAGAGACTATATCCCCTTCTGTTCCCCTTGAAAAACTGCAGGAATTATTTTCGGGAGTCGGTGCCCCAGAGCATTTTGGCGCGGAGGGTGGCAAAGAAGTCTCCCTTGGCGGGTTTCATGACGCTGATGCGGAAGGGGGCGCGGCTGATTTCTATGGCGGTGTGCTCGGGGCAGCTGAAACTGTTACCGTCAATTGAAACCAGGAAGCTGTGGCTGCGGCTGGTTACGTCCAGGCGGATGGTCTCATCGGCAGGGAGTACCAGCGGACGCATGGTCAGGCTGTGCGGAGCAACCGGGGTAAGGCAGATCACGTTGGTGCCGGGAGCGATTATGGGGCCGCCCACGCTCAGGGAGTAGGCGGTGGAGCCGGTAGGCGTCGCTGCTACCAGACCGTCGGCCTGATAGGTGATCATGGGGGTGCCGCCTACGCTGGTGGCTATTGAAATCATCGATGAAATGTCATGTTTCAGGATGGCGATGTCATTCAGGGCATAGGGTGTGTGGCCTGCGGGCAGACCTTCCATACGGACCTGAAGCAGGTTGCGCTCTTCGAGCGTGTAATCACCGTTATGTATGCGGGTGATGGCATCGGTGATGCGGTCTGTGGTGATATCGGCCAGGAAACCCAAACGGCCGGTGTTGATACCTACCATAGGTATGCCTTTGCTGCCCACACGGGTGGCAGTGCGAAGGAAAGTGCCGTCGCCACCGACGCTTATCACAGCATCGGCAGTAAAATCATTACCTTCAAACAAGTTGTCATAAGGTATCTCCAGCCCCATTGTGCGGGTCAGGAACTCATAGTAGGGACGGTCCACAGATATGATGTCACCGAGTGATCGGAGCAGATTGAAGAACTGCTGCTCATGGCCGCAAAACTTGTCACGTGACGTATTTCCGAATATCGCGAAACGCATACGTTATATCGAATAAATTCGTTAACTTTGCTGATTGAGCAAAAACTATTGTTCTGCTCGGCGCAAAGATAGTTTTTTTTATTCAAGTGATGGGACTTATGACAAGATTAAGTGTAAATATCAATAAGATAGCAACTCTCAGGAATGCCCGCGGAGGCAATAATCCTGATGTTGTCAAGACAGCTCTTGACTGTGAGAGGTTCGGGGCCGACGGCATAACGGTTCATCCCAGACCGGATGAAAGACACATACGCCGTCAGGATGTATATGACCTTAAGGAGGTACTTACCACTGAATTCAACATTGAAGGTTATCCCGCTCCCGATTTCATGGAACTCGTTACAAAAGTTAAGCCCGCGCAGGTTACGCTTGTGCCCGATTCTCCTGAGCAGATAACCTCAAACCACGGATGGAACACCCTGAGCTATCAGGATTTTCTGGTAGACATAATTAGTGAACTTAAACGTAACAGCATCCGTGCATCGGTATTTGTGGATGCCGATGTCCGTATGGTAGAACTGGCTGCAAAGGCCGGAGCTGACAGGGTTGAACTATACACTGAACCATATGCATCGGACTATATCCTAAAGGGGCCGGAGATTGCGATAAAGCCGTTCGTGGAAGCCGCCCGCAGGGCAAAGGAGTGCGGGATGGGACTGAATGCAGGGCATGACCTTAGCCTGGTTAACCTTAAGTACATGAAACAGCAGATTCCTTGGCTGGATGAGGTTTCAATTGGGCATGCACTTGTGTGCGATGCACTCTATCTGGGACTTGAAAAGACAATAAGCGAATATAAAAACTGCATTAAATAATATGTTCTTACAATCAACACTTGCACAGGCATTAGGCGACTCTCTGGCTCAGAGCCCGGTTGCCGTACAGTTGGCCGAAGAGAGCGCCGACAAGATTAACCTTTTTGATATGGCCCTTAAGGGAGGATGGATCATGCTTATCCTGCTTTTGTTGTCCATTCTCTGTTTCTACATTTTCTTTAACCGTATAGCAGTTTACCGTAAGGCTGCCATCAAGGATCCCCATTTCATGGACCGTATCAACGACTACATGAAGAGCGGTGAGGTCAGGTCGGCCCAGATATTCTGCCAGGCAACCGCATCACCATTGAGCCGCATAGTTGAGAAGGGCGTAGGTCTGTCCGATCATGACGTCAAGGATATCCAGTTGGGAATGGAGAATGCAGCCAATGTAGAGATAGCCAAGTTGGAGAAGGGTCTGAAGGGCCTTTCAACCATAGCCAGCGCCGCTCCCATGATAGGTTTCCTCGGTACTGTGATAGGTATGGTACGCGCCTTCTGGGAGATGGCAAACGCAGGCAACAACATTGATGTATCCCTGCTCTCAAGCGGAATATATGAGGCTATGATCACCACTGTAGGCGGTCTGATTGTGGGCATCATAGCCCTGTTCGCTTACAACTACCTGGTGGCCAGAGTTGACGGTATTGCAAATGAGATGGAATCCTTTATTCAGGATTTCACCGTAAATCTGGACAAGTGATATGCTGAAGAGACGTAACGAGGTATCGCCGCAGTTCAGCATGTCGTCCATGACCGACATCATATTCCTGCTGCTGATATTCTTTATGATAACATCTACCATGGTCAGCCCCAACGCCATCAAGGTGCTGTTGCCGCAGAGCTCGCAGCAGACATCGGCCAAACCGCTGACCCGCGTCATCATAGACCGAGACCTGAACTACTATACGGCGTTCGGAAACGATGACGAAATGCCCATTGTGTTTGAGGAGTTGACTGATTTCCTTATAGACTGTTCTCAGAAGGAACCTGATATGTACGTGGCTCTTTATGCCGATGAGTCCGTACCTTACAAGGAGATTGTCAAGGTACTCAACATAGCTAATGAGAACCAGTTCAAGGTTGTCCTGGCTACCAGACGCCCTGACAGGAAGTGATCTTATGGATAAGAAAGAAAAGAAGGATTTCAACATATTCTCATTGTTGTGGACACTGCTTCTTCATGTGGCGGTGATATGTTTGCTGTTGTTGCTCCATCTTAACAAGCCGGCTGTGCAGGCAGAGAGCGGCGTACCCGTGATGCTTGGCAATATGGGTAATCTGGATACCGACTATGAATTTACTGAGGTGTCTTCCATGCCGGCTCCTGCGGCTGCTTCTGTTCCGGCTCCCGTAGCGCCTCAGGCCGAGCCCGCCATAACACAGAATCTTGAGGAGACGGTAGCCATTGAGACCGGCGAGAAGGAGAAGCCCGTCAAGCCCGTAGAGACTCCACGTCAACCCACTCCCGAGGAGATTCGCGCTGAGCAGGAGCGTCAGGCTGCCGAAGAGGCCAACAATCTGCTGGCCAATGCATTCGGCCGAAGCAGTACCCTGCAGGCCAGCGCACCCACCGAGAACAACACCGACGTTCAGGAAACACCTGGTTCTCCTGGTGGAAATAGTGATTCCGGCAAACTAACAGGCGAAGGCAGTTACGGAACTTTTGATTTGGGAGGACGTGATATTCTTGGAGGACTTCCGCGTCCCGCATATCAAGATATTCCTGTAGAGGGACGTGTAGTGGTAGTCATAACTGTTTCACCTGAAGGAAATGTCATTAATACGAGTATAAATCTTAGTAGGACAAATACAAGTGATGCTAATTTGAGAAGAATTTCAGAGGAGGCGGCCAGAAAAGCCAAGTTCCAGCGTTCCGATGTCCTTAACAACCAGACCGGTACCATAACCTACTACTTCAAACTAAAATAATAACCCATCCGGATGGAAGCCAATAGCCAACAGCTAACAGCCAACAGCCGGAGCGAAGCGACGTTTAATAATGGTATACATCTTTCTTGCCGAAGGCTTTGAAGCCATAGAGACCATAACTCCGCTGGATATGCTTATCCGTGCCGGAATAGAGGTCAACACCATATCCATATCCGATGAGTTCCTGGTCAAGAGCAGTCAGGGTATTCCCGTTCAGGCCGATGACCTGTTTGAGAACACTGATTTCAGCGATGCGGAGATGCTGATACTGCCCGGTGGACAGCCCGGATCAACCAATCTTGGCAAGCACAAGGGTCTGGAGGCTCTGTTGCGTGAGGCTATGTCCAAGAACCTGCCTGTAGGTGCCATCTGCGCCGCTCCCACAGTGCTGGGCAAGCATGGATTGCTGCAAGGACGCAAGGCTACATGCTATCCCGGATGCGAGGGTATGCTAAAAGGGGCGGACTGCAAGGAATCATTCGTTGAAAAGGACGGAAATCTGATTACCGCATGCGGTCCCGCAGCAGCAGTGGATTTTGCAAAGGCTATCATCAGCCTGCTTCGCGGTGACGAGGTAATGGCCTCGGTTTGTGAAAAGATGATGTTCGGCCGTGCCTGATGCTTGATCTTGATCAGCGTGACGTCAAGTATTTGCCCGGCGTAGGTCCGGCAAGAGCAGCCCTTCTTAAAGGAGAGCTCCAGATAAGCACGCTTCAGGATCTGCTTTACAATTTTCCTTACAAATATATTGACCGTAGCCGAGTTTTCCTGATAAAGGAGATTGACGGCACGATGCCCTATATCCAACTTAAAGGCAAGATACTTGGCTTTGAACAGATAGGCGAGGGACGCAAAAAACGTCTGGTTGCCCATTTCACCGATGGAACAGGGGTGGCGGATTTGGTCTGGTTCAGCGGTATTAAGTTCATTCTTGACCGTTACCGGCCGGGAGTGGAATATGTGGTGTTCGGCAAGCCTACCATATTTGGAGGCCGGGTTAACTTGGCTCATCCTGAGATAGATCCGGAGGCCAACATTAACCTGTCTGAGATGGGGATGCAACCCTATTACAATACTACCGAGCGTATGAAAAAGGCGGGTCTGAACTCTGCCGCCATACGCAAACTGGTTGCAAATCTGTTGTCTCTGATAGTCGAGCCGCTCCCGGAGACACTCCCTGACTGGATTCGTGAAAAAGAACATCTGATGAACCTTACAGATGCCCTGAAGGTGATCCATAATCCGCGTACTCCGCTGGAATTGCGTCTGGCCCAGCTCAGGCTCAAGTTTGAGGAGCTGTTCTATGTGCAACTGAACCTGGCGCGTTACGCAAGTGACCGTCAGCGCCGTTTCAAAGGATTTGTGTTTGCCAGAGTCGGTGAGAAATTCAATTCTTTTTACAATACCAAACTGCCTTTCAGCCTGACTGATGCCCAAAAGCGTGTGATACGTGAGATACGCAACGACATGGGCAGCGGCCGCCAGATGAACCGCCTTCTGCAGGGAGATGTAGGCAGCGGCAAAACGATGGTGGCGCTGATGACAATGCTGATTGCCATAGACAATGGTTATCAGGCATGCATCATGGCTCCTACTGAAATACTGTCGGAGCAGCATTATTCCAATATCAGCCGATATATAGAAGGGCTTGGCCTGAGAGTTGAACTGTTGACCGGAAGTATCAAGGGTAAGCGAAGGGAGTCTGTCCTGCAAGGCCTTAAAGACGGCAGCATAAATATTCTGGTAAGTACTCATGCCGTGCTTGAGGACCCTGTTGAGTTCTATCACCTGGGTTTTGTGGTCATAGATGAACAGCACCGGTTTGGCGTTGCCCAAAGAGCCCGCCTGTGGAGCAAGAGCAAGATGCCGCCCCATGTGTTGGTCATGACCGCCACACCCATACCGAGGACTCTGGCTATGACTCTATACGGTGATCTGGATGTCTCAATCATAGATGAACTGCCTCCCGGCCGTAAGCCCATACATACAGACCACTATTATGACGGAAACCATACTGCGGTATATGCTTTTCTGGAACGTGAACTAAAGAAAGGACGTCAGGCATATATAGTCTATCCTTTGATTGAGGAGAGCGAAAAGATAGACCTGAAGAATTTGGAAGATGGTTACAAGATAGTATGTGAGAGGTTTGCCGGATATAGTGTGAGTAAGGTTCACGGTCGCATGAAACCGGCCGAAAAGGACGCTGAAATGCTGCGTTTCAAGAATAACGATACACAGATCCTGGTAGCTACGACTGTGATTGAAGTCGGGGTGGATGTTCCGAATGCAAGCATTATGGTGATAGAGAACGCCAACAGGTTCGGCCTGTCACAACTACATCAGTTGCGCGGTCGTGTGGGCCGTGGCGCTGACCAGTCATTCTGCCTGCTTATTACCCCTTATCAGTTATCGGAGGATACCAGAAAGCGGATTGAGATCATGACTGCCACATGTGACGGCTTTGAGATAGCCGAGGCGGATCTCAGGCTGCGTGGTCCCGGCGACCTGGAGGGAACCCAGCAGAGCGGTATGGCGTTTGACCTGAAGATTGCAAACCTGGCACGTGACGGTGCTTTGATTGAACACGTACGTGAGATAGCCAAACAGATTGTGGCCGGTGACCCCGACCTTGCAAACCCTGAGAACTCTATTATGGCGAGGGTTCTCCGCCGATTGAAGAAAAGTGAATATGACTGGTCGTCTATATCATGATATTTTACTATTTTTGCCAATTGTAAAAATAAAATAATATTAATGACCCTTAAACCGAAGCTGGGATTTGTATTTCTTATTGTTTCACTCCTGATGTCAGTCGGGGTGTGCTCTCAGGATATGGTTCCGGCAAAAGTAAGGCTGGTATCAGCTATGGAACATGTCTCAATACCAGCCCATCTCAATCCCGGTTTGTCGGTGGATTTGGAGAATCCGGCGTCATATCTCTATCCCGAGTGGAGCAATGTGTATGTTCATAAGTTTGAAGAAGTTGAGTTGCCAGACTCTGTAGTGATATCAATGAAAGGATATGTAATGCCTACGGACAGCACCCGCATAACAGACACCTACGGCTACCGCCAGAACAGAGGAAGACTGCATTTGGGAATTGATGTCAAGGTCCTGACAGGAGATACCATAAGGGCGGCTTTTGACGGTAAGGTCCGTATATCGAGATATGAGCGCCGCGGCTACGGGCATTATCTGGTCATCAGACATCCTAACGGTCTGGAGACTGTATATGGACATCTGTCAAAGAAGTTGGTATCGGAGAATGATATTGTCCATGCGGGAGATCCTATCGGACTGGGCGGTAATACCGGGCGTTCCACGGGCTCGCATCTGCATTTTGAGACCAGGATACTGGGCCATGCCGTCAACCCCGCCAAACTGTTTGATTTTCAGAATCAGAAGGCTACGACGGATTACTTTGTCTATCAGAAGAATACCCAGGAGGTGTATTACAAGGTCAAGAAGGGTGATACTCTGATAGGCATAGCGATGAAGAACGAGACCTCAGTGGCTAATATATGCAAGCTGAACGGTATTACAAGGAATTCCGTGATCAAGGTTGGACAGACATTGAGGGTTAATTGACTTAAGGAATATGTGTAACAACAGGAATATGCCGGATACAAACAGACAGTTTGAAGAGGTTATCAGGATGTGCCGGGAATTGTATGTCAAGAAGCTCCAGGACTACGGCGCTTCATGGCGCATAATGCGTCCTGAGTCTCTGACTGACCAGATTTTCATCAAGGCAAAACGGATACGCAGTATTGAGACCAAGGGAGTATCGCTCATTGACGAGGGTATCCGTTCCGAACTCATCGGCATTGTTAATTATGGAATCATCGCTCTGATACAGTTGGAACACGGTTTTTCCGATACAGTTGACAAGGATGCCGATTGGGCTCTCAAGGAGTATGACAAATACTCATCTGCAGCGTTGGAGCTGATGAAGAAAAAAAATCACGACTATGATGAGGCATGGCGCGGAATGCGGCCTACATCATATACGGACCTTATTCTGACCAAGATAAACCGCACTAAGGAAATTGAAAGCCATCAAGGCAAGACGGTGGTTTCCGAAGGTATTGACGCCAATTATATGGATATGATCAATTATGCGGTATTTGGGCTGATTAAGATAATAGAGCAATCACAAAAGGACTGATTTACAATGGAAAACGAAGTCAATAAGAACCAATTGCCACTAAAGGTCCTGGTAAATTCCTGCCGGGTGCTTTTGGGTTTGACATTCATGTTTTCTGGGATAGCCAAGGCAATAGATCCGGTGGGCACTCAGATAAAGTTGTCGGATTATCTTTATGCATTCGGCATGGGTGGTATGATGCTGGACTCAACCCTGCTAATCCTAGCCTGCCTTCTGGCCGGATTTGAAATCCTGCTCGGAGCTTATCTGACCGTCGGTGTTTTCAGCCGGGGTTCATCTTTCCTGGTGCTGTTGATCATGTCCGTACTTACTCCGTTTACCCTGTATCTGGCTATAAAGAATCCGGTTGAGGACTGCGGCTGTTTCGGTGATGCGGTTATATTGACCAATTGGCAGACTTTCGGCAAGAATGTATTCTTGCTGGTGCTGTCCTTGATAGTTTTCATAAAGCGGAGTCTGATTGTCCCGTTTATGAAAGAGAAGAGATATTGGGCCATTACAGTTATTGTGACACTGGTGGCAATCAGGTTCATGACGGGTAACATCTCCGGCCTTCCGGTATTGGATTTCAGGCCATATAAGGTGGGGACAGACTTACGCGGCGAGGTCCTGGGCAGTCCGAAGAATCCGGCTATGACAGATTTCTCGCTGATGGATGGTCAGATGAACGATGTGACAGCCGATATTCTTTCAAATCCCGGGTATACTTTCCTGCTGGTTTCACCGCATCTGGAAGATGCAGGCGAGAACGGTCTGGACCTGATAGATGACCTGTTTGATTATTGCAGCTATTGGGGGTATGAAATGATAGGAGTGACATCATCCGGAAGTGAAACCGTAAGGCAGTGGACCGAAAACGCAGGTGCAGAGCTGCGTTTCCTTTTCTGCGATGAAATCCCTCTTCAGACTATGGTCAGGTCCAATCCGGGCCTGGTGCTTCTTAAGGACGGCGTAATTGTAAACAAATGGAGTTACTCACGCATTCCATCGGACGAAATCCTCAGAGCTCCCCTTGAAGAGATACCTGTAGGATGCATGCCTGCTCCCAATCCTATGAGAACACCTTGGGCAGTGGCACTGCTGTTTATACTTCCGCTTCTGATGGTGGTACTTATAGACAAACTTAACGGATTGATTCAATAACATTTTTTAATACTGTTTGAAATGAGAAAGAAAATTGTTGCCGGAAACTGGAAGATGAACAAGACTCTCCAGGAAGGTATTGCTCTTGCAAAAGAGCTGAATGAGGTGTTGGCTGCTGACAAACCCAATTGCGATGTTATCATCGGCACGCCGTTCATACATCTTGCAAAGATCTCTGATATCATTGACCACAAGGTTATCGGCCTCTCTGCAGAGAACTGCGCAGACAAAGAATCAGGTGCATATACCGGTGAGGTATCGGCCGCTATGGTAAAGTCAACCGGTGCAGAGTATGTGATTCTGGGTCACTCAGAGCGCCGTGAGTATTATCACGAGACATATGATATCCTCAAGGAGAAGGTGCTGCTGGCTCTTGCCAACGGCCTGAAGGTTATCTTCTGCATCGGCGAGTCACTCGACGAGCGCGAGAAGGGCATTCAGAACCAGATTGTAAAGGCTGAGCTTGAGGGTTCTGTATTCAACCTCTCTGCCGATGAGTTCAAGAATATCACAATAGCCTATGAGCCTATCTGGGCTATCGGTACCGGTAAGACCGCTACTGCCGATCAGGCTGAGGAGATACATGCTTACATACGTTCTGTCATAGCCGACAAGTACGGCAAGCAGATTGCCGAGGATACTTCTATTCTCTACGGCGGCTCATGCAAACCTTCAAATGCAGGTGAGCTCTTTGCAAAGCCTGACATTGACGGTGGTCTGATTGGTGGCGCCTCATTGAAGGTTGCCGATTTCAAGGGAATAATCGACGCTTGGAAAAAGTGAAAAAATTTGGAATTTTAAGTTTCCTGCTTCTCTTTACGGCTCTGGCCAGTGCCCAGCAAAGGACACTGGTACAGGAGCTGGAGAGGGATATCCCCGGCAAAGGACATATACGCATTGAGGGGGATGTCCGTCTGGACAGTCTGATAGGGACGGTATCCGAGGCTCAGTCAGGTACGATGATAAAAGCCAGAGGATATCGCGTTCAGGTATTTGCCGGTAACAATACCCGCGCATCAAAGGAACGCGCCAATGAGGTAGACAAATATTTGCGTACAAATTATCCGGACCTGCCGGTCTACACCGGATTCAAATCACCGCGTTGGCTTTGCACCGTAGGCGACTTCTTGTACTATGAAGAGGCCTATGAGGTTATGAGGAAACTGACAAAGGAGACTCCCTACAAGGGCATAATCATCTTACCTAATCAGGAGATCCAGATTCCGTTATGAGTTCGCTGATACCTTTTTCAGATGAGGGGTCAGAAAAGTTTCTGGCCCTCAGGAAACATTATGAAGAGATTCTCAGACTGATAGAACCTAATCCGGACCGCGATGGTCTGGTTCGTACTCCTCTGCGTGTTGCCAAGACGCTGCTTGACTTTACCAGCGGATATGAGATGGACCCTTCCGCCATACTGAAGTCAGCCATGTTCAAGGAGGATTACAGTCAGATGGTGATAGTAAAGGATATTGACTTTTACTCACTTTGTGAGCACCATATGCTGCCGTTCTACGGTAAGGCTCATGTGGCATATATTCCCAACGGCTACATTACCGGTCTGAGCAAGATAGCGAGGGTGGTGGATGCCTTTGCCCGCCGTCTGCAGGTTCAGGAGCGCATGACATCACAGATCAAAGACTGCATACAGGAGACGCTCCAGCCGCTTGGTGTTATGGTGGTAATAGAAGCCAGCCATATGTGCATGCAGATGCGCGGTGTGGAAAAACAGAATTCCGTAACAACAACATCCGATTTCACCGGCGCATTCAACCGCGCCAAGACCCGTGAGGAGTTTATGAACCTCATCGCCCGAAAATGATACAATTGGGGACAGACCCCTTTTGTGCTATTTTGTGAGAATGGTACAAAAGGGGTCTGTCCCCAATTGTATCATTTTCATAACGTGATGACGCGGTCTCCCAGTATCTTGGAGAGTTCGGAGCGGGCTTGGAGTAGTTGCTGGTAATGGGTTTGAAGAGATGCGAGAGTGCCCGCTCCCGATGAGGCCTCCTGGATCTCTTTTTCTGTTTTCTTTATTTCCAGGCGAACCACCTCCATCTGGTAATCGGCCATAATGTGGCGGGTAAGTTTAAGCAGGTGGGCCTCGTCATCGGTGGGCATATTGTCCTTGAAGAGTTTGCTCAGCTGGTAGCGCTCCTCCATCAGGCTGGCGGCAGTCAGGCTTACGAATGTCTCCGGGTGAGACATGAAAAACTTCTCCGTGTTGAAATCCTTCCCGTCCAGATGTTCGGCCATCAGTTCCACAAAACGCTTGTATACCGGATGGCGGAATTCAATTCCGTCATTCTGCAGTGAGCCCACTATGAACTGCCCTACGGTCATATCCTGCTCCTGTCCCTCCTCATTCTGGAAGGTGCACATTACCTTGCCTCCGTATCTTACGATCAGTTGTGACAACAGACGCTCCTTATCCATCATGGGGCCTAAGCCTTCACGCTTGAGTGCCCTGATATCCTGACGCAGCTTGTCCTCGGGCGACAACAGAGGCTGAGTGGCCTTTTCATCGGTTGATACGGTTTGCTCCGGCGTGTCTGGCTCTTGTGACTTCAGGTCGGTTTCGGGAGTATCCTGCTGCTGTCTGGGCTGTGCGGTTGCCTGTGTCTGCTCACGCTGGCGTCGGTTAACGTCGTTTATGAGCAGACGCTCGTCAATCTTCATAATCTGGCTGCACTCCGTTATGTATACGGAGCGCACAATGGGATCCTGTATGACCGATATGCTCTGCGTTATGCTTTTGATAAGTTCACTGCGGCTGTACGGATCGTCCTGGGCGTCCTCCATAAGCAAGTTGACCTTGAACTTGATGAAATCCACCTGGTGTGTATCAATGTACTGCTGGAATGCGGTGGCGCCGCGTCCCTGGGCAAAGCTGTCGGGGTCCTCGCCGTCGGGCAGCAGGAGCACCTTTACGTTCATACCCTCTGCCAGAAGCATGTCTATACCTCGCAGGGAGGCTTTTATACCGGCCTTATCTCCGTCATAGAGCACGGTGATGTTGTTGGTGAAACGGTGGATAAGGCGTATCTGACCTGGGGTGAGCGAGGTGCCGCTTGATGCCACCACGTTTTCAACTCCCGACTGGAACATACTGATCACATCGGCGTAACCTTCGACCAGGAAACAGCGGTCTTTGCGTACTATGGCCTGCTTGGCCTGCCAGAGTCCGTATAGCTCACGGCTCTTGGAGTATATCACGCTCTCAGGCGAGTTTACGTACTTGGCCACCTTGGCATCGGAGTTCATTATGCGGCCACCGAATGCAACCACCTTGCCCGAAATGGAGTGGACGGGGAATATCACGCGGCCGTGGAAACGGTCACGCAGCTGATGGTCATTCTCGCGTTCATAGCACAGGCCGGTCTTGATGAGGTTCTCCTTGGAGTAACCTTTGGCCAGCGCGGCACGTGCCAGCGCATCGGGCTCATCGGGACAGTAACCCAGATGGAACTTTTCCAGTATGTCATCTCGGAATCCACGCTTGCGGAAATAGGCCAGACCTATGGCGCGGCCCTTCTCCGTGTTAAGCAGAGCGTCCTTAAAGAAATCCAGCGCAAACTGATTGGTTATGAACAATGACTCGCGCTCGTTCTGCAGCGCCTTCTCCGAGTCTGTCAGCTCGCGCTCGCTGTAGGGAATCCCGTATTTGCGGGCCAGCCACTTTGCGGCATCCCAGTACGACATCTGCTCGTGCTCCATAAGGAAATGTATCACGTTGCCGCCCTTGCCGCAGCTGAAACATTTGCATATCCCCTTGGATGGTGAGACGTAGAAAGAAGGCGTTTTCTCGTTATGGAACGGGCAGAGTCCCACATAGTTCACTCCGCGCCGGCGCAGGGTGACGAATTCCGATACCACATCCACAATGTTGGCGGCATCAAGTATCTTCTCTATGGTCAACTGGTCTATCATTGCCCGTTTCTGTTGCTGACGCCAAAATTACAAAAAAAACAGTGTAGCGGTGAACGGACAGTCCTCTTGTTATATTTTTAAATAATATTGACTTATTGAGCGCGGATAATTGGGGAAAAAGCATTTATTTTGTAGACCTAACCGAAATATTATGGAAAGTACCAAGCCTTACAAAATCAAGGAAAAGGCCGAGAAGGAAGCTAGCTACAGAGGCCTTATCCGTGCAGAACTAGCCGATGAACTATATGACGGCATTCTGACAATTATCGTGGCACAGAAAAAGTACCGCGATAGTGCCTATTCAGCAAAGAAACTGGCCGAAGACCTCAAGACCAACCCGAGGTATCTTTCGGCAGTGATCAATTCGAGATTCGGGATGAACTATTCCAGTCTGGTAAATGAACTCAGAGTACGCGATGCGGCAAATATGCTTACAGACAAGCGTTATCTGGACATGACCATGGAAGAGATCGGAATCAAAGCCGGTTTTGCCAACCGCCAGTCTTTCTATGCCGCATTTTTCAAGGAGAAGGGTGAAGCACCCCACCAGTACAAGAAACGTCATCTCTCCAAATAACCGACAAGCATCCGGAGTATAATATAAAATGACAGTCCAAGAGAAAATCAGGGATATAAAGCAGCAATTGAGACTGAACATGAACGGTGTGGCATCCGGGTCTATGAGAGAGGCCGGGATAGAATACAGACTCAATTTCGGCGTAGGGATTCCCCGACTCAAGGAGATAGCATCTGAATCCGGAAAGAATGTTGAATTGGCTGATGCTCTTTGGAAAGAAGATATACGTGAATGCAGGATTCTGGCAGCGCTTGTCTATCCTGAAGACAAGTTCCTGCCTGACCTGGCTGACTTGTGGATAGAACAGATATCGTTCCCGGATCTGGCCGAAGTGTGTTCTATGTACCTGTTCAGCCGGATGAAAGGAGCCTCGGAGGCATCATTCCGATGGATCGCCTCCGATAATTCCATGGCCCGTTACTGCGGTTTTCTTACGTTGGCTCATATGCTGCGTGGAGGTCGCGAAATGGGTCCGCGTTATGTTCAGGAACTCAAGGATCAGGCCGAGGCCGCAATTAACGGAGCGGATATTATGTGCGCTCAGGCTGCCGGGGCCGTGATGCGCCGTCTGGAGGGAGAGAATGGATAAGGCAGATGCAATAAGCGCCGCCCGCCAGGAACTTGCGGATTATCTGAGGTTCAAGTCCAAGCGGAACACTCCTGAGCGCAACCAGCTTCTCGAGGCTATATACTCTGTGGATACGGCTATATCGGCCGATGAACTGTCCGAAGAGATGTCCCGGTCAAGCCGGTTCAGGATAAGCCGTGCTACGGTCTATAATAACCTCAGACTGTTTGAGGATGCATGCCTGATACGCAAGGTGTTCCTGAACGGAAAGGTGATGTATGAGCGTACCGACAGGAGCAAGGGCGTTATCCGCCTGATTTGCGGAGGATGCGGCAAGACTACTGAGATGAACAGCGATAAGGTGCGCCGTCAGATAGCGATGATGCCCACCCGAAGGTTCAACGCTACAAGTTGGGTCCTCAATATGTACGGTATGTGCAGCAGATGTGCGGCTGATTTGAAAAGAAGACAGAACAGATTGAATAAAATACATAAAGACAAAAAATGAAAACAGAAAAGATTGATGTCCTTCTGGGACTGCAATGGGGAGATGAAGGCAAGGGTAAGGTCGTGGATGTGCTCACACCGCGCTATGACGTCGTGGCACGTTTTCAGGGCGGTCCCAATGCCGGTCATACACTGATTTTCGATGACAAGAAGTTTGTGCTCAAGTCCATTCCATCGGGCGTTTTCCAGGGTAACAAGCAGAATATCATCGGTAACGGAATGGTGCTTGACGCCGCCCTGTTCAAGGCCGAGGCCGAGTCACTGGAGGCAGCCGGAATAGACCTGAAGAACCGTCTGCTCATATCCAAGAAAGCGCACCTGATCCTGCCTACACACCGTCTGCTTGACAGTGCGCTGGAGGCATCCAAGGGATCGGGCAAGGTTGGAACGACCGGCCGAGGAATCGGCCCTACTTACACCGACAAGGTGGCTCGTACAGGTGTACGCGTAGGAGACCTGCTTCGCCCAGACTTTGAGGAGCGTTACGCTGCTGCTCGCGCAGCTCACGAGCGCACGCTCAAGAGCCTTGGTTTTGAGTATGACCTGGCTCCGCTCGAGGCCGCCTGGCGTGAAGGAATAGCATATATGAAAGAGTTCAGGTTCGTGGACAGCGAGCATTACGTTGCCAACCTCCTCAGTGAGGGCAAGACCATCCTCTGCGAGGGCGCTCAGGGTACCATGCTGGACATTGACTTCGGCTCATATCCCTTTGTTACGTCATCAAACACCATCTGTGCAGGCGCCTGCACCGGACTGGGTGTGGCTCCGCGCAACATAGGCCGTGTTTACGGCATAATGAAAGCCTACTGCACCCGCGTAGGCAGTGGACCGTTCCCAACCGAGCTCTTTGACAAGGATGGTGAGGCTCTGTCAGACCGTGGACATGAGTTCGGCGCAGTTACAGGACGCCGCCGCCGCTGCGGTTGGGTAGACCTGGTAGCCCTGCGTTATGCAGTCCGCCTGAACGGTGTTACAGACCTTATCCTCATGAAGAGTGACGTTCTGGACACATTCCCCACCATCAAGGCCTGCGTAGCCTATAAGCTGCCCGACGGAACCCAGACAGATGAGTTCCCGTTTGACTGCGAGGGTGTGGAACCCATCTATGAGGAACTTCCCGGTTGGCATACAGACCTTACCAAGGTTAAGGACGAGGATGAGTTCCCCGAGGAGTTCAACAATTACATAACCTTCCTGGAGGAGTATCTGGAGACTCCGGTATCAATAGTATCGGTAGGTCCTGACCGCCACCAGACAATAGTTCGTGAGAAATGAATGTTACTGAGCCGATGACGCCGTATGCGTTATATTGGATCCTGTTTATCTTTATAGCCATACTGAGCTATTCAGTGCAGGGTAATCTTAACCGCAAGTTCAAGAAGTACTCCAAGGTACCTACCCGTGACGGCAGCAGCGGTTACGATGTGGCATGCCGTATGCTTTCTGATCATGGAATAAGCAACGTAAAGGTGACCTGTGTGGATGGGCAGCTGACGGACCACTACAATCCGGAGAACAACACAGTTAATCTGAGCAAGGATGTCTATTACGGCCGCACAATGATGGCTGCCGCCGTTGCTGCACATGAGTGCGGACATGCAGTACAGCATGCCCGGCAGTATGCCCCCGTACAGATGCGCTCGGCCCTGGTCCCTGTGGTTCAGTTCTCATCAAGGATAGTTACCTGGGTGCTTCTGGCCGGAATTATTATGGTTGAGGCATTCCCCGGAATCCTTCTTGCCGGCATAGTACTGTTTGCCATGACCACCCTGTTCAGTTTCATCACCCTGCCGGTCGAGGTTGATGCCAGCCGTCGTGCGCTGGCCTGGCTCAAACAGACCACTTCATCGGACAAACAGACCATGACAGCTGCCCAGGATGCTCTTAAAGCTGCTGCATACACCTATGTGGTGGCGGCTATCAGTTCTCTGGGAACACTTATTTATTACATTATGATTTATATGTCAAGAAGACGCTGATACACTATGAAACCGTCAATTCCCAAAGGCACGCGTGACTTCACTCCGGTGGAGATGGCGCGCCGTAACTATATCTTTGATACCATTCGCGGAGTGTTCCGCCTGTTCGGCTACAGCCAGATAGAGACCCCCTCCATGGAGAACCTCTCCACCCTTATGGGCAAGTACGGCGAGGAGGGCGACAAACTCCTCTTCAAGATACAGAACTCCGGTGATTACATGAGCGGGCTGACCGATGAGGAGCTGCTGTCACGCAACAGCCTCCGCCTGGCCTCAAAGTTCTGCGAGAAAGGCCTGCGTTATGACCTCACGGTACCGTTTGCCCGCTTTGTGGTGATGCACCGCGAGGAGCTGCAGTTCCCCTTCAAGAGGTTCCAGATACAACCCGTATGGCGTGCCGACCGCCCGCAGAAGGGACGTTACCGCGAGTTCTACCAGTGCGATGCCGATGTAGTGGGCTCTGACTCGCTGCTCTATGAGATAGAGCTCATACAGATGATAGATATGGTATTCAGCCGTTTTGGCGTGCGTGTGGCCATCAAGCTGAACAACCGCAAGATTCTGGCAGGAATAGCAGAATCCATCGGTCAATCCGATAAGATTGTGGATATAACCGTAGCCATTGACAAGCTGGACAAGATAGGTCTGGACGGCGTGAACGCAGAGCTTGCGGAGAAAGGTCTGCCGCAGGATGCCATAGACAAACTGCAGCCCATAATAAAACTGACCGGCTCCAACAGTGAGAAACTGGATACCATAGCAACCGTTCTGGCAGGCAGCGAGACCGGACTCAAGGGTGTGGAGGAGTGCCGCTTCATCCTGGAAGGCGCTGCCAAACTTGGACTTAACAACCAGTTGGAACTTGACCTGACTCTGGCCCGTGGTCTCAACTACTATACCGGCGCCATCTTTGAGGTAAAGGCGCTTGATGTGGAGATAGGCTCCATAAGCGGCGGCGGCCGTTACGACAACCTGACCGGCATATTCGGACTTCCGGGTGTGAGCGGCGTGGGAATATCTTTCGGTGCTGACCGCATCTACGACGTACTCAATCAGCTGGACCTCTATCCCAAGGAGACTCAGACAGGCGTGAAGGTAATTTTCCTCAATCTGGGCGATCAGGAGGCCGCATTCTGCATGGGACTGCTCTCGCAGTTGCGTAAGGCGGGCATTCCATCGGAAATTTACCCCGATGCCGCCAAGATGAAGAAACAGATGGCTTATGCCAACGCCTTGCAGGTTCCTTACGTGGCAATCGTAGGCAGCAACGAATTGGCCGAAGGTAAGGTAACTCTCAAGAATATGGAGAGTGGCGAACAGAATCTGATAAGTGCAACAGAGCTGGCATCAGCAATCAGATAAATGGAAGATTTCGATATAAGGCAACAGCAGTTGGTGAGCGACAAGGAGCTGGACAACGCTCTGCGTCCGCTAAGTTTTGACGATTTTGCCGGACAGGGTAAGGTCGTGGATAACCTGCGTGTCTTTGTGCAGGCGGCCCGCCAGCGCGGCGAATCGCTTGACCACACCCTGCTTCACGGCCCTCCCGGACTGGGCAAGACCACACTGAGCAACATAATAGCCAACGAGCTTGGCGTGGGTTTCAAGATCACATCCGGCCCTGTGCTGGACAAGCCTGGCGACCTGGCCGGAATCCTGACATCGCTGGAGCCTAAAGACGTACTTTTTATCGATGAAATCCACCGTCTTTCGCCCGTAGTGGAGGAATACCTCTACTCGGCCATGGAGGATTACCGCATAGACATTATGATAGACAAGGGTCCCAGCGCCCGCAGCATACAGATTGACCTGAACCCGTTCACATTGATCGGTGCCACCACGCGCAGCGGTCTGCTGACAGCTCCTTTGCGTGCCAGATTCGGTATCAATATGCATCTGGAGTACTATGATGCCGGGACCTTGCAGAAGATTATACTCCGTTCGGCCGGTATATTGGGAATACCATGCGATGTGGATGCGGCAGCCGAGATTGCCGGACGCAGTCGCGGCACGCCCCGCATAGCCAATGCATTGCTGCGTCGGGTGCGTGACTTTGCGCAGGTCAAGGGCTCCGGCAGAATTACCGTTTCCATCGCCAATATAGCTCTTGAGGCACTCAATATAGACAAATATGGTCTGGATGAAATAGATAACCGTATCCTTACTACTATCATAGACAAGTTCAAGGGAGGACCGGTAGGCATCGGTACTATTGCCACCGCTCTAAGTGAGGACGCCGGCACTATCGAGGATGTTTATGAACCGTTCCTGATCCAGGAGGGTTTCCTCAAACGTACGCCGCGCGGACGTGAAGTGACCGATTTGGCATACAGGCATCTCGGCCGTTCACGGTACGCTTCAATGTCGGGTGACCTTTTTGATTGAATGCAACGGAAATGCAACGCCTCCGGACTTAACCGAGGCGTTATTCTGTCATATATTTGACAGACGACATTAATAAACAGCTTATGAGACACCTTGTAAAAATAACACTTCTGATTATCATTATGACACTGACAACAGCTACTGCCAGTGCGGAAAAGTATGACCGCGCCTGGAAGAAGGTGGAACAATTGATCAAAGAGGACCTGCCGGAGAGCGCAGCAAAAGAGATAAACCTTATTTGGGATATGGCTGCAAAGGATGATGACGGCAGGCAGATGCT
>ONMR01000009.1 GCA_900318995.1 uncultured Prevotellaceae bacterium | reverse complement strand
GCCCACGTAGGCGGTGCCGAAGCTGCTGACGAACTGGAAAGTTTGTTCCGGGATGACATTTCCGTTTCTGATTGGGAGAAATGTCGGTTCCTATCCACTCTGCCCCATATCTGTACATGTTTCGTGGCAACACTCCCGTACCGGTACCTAAATCCAACACTTTCTGTCCGGTAATGCTGTAAACATCCAGTTTAACCTCGCTGTCTATCACCAGCTCCTCATATTCTACCTCGGGCACATCGGTCTTTATAGCATAATTCTGATAAGCCTTTCTGACTGTTATATAGGCCTCGTGCGGAGTCAGGTCTGCGTAGAACAGCAGAGGCTTGGTGTCCTCACTGCAATCCAGCCATGAGCGGTTGTCTGCTACGCCCCATACCATGAATGTAGGACAATCATATTTAAGCAGTATCTCGGCAAGCTTGCCGTATTTTTCGGCCTGTGTCTTGAGTTCGGAATCCGATATGGCTCTTATCAGCTCCTTATCGTTTCGCTGGCCTCCCTCCATATCCATCTCGGTGACAATAACATTCAATCCTATAGCCTGGAACTGTTTGATGGAGAGTTCAACCTCCGAAGGATCAAAATAGCCCACTGAAGTATGAGTCTGGAAACCTACTCCGTCAATCGGGATACCGGCGTCCTTCAGTCTCTTGGCAAGATTGTACATAGCCCTGGTCTTACCCTCCTTGTTCCACATTCCAACACTGTAGTCATTAAGATACAGTTTCGCATCCGGATCGGCCTGATGTGCCCATACAAAGGCTGAGTCTATATAATCCTCTCCGCCGAAACCGGTATACCATACGGACCAGTTACGGGTTGAATAACCGCCGCCAACAGCAGGATTCTGTCCGTCATTGAGACACTCATTCACCACATCCCATTCGGTTATCTTTCCCTTCCAGTGGCCTACCACCTTGAATATATGATTCTTAAGGATACTGATTGCCTCTTTTCTCCTGTCAGTTCCGGATTTGGCATTGATGGCATTTGATACCCAGTCAGGATTCTGACCATGCCATGTCAGGGTATGGCCGCGTACCTTCATGTTGTTTTGCTGGGCAAAGGTAACTACACCGTCCGCATTCCAGTTAAACTGGTTTCTGTTGGGCTCCGTTGCATCAAATTTCATTGAATTCTCCAGAACTACAGTATTGAAGTTCTTGGCTACGGTCTTACCGAAATTATCGCCGGTTGATATTCCCGGGTTAACGCAGGTACCGAAATTCTTGCCCATCTGGTCCGCCCAGTAACGTACCGTCTTTTCCGGCACATCAATATTATAAGCGACCTCATAGAACTTTACGTTGTCAATAAAGAACTCTGCCGGGGTAGCCAGCAAAGCTATTCGCATCTGCTTATTATTGGTAGAGACCTTTGTTATGGGACAATTATAGGTAGTCAGTTTGTCTCCCTGACGCTTTACGGGATTGCTGTCGGCATAGACCCGTTTTGAACCGAACAGGATTTCAAGTACACAAGTCTCGGTAGCGGTATTGGATGAAGGTCTGCGTAGCTGGAACGATATGCTCTCGTACTTCTTGCATGTATAGATTGCATCTCTTCCCTCCGGAAGTCCCAATGCCACATAGCCGATAGTATCGGTCGGATTGATTACATGCAGCAGCTTATTTGTCTTACTGGTGCTGCTGGCCGTTTCAATGACAGCCTTGGCTCCGTAAATCTGTTTTCCGCTACTGTTTACTACCGGAAATTCATACCCTACTTCAAAATCATTGAAAGTGTATAGAGTCAGTATCTCACTGTCAGCGGAGAATACCGGAACACTAAAGATTGATACAAAAAACAGAAGTAGCAGTTTCTTCATAAGCAAATCGGTTTTAGTAACTATCAAAATACAAATATATACAAAAAATATATATTGGTAAGGAGATACAAAAAAAACCGCATCGGTGATGTGATGAGAACTCCGGAAAATAAGTTTTAGGCGCCCGGTCCCCTTTGTAATCCACCGACCGAAGGTTACCCCCTAAGGGGCGTGGCCCGCCATTGGAAACCAGAGCAAATCCCGGTTCTTCGTTTTTATTGATGAGTCTCCCGATCTAACCCGATGCGGTTAGTGCGAAGATAATAAAAAAAACGGGTGGAAAAGCTTTCCGCCCGTTTTTTTTTAGCTGTTGGCTGTTAGCTATTGGCTATTGGCTGGATTACTTTACCTTAGCAACGATAGCCTTGAAAGCCTCGGGGTTGTTCATAGCCAGGTCGGCCAGCACCTTGCGGTTGATTTCGATACCTGCCTTATGAATGGCACCCATAAGCTGTGAATAGTTCAGTCCCTCCAGACGGGCTGCAGCGTTGATACGCTGGATCCACAGGGCGCGGAACTCTCTCTTCTTGTTCTTACGGTCACGGAATGCATAGGTCAAACCTTTTTCCCAAGTATTCTTGGCAACGGTCCAGACGTTCTTTCTTGCACCAAAGTAACCTCTGGTAAGACCTAAAATTTTCTTTCTCTTTGCTCTTGAAGCAACGTGATTTACTGATCTCGGCATAGTTTTTTGTTTTTTGAATGTCAGCGCCCATCAAAACAGGACTTGAAGGCTGACAAATCGGTTAATTTCTTTTTTGACTGATCTCTTAATCGGGTTATCTCATGCAAAGCAGTTCCTTGACCATCTTTACGTTGGCCTGGTCCAGCAGAGTGAAGTGATCCAGATTTCTTTTACGCTTCTTAGTCTTCTTGGTCAGAATGTGGCTGTGATAAGCGTGTTTTCTCTTGATTTTGCCCGATCCGGTAAGAGCGAATCTTTTTTTGGAACCGGAATTAGTCTTTGATTTCAACATTGTTATTAATAGTTTTGTTTGTTATTTAAAACCGTACGCACCATGCCGGAGCGCATCGGTCAGTTTATTCCTTATTATCTTCCTGTCTGGGAGTCTCGGCTTTCTTTGGGGCCCCACCCTTCTTGGGTGATATGAAAATAGTCATACGCTTGCCCTCCAAAATAGGCGCCTGCTCCTGCTTTCCGTACTCCTCAAGGTCTTTTGCAAAACGGGCCAGGATATTCTCGCCCTGCTCCTTGAACAGTATTGAACGTCCGCGGAAAAAGACATAAGCCTTGACCTTGTCACCGTTCTGCAGGAAACCCATGGCGTGCTTCAGCTTGAAGTTGTAGTCATGATCATCAGTCTGGGGCCCGAAACGGATTTCCTTGACATCAATCTTGACCTGCTTAGCCTTGGCCTCCTTCTGCTTTTTCTTGAGTTGGTAAATGAATTTTGAGAAATCAACGATTCTGCATACCGGAGGAACGGCATTGGGCGAAATCAGAACCAGATCCAACTCCATCTCGTCGGCAATCCTTAGTGCCTCACGCAAAGGAACCACTCTGGACTCAATGTCATCACCGACTATACGGACCTCTCTGGCACGAATTTCATCGTTAACCTGGAACTGGTCACTCAAATTGTCTTTCTTCATTCAGAATCAGTTAGTTTTCAATTTTTCAGTTCTCAATTCTCAATTTTACACAACGCGGGCGCAAAATTACCATTTATTTATCATAGAATTAACTTCTTCGGCAATTTTTTTACCGAATTCGTCAATTTTCATGTTTCCGAGGTTCTCAGCACCCTGCTTGCGGACATTAACCTCACCGTTCTCAGCCTCTTTCTCACCTACCACAAGCATGTATGGTATGTGCTTGACCTCATTGTCACGGATCTTACGGCCTATCTTCTCATTGCGGTCATCCACAAATCCGCGTATCTCATATCTGTCCTCAAGTTCTTTCTGAACCTTATGGGCATAATCATTGGCCTTTTCCGATATTGGCAGGATAGCCACCTGGTCCGGTGTGAGCCAGAGCGGGAACTTACCGGCGGTATGCTCAATCAGTACTGCAACAAAACGCTCCATTGAACCAAAGGGTGCACGGTGAATCATAACCGGACGCTCCTTCTGGTTATCGGATGCGATGTATTCAAGCTCAAAACGCTGCGGCAGGTTATAGTCAACCTGAATGGTACCCAGTTGCCAGCGGCGGCCCAGGGCATCCTTGACCATGAAGTCCAGTTTGGGACCGTAGAATGCAGCCTCACCGTACTCTACCGTAGCCTTAAGGCCCTTCTCCTCGCATGCCTCCACGATGGCGCGCTCGGCCTTCTCCCAGACCTCGTCGCTGCCCACGTACTTCTCGTGGTCGTTGGGGTCACGCAGTGATATCTGAGCCTCAAAGTTGTCAAAGTTCAGAGCCTTGAAGATTATCTCGATGATCTCCATCACGCGGATGAACTCGCCCTTAACCTGGTCCGGACGGCAGAAAATATGTGCATCATCCTGTGTGAAACTGCGTACGCGGGTCAGTCCGTGCAACTCACCGCTCTGCTCATAACGGTATACGGTACCGAACTCAGCTATGCGCAGAGGCAGGTCCCTGTATGAACGGGGCTGTGACTTGAATATGCAGCAGTGGTGGGGGCAGTTCATAGGCTTGAGCAGGTAGCACTCACCCTCCTCTGGAGTGGTGATGGGCTGGAAGCTGTCCTTGCCGTAATGATCCCAGTGGCCCGATGTTACATAGAGTTGCTTTGAACCGATATGCGGGGTGATTACCTGCTGGTAACCGTAACGCTTCTGGATACGTGAAAGGAAGTCCTGCAGACGCAGACGCAGTGCTGTGCCTTTGGGCAGCCAGATGGGCAGGCCCTTGCCTACCATGTCACTGAACATGAAGAGCTCCATCTCCTTGCCGATCTTGCGGTGGTCACGCTTCTTGGCCTCCTCGAGCAGTGTCAGATACTCGTCAAGCATCTTCTGCTTGGGGAATGTGATACCGTAGATACGGGTCATCTGCGGGCGCTTCTCGTCACCGCGCCAGTAAGCGGCCGATGTAGCCAGCAGCTTGATGGCCTTGATGGCACCGGTATCTACCAGGTGCGGTCCGCGGCAAAGGTCGGTATAGTTACCCTGTGTGTATGTGCTGATGGTGCCGTCCTCCAGATCGGCAATAAGCTCGTTCTTGTAGGTCTGGCCGCGGTCGCCGAAGAACTTGAGGGCGTCGGCCTTGCTTATCTCCTTGCGGACCAGTTTCTCCTTCTTCTGGACCAGCTCCTTCATCTTGGCTTCGATGGCGGGAAAATCACTCTCCTTGATCACAACGCCTTCGGGCGGCATGATGTCATAATAGAATCCCCTTTCGATTGCCGGGCCGATACCGAACTGTGTGCCGGGATAAAGCTCCTGCAGAGCCTCTGCCATAAGGTGAGCGCTGGTGTGCCAGTATGCATGCTTGGCCTCATCGTCCTCCCACTTGTGCAGCTTGATGGTAGCATCGGTGGTGATGGGGCGGTTCAGCTCTGTTATCTGATCGTTAACACTGCAGGCCAACACATCCTGTGCCAGTCTCTGGCTGATGCTCTCAGCAATCTCATAACCGGTAACGCCGCTTTCATATTCGCGGACCGAACCGTCGGGAAACGTAATCTTTATCATGTTGTTATGTAGTATTTTCTTTTAAGCCTGCAAAAATATCAATTTATTCGGACTTTGAGAAGCGTTTTATGATATTATACGCAGTATAGATGCCAAGTTCTCCCGCACGACTCAGGTCACGGAAAGCATCATCCATGCGGTTCAGGAGTACAAGTACCAATCCCCGGTTATACCATGCCTCGGCCAGTGACTCGTCAATTGCGATAGCTTTATCAAAATCCACCAGCGCTGCATGGAGGTCATTAGTCATTGCATACAGGGTCCCTCTGTTATAGTAGGCGTATGCAAATGACGGTTCAAGTTCAATCGCACTCGTAAGATATCTTATGACAGTATGATAACCGGGATCAGCAACCTTCTCGCGGTTGTCGGAGATACCCTGACCCAGACTCATATCCTGCTCGGCCTGTCGTATCCTGACCAGACGCTCCCTCACCTGTGCCCTGCAGAACCAGACAGCCCAATTGTCCGGATTGACCGCAACCGCATTGTCCAAGTCGGTCTCAGCATTGGTGAAATCCTGTAGCAGCGAGAAGTCTATCGCCCTGGCCAGCAAAGTATTATCAGTCTTTTCAGTATCCGATGACAGCCTCATTGTACGCTTTTCTATATCTGCAAACAGTCCCGATATCTGTTTCTCGTCAAGAGAGACTTCGTGGTTCTCCAACACTATCTCCGACATGAAACTGCCGGTCGCGTACAGGTCATCCAACGCCCTGCTGTAGCGTACCATACTTATAGTCTGGTCGTTATCCTTGTAATAGGTCAGGCGGAACGGTTCCAGGTACTGTACATTGACGTTGCGGTTCTGGACCTTACCCCTGTACTCACTTGAATAACCGGTAGAGTTCTCAAGGTTTTCATCCACCAGTATCTTCCGGTAATTGCGTACGTTCTTGTCAGAGCGGTCACGGGTCTTGCTCTCATCCTCCTTATCCGAATCATCCGTATAGCCCATGGCATTGTTGAACCTGCGGTTACGGTCACGCATTACCACCAGGGCATCCTCTTCGGCTCCTATCCGGTTACCCAGTTTCTCACGGACTTCACTGCGGATCTGGTAGCCCTGAATAAACTGCGGATACTCCTCAAGCACCTTTGTTATATCCTGTTCCGCCCCACGGTAGTCGCCTGTGTTGTCACGCAGTACGCCACGGTAAAATATGGCCATCATATTGTCCGGCTCGGACTCTATGACCACATCAAAATCCTCGATGGCACGGTTGTCATCGCCAATCTGAGCACGAAGGTTACCGCGGTTATAATGCCCGGTCACACTGGACGGATCTATTACAATCGACATATCATAATCAGCCAGTGCCCCGTTAAGGTTATTCCTGAAATAGCGTATCATGGCACGGGTTATATATGCTCCCGAATTGCCCGGATCCAGATATATGGCACGGTCCATATCCTTTTCAGCCTCCTCATAACGTTCCAGGCGGGCCAGCATGACACCTCTGTGATGCAGCATGTCGGCATCATATCTGTTTATCTCCAATGCCTTGTCAACCCACTCCAGAGCCCCGACACTGTCTCCCCGTTCCCATAGCAGGTCAGAACGGATGGCCATGCCGGGTGCATACTTCGGGAACATCGCTACCAGCGTATCGGCCGCCAGCAATGCCTCGTCCTTACGGTTGTCACGCTCCAGACAGAGTATCAGGTTATGTCGCATTGAAGTGTTGTCAGGTTCAAGGCTCAGACCTTTTCTGAAATCCCCTATGGCATCGGTATAACGTCCCTGATAGACACGGGCAAGACCACGAACCTGATAGCTGTTGACTACAAACGGATTACGTTCTATGGCATTGCTGCAGTCCTGCTCCGCACCTCGATAATCCTCAAGTGACAGTTTGGCCACAGCCCTGTAGAAATAGGGCTCGGCCAGGTATGGCTTGGCATTAATTACCTGATTGAAGTACTGGATGGAGAGAACATAATCCTCAAAATAGAGGGCGGTACGACCCACCGACATCATGCGGTCAGTGTTTATCTGGGCCTTTAACGGTGTGCATATCAATGACAATACCGTAGCGCAGGCTATGAGTATCCGCCCTGCCCTCATCCTATTTCCTGGGTATCTTAACCTTATAGTCGCAACTGAACTTGCCGGCAGCTATCGAACTGAGACTCTTCTTGTTCATCTGCCTTCGCAGCGGCGACATCCGGTCAATGAAACATTTGCCGTCCAGATGGTCTATCTCATGCTGGAGCACACGTGCAGGAAATCCGTCAAACCATTCGTCGTGCTCTACAAAGTTCTCATCCTGCCAGCTGACACGTACTCTTGACGGACGGTTTACCTTCTCATGAATGCCGGGAAAACTGAGACATCCCTCCTCATACGGAACCTGTTCGCCGTCGGTCTCTTCAATATAGGGATTGATATACGTGCGGAAATAGTCTTTGAATTCAGGCTGATCATCCGATATGATATCCAGGTCAATTACAGCCAGACGTATCGGCAGCCCCACCTGCGGTGCAGCCAGTCCTACGCCTTCGGCCTTACGCAGCGTTTCAAACATATCCTTGATGAGCTGTTCCAGGCCCTCATAATTGCTGTCTATCTCCTCAGCCTCTTTCTTGAGGACACTCTGTCCGTACGTATAAATAGGTAAAATCATATTTCTCTGTATTGTTTTGAATCCATAAATGACTCCAGAATGATGGTTGCGCTCACCTCATCCACAAGTGCCTTGTTCCGACGGGCCATACGGCCTATACCGGACTCCAGTATGGCGCGCTGTGCAATTACTGATGTGAACCTTTCATCAAACATGACTGTCTTTTTTTCCGGGTATTGTTTTTTCAGTTTCTCCATGAAAGGCCTTATCTGCTTCATGCTGGCCGACTCTTCACCGTTCATGTTTGTCGGATAGCCCACCACAATTATGTCCACCTGCTCCCTACTGAAATAATCTGCCAGGAACCTGAACAGTTCATGTGTGGCCACCGTCCCCAGTCCGCCAGGTATTATGCGCAGCGGATCGGTAACTGCAATACCGGTACGCTTGGTACCGTAATCAATAGCCAGAATACGTCCCAACGTTATTTCCTGTAAAGGATCCAGGCACTCTGGAAATCCTGGTTGTCGGGATATCTTGCCTTGAACCTGTTACGCTCGGCAACAGCCTCGTCCTTGGTGTCAAAGCTGGCGCATATCACGCGATATGTCTTTCCGGCTTCATTAACCACTACGACAGCCTTGTAGCCGTCATTAACGAGACGTTCCCTGAGTGCGTCGGCATTGGTCTTGAGAGAATAACTGCCGCAAACTATTCCGTAAGCCTTGATATCCTTCTCTCCCGATACTACCGATACTTTCTCTTCACGTACCGATACATTCGACACATCCTCGGCTCTGGCCGCCTCATTCTGTGTTACAGGCTCCTCGATTACGGCTTTGGCCTCATCTCCGCTGACCGCTTTCTCATATGCCTGCTTATAGGCGTTCTGACTTGACTTGCATGCTGAGAGCGAAAGTACTGTTCCCGCAATCAGCAAATAAACTGTTTTCTTCATAATCAATATTTATGTTGGACAACCGTTGAGTTGTCCGTTAATTTTCAATAATGTTCAATTGAACCGTATCTCTGGCCAGGCAATCCGCCACAGTCTGCCCGGGTATCAGCTTCCAGTTTGAGAATCGGCGCACGTTAACCCTAAGTCCGCCCTCCTTCCTGGTTGCGAAATCGGTGATTATACGATAACGGATATCAGACAGAGACGATGAGTTCAGCCTCTCTTTCATTTCCTTATGCCTGAGTCCCACGTATCTGAACAGGAGCGATCCGCTTCCTGTGCCTGCGTAAAGGAAAGAGTTTATGGTGGTACGGTATAGCCTGTCGGAATCAAAAGGCTTGCCTCCTGTCATGGAAATCACAGACACGCGTTCGCCCTCAGGCTTGGTAACATCAATAACATAATCTATTCCGGCTGCTGTAATCAGGGCTTTCAAAGGTACCCGGAGCCTTTTGATTCCATCGGCATCAGTCACAGTCTTAAGCAGCGTGCCGCTGCCGTCGCTCACTGTGTTGTAGAACTGTGATGCCGAATATTCAAGGATATCCCTGACCTCACTGCCCTTAAGCATGACTGACACCATGCTGTTCTCATACTGATACAGACTGAACAGGTCACGGATTCTCAAATCTCCAGCCGGAATCAGCGTACTGGTGAATAACGGAGACGAGAGTGATATATCCGCCCCGTTGAATTTCAGCTGCAGGGAGTGTACATAATCCATTGCCGTAGACTCCCGCCATAGCACTCCGGCACCTTCAAGCGGGACTGCAGCAGTACCTATTATGGAATCTGAATAGTTTTTCACATCTTCATACCATCCCGACATCTTTTTCATGAATGTCCTGTCGGGGGTCTCACATGTAATATCCTGCAAATAGCCGGAGGTTAAGATACCGGGCTTGTCGGAGCCTCTGAAATCGGCCTTGATGTCGATGACCGCAGCATTCCGTACAAACGGCCCGGGGTTGATCAGCAGCACGGAATCACCGTTACAGTCTGCCGTTTTCATGCAAGCCGGCAGATGATCATGACCGTAAACTATCACATCAAAACCCGGAACCTTCCTTACAAGGGCACTCACCTGATTCTCATATACGCCCTCATCGTCCATACATCCCGAATCCAGGCCGGAATGGATCAGTCCCACTATCACATCCGCTTTCTCCTCATCACGCAGTATCGGCATCCAATACCCGGCTGTCTCAATCAGGTCTCTTATCTCAATTTCACGAATGTTGTCCCAAGGGAGTGTATACTTGGCCACCGGAGTGGTCATACCTAATATTGCCACCCTAAGCCCCTGGACTTCAAGAATAGTGTATGGAGGAGTGTAATCGCCAAACCTTTCAAAAAACACATTTGCGGCCAGCACCGGAAAACCGGCGTCCCGCAAGAAACGGTCACAGCCGCCGCCATCAGCCGCAAGGTCATGATTGCCCAGCACCGATGCGCTGCAACCCAGCTCATTGAAAGCCTCGGCAACCACACTCTGTCTGTGAAGTTGTGCCGACAGATCCTGATAAGCCTCTACAGATCCCTGAAGATTGTCTCCTGCATCAATATAGATCACATTTCTGTTACTGGCGCGCTGTTGTCTGATAAAAGAGGCGAACTTTGCAAGACTGCCGTCCCTCTCTTTTCCGTTCAGGCAGTCCTCCCGGAATATGTTGCCATGAACATCGCTTGTAGCTACCAGACGAAGCTGGACTACGCCGTGACGCTTGCAGCTGATGCAGAGCGCCAGGCATATCATGAACAGTGAAATGTGAATCAGTCTCCTCATTCTCCGTTATCTTCCTTTATGAAAGACCAGCTCTCCAGGCTGGCTTCATCCGAGAACACTATATAGAGTTTGCTCACCGTCTTGGGCGGAATGTTGACCAGCGGTACCTTAACTGTCTTGTAAGACCTGTCGCTGGTTATCTCGGCCAATGCTATCAAGGCTGAGCCTGAATTCGCTGTCGGATTGCCTCTGCAAACTTTTATGACGCCCTTGCCTTTGACTTTTGCAGTAAATGCGATAGGGCCGTCCTGGCCGAATTCCACATTCGATATGCACATCCACGAACCTTTCTTGGCCTCGGCTGTAGCATATGCGTACTTGCCAAGTCTTTCCCTGTATGTCGTCTCAATGCCTCTTTCCCATGCCATCGTGGCTCCGGGAACGGTCTGATAGGGATTAAAGTTCTTCAGCTGCTTTACGGAGGCATCACTGATATCCATACTTGACACAGACAGATTGGCTATCTTATGGTTGACCGTGTCAACGTTTATCTCACTGATACATGTACTGCGCAATTCCATCCCGTCAAGTATCACAGGATTCTCCTTACGCATGGCAGACTTGAGCGTACGGGTATGATAGAGAATGTAGTATTTTCCCTTGAACTCCAGGATGGCATGATGGTTGTTTCCGCCGCCGCCACCCCAGCCTCCGCCGGGATTGTCAAAACACTTTCCTACATACTTGAACGGTCCCAGCGGGTTATCTGATATCATATATCCGATATTTCCGCTTCCGGGATTGGTAGAGGTAGTACCGCCTGCGCTGAAATTGGCGCAATAGCTGTAAATGTACTTACCGCCCACCTTGTTGATTCCCGAATCTTCAAACAGGTACGGGGGCCTGATCTGCTTGGGCTCTCCCACGATTGATATCATGTTGCTCCCCAGCTGGACACAACGGGCCGAACCCGGATCGGCTGCACTCAGACCGTCTATTCCGCCTCCGAAATAGAGATATGCATTACCGTCATCATCAACCATCACTGCCGGGTCAAACAGCCACGGAACGATACTGCCCCCACAGTTGGGGGTACTGTGCGAAATCAGTGAATTCATACCGCTTGGCTGTTTCCATGGACCGTAGGGATAATCTGATGTAAGCACCCCTATTCCGTTGGCATTGTCGGCAAAATAGAGGAAATACTTTTCCTTGCCGTTAATTGTCTTATGCGCCGCACAGGGAGCCCACATATTGTTGGCCCATGTGGCGGGACCGCCTACCGAACCTGCCACCGGCTGGGCGCCATGATCAGTCCAGTTTACAAGATCCTCGGATGATATTACGCTCACCTTCTTGCAGTCACCGTATCCGCTCTCTATGACATTTCCGTTGGAATCATAGATATGGTCATCGGTCATATAGACATAAACGCGGTCTCCATCCACCATTCCGAACGGATCGGCTCCGAACTTATGTCCCATAAGCGGGTTGTTGGTCCCCACAGGCTTGTAGGAATTCCTGTTTATGGACACGCCGTTGAATTCGGCAATCAGTTCCTTCATGTTTCTAGTGTTGGTACTCTCTATAGAAGGTACTGAAAGTGTCACGCTATCTATATCAGCAGCCTGAAACGTTTCGGTTGAACTGCCTGTAACTATTTTCAGGGAGCCGTCTGTATCCATGACAACACTGTCTACCGCCACAAGGGAGAATTCGGTGGAACTTGATCCTTGCCATACGGACATTGACCTGTAGGACTGCGCCAGAACAACAGTGCATGCAGATAATATGGATACAATCAAAAACAGACGTTTCATATCCTTGCAATTTAGATTCCCAGATCCTTCTTGAACGCCTCGATCTTCTTCATGGCCTGGGCCTGCACCTTGAGGTAATCCTTCTTATCAGCCATAGGCAGTTTGGCCTCCATGTAGAACTTTATCTTGGGCTCGGTACCCGAAGGACGGACCGATATCTTGTCACCTGCGGCAGTGAAGTACTGCAGCACGTTTGACGGCTCGGGCATAACCAGGTCGGTAACCTTACCCTGGGCGTCGGTCTGCTTGAGCAGCTTGAAGTCCTTGATCAGGACTACCTTCTCGCCTGCCAGGCTCTTGGGCGGATTGGCGCGGAACTGCTCCATCATGGCCTTTATCTCATCGGCACCGCTCTTGCCGGGCTTTACCACGCTTACGGCTGCCTCCTGTGAGAATCCGTACTCCTGATATGCATCCAGCAGCAGGTCCCACAGAGTCTTGCCGTTCTCCTTGGCCCATGCGGCAATCTCGGCCATCAGCGAGCAGGCCGATACGGCATCCTTGTCACGTACAAAGTCCTCGGCCAGGAAACCGAAACTCTCCTCACCGCCGCCTATGTAGTGCTTGCCCTTGGCGTTCTCATCGGCAATCACCTTGGCAATCCACTTGAATCCGGTATAGCAGTCAAACATCTCCAGGTTATTCTTCTTGGCAATGCGGCTGATAACCTCTGTGGTAACGATGGTCTTAACGATATACTCCTTACCGGTCATCTTGCCCAGTTTGGTGTACTGTGTTATAATGTAGTAGAGGAAAATCATTGCGGTCTGGTTACCGTTCAGGAGGGTAAGCTCACCCTTGTCATCGCGGCAGGCCACACCCAGACGGTCAGCGTCGGGGTCCGATGCCATAACCACGTCGGCGTTCAGCTTGCGGGCCAGGGCCAGAGCCATGGTCAGAGCCTCGGGATACTCTGGGTTGGGTGATACCACGGTCGGGAAATTGCCGTCCGGAATCATCTGCTCAGGAACGCAGTTAACGTTTGTAAAGCCCCACTGCTTAAGTGAGCGCGGAATCATTACGCGGCCGCATCCGTGCAGCGGAGTATATACTATGCAGATGTCATGGTTGCGCTTTACCAGATCGGGGTCGATGCAGATACCCTCTATTGCATCCAGGTAGGGCTTATCTACCTCCTCGCCTATGATTTGGATCAGGTCGGGGTTACCCTTGAACCTGATGTCGGCCACCTTGACCTTGGCAACCTCATCGATAATGCCGGTATCATGCGGAGCCAGCACCTGTGCACCGTCCTCCCAGTAGGCCTTGTAGCCGTTGTACTCACGCGGGTTGTGGCTGGCGGTCACGTTCACGCCGCTCTGACAGCCCAGGTAACGGATTGCAAATGAAACCTCCGGTGTGGGCCTCAGGTCATCGAACAGATAAACCTTGATTCCGTTTGCGCTGAAAATGTTGGCCACGGTCTCGGCAAACAGACGTCCGTTGTTGCGGCAGTCATGTCCTACCACCACCGATATCTCCTTACGCTCCTTAAAGTTCTTGTTAAGGTAGTTGGCCAGACCCTGGGTTGCCATACCCACGGTGTATATGTTCATGCGGTTGGTACCTGCGCCCATGATTCCGCGCAGACCGCCTGTTCCGAACTCCAGATCCTTGTAGAATGCATCTATCAGGTCTGACTTGTCTTCCTTGTCAAGCAGAGCCTTGACCTCAATACGTGTCTTCTCATCAAAAGAACCACCCAGCCACTCCTGGGCCCTTGCTGTAACTAGTCCTAATAATTCGTCCATATGATTATACTAATACGTTTAAATTTATTCTTATACGTAATTAGCAAAGATATGGATTATTTTCCTAACCACCGCCTTAAAAGGAAATAGATTTCGATTTGAAGGAAATATAGTCTGAAAAAATGGAACGGTATATATCCGAATTTGCACTTAAGGCTTGAAGGGAGCAATGATCTGTCAATATCTTTCCATACGCTGCAGAATCTCTCCATTGCCTTTTCCCTTTCCTGTATCTCCCTGTTCCTGAGCCAGATTCCGCATATTCCCGTAAGATTGACCCACCGTTCCTTTTCGAATATGGACAGTACTCTCCTGTCCTGCCCCTCACTCCTGAGCTGGCGGGCCATCGATGTATTAGCCTCAAGCAGGTCAAGCCTCAACGCTGATATGCTGTTAGTCATACTCCCGCCATGCTGCCGGTAATAGTATATTCCGTCACACATCCTGACAGTGCCTGATTTGAGATAGTGCATCCTGGTGGTGTTGTCATCGCTGTAAAGACGGCACGATGTATCGTACGGCCATTTCCTGAATAGTTCTGTCCTTGAAACGTACAGGCCGTGTATTGACCAGTCCAGACTCAGTTCGAAAGCTTCCTGTCCGCTCCACTCATCCTTGTCAGAGCGCATCTTATATGGGGAGTTGCCGTTCTCATCAGAATATACCAGTCTGAACAGCACCGAGCCTGTATCCGGATTGGCGTCCAGTACGGACGCCGCGCGCTCCAGGGCATCGGCCGACAGCATGTCATCGGCATCCAGCATCGTTATATATTCCCCATCGGCCACTCCGATTCCCAAATTACGGGCTACGGCCTGGCCACTGTTCCGTTGGCATTCAAGTAACCTGAAACGGCCATCGGAGGCTGCATATCTGCGAAGTATTTCGGGCGTTGAATCGGTCGATGCATCATCAATGCAAACTATCTGGATGTCCCTCAAGGTCTGCGCAGAGAGTGAATCCAGACACTCCTCAAGATAATCCTGGGCATTATAGGCCGCCACAAGCACCGTAACCTTACTCATCCTTACCTATCTTTTTCTTTACCCTGTCACTGACGGACCTGATGAATGACGTATGTTTCCTGAGATATCCCAATGAGCAGACCGATGACAAAGCCAGCACAAGCACGCCTGCCACCCACACCCAAACTCCGGACAGACAGCAGACAAGCACCCACGCGGCGGCAATCATCGGGATCTGTAGCAAAAATACCCGGATTGCCTGCCGTGAGTATTTCACCCCGTATTTTGCATTGGTTATGATATAGACTATCACCATGTCTGAAACAGCGGCTATCAAAAGTGCGGCTCCTATCATGGTGATTCCACCCAGGTTGAAAAAGCCTATCACCGCAGCCACGAATACAATGTCGTAAATGACCTCCTGAAGCATGAATGTCCTGGAATCACCCTTGGCAAGCGATACATATGACAAGGGCTGGGTCATCGCCTTGAATGCCAGGCCTATCGCAGCCAGACGTGCCATGGGCACGGCATCGCCGAACCTCGATGTCAGCAGAAGATTTACTATCGGCTCCAGGAATACTATGAATCCGACCACCATGGGCGCCATCAGCAACAGTGCCACCTCTGCCTGTCTGTTCACCAGTTCATTTATCTTTGAACGATCCTTATTGACGGCCGAAAGACGCGGAAAATAGTCTGATTCCATTGCCGAGAATACAAACATTCCCAAATATGATATCAGCAGATATCCGGCACTATAGATACCTGTCACCTCGGCGTTTCCATGCTTCATCAGGTAGTTGGCGATGATAGAGAAAGCTCCCGATCCGAAAAACGATGTAATGGTAAAGAACACTCCCAGCTTAATCATGCCGAAACCTCCGGTCAGCGTACTCCTTGAGAACGGCCTTATCCTGTACGGATATGCCCTGAATGAGTACATGCAGGTAATTGCCATCGAAGCGAATGAGACCAGCACCAACGACGGAGCTATACCCATAAGTCCGAATTTCCAGAACAGGGGTATGGATATGAACAGCGTGGCAACTACAGAAAAGAGCTGGCTCCGAGCCAGTTGACCGAGCATTCCGGTACCCTTCATTATAGCCATCTCTCCCCCGTTCACTGCACTGAATGCAGCCACGGGTGACAGCATCAGGAAAGAGAGCGTATAGCCTCTGTCGCCTTCAAACGCCCATGAGCTGAACAGAGGCGCCAGAAGCACGCACAGCAACATTCCGGCCATACAGGTGATGAATGCCCACGTACGGGTTATCAGGATACTCCTGCCCAATTTATCGGAATCATTGGCGGAGCCGCACTCCGATACAGTCTTGACGGCACTGAACGGTACCCCCAGGTCCGTGACACTTTTGATCAGGTTCAGTGTCCTGTTGAAAGATTCGCTGATGCCGAATCCTGTCGGCCCCAGGATAATGGAAACCAGTTTTGCCCTGACAACGGTAATGAGGGCCACAATCCCCTGCACTCCGCCGAACAGGCCGGTATATTTGATTATGCGGTCATAGGCGTCCGGGCGATCGGTTTCACCATGTCCCGTTTTATTATTATCTTTAACCACGCTCTTTAAACGTAAGAACTCTTACAAAATTATACAGAATCTGTAATAAAGACGCCTGTTTTACGTTTTTCAAGATAACAGATGGCACAATTATCGGTCATAATTCCCGTTTACAACGCACTTTCCACACTTGGAAGGTGTGTGGATAGCGTCATGTCCCAGAATGTGCCGGACATGGAAGTCATCCTGGTGGACGACGGTTCAACCGACGGAAGTTCCGATATGTGCGACGCCCTTGCTTCCGCCCATGACAATATCCGCGTCATCCACCGCACCAACGGAGGCCTGAGCGCAGCAAGGAACACAGGCATCCGGGCATCGCGTGGCGAATGGATATCATTCATCGACAGCGATGACGAGTTTGCCCCCGATACATTGGCCGTAAACCTGGAGAAAGCGCAATCAGATGACAGCATCAGCCTGGTTGAGTTTCCCGTCACCGTCCATTACGGCTCTCCGAGGTCATTCAACCTTGACTTTGAGCCCTGCACCGTTTCGGGCGACCGGGTTTTCGGTCATTGGATCCATACAGAGGGATATATGCACTGCTATGCCTGGAACAAGATATACCGCTCCTCGCTATTCAGCAACATCAGTTTTCCTGAAGGAGAGAGCTTTGAGGATGCAGCGGTATGTCCATTGATAATGAGACAATGCAGTGCGGTTACATATTCCGACCATGGACGTTATCTCTATTACAGTTCCAAGGACAGCATTACCGTCCGCTACAGGTTCAGCAACCAGGAACCCCTGTTCAGGCACAATCTGGAGCTGCTCCACTACATCACCGGACAGGAATTCGGACTTGAGGACAGAGTCCGGCTTTGGAACGTGACATTCAACCTGCTTACTGACCTCTGGCGCTGCAAGGATGCCGATGCCGCATACCTGATAGCCGCAGCCGGCGATCTGGACAGTCTCAAGCCCGGACCGTCTGCCACAAGAAAATCCGGAATTACAACCAGACAGAGAATCAAAGCGTTTTCGGCATGGATACTGGGAGTCCGGCCGACATGCTCACTGCTCGCCATAAAGAAATACTCATGATACTATCCGTCATCATACCCTACTACAACCCCGATGGTGATCCGCAAACGGATGCACTGCTCAAAAGGGCCGTTATCTCAGCCAGGGATAATCTTGACGGAATTGCGGATTATGAGATAATAGTGGTGAATGACGGCTCTTATTCCGACCCTGAACCGGCCTTTGACACACCAGTCATCAGGTACATAAAGCGTGAGCATGGGATGCTGGGTGCAGCCAGGAACACCGGCATTGAGAATGCCAGGGGTGAATACATATCATTCCTTGATGCCGATGACATATACCTTCCCGGTTCGCTTGGCCACTGCTTAATAGCCATCCGTGAGTACGATGCAGACCTGCTGGGATTCGGTATGAAACGCATACTCCCCGGCGACAGAGCGGAATCTCCATCCGGAGTGCCCTGCTTCAACGACCCCGTTACCGGCGATGAGTTCATGTCCGCCCATAATCTCCCCGGCAGTTCATGCAGGTATATCATCCGGATGTCTCTCATCAAGGATCACGGACTGCGTTTTATGGAAAATGCCTTTATTGAAGATGAGGAGTTCACTCCCAGACTCATGTTTTTCAGCCAGAGGTATGTGGAGACCGCATACCCTGTATACGGATACTGTATCCGCAGCGGTTCCATCATAACCAGTTCGTCGGCCCGAATGATCCAGGCCAGGAGTGCAGACACCCTCAAGGCCCTGGACCGTCTGATAAATTTCCGCAGCGAGCACGAGTCCAGCCCTCACACAGGCCTGGACCGCAAGATAAGCTATCTGGCGCTGGATCATATAAGGCGCACTCTCAGGCGCAATGACTGGCGATCATCCTCACGTGAACAGATCTCGTCACTCACTTCTATGGGATTGTTCCCGCTCAAGTGCAGTAAGAGTTCTCCCGGATTCAGATTATACTCACTTCTGTCAAGATGCGGAGCAGGACGCCTGCTGCTGAGACTCGCCGATAAGATTTACCGATGAATATACTCCTGTTAGGTGAATACAGCAACGTGCACAACACGCTTGCCAAAGGACTCAGGGAACTGGGTCATCAGGTCACCGTAGCCAGTGACGGTGACGGATGGAAAGAATATCCCCGTGACATAGACCTTAAGCGTGAACCGGGTGGACGCCTATCTTTCATATGGCGGCTCCTGAAAGCTCTGCCACGTTTTCGCGGGTATGATGTGGTTCAGATAATAAACCCTATGTTCCTGGAACTCAAGGCAGAGAGAATCCTGCCCGTCTACCGATACCTGCGCCGCCACAACAGCAAAATTGTGATGGGATCCTTCGGAATGGATTATTACTGGGTAAGCGTCAACACAGACAAGAGACCTCTCAGATACAGTGACTTCAATTTCGGAGACCAGCCACGCACTGATGCCCAGGCGGAACTCTATCGGAAGGAATGGATAGGAACTCCCAAGCAACGACTCACCGAAACCATCGCCAGGGACTGCGACGGCATACCGGCATGTCTCTATGAGTATTGGGTCACATACAACCAGGTCAGCGAACTGCGCAGCAAGATGCGTTTCATCCCGTTGCCCATTGTCATGCCCGATATCTATCACACATCATTTTACGGCGGTCCCCTCAAGCTGTTTGTAGGCATAAGCCGCAACCGTTCCGCCTATAAGGGTACCGATATAATGCTGCGTGCAGCTCAGGCTCTCAAGGAAAAATATCCGGACCGTCTGGAACTCAGGATTGCCGAAGGAGTCCCGTTTGACGAGTACCAGCGCATTATGGACGGAAGTGACGCCATACTGGACCAACTTTACAGCTACACCCCATCCATGAACTCCCTGTTAGCCATGTCAAAGGGCATCATTGACATTGGCGGAGGCGAACCGGAAAACTACAGCATATTGGGTGAGGATGAGCTTCGGCCAATCATCAACGTAGAGCCCTACGAGCAGAGCGTATATGACACACTGGAGCAGCTTATCATGCATCCGGAACGTATTACCGAACTCAAACGGCAGTCTGTGGAATACATAAAACGCCACCATGACTATATCAAGGTGGCCAGACAGTACGAGCAGTTCTATTCTGAACTATAAGACCTTTTCGGGAACGCGTTTCTTTTTCAGTTTCCACCTGACGTCCGATATGAACCGGCGGAAATAATTGCCGTAGTCGTACAGGAACTTGAAAGAAGGCAGTGACAACAGCAGAAGCACTGCAGCAATCTTCCAGTTAAACAGCAGAAAATAAACGAGAGTCCAGACTATGAGCGCCGGAATGGCAAGTCCCAGACGTATGCCGTATCTTGCCGTATTGTAGAATGCATCATCCTTTACGCCTCTCAGTATATACAGCACAGGTATCCACTTTATTGACCCTACAACACCGCTGAACAGGTAATATGGCAGTCCCAGCAATGCCACAAGGCACTTCAGGAACAGTTTGAAACCGCCTGGCTCATCGGCTATTGAATATACCGATATCCCGTTCTGGATTCTCCAGAGGCGCTGGGCATCCACTTTCTTGAACAATTCATGCGCCTTATCCGGATCATTCTCCCTTAGAGCCAGGGCATCCGCAACGGCATGCCTGTCGACGGCCTGAATCCGAAGCAGTCCCTTAAGCTTGCAGGATTCTGCCGATTCAATCTCTGAAATGGTCTTCCTGAAATAATCCGGGTTGTCGGCTTTCAGTTTGGTATACTCCCATATGGCGTCATAATCATCGTCATCAGGAATATAGACTATCTGCTCAGCCAGTTTCTCAGTCAGAAGGTCGCGCAGTTTAAGCAGCCTGACAGGCTCGGGATCATCCTGGTGCCCGGCCATGAACGCCGTAACGTCTATAGGCTTGCCGAAACGTACCAACACCGTTGATCGGAACCTGAAATAATCGCCGTATTCTATTCCTATCGGCTGTATGTAGACCGGTTTGCCTTCGGGCGAATGGGCGATAACCGACTCTGCTATATGAAAAATCCCCTTGCTAAGCTTGAGCAGGGAGTGCTTTGGCCTGTGCGTAGCCTCGGGATAGATTACAAAAGGAACTCCGTCAAGCACCACTCCGGTAGCCTGTGCTATAGATTCATCGTTGTGCTTGACCGCACTTATGCCGTCACGTATGCGATAGATAGGCATTACCCTTAAGAAAGAAAGAGCCTTTCGGGCCCACTTCTTCTTGAAGATATCAGCCCTGGCTACGAACACTTTACGCTGGACTGACGATGACAGCAGCACCATGGGATCCATAAGAGCATTGGTATGGTTGGAACTCCAGATCACGCTGCCGTCTGCAGGGATATTCTCCAAACCTTCTATCTGGTATTTTCTGTATGAACTTTTTACTGACCAGTCAACAAAAACCTTTAAAAAAGTGTATAGTGGATCCCTATCCTGAATATGCTGTCTCATTTTTTACGCAAGAATTTTGAAAGCCCCGTCGTATCAAATGCCGAAAAACGGAATACCGTACTCAGCAGAAGGCCCGACAGGATATGCCAAACACCCCACCACGCCGTTACGAACACCATTCCGCCCTTTGCTATCTCCGGCGGAAAGATTCCGGTGTTGAACAGCAGCAGAAGCCCTAATCCGGAATTCTGTATACCGGTCTCAAGTGTCACTGCACGACGGTCCTTCACGGGTGTCTTTCCAATTGTGGCTGCCGTATAGCCTATACTGAAACCTATCAGATTGTGGACAAATACTATGATGAAGATATACGCTATATACTCCTTGAACAGGATAAAGTTCTGAGACATCATCATTATGGCCACACACAGGAATACCGCTATCGACAGGTAGCGCATTATAACCTTAAGGCGGGCCGATGCGTTCGGGGCGAACTTCACCGTAAGCAGTCCCAGCACCACCGGAATGCCGATAATAAAAATGACCGTCTGGGCTATCTGAAGCGGCGGAACCTGCAGGGTACGCAACACATCGCCGGCCGAAGCATCCATGTACTTGGTATATAGCCCACCCCAGATGGCATAGTTTATGGGAGTGAATATTGGTGCACCAAGCGTGGTAAAGGTGCTCATCAGCACAGACAGTTCGGCATTACCCCTGGCGTATGATGTCATGAAATTGGATACAGCACCTCCGGGACATGAAGCAACCAGGATAAGGCCCATCGCCACCATCGGAGGAACAAAACCGTGAAACAGGACGCATAGCAGGAACGTTATCAGCGGGAGCACCAGCCATTGGCACACAAGTCCTATAAACATGGCTCGGGGGCGGTTGAAAACGCCGCGGAAGAACTGAGGCCTGAGTCCCAACGCTACGCCGTACATGACGATAGCCATAAAAACCATCAGCAGCCAGTTTCCTGTCCTGTTGAAGTTTATGGAAAGTGTATCCAATTGTTGAAGACTCTCGTACATTACCTGTTAAAGTCTGATTCTGAGCAAAAACTCATGCAAACTTAACAATTATCGGCCAAACAACCAAAATCACATGGATTGATTGTACTTTTGTGTATCAAATATTCATCAACCGCAATGAGAGTACTCCTCATAGTCGTAGGAAAGACAGACAGACAATGGCTTGCGGACGGTATCAGCCAATATGCAGACCGTCTCACCCATTTCTGCCAGTTTGAAATACAGGTCATACCGGATATCCGGAATACCCGCAGTATGGAGCCGCAGGTACAGAAAGTACGTGAGGGAGAGCAGATACTCAAGTTGATCCAGACATCCGATGACGTCTACCTGCTTGATGACAAAGGCCGTGAGATGACATCTCCGGATATGGCACGCTGGCTTGAGAAAAGGCTTTCACAATCTTCCAAACGGCTTGTGTTCATAATCGGAGGTCCTTACGGCTTTTCCCAGGATGTCTATGACCGCGTACCGGGAAGGCTTTCATTGTCTAAAATGACATTCTCGCACCAGATGGTACGCCTTATATTCGTTGAGCAGCTCTACCGCGCTTTCAGTATCCTCAACAACCTCCCCTATCATCACGAATAGTACAAAAAGGGCAGGACCCAATTGTATCAAAACAGCATCTCGTAAGTATCGTAGACTACGGAACGGGCACCGAAACCCTCCTTCTGGAAGATGAGCCCCTCGTTCAGGTAACCGCCCCCGTTTTCGGTAGATACACCGAAATCAAAATAGGTCCGGTCGGCATAGACATCGGTAATAAGATTGTGCAGAAGCATATCCAAGGCGCCGTTGTTCTTACCGAATTCCGATGACGCCAGGTACTGCGTATGCACCACATGTCCCATATCATAAATGAGTGCACCGGCCACCACCTCCTGTCCGTTGCGGACAACGTGCAGTCTGATGCGATCCGGGAATCGGCTCTGAAGCAAGCGCAGTTCGGCTACGGTGTGTACGGGTTTCTTCTTGTGCTTGGACATCAGAATTCCCGCCAGGATATCCCAGAACGCCTCCAGATCAGTTTCCATATTTCCGGCATCAACAATAAGGCCTGCCTTCTGAGCCTTTATTATTCCCGATTTCCGGGACTGGCGCATGGGAAGTTTTCTGGCCAGATCTATAACCGATGACACTCCCCTCTCTTTAAGGGTGCCGCCGCTGCGGAACAGGGCATAGAGATCCTCCTCGGCCGGGAGCGTGCTGTATATATAAGGAATAGGCTTGTACAACCATCTGTGTGCGCCCAGCTGACGTTTCATCCAGTCTATCGCGCAGCTGAACACCTCAAGCGCATCGACCGCAATCATCTCCTTGGGAACAATCAGGCCGCCGTAAGTAAGTCCGCCGTGCGACTGCACCGTACCCTCATCCTTACGCCAGTTGGCAGGCAGCATGGCAAGCAGTTTGCCGTGCTTGTAGAACATAAGCGAGCAGTCCGTAAAACGGTCGCTGTGATAATCCATATAGCCGCGGTCAAAGAGGAACGTTCCGTTCTTGGAAGACTTGACAAAAGCATTCCACTCATCCTTATGCGATGCATCGTATCTTACTACGGAGAGCTGTTCGTTCAGATACTCGCTGTAGTCATTAATGTAGCCCGATGCGTTGTACGGATGCGATGCAAACACCACACAGACCGTACCCAGCTCAAAATCACGCAAATCGCACCATACGCCGGGCGGTATCAGTATGCCCTTCCTGGGAGAATCCATACGCACTGTGATACGGTTGGCGCCGTCATCCACCATCATGTTGAAACCTCCGCTCACAGGCACCACCACCTCGGCCGATTCACTGTGCGAATGACCGCCGCGTGTCTTGCCTTCGGGTACACCGTAAATCCAGAATACGCGCTCAATCTGGAAGGGTATATGATGGGCTCCTTCGGCGAATGACAGAGCACCCCGGTCATCGACCGATTCCGGAAAATCTATAATTCTGCATCCGCGAGGGAGTTGTTCCATATTTGTCTCTTTCATATTAATCGTAAAGATAACGTAAAAACTGAACAGTTGTTGTTTTTTCAAAAATAATCGGCGCAAAACTTGCAGGACTCAAAACTGCGCATTACCTTTGTGCCCGCTTAAGGATTCCGAACTACGGTTCCCAGGGAAGTTTGGGTGAGTGGCTGAAACCAGCAGTTTGCTAAACTGCCGTACGGGTAACCGTACCGGGGGTTCGAATCCCCCAGCTTCCGCCTCCTTGAAGCAGACATAACATAACCGCATGGCGCTTTCATCTAACGGTTAGGATACAAGATTCTCAATCTTGGCATACGGGTTCGATTCCCGTAGGCGCTACAAAAAACAAGAGGTCTCGATGACCTCTTGTTTTTTATAGCGCCTGACACGACCTCTTTTTAGTTTGCTCCGCAAACGGTGGCCCTCCGGGCCATCTCGCTCGCATACTCGCTTCGCCCCAATACGCTTGGACCTGCGTGGTACTCTTTGACAAAATAGTACAAAAGGGGACAGACCCCTTTTGTATCATTTTTTGCGGATTGCAAAGACGTAGATAAGCAGGACTATGTTCATCATCAGCGAGTAGAGGATGGCGGGGATGGCCATCTCGGCGCTGCCAAAGATGAACGGGCTGGTGGCGATGGCAATGGCCTGGGCGGCATTCTGCATACCCACCTCAATCACCACGGTGCGACGTTGCTGAGCATTGTTCCTGACCAGGCGTGACAGCATCGATGAGCAGAAAATTGCCACCAGAATCAGTACAGTCACACACACGGTTATGATTCCCAGATTATCCAGGATGGTCCGGTGATTCTGGATATAGAACACCGTGATGAGTACCATCAGCAGCGGGAAAGCCAGCTTGGAGAGCACCTTGTCTATCTTGGCCGACGCATTGGGCCATAAGTAATGGATGCCGATGCCCAGCAGTACAGGCAGCAGCATAAGCAGCAGGTTCTGCTTGATCAGGTTGCCCACCGGCAGCGTAATGCCGACGCTCTCTCCTATCATCTGCGTAGCCCAGCTCATGATGACCGGAATGGTAAACAGGGTTATGATACTGCTCAGTGCAGTCAGCGTAACGGAGAGTGCCACATCGCCGTTAGCCAGTTTTGAGAATACGTTCGATGAACTTCCGCCAGGGCAGCACGCAATCAGGATAAGTCCGATAAAGAACACCGGAGTGAGGTGGAACGCCCACGCCAGACCAAGCGCGATGAGCGGGAGCAGGATAAGCTGTCCGAACAGCGCCACAGCTATCGGCCAGGGACTCTTAAACACCTTACCAAAATCCTCAAACTTAAGTGTAAGACCCAAGTCAAACATCAGAAGCGTAAGTATAGGCAGAACAATCCAGATCGTATTCATGTTAAGTCTTATTTTCGGGGCGCAAAGGTATAAAAAAAGAGGATGGCTTTACTGTCATCCTCTCTTTGATATAGTTATTATTTGATTATTTGAAACCGGTTTGTGCCCAGGGAATCCACTTCTGGACCTCCTTGTCTTTCAGGGTCTCGTCAACATGCATGATGATGGTGTTGGCATCCTCCTTGCCCAGCAGGAACTTGTCGATGAAAGCCTCAACCTCGGGGTACTGGCTCTGCGGCAGCTGGCAGTGACCGTGCTTGCCCTGGATTGAGAATCCCATGCGGTCTTCGATACCGAACTTCTTCCAAACCTCACGTGCAGCTACGCATGATACGTAACCGGCCTCATCGGCAAGCCACTCATAATCCGTGTTGCCAAGTACCAGCAGGGCACGCGGGCAAACCAGAGCGCAAAGTTCGTGATGGTCATACGGAAGCTTTGAAACATTGGCATCCTTCCAGTCCCACATGGAGATCTTGAACCAGTGGTTATCGGTATTGCCAAGATTCTCCACATTGCCCAGAGTCTGTGATACGCGCCATGCTGCAGCACCGCCGCCACCGGGTTCCTGAGCGATGGTCAGGGCAATACGCTCATCCAGCGCACCGGACCAGAGAGCCATCTTACCGGCGTAAGAGCAACCGGTGATACCTATGTGCTTCATATCGATCTTGCTGGCAGCACCAACAATCTCCAGTCCGTCAATGAGGCGGCTTACACCCCATGTCCACTCTGCATATGCGCCGTTGTCAACAAGCTCGGGATAGAGACGGTCAAAATTGTATGTACCGCGGCCATCCTTACGCTCGCCTCCGCCAAAACCTCCCATCTGAGAGTAGCTGTTTACCTGACGCTCGCTGAAGTTCATAGTAGCGATATTACGGCTGCTGAAGAACTGACGGGGCAGGCTGTTATTGGATGCACCTATCATGAGAGGAAACGGACCGTCTCCCTCGGGATAATTGATGGTAGCAGATATCTCAAGAGTCTCACCGTTGCGGGTAACCTTGACGACCAGCTTGTTGCCCTCAAGAGCAGCCTCTATATTCTCCTTGCCTATCATAGGCTTCTCACCAATCTCATAGTGCTGGAGCTCGCGCACAATCTCGGCACGACGTTTCTCCCAGTCCTTGAATTTCTTGACCTGTTTCTTGCTGTTTGAGAACTCAAACGGATTAGGCAGAGTCTCCAGAGACTTTGCATCATCAACTGCAGGGAATGCAGGGGCTGGATACTTGGCACCGGTAAACTCCTGGTCATAAACCAGAGGTATTGACTTCTGTGCCATTGCGGGAACTGTTGCCATTATTGCGGCAGCAATCATCAATGACTTGATTCTCTTCATAAATGATAAGTTATTGTTTAGGTTAATAATATCCGGTTTAAAAAAATACCGTCAAATTTAGTGTTTATTTTAATATAGTGGTCCCCGAGCTCATGTTAAACCCGGAATAAATGAATCACTCAGAAACTTACCCTCATCCTTATCGGCAGATGGTCCGAATAGCCACCCTGGTAACGCCTGCCGTTATAGGTACGGAAAGGCTTCACGCCCCCATACGCATCGTCATCGGACAACAGGAAGCCATGGCTGATGATGTCCGCATCTGTCATCTCTGTGCACCCCAGGCCGTTCAGCAGTGATGCTGATACCACAAACTGGTCATACTTATCCCAGACTCCCTGATACTTATAACTGCCGTAGGGGATGGGATCCATGACCGTGACAAGATTGCGGTCGTCAAGAGCGGAACCGTTTTCATACCTGTGCGCCCTAAGTCCCTGACGTACGGCCGGATCGTCAGGCCCGTCATTGAGGTCGCCCATTATGATTACGTACGGCTTGCGTCTTACCCTGAATATGCTGTCTACAGACTCCCGAACCGTTCCTGCTGCAGCCAGTCTCAAGTTCTCGGTCTCATCTGTACCACCGTATCTGCTGGGCCAGTGACACACGTATACATCCAGGGTATCAAGGTTTTCCAATACCCCTGTAACGTGAAGGACATCACGGGTAGCGCCTCCTCCGTAAGGCCTCAGGTTCACTCTCAGGGACTCACAACTCAACAGATTGAAGTAACTGCGCCGATACAGCAAGCCTACGTCAATGCCGCGCCGGTCGGGCGAATCTGTCATTACAAAACGGTATCCCGCCTCCTTCAGGGCCGATCTGCCCGTCAGGTCGGTTAGTACTGTCTCATTCTCAATCTCCGACAGCCCCACCAATGCGGGAGCCTGCTCCTCATCGGCCGATACTATAACCTTTGATAAGGCATCCAGCTTATCCCAGTAGCGTGAGCGGGTCCAATGATAGTCTCCGCCGGGAGTATAGTCATCATCTTCCTTAAGCGGATCATCATCTGTATCAAACAGATTTTCGGCATTGCAGAAGATGACAGTCATATTCTGCTGGGAACTTACGGATAACAGAATAGATGTGCAGGCAAACAGAAAAAGGACAAAACGTTTCATTGATAATATCAAAAGGGTTTTCTATGGTTTATACTGATAACAGCCGGCATCTGCCCCCGACGGCGGTCTGGGCACACCGCTCAGGTCGGCAGGCCATACCACTGACAGTGAATCGGCAATCCCGCGGGCGGTTGAGAGTGAGTCCAACGCAAATACAGAAGCATAACCGCTCAATGTATTGTTTACAAAATTGGATGCGCCGTACGCCTTGTTCCGGGTGTTTTCAAACTCCACTCCACTGAATCTGACATCGGCCGTATCACGTACCATCAGGAGCGAATTGCTGACGCTGTAAGCTGCCGTCTCGCGTATGGAATCAGCCACATCCACCACGAATTCCGATGAATGACGCCCGGTTATTATACAGTTCCTGAAAGTGGCGCCTTCCAGCGGAAAACTGCTGCCTGCCCTGCTGTCAGACAGCCGGACGGCCTGATCGGCCAGGTGCCAGAGCGAAAAAGCGGCTATCGTGCAGAAAGTAAATTCCGAAACGCCGCCCGCCATGTCAACGCAGCCATGTCCGCCGTTGGTTATCTGCGAATTCGCAATATACACCCTGCATCCGGTAGTTTCCAGACAATTGCCGTTTACATTGTGTATGATTGATGAACTCATACTCAGCTTGGTATCCTCCATTCCGGCGCTGTCGGCCTTGATACCCCATTCTCCGCCATGTATATCACAGTAGGACATCACATTGCCGTAGCTGTTGCTTCCCAGTAATACTCCGCCCCACTCTCCGCTCAGCAGGTCATAGGGCAATCCTGCCACCATATTGTCCAGACGGTCTCCCCGCATCACTATCATACTGTCGGCCGAACCACGGGCTATGATCCTGCCCTGGATGTCCAACACGGCACCGCGGTGAAAATAGAACTGTACACCCGGCTGCAATGTCAGTGTAGCACCCGGGGCAACGCTCAGGCTATCATAGATGATGTACGGCAGACGGGCAGTCAGGACCGTATCGCTCCCTATCCTCCGCCCCCTGATCCGGACGGCATTCTGTCCGAAAGCAGAGAGCCTGACACACTGCACATTGCCGCTTTCCATCACAAACCTTATAGAATCAAACGCATGGAATAGCGACGGATCATCAGTAGACGGGATATTCACCGAAACAAAACAGAAAAGGCTGTCACCGGCCGGTATTTCCAGTCCGGTTATCGCAGCACCGCCTTCCCCGTCCAGGTTCATGCGGAACGGGCTGGCCGTACCGCCGCCCATTACGGCATCCAACCGCAATCCCACATCATTAGGATTGTAGACCATGAAACCGGCCGATGCCGATGCAATTCCGGTAAAGACAGTGTCCATTTTGACCGTATCGGCCGAGAAAGCAAGTGAATACCTGCTGTCAGCGCTGAAAATCCACTCATCCTGACAGGAGAGGAGTGCCGGGATAGCCAGTACAGAAAGGATTTTAATTAACGGTCTCATACGCTGACGCTGATTCGGTGCGCTAAGTTAAAACGGAAATCCTAAACAAAAAGTATATCTGACGCATTTTTGATACGTTCAGGATAATTATCTTTGTAACCCGTATGAAAGGCAGATTCATCAGATTCCTTAAAGACTGGATGCTTGTGATAGGCATGATATCCGGAGCCGGAGCATACCTTGTCTATATGCAAGTACCATCCATACATACAGCAGGCCCCGTACTGGAGGTTATCTGCCGCAAGGCCCAGCCCATCCTGCTGTTCCTTATGCTGTTCATCAGTTTCAGCCGGATAGAGCCGCAACAGCTTCACCCCACCCGGTGGCATTCAAGGAATCTGCTCATCCAGTTGCTCTCATTCCTGGCACTGACATTCACAGTGGTATGGTCCATGCACAGCACATCGGGTATTGCAGCCTGGATTCTGCATCACAGGATACTGTTCGAGTCGGCCATGCTCTGCATGATATGCCCAACCGCCACAGCCTGTGCAGTTGTGACCGGCAAGCTTGGCGGAGATATGGCGCAGGTGGTAACCTACACCATCATTATCAACCTGGCTGTATCAGTACTGGTCCCGCTCACGGTCCCGTTGCTTTATCCCCAGGCCGGAATAACCTTCATTACCGCATTCAGCAGGATTCTGGCCAAGGTTTTTCCGCTACTCATTCTGCCCTGCCTTGCCGCTTGGACAGTGCGCTGGCTCATGCCCCGTTTTCATGACTGGGTATCGTCCAAGATGAATCTCTCTTTCTATCTCTGGAGCATATCACTCACTATAGCCATTCTCATGAGCACCCGCGCCATAGTACACAGCGGCTGCAGTTTCATCACGCTGGTTGGGGTGGCTCTGGTTTCCATGCTCTGCTGTATCATCCAGTTTGCTGCCGGACGCATTACCGGCCGCAGGCAGGGCAGTCCTGTCGAAGCCAGCCAGGCGTTGGGCCAGAAGAATACCGTGTTCGGGATCTGGATGGGTTACACGTTCTGGAATCCGCTGGTTTCGGTTGCAGGCGGTTTCTACACCATCTGGCATAACATCCACAATACACGTCAATTATACAAGACCACTTCTATGCAAAGGTGAAATAATTCCTTACCTTTGAAACCGTAATGGATAACAGACTTAAAGAAAAAGTAAGCCGATACATCTCCCAAAACCATCTCCTGCATGACAGAGCCAAGGTTGTAGCGGGTGTGAGCGGTGGAGCTGACAGTACTGCGCTGCTGCTTATATTGCTGCAGCTCGGCTACCGTGTCCATGCCGTCCATTGCAATTTCCATTTGCGCGGGGCCGAGAGTGACCGCGACCAGCAGTTTGTAACCGACCTGTGCAAACGTCTTGATGTTGAACTTTCAGTCTGTCACTACGACACACGGGAATACGCCTCATCACAAGGCATATCCATCGAAATGGCTGCACGTCAGCTCCGCTATGCGGATTTTGAGCGCATCAAGAATGAATGCGGTGCTGAAGCTGTATGTATAGCCCACCATCGTGATGATTCGGTTGAGACACTTCTGCTCAACCTTATCCGCGGCACAGGCCTGCGCGGCCTGACCGGCATCAAGCAAAAAAACGGTTATGTCGTTCGCCCGCTTCTATGCCTCTCAAGACAGGAGATCCTGGATTGGCTGCATCAGATAAACCAGCCTTACGTGACAGACAGTACCAACCTTGAAACTGATTTCACCCGTAATAAGATACGTCTGGAGCTGCTGCCTCTGATGCGCTCCATCAATCCCGGAGCCGATGCCTCCATTGCCGATACCATTCATCACCTCCAACAGGCATATCCCTTCTATATCGAGTCTGTTGACAGGTCCATGAACGATACGGTAAGCCGTGATGCTGACATCATCTCCATAGATATCGGCCGGCTCAGGCAGTCACCTTCGGCAGGCGGGCTTCTCTTTGAGATCCTGTCACCATTAGGATTCAATGACGCGCAGATAACATCAGTTGCATCATCTCTCGATTCCCGGCCGGGCATCACATTCCTCTCGTCCACACACCGGATAACCAAAGAGCGTGACTGTCTTACGGTTTCACCTTTAAGCCGTGAAGCTTTTCAGCCCGCCACCCTGAACACTGAACCCGGCTCCGGAATAACGTTGCCCGATGGCAGGAAACTATCCGTATCCTCCGCCATCACCGGAACTGACATTTCCAAAGACCCCGGTACGGCCACTTTTGACGCTGCACTGATACATGGGCCGCTGGAGATCAGGCTTTGGCAGGACGGAGACTCTTTCATTCCCTTCGGTATGAAAGGCCGCAAGCTGGTCAGCGACTACCTCACGGATTGTAAAGTCTCACATGCAGAGCGCCGACAGCAGCTTGTAGTCACATCGGGCCGTGACATAATCTGGATACTTGGCCGACGCACAGACAACCGCTACCGCGTCACAGACAGCACAACCGTCCGACTGATACTCACCATCCAATAAAAACAGCGCATCAGGAAAAATCCTAATGCGCTGTTTTATCGGGTAACGTTCTGATTACTTCTTTGAAGCAAGAGCCTGAGCTACGTCAACGGCGCAGGCTACCGAGCAACCTACCATCGGGTTGTTACCGATGCCCAGGAAACCCATCATCTCAACGTGTGCGGGAACTGATGAAGAACCTGCAAACTGAGCGTCAGAGTGCATACGACCCATGGTGTCGGTCATACCGTAAGATGCGGGACCTGCGGCCATGTTATCGGGATGCAGGGTACGGCCTGTACCACCACCTGAAGCTACTGAGAAATAAGGCTTGCCGGCCAGGACACGCTCCTTCTTGTAAGTACCTGCAACGGGGTGCTGGAAACGTGTGGGGTTGGTTGAGTTACCAGTGATTGATACGTCAACACCCTCCTTCCACATGATGGCTACGCCCTCACGGACATCGTCGGCACCGTAGCACTTAACCTTGGCGCGGGGACCGTCGCTATAAGGAATAGTCTTAACAACCTTGAGTTTGCCTGTATAGTAGTCAAACTTGGTCTGAACGTATGTGAAACCGTTTATGCGGCTTATGATCTGTGCGGCATCCTTGCCCAGACCGTTCAGGATAACGCGCAGGGGCTGCTTGCGAACCTTATCGGCCTTGGCGGCAATCTTGATGGCACCCTCGGCGGCAGCGAAGCTCTCGTGACCGGCCAGGAATGCAAAGCACTGTGTCTTCTCTGAGAGCAGACGGGCAGCCAGGTTACCGTGGCCAAGACCAACCTTACGGTCATCGGCTACAGAACCGGGAATGCAGAAACTCTGAAGGCCGATACCGATGTTCTCGGCAGCCTTGACAGCACTCTTGTCACCAGTCTTCTCACCCTCCTTGAGAGCGATGGCGCAACCTACTACGTAAGCCCACTTGGCGTTCTCAAAGCAGATAGGCTGAGTCTCCTCACAAGCCTTGTAAGGATCAATGCCGTAGCTGTCACAAATCTTGTTAGCCTCTTCAATTGAGGAGATTCCATGCTCCTTGAGAGCAGCGAGGATCTGCTTCATGCGACGATCCTGTGATTCGAACTTGACTTCTCTAATCATAGTAGTATCTCCTTATTCTTTACGGGGGTCAATAATCTTAACTGCACCGGCCTCCTTGCTGAAGCGTCCGTAGGTTGAAGTAACCTTCTTCAGAGCCTCGTTGGCATCGGTACCCTTCTTAATCTCATCCATGAGCTTACCGAAGTTGATGAACTCATATCCGCAAACCTGATCGTCCTTATCCAGAGCGATGCGGTTTACATAACCCTCGGCCATCTCAAGGTAGCGGACACCCTTGGCCTTGGTGCCGTACATGGTACCTACCTGGCTGCGCAGACCCTTGCCAAGGTCTTCCAGACCGGCACCTACAATCAGACCACCCTCTGAGAAAGCGCTCTGTGAACGGCCGTAAACGATCTGCAGGAACAACTCGCGCATGGCGGTGTTGATAGCGTCGCATACCAGGTCAGTGTTCAGAGCCTCAAGCAGAGTCTTGCCCTGCAGGATCTCGGCAGCCATAGCGGCTGAGTGAGTCATACCTGAGCAACCGATAGTCTCAACGAGAGCCTCCTCGATGATACCGTTCTTGATGTTCAGAGACAGTTTGCATGCACCCTGCTGGGGAGCGCACCAACCAATACCGTGGGTATAGCCCGAGATATCCTTGATATCCTTGGCCTTGATCCACTTACCCTCTTCCGGGATGGGAGCGGGACCGTGCTGAGGACCTTTCTGGACCACGCACATGTTTTCAACTTCTTTTGAGTAAATCATAAATGGAATATGGTTTTTTATGATGATTTTCTTATCAGCCGCGAATTTACTCTTTTTTTCAATTTCTATGAGTAGAACTAATGTTATCTTTAATAAATTTGCAACCGAATCGTCACTAAACCGAACAACTATGAACAGAAACATCATCCGTACATTGTTTGCCGTTTGCACAACAACGCTCCTGTTACATTCCTGTAATCCTGTAGAGCCCACCAAATACACAGAGAAATTCTACCGTGTGGCATCCGTTGATTACTATCAGGGCAAGGCAACACTTCTGATAGACTATACAAATGAAAGATATTACTTCAGCAATTTCGAGACCCCTGAAGACATGGAGTATTTCGGTGTAAGCCACGGAGACCGCGTCATCGCCGGAATAACCCTCAATGCCACCGGTAACATATTCAACAACAAGCTCACTCTCAATGAGATTGCCAAATTCCCCGTCACCCCTCTGGCCGAGTCACGCCCGTCGGACTCACTCAACTACAAGTACCAGTTTGATGTATTGTTCCTGGGCAACACCAAGTACCCCAAGATCTGGTCACAGGGACATCTGGTAAACGTAACCCCTTCATATACTGTCTCTTCAGAGGACAAGGAGGCCATTTTCCATCTCTATCCGACGGCTGTAAGGCACGATACGCTCTCACTCCAGATGTATGCCGATATCCCTGACACCATATCCACGGTAATCAACAGCCAGTCACTTCTGTGCTTTGACATCTCCTCTTTGAGGGATTCGGTAGGCGATGCTGCAGAGATGGCATATCGCGACAGCCTCTACAACCTGCTGGCTGCACTCAAGCAGGACACCATTACTGTCCAGTTGTTCTCGGCCGATACCCTGCGTGACAAGTGCATGACAGCCAACGGAGTGAAAGAGAGAAAATACTTTGTAATCCCCAAAGCCCAGTTGTCGGTCCCCATACCGTTTGATTTCTGATCACCGATGGCCAAACGCGCAGCTTCAAAAAGCGTCAACATAAAGAACAAGCGTGCCACATTTGACTACGAGTTGATAGACACGTATACAGCCGGCATTGTGCTCACCGGAACGGAAATCAAATCCATACGTGACTCCAAAGCCAGTCTGGCCGACACCTACTGCACATTCATAAACGGAGAGCTATGGGTCAAAGGCATGCATGTGGCCCAATATTTCTACGGCTCATACAACAACCATGAGGCCAAGCGTGACCGCAAGCTGCTGTTAACCAGGAAAGAGCTCCGCAAACTTGCCTCAGACAGCAAGAACCCCGGATACACCATAGTCCCCACCCGCCTCTTTATCGGAGACAAGGGTCTGGCCAAGCTGGTCATAGCCCTGGCCAAGGGAAAGCATGAGTTTGATAAGCGTCAGTCCATCAAGGACAACGAAGACAAGAAAGCTATTGCAAGAGCCTTCTTGGTTTGAATTCCAGTTTTTTCAGGAACAGTGATATGAGTATTGGACAATGAGCGATGGAAACACCATCCAGGCTCAGTGTTTTGCGCTCAACATCACGGTGTGAACACTCTGCAGCCAACCCTGACGGTTGCGGATCCTGTCCTCCTCCTTCATGGCGGGCAGGCATATCTCACTGATCTTGCGCACCTCCTTTATCTGTTCTATCGATGTAAATATTCCGCAGGCGCAGCAGTTGAGTATTGCCGATCCCAGACCGGATGCCTCCTCCAGTCCCAACCTTTTGACCGGGAATCCCAGAATATCGGCCTGGAACTGCATCAGGAAATCATTCTTGGCCGATTCGCCGTCAATTGACAACTCCATGAGTTGTGTCTTGATATCCCGTTTGGCCAGTTCAACCACATCGGCTACCTGATAAGCGATAGACTCCAATGCAGCCCTTACCACATGCGCCTTTGTAGCCTGCATGGTAAGACCGCATATCATAGCCTTGGCATCGGGTACCCACCAGGGTGAGCCCAGCCCGCCAAACGCAGGCACAAAATAGACACCTCCGTTATCAGGCACGCTAAGTGCAAGTGACTGTGTATCTTCTATAGAATCAACCAGACGAAGATTATCGGTAATCCAATCCAGGACTGCGCCCGATGAGTGAACATGTCCCTCAAGCACATAATATGTATGGTCAAACAGGGAGAAGCCCACCGAACAAACCATTCCGTTCGGAGCCGGAACCGGGCTCTCGCCCACATTGAACATGACCGATGAGCCTGTACCGTAAGTGGTCTTGCCCTCGCCCGGCTCAAAGCACAACTGGCCTACCAGAGCACCGTGTGAGTTGCCAAGCACGCCGGCAATCTGTACGGGAGCAGGCAGAAAGCCTTCTATATCCGTCTCTCCGAACACGCTGTCCGACGGTTTCACCTCGGGCATCATGGATGCGGGAATGGTAAACACCCTCAGGATATCGGGATCCCACTCCAAGGTATTTATATTGAACAGAAGTGTTCGTGATGCATTCGAATAGTCCGTTACATGCACCTTGCCGCCGGTAAGTTTCCAGATGAGCCAGGTGTCGATCGTTCCCATCAGTATATCGCCGCGCTCCGCACGCTCCCTTACGCTCTTGATATTGTCCAGGATCCACTTTACTCCACTGCCCGAAAAATATGTGTCGGGAATAAGTCCGGTATGCTCCTTTATGGTTGTCTCATAACCCTTGTCAATGAGTTCCTGACAGAAGGCGGCTCCGCGGCGGCACTGCCACATCACTGCAGGATATACGGGCTTTCCGGTGTTCTTATCCCAAACAACCACAGTCTCACGCTGATTGACTATAGAGACTGAGAATGTGGCGTCACTTTCATCGGGCAGATTCAGTTGCTTGAGTGCGGCAACGGTATTTGCATATATCTCCTCGGCATCAGCCTCCACCCAGTCAGCTTTGGGATGATTTACCCGATGCGGGATTATCTTGTGGTCAATAATATTGAATTTCTCATCAAACAGCAGCGCTTTTGATGATGACGTACGCTGGTCAATTGTTATAATGTATCTCATTACCTGTCATTTAAAACTACTTTCTCAGATGCTCTGAAAAGCAAGTCAAGACTATTGTATTCTCTGTAAACTCTTTTGACGGTACTTACATAATTGAGTGTCTCTGATGCATCGAACGCTCCGTATATGCAGACGCTGTCACTGTAAACCGAAGGGTCTTTCATCGATTCCAGAACCGGTGTCAGACTACTCCAGCTATATCGGTTAATACCTTTCTTCCGGGCTATCCTCATGGCGTCAAATATATGATTCGAGCCTCCATTGTAACTGCCCAGAATGTAGTTAATCCTCTCAGTCCTGTTGATGAAACCGAACAGGTTGTCCAAATCATCAAGATAGCGCACCGCAACTCTCACGTCAAGTTCCACGTTCTGGGCCATCGTGTCCGATACGCCCATCTTGGCAAGTATATGACGATAAGTTGCAGGCATTATCTGCATCAGTCCCTGCGCTCCCCTGTGAGACCTGGCCGTAGTGTCGAACTTGGATTCCACATATGCTATTGCAGCAAGCATCTTCCAGTCACATACACTGTCGGCATATAGGCGGAAAACTGAGTCAAAAGGTGATATGTAAACAAACTGTTCCGGAACGGGTACAGTTTCTTCGGCTGTTTCCTCTTCGGGTGACTGATACCGGTCTCTTGTAAGAAAAAGAACAAGTATCAAAGTCGCTGTCAGCAACAGGACGACTATCTTCCTGACATTCATCTCAGGCCCGTTGAATCTGGTCTCCTCCATAGATAAGGAACTGAAATCCGCTGCAAAATTACACCTTTTTTATGTGCTGACAAAATCCGTCTCTTTTCTGCGCTTCATACAGAATGCATAAAAATCGTCTTACAACTTGCATAATACAAAAAAGAGGCGTACCTTTGCCCTTGAAATGAAAAGTTATACAGCATCATATCACCATCATCATACCTGCAGATCGTGATCGGTAGGCTATAAATGGTGTATAAATATACAAGAGGCTTGCCGGTATGCGGTGAGCCTCTTTTAATTACAAGTATTAAAACACTTTATAATATGTTACGAATAGCAGTACAGTCAAAAGGTCGTTTGTACGACGAGACAATGGAGTTGCTCCAGGAGTCAGGAATCAGCCTGGGAGTTTCAAAACGCACTCTTCTGGTTCAGGCCGGAAATTTCCCGGTCGAGGTCCTGTTCCTGCGTGACGATGACATACCCCAATCTGTAGCCGGAGGCGTGGCCGATGTAGGCATTGTGGGTGAAAACGAGTTTGTGGAGCGTCAGGAGAAGGCCGATATCATCAAGCGTCTGGGATTCAGCCGCTGCCGTCTCTCCCTGGCCATTCCCAAGGCCATTGATTATAAAGGTCTTGAGTGGTTCAACGGCAAGAAGATTGCCACCTCCTACCCCGGCATCCTCAAAGCATTCCTCAAAGAGAAAGGAATCAAGGCCGATGCACACGTCATAACCGGCTCAGTGGAGATTGCTCCCGGCATAGGTCTGGCCGATGCCATATTCGACATCGTTAGCTCCGGCTCCACACTGGTAAGCAACAACCTGCGCGAGGTTGAGGTTGTTATGCAGTCCGAGGCCCTGCTCATCGGCAACCCGGATATGGATGCCGATAAGAAAGCAATCCTTGAGGAGCTGCTGTTCCGCTTTGATGCAGTAAAGGCCGCCCAGGGCAAGAAATACATAATGATGAACGTCCCTGATGACCGCATGAGTGAGGTATTGGCCGAACTTCCCGGCATCAAGAGCCCCACGGTAATGCCTCTGGCAACCAAGGGCTGGAGCTCAGTTCACACCGTACTTGACGAGAAACGTTTTTGGGAAATCATCGGCCGCCTGAAAGCCGCCGGTGCCGAAGGCATCCTTGTCCTTCCCATAGAAAAGATGATACTGTAAGCAAAATGATACCAATGGGGTCAGGCCCCAATGGTATCATTTTCAAAAAACGAAAGAAAATGAACATTGTAAGATATCCTGATAAAGGCTTGTGGAAAGAACTGCTGAGTCGCCCCGCGCTGAGCGTGGAGGGACTTTACGAGCGTGTCCAGGCAGTGCTTGATACTGTCCGTAAAGGCGGTGACCAGGCGCTCAAGGACTACGAGCTGCAGTTTGACAAGGTACAGCTGGACTCACTTGCTGTAAGCCAGGCCGAACTTGACGAGGCTGCCGCACTGGTACCGGCCGATTTGCGCAGCGCCATTGACCGCGCCGCCCAGAACATCCGCAAGTTCCACGAGTCACAGCTGCCGCAACTGAGCAAGGTTGAGACCACCCCCGGCGTAACCTGCTGGCAGAAGGCAGTGCCCATCACCAAGGTAGGTCTGTACATCCCCGGCGGCACAGCACCACTGTTCTCGACAGTCCTGATGCTGGCTATCCCCGCCCGCACCGCAGGCTGCACGGAAATCGTTCTCTGCACCCCTCCGGGACGAAACGGAAAGGTCAATCCCGCAATACTTTACGCCGCACAAGTAGCTGGTGTAAACCGGTTCTTCAAACTGGGCGGATCACAGGCCATCGCCGCAATGGCGTACGGCACGGAGAGCGTGCCTAAGGTATCCAAGATATTCGGCCCCGGCAACCCCTACGTTACCGCCGCCAAGCAGATAGTATCCCTCAAGGACGTGGCAATCGATATGCCCGCCGGCCCGTCGGAGGTTGAGGTTATAGCCGATGCCAATGCCAACCCCGCATTCGTAGCCGCCGACCTGCTTTCACAGGCCGAGCACGGACGCGACAGCCAGGTAATACTGCTCACCACATCGGCCGAACTTATTGATAAGGTGCAGGCCGAGGTTGACCGCCAGGTAGCCCTGCTGCCCCGAAATGAGATTGCAGAGGCATCACTGGGCAACAGCCGCATGATACTGCTCAGCAATGACGATGAAATCATAGAGATGACCAACGAGTATGCTCCCGAGCATCTGATCATCCAGACTCAGAACGCATCGGCCCTTGCAGAGCGCGTGGTCAACGCAGGCAGCGTGTTCATCGGCCCCTGGTCACCCGAGAGTGCGGGCGATTATGCATCGGGCACCAACCACACCCTGCCCACCAGCGGATACGCCAAGGCATACTCGGGTGTGAACATAGACAGTTTTATGCGCAAGATAACCTTCCAGCAGCTCTCACGCGAGGGTCTAAAAGCCCTTGGCCCGGTAATAGAGACCATGGCCGCCGGCGAGTATCTGGATGCGCACAAGAACGCAGTAACCATCCGCATTAAGGAATAAGATAACGTTGGCGTTGGCATTGGCGTTGGCCAAAAGCCACGCACCTCATGGAAGCCAAAGCCAACGCCAAAGCCAAAGTAAAAAAAATGAAACCGTTACAAGAACTTGTAAGACCCAATATCTGGAGCCTGAGCCCCTACACATCGGCCCGCGACGAGTACAAAGGCCACGAGGCCAAGGTGTTCCTGGACGCCAATGAGAACCCCTACAACGACCCGGTAAACCGCTACCCCGACCCGTTGCAGCGTGACCTCAAGGCCCGCATCTGTGCCATAAAGGGCGTAAGTGAGGACTCCATTTTCTTTGGCAACGGCAGCGACGAGGCCATAGATCTGATGTTCCGCATATTCTGCCGCCCCGGAGTGGACAACGCCGTGGCCATAGAGCCCACCTACGGAATGTACGGTGTCTGCGCCGATATAAACGACGTGGAATACCGTCGCGTGCTGCTGGACGACAACTTTCAGCCCAGTGCCGATAAGATCCTGGCCGCCATTGACGCTGACACCAAGCTGGTGTTCTTCTGCTCGCCCAACAATCCCAGCGGCAACAACATAGACCGCAAGGTGATTGACAGAATTCTTGACAGCTTTGACGGAATCGTGATAGTGGACGAGGCTTATATAGATTTTGCTGGCGTACCTTCATATCTGCAGCAATTGCAGTCCAGACCAAATCTGGTAGTGCTCCAGACCTTCTCCAAGGCATGGGGCATGGCCGGAATCCGTCTGGGAATGGCGTTCGCGCAGCCTGATATCATCGGCATCATGAACAAGGTAAAGTATCCTTACAACATCAACCTGCTTACACAGCAGCGCGCCATGGAAGAGGTGATGCAGCACGACCGCGTAAAGGGATGGGTTGAGTCTATCCTTAAAGAGCGCACCCGCCTGATGGAAAAGTTCGCCCTTCTGGATTGCTGCATCAAGGTTTATCCGTCCGATGCCAATTTCTTCCTGGCCCGCGTGAAGGATGCCGCCGCCACCTACAACTATCTGGTAGACAATGGCATAATTGTCCGCAACCGCAGCAAGGTAGCCCTGTGCGGTAACAGCCTGCGCATTACCATCGGCACAGTACCCGAGAACAACGCATTGATTGAAGCATTATCAAAATACTGATTATATGAAAAAGAGGGTGTTATTCATAGACCGTGACGGAACCATAGTGGTTGAGCCGTCCGACGAGCAGCTTGACAGCTTTGACAAACTGCAGTTTGTACCCGGAGTATTCCGCAGCCTCACGTTCCTGCGCCAGCACACTGACTTTGAGTTCGTTATGGCCAGCAACCAGGACGGGCTGGGCACGTCGTCATACCCCGAGGCGGACTTCTGGCCCACCCACAACTTCATCCTCAACACCCTGAAGGGCGAAGGCGTGGAGTTCAACGACATCCTCATTGACCGCCACTTCCTCCACGACAACGCCCCCACCCGCAAACCCGGCACCGGCATGTTCGGAAAGTACATGACCGATGAGTATGACCTGGCCGGAAGTTACGTCATTGGCGACCGCGCCACCGATGTGGAGCTGGCCCGCAACCTGGGCTGCCGCGCCATTTTGCTGCAGGACAGTGCCGATGGCTTATCGGACGATCTTAAGTCCGTCTGCGCCCTCTGCACAAGCGACTGGTGGAAGGTGACAGAGTACATATTTGCAGGCGACCGCCGTGCATCGGCCCACCGCGCAACAAAAGAGACAGACATACTGGTAGAACTCAATATAGACGGAACCGGCCAGTGCGACATCAGCACCGGACTGGGATTCTTTGACCACATGCTGGAGCAGATTGGCCGTCACGGAGGCATGGACCTGACCGTCAAGGTAAAGGGTGACCTCTACGTTGATGAGCACCACACCATTGAGGATACCGGAATAGTACTGGGCGAGTGCATCCGCAAGGCCCTGGGCGATAAGCGTGGCATAGAGCGCTACGGCTACGCCCTGCCCATGGACGACTGCATGGCACAGGTAGTCCTTGACTTTGGAGGCCGCAGCTGGCTGGTCTGGGATGCCCAGTTCAAGCGTGAAAAGATTGGCGAGATGCCCACCGAGATGTTCCTGCACTTCTTCAAGTCACTCTCCGACGCCGCCGCCATGAATCTGAACATCCAGGCACAGGGCGACAACGAGCACCACAAGATAGAGGCAATCTTCAAGGCCTTTGCCCGCGCCCTGAAAGCCGCAGTCCGCCGCGACATCTCTAACTACACGCTCCCCTCTTCAAAGGGTCTCCTCTAAAAGTTACGCACAAATACTCAATACCACCCGAATTTGCTATTTCGCAAGTATGGTATAACGTCAGAGTCATCTGTTTTACTATACGTTATTTCAGTCCACGCCCACGGAATCATTCCGTCTGTCTTATAGAAATCAAAGTGAAGCTTTCCGTTGTAGTCAATTATGCCGGGATCTACAGTAAACATATGGGCGGTAATGTTGTCTGCATAACGGTATCCATCGGTAACTGTCATCATCGTAGTGTCTATCAGGACTATAGTAGTAGTTATATCAACCGAATCCCCGCCAATCATACCTCTGAATACACTTTCCACTGCCACCGTATCATTGAAAGTCACCGTATAATGGACTTTGCGGGTGCTGTCCTTGGCAACATCCTTATATTGACTGTAATCATGCATCAAATCTTCCACATATATCCTTGTCCATGATTCGGACAATCCTACCAACGTCTCCTGAGTGTCCCATTCCACTCCCTTGCAGGAGTCCAATCCAACTGAAGTCAGAGCCATACAACTGACCAATGCTATTATCAAAGATATCTTTTTCATACCTTTCAGAATGTATATCCCAGACCCAACCGGACTCCGGGTATCAGAACCATGCCAAATAAACTGTAATCCAATCCTTCACCCAACTCCGTCAGGAAACAGATGCCGTTCCTGGATTTGAATCTGAAACCAAGATAGGTAACCTGAAAAGGGGCCGGGTTGTCACTTATAATATCATTATACTCCCAATAGAGAGATTTGTCATCAATACGCCCTCCTACCATGGCTTGTGTGTACATCATGAAGTGTTCTTTGGTCATGATATGATACCGGACACCAACCAGCACATCAAGTTTCAAGGCTTTCTCGCTGTAAAGAGGAGTGTTTGTAAGATAGTCTATATTCTCAAACCCGGCCGTAGTGAGTCCGGCATATGCCACAACTGACAGTCTTTTGGTAAAACCATGATCGGGCAACTTATAGGCAGCCTGCAGGGAAAAGCCCGGATAGTAGCTAGACCTGTAGGAGTCCTTTTCCATATCAGTCAATGTAACATCCTGATATTTATCATAGAAACCTACCTGTTCTCCAATTCCCAATCCTCTCTCATCACAAACGTGCATGCCAGGAGTGGATATACCGGCACTTATCTCAAACCTTGACTGGGCTTTCAGCCCGCAAGGTATCAGCGCGACAAATGCCGATGCGATTATTAATCTGTATAACTTCATCATATTCAATACCAACCTGTCTCTGTCTCTTTTACATACTGGCGACTGTCATAAGGGTCGTAACGCTCAGACCTGCTGTATCTGACAACGGACCACGCCCAGGGTGTAGTCTTTCCGTTCTCATAAAATTCTACGCGGAACGTTCCTTCATAGTTTATTATCCCTTCATCAACGGTATACATATGTGCCCAGAGCCTGTCCGAGTACCTGTAACCGTCGGCCGTAACCACAACGGAGTCTTTAATCTGCAGCAATCTGTATGATATCACCACCGAATCTCCTTCTATGCGGCCATCTTTTTTAAAATCTATGGACAGTGTATCATTAAGATTTGATGTAATGGCGACATGCCATTTGACGTCGGAGTAGTATTTTCTTAATGAATCATGAGGGTTTACGGCAAAATCCAAGGCATCATCAATATAACTCCCAGCCCAATATTCGGCCATTCCGCCCAGCTCAGCGGCAGGATCCCAATATCTGACCTCACAGCTTGCCATCAGCAATGCAGTAATGACTGCTATCCGGAAATATAATGCTATCTTTTTCATAATCAGAATCTGTAGCTGAAACCTGCCCTGATACCGGGAAGTATTACAAAAACATCACCCAAAACATATTCAGAGCCATAACCCAACTCTGTCATAACCCCAAGATGGCTGGTCTTATGACCCAGCTTGACTCTGAATCCCAGAAAAGTGAGCTGATAGACAAACTCATTACAGCCGTCACGGGACGCGCCATCAGTTACGGTCCAATACCGGCTTTCGTTCCTGAAATCCATTCCCGCCATAGCCTGTAAGTACATTGTCAGGTGAGATGTCTCTATGATTCTGTACCTCAAGCCAAGCAGGACATCGGCCTTGACAGCCTTCTGCATGTCGGCTTCAGGACTGTATATGCTCAACGGCTGATAATCGGCCATGTGTAATCCGGCCATACCAACCAGCGAGAGCCTGCCCTTGAGGCCGGTCCCGGAGTCTGACAACCTGTATGCCATCTCCACCGACATACTGGGATACAGCGTGCAATTGTATGACTCCTCGGTAATATCGCTGAGTTTGCCGTGAGACCATCTCATATTATCTATCGGATCCTCATCGAAAGCCCAATCCGCAAAGGCATATGTTCCGGGAGTAGAGATTGCGGCATTGATCTCCAGTCTGCCATCCTGGGCATTCACAGCAATCGGGATGACAAGTGCAAACGCAAAAAAGACAATTCTGTTCAAAGCAATAAAAGTTGGTTCTGACTACAAATATATCTATTTTGTGTCGTTTTTGCTAAATTTGCAGTAAACAAATCAGGACTATGGAGAGGAGTATAGAATATCTGCAGTTGCTGGCCAAGAGTTTTCCAAGCATCGCGGCTGCATCGACAGAGATAATAAACCTGGAGGCAATACTCAACCTACCTAAGGGAACCGAGCATTTTGTGACCGATATCCACGGTGAGTACGATGCGTTTGACTACGTGCTGCGGTCCGCATCGGGCGTAATCCAGCAGAAGATTGAGGCGGTTTTCGGCGATGAACTCAGTGCCGACGATAAACGTACCCTGAGTGCCCTGATAAGTTACCCCGAGGCCAAACTGCGTGCCATCAAGGCCGATAACAGCGACCTTGACGAATGGTACAAGGTTACCCTGATACGCATGATAGCCGTACTCACCCGAGTTGCATCGCGCTACACCCGCTCCAAGGTACGCAAGGCCCTGCCCAAGGACTACGCCTACATAATTGAGGAGCTCATGCACGAGACCCGAGGCACATTCAGCTCCAAGCATAACTACCTGAAAGCCATAGTAGATACGATAGTCAGCACCGGCCGAGCAAGCCATTTCATAACCGCCATTGCCGATGTCACCCGCAGCCTGGTAATTGACCAGCTTCATATAATAGGAGATATCTACGACCGAGGCCCCGGCGCCCACCGCATAATGGATATGCTCTGTAACTACCGCGATTTTGACATCCAGTGGGGCAACCACGACGTAGTGTGGATGGGAGCCGCCACCGGCAGCGCCGCCTGTGTGGCCAACGTAGTGCGCAACAGCCTCAAATACGCAGCCATGACCACGCTTGAGGACGGTTACGGCATCAACCTGCTGCCCCTGGCCACATTCGCCATGCAGACATACGCCGATGACCCCTGCACGCTGTTCATTCCCGTAAAGACCGATGACACACCGGTTGAAGACCTGCCGCAGATGGACCTACTGTCGCAGATGCACAAGGCCATCGCAATAATACAGTTCAAGATCGAGGCCGCGGTGATTGCACGCCATCCGGAGTTCCATATGGAGCACCGCAACCTGCTGGATAAGATTGACTTTAAGCGCGGAGTGATAAAAATCGGTGAAAAGGAGTATAAGTTGCTCGATACCAACTTCCCTACTGTTGATCCGAAAGATCCGTACAGACTGACATCGGCCGAGCAGAACGTGATAGACCGCCTGACGCACAGTTTCTGCAACAGCAAGGCGCTTGCCCGTCACGTGGATTGCCTGTTTGAGCACGGATCGCTCTATCTGGTGCACAACAACAACCTGCTCTATCACGGCAGTGTGCCTCTGAACGAGGACGGGACGCTGGCCTCAATGAATATCCAAGGCGTTGATTATAAGGGCCGTGAGCTATTCGATACAATAGACAAATACGTCCGTACCGCGTATTATGCATCGGACGATGACCCATTGAAACAGTATGGTCAGGACCTGTTCTGGTATCTGTGGTGCGGACCCGTTTCGCCCCCCTTTGACAAGAAACGCATGGCCACTTTTGAGCGCTATTTCCTGGCCGAGAAGGAGACCCACTTTGAGGAGAAGGGCAACTACTACCGCCTCAAGAACCGCCGCGACATCTGCGAGATGATACTGCGCGAGTTCGGAATAACAGAGCTTGAGCATGCCCACATAATAAACGGTCATATCCCCGTAAAGGAGTCCAGCGGCGAGAGCCCCATCAAGGCCGATGGCCGACTCCTTGTAATTGACGGCGGATTCTCCAAGGTCTATCACCAGCAGACCGGAATAGCAGGCTATACGCTGATTTTCAATTCACACGGAATGCGTCTGGTACGCCACCATCCGTTTGAATCAATTCAACAATCCATCGCTCAGGGCATGGATGTGATTGCCGCAACGCAGGTTGTAGAGTATTCGGACCAGCAGATCCTGGTGCGCGACACCGATAAGGGCCGCCGCCTGATGGCTCGTGTGGAAGACCTGCGCGCCCTGCTCCAAGCCTACCGCACCGGTCTTATAAAATGATACCATTGGGGTCAGGCCCCTTTGGTACTATTTTTTGAAAATGATACCAAAGGGGCCTGACCCCAATGGTATCATTTTATTGTGCGCAGGATTGCAAGGAGGTGGTCAAACACCATCGGGACGGTGGCAAGCTCCAGACGCTCCGAAGGTGAATGGACGCCGCGCAGTGTCGGGCCGATGGAGATCATATCCAGATCGGGGTACGATGTCAGGAACAGACCGCACTCCAGACCGGCGTGGATAGCCTTGACCTTGGGATCCTTCCCAAACAGCTCCTTATACGTACGGACCGATATATCCAGCAGCTCCGATTTGGGATTGGGAGCCCAGCCGGGATAGCCGTCATTGCTTGTAACCTTGGCGCCGGCCAGTCGGAAACAAGCCGCCAGAGTGGCCTGAACCGCATATTTGCCCGATTCAACGCTACTTCTCTGACTGGCCAGCATGGTAACCTTGCCGTTCTCAGTGCGTATGCGAGCCAGATTGGACGATGTCTCAACCAGTCCCGGCACATCCATGCTCATGGCATAAACGCCGTTGAACACCGCAAACACGGAACGTATTATATTGCGTGCCACGCCCTGCTCAATGCAGGTAGCCACAGCATCGGTGCTCTCCATAAAGAACTTTGCCTCACGCTCTGTAACGTGATATTCATCCTGTACTTCCGATGCAAACACGTTGAAATCAACCCGTATCTTCTCGCGGTCGGCAAACGGAACTGCAATCACAGCCTGGGCGTCACGCGGAATTGCGTTGTGCAGATTTCCGCCGCTTATGGAACACAGCCTCAGGTCATATTTGTCAAGAGCGCCACAAAGGAACCTTGCCAGTATCTTGTTGGCATTGGCATAACCCTTGTCAATATCATCGCCCGAGTGTCCGCCGTGCAGCTTGTCCACTCCCACGCGCAGGAAGAAATACCCTGCAGGAACAGGCTCGGCCTTATAATCAAACTCAACGCTGGTATTGATTCCGCCGGCACAGCCGATGAATATCTCGCCCTCATCCTCCGAGTCCAGATTGATGAGCATCTTGCCGTTCATCATGCCGGGTTTAAGGTTCTCGGCACCGGTCAGACCGGTCTCCTCGGATACCGTAAAGAGGCACTCCACCGGACCGTGTTCAATCTCAGGGCTGTCCAGAATAGCCAGGGCCATGGCTATGCCCATACCGTCATCGGCACCAAGCGTAGTGCCGCGGGCCTTGAGCCAACCGTCCTCTACGTATGTCTCAATAGGCTGGGTCATGAAATCGTGGTCCAGAGTGGCATCCTTCTCACACACCATATCCTGATGCGCCTGCAGTATTACCGTCTGGCGGCTCTCATATCCGGGGCTGGCCGGCTTGCTTATCAACACGTTACCCACATCATCCTTCTTTGCTGCAAGCCCGCGCGATGCGGCAAACTCAAGCAGGTACTCTCCCATTTTCTCCTCACGGCCCGACGGACGCGGAATCCTGCATATCTCCAGAAAAAAGTCCATCACTCTCTTTGACCAATCTATCTTTTCCATAACTCTATCAGTTTATTATTACTAATTCTTAACAACTCCAAAAATACACTATTCTTTAAAATAATTCAACTAAAATCCCTAACTTCGCGCCGCGTATGTGGAAAACGTATCTTACAGTAGTTATTTTCCTTCTCGCTGCAGTAGTTCTGCTATCAGTCAGCATTCTGCTCAAGAAGAACGGCAAGTTCCCGAATATACACGTAGGGAGCAACCCCGCAATGAGAAAACGCGGCATCGGATGCGTTGAATCACAGGACAGACAGGCTCAGAAGGTCAACCCTCTGGCTGTCAATGAAAAAGTAAACCAACAATAGAAGAAATATGAATCTCAAATCCGTTTCGACAGCAGTTATGTCTGCTGCTATGATATTAGGGTTGTGCCAGTGCAACCAGCCCGCAGCCACCACCAACGCTCAGCAGGAGCAGGCTCCTATAGCAGTTTCAGGCCTTAAGATTGCATACGTAGATGTTGATTCGCTTCTGGCCAACTACGCATTCTATCAGGATCTGGCCGAAGAGATGATGCGAAAGCAGGAGAACTACTCTCTTGTCCTTGAGGAGGAAAGGAAAAAGATAGACCAGGACATCAAGGACTTCAACAAAAAGGTTGAAAGCAACGTGTTCTCATCGGCAGAGCGCCAGAATTCAGAGTACAACCGTATCGGCCGCAGACAGCAGTCCCTTGAGGAGAAGGCCCAGAAATACAGTCAGGAACTCATGGAGGAGAGAGACGCCAACTCACAGAAAATCAGCGAGACCGTCAATGATTTCATAACCGAGTACAACAAGTCGCACGGCTACAACCTCATAATCAGCAAGGCCAGCCTGCTTTTTGCCGATGAGGCACTCAACATCACAGCCGAGGTACTTGAAGGCCTCAACGCCGCTTACAACCAGGCAAGCAAGTAATCATATTACGATATTTTAAAAAAGGTCATTCTGCATAGGGATGACCTTTTTTGTTTATCTTTGGACTTAGTATTAAAACCAACAGTTTATGAGAATCTTTAAGTATATCATGGGTGCAGCCGTACTGGCATGCATACCGTTTTCAGTGAGTGCCCAATTCATGATGTTCGGCGGAGGTAACCGTGCAAGCCAGGACAGCCTGCGCAAGATCGCGGCGGCCGATTATGCCGATATGATAGCAAAAGTCGGTGTCGGCCAGCCACGCGAAGGCCGCCAGCCGAACAATGCCGATGAGAGCAAGCACCCCAACTATGATGAACTCATAGCCAACCCCTACCCCTTCTATCCGGACCCTCTCGTTACAGAAAGCGGCAAGAAGGTCAAGAATGCCAGAATGTGGAAAAAGGTACGCCGTCCGGAGATAGTAAAACTCTTTGAGGACAACGTCTACGGCCGTATTCCCGATAACGTACCGGGTGTTAAATGGGAGGTTACGAGTGAAGAGAAAAAGGACTTTGCCGGCACACCGGTAGTGGTCCGTATGCTTAAAGGCGTTGTCGACAACTCCAGCTATCCCTCAATAACAGTCGAAATACAGGCCAACGTGGTATATCCCGAGGGCAAGCAGAACCTGCCGGTAATAATAGAGTTCGGATTCGGCGCCGGTGACCCCACCCGTGTCCGCGCAGGCTCCACATCATGGCAGCAGATGGTAATTGAGCGCGGATGGGCAGCAGCTACCATCAACCCCTCATCAATACAGGCCGATGCCGGATCGGGACTCACGAACGGCATAATTGGACTCTGCAACAAGGGCCAGTTCCGCCAACCAACCGACTGGGGCTCGCTCCGCGCCTGGGGCTGGGGCCTGTCACGTCTCATAGACTATTTTGAGACTGACAAGACATTCGACGCCACCAAGTGCGCCATCGAGGGCGTATCCCGCTACGGCAAGGCATCACTGGTGGCAATGGCATTCGAGGAGCGTATTGCAGCCGGATTCATCGCCTCTTCGGGAAAGGCCGGAGCAGCAGGATGGCGTCGTGACTGTGGTGAGAGTATCGGCAATATAGTATCAAATGAGGAGTACCACTGGGTATGCGGCAACCTTATCAAATACGGAACAGACCCGTATACAGAGAATGACCTTCCCGTTGATCAGCATGAACTCATAGCCTTGTGCGCCCCGCGCGCCTGCTTCATATCGACCGGTAGCTGGAACGGCGACAAATGGCAGGATGTGGTAGGCTCGTTCATATCGGCCTCCAAAGCATCACCTGTATATGAACTGCTTGGCTACAAGGGCATAGGCACAGACCTGTTCCCCGGTATGGACAACGGCCTGATGGACGGACGCCTGACCTATCGTCAGCACCACGGCGGCCATGAAGCCGGCCCCAACTGGCCCTACTTCCTGGACTTCTTTGAGCGTGAAGTCGTAGCAAAATGATACAAAAGGGGCCTGACCCCTATTGTATCATTTAACATTCTGCGTTTTTTTGCGTCTTAATAATAGAAGGCTCCTAAAAAGCCAAACCAAGTTCAAACACTTAAAGACTACGACGATGAAAACAAGAATGATGATTGGCATCGCAGTTGCAGCGCTCCTGCTTTGCACCGAGAGTGTCCAGGCACAGTCCAGAGTAGTACAGAGAGAACCCGAGCGCAGGGATCAGCGCCTCATACAGAAGGAAGACCCACGCAGAAGCCGTATACTGAAAGAGGAACCTGTCATAAAGCCCGTCCGTCCGCCAAAGCCTGTCGATGTAGAGGTTATACGTTCCTTTAAGCGTGAATCTTTTGACAGCAACCGTCTAAGGATGGCCGATATGATATTCAGCACCGGCGGTCTCATGACAACCACTCAGATACGTGAGATCACCCTGATCTTTGATTTTGACAGCAACAGGATCAAGTTCCTGAAAAAGGCATACCTCAACTGCATAGACCGCGCCAATTTCTACAAGGTCCTGTCCGCACTCGAATTCTCTTCAAGCCGCGAGAAAATCATTGATTACGTGATGGATTGCCGCAGGGACGAACTCCGCAACGGAGATGGCTACTACAGAGTCTCTCAGTCCGATATGAACGATATAATCAAGGCTCTCAAAGGCATGACTTTTGACTCGACCCGCAAGAAAATGGGTAGCATGATCGTGTACGGAACATTGTTCACATCACGTCAGATAGCCGATATGGCCAAGACATTTGAATTTGAAAGCAACAGATATGATTTCCTGGTCAAGGCCATTGACAACTGCGTAGACCTTCAGAACTACTACCAGGCTGTCAACACATTAAGATACAGTTCAGACCGCAACAAGCTCATGAAAGCTGTCGCAAACAATGCAAGATGACTTATTTCAGATTCTTGAAATAATCTTCAAGCGCATTTCCAAGTTCTTCACCACGAAGGTTACGGCCAATGATAGTCCCGTCAGCATCAATCAGGAATGTTGACGGGATTGCTGTAATTGAATACTTTGCAGCTGCCGAGTTTTCCATTTCTTCACCGTTCCACAACTGGACCCAGTTCATACCGTTATCCTTAACGGCTTTTATCCATTCCTCGGTGCCGTCATCAACAGATACGCTTACTATCTCAAAGCCCTGGGACTTGTATTTGTTGTAAGCGGCCTTGAGATAAGGCAGCTCATTGATGCAGGGAGCACACCAGCTTGCCCAGAAATCAAGCAGGATTATCTTGTTGTTGCTGACATACTTTGACAGAGTGGCCTTAGTGTCAAATCCGTATCTCTTATCAAGCAATGAAGCCTCAAACTCAATGTAGGGATGCCCCAGACTTGTGCTTAACTGCGCATTCGTCAATGCGGTCACCTGGTTGAACATAATATCCTGGCCGAATGTCGGAGCCAGTTTCTCCAGCATCTCCATCACCTCATCGGGTTCAAACATGGTGTAGTTATCCATCAGCTGACGATAGGCATAGTACAGAGCGGCATTATCGGTAATACTCTGTGCCAGCAAAGATTTGAAACGTTCCTGAAGGTCTCCCATCTGATTGTACAGGTCAGTGCAATCACCGTCGGTGGCAATTGTCATGCGGATCTTATCCTCAAGCTCGGTTGCCTGGTCATTGAATATCTGGGTATCATCATAGAATCTCTGGAACGCATCATTGTTGGGCGTGCCCGATATCTTCTGGTTTCCGGTCTCGGAATCTATATCGACCGAAATCACTCCACTCTCAAGGAACAACTCACAACCTCTCAGCTGTTCATCAAGAATATAGGTTATCGCAGCTATCTGAACGGTATCCTCGGTACCCTTGAAAGAGAATCGGCCACCCTTTACAACTGTAGAGTCAAGTGTTGACAGACCCTCATAGTCAAATATGCTCAGTGTCATCACTGTGCCATCCTCTATTCCACTTACCTTACCCTTTATACGGTATGAATCCGAACCGCCGCATGAGACCAGCAGCACCAATGACAAGACTGCGTATATAACCCTTTTCATAAATTACTTGATAAGATATTGTGAACTGATTGATTCGTTTGATATGACCCTGCGGATTGTTTCGGCAAACATCTGTGCTACAGACAGTTGTTTGAGTTTCTTGCAAGGTACCGAGTTACGGTAAGGTATGCTGTTGGTGAAAACTATCTCCTCCAGACATGAATTGTCGACTCGCATGGGAGCATCGCCCGACATCACACAGTGCGATGCAAGCGCACGTACGGACTTGGCGCCGGCTTCCATCATCACGTCTCCGGCCTTGCAGATAGTACCGGCTGTGTCTACGATATCGTCCACAATGACTACATTCTTTCCCTGCACATCACCGATAATGCGGATGTCATCAACCACATTGGCACGGGTACGGGTCTTCTGGCACAGCACCAGAGGCACATCCAGGAACTTGGCGTATGCGCTGGCACGCTTACTGCCGCCTACATCGGGAGCGGCCATCACCAGCTCGTCAAGCTTAAGACTCTGGATATAAGGCAGGAACACCATCGATGCATAGAGATGGTCCACCGGCACGTCAAAGAAGCCCTGGATCTGGTCCGCATGCAGGTCCATGGTGATGAGACGGTCAATGCCGGCGGTGCTGAGCATATCGGCCACCAGCTTGGCGCCTATTGACACGCGCGGCTTATCCTTACGGTCCTGACGCGCCCATCCGAAATAAGGAACCACTGCGTTCACTGACTTGGCAGATGCCCTCTTGGCGGCATCAATCATAAGCAGAAGCTCCATAAGATTGTCCGATGACGGGAATGTGGACTGAACCAGAAATACATCGGCTCCGCGAATTGACTCCTCATACGATACTGCAAACTCGCCGTCTGCAAAATGAGCCACATTCATGTTGCCCAGGGGGCAGTTAAGGTAATCGCATATCTCTTTGGCCAGGTACATAGTATTGGTACCGCAAAAGACCAGGAAAGAATTGCTTGAATCCATAAGGAAATGACTGTTTTATTGAATGTTTTTTAGTTCTGCAAAGTTACAAATAAATAGGACTCACCGCCGGCCATCATATCCATTTTTTACATTAATTATCAACAGGCATCCAACATCTGATCCCTTTGGCTTGGAACTAAAAAACAATTATATTTGCAAAAAATTACTAACTGCCTATGAATAAAAGGATACTCACATTTTCATTAGCTGCACTGAGCCTGTTTGCAGTTGCGCATGCCAGGTCAGTGACAGTTACCATTACCAAGACCCAGTACCAGCATATCACCGGATTCGGTGCTGCCTGCTGCGACGGAGCCATGCGCCCCTTCGGCACAGACACCAGACCGGTAGAGCTTCTGTACGGAAAGTTCTCAAGGGTGGGACTCAACATCATGCGTATGGAGATATCCCCCAACTTTGTGGGTGACAACGATGCAAGCTGGAGCACCTACAACTGGCAGGGATCGGTACCGTCGGCATTGTATGTCAAGAAACATGGCGGTATAGTATTCGGTACGCCATGGTCTCCTCCCGGAGATTACAAGACCAACGGTACGGCTCAGGGCGGTAAGAGCGACAGTCAGGGAAATCAGCGTGGCGAGCTGCGCCGTGACTGCTATGAAAAGTTCTTCCCATGGCTCAACAGCTATCTTAAATACATGAAGTCCAAAGGCGTTCAGGTGGATGCCGTATCAATCCAGAACGAGCCCGACTGGTGGGTAGACTACTCAGGTTGCCTCTACACCCCCGAACAGCAACTGGAGCTTGTCAAGAACTATGCCCACATGCTGGACCGCGAAACCTACAAGGGTGTGCGTCTTATCAGCGCCGAGCCTTTGGGATTTGACCCCCGATACTCAAACATGCTGCTTGACGATGAGGTGGCCCGCGACCAGATAGATATCATTGCCGGACACCTGTACGGACACCCGCCATTGAATGAGATGCAGTCTTCGGCCGAGAAGGCTGCCCAATACGGCAAGGAGGTCTGGATGACAGAGCATTCCGTAAGTGACAACATCAAGGGCCGTCTGCCCAACTGGCATGAGCAGCTGATGTTTGCCGAAGAGCTGAACGAGTGCATGCTGGCCGGCGGCACAGGCTATATCTATTGGTACATGCGCGCACATTGGGCATTCGTGGGCACCGGCGAGACCCAATACGGTCCCGATAACATCGAGAACAAACTGCTGCCCCGCGGACTGGTCATGTCACATTTCTCAAAGTATGTGACAGGCTCTACCCGCCTCAAAGCCACCACCAACAACCCGAATGTACCGCCAGCCGTGGACAGCGGAAGCAACTTCCCGTTTGAGACATCGGCTTACATCAAGGGCGATTCAATCATTGTGATAGCCATTGACACCACCGGTACGTCATATGACCTCAAGCTCAAGCTGCCCTACTACGTCAAGAGCGGATTTGAGGTCCTTTCCACCTCGAATGAGTCACTATGCAAGAAGACAAAATTCACATATGACGAGCCAACCCGCCGGGTAGAGTTCAACATGCCGCCACGCAGCCTTGCCACTTTCGTCTTTACAATTGACCGTGAGGCTACCGACGTATTCCTGCCCGATGAGGACGATGAGGAAGAAACAGCGGCTGTCAGATACTTTGACATTCACGGACGGCCGATAGACCAGCCCGACGGTCTGTGTATACAACAGAACGCCGACGGGACCTTCCGGAAAGTCTATCTCAACAAACAGTAAAAAAAATCCTTGCGATGATAAAGTCGCAAGGATTTTTTGATTTATGAGTATATGGTTCAATAGAACCACTTGACGTAGCAGAAATCCTGACGGTGAGGCAGGTCCGCATTCTTGGGATACATGCGGTATGCAACCTTGAACGAACCCGGGAAGTCATTCTTGATGCTGCCGTGGAAAGTGTAGAGGTTGCCCTCGCGCTTGACAAGCTCAAGCGGAATTACACTCTGCAGTTTCTCCACACCGTCGGCATCATTGCCAATCACAACCATCTCAACGCCTACTGCATCGTCCAGGCCCTTCTCGTCAATCACATACTCCACATCGTAGTGCTTGCCGGTCTCAAACAGGCCCTCCATAAGGGTATCGGCCTTGCGTGAGCTTACCACTTCGATGGAATCCCAGCGCTGGGCTACTATCTCCTTCCATGCTGCTATCTCCTTGGCCTTGGCATAGTCATTAGCCTGCAGATAATGTGAGCGCTCAGCCATCTTGCAGTAGAACTTGCTGAAATAATCATCCAGCTGACGTTTCATTGTATAATGGGGAGCAATCTGTGCGATAGAGTTCTTCATTGTCATGACCCAACCCTCGGATATGCCCTCGGCGTTCTTGTTGTAGTACAGCGGCAGGATCTCATTCTCCAGTATGCTGTATATGGTAGCGGCATCAAGCTGGTCCTGATAGGCCTGGTTGCTGTATGTGCGCTTGTCGGTCAGAGCCCAGCCGGCACCCTCGCGGTAGCCCTCGTACCACCAGCCGTCCAGCACAGAGAAGTTCACAACACCGTTCATCAAAGCCTTCTCGCCCGATGTACCCGATGCCTCCAGAGGCCTTGTAGGAGTATTGAGCCAGATATCCACGCCCGATACCAGACGGCGTGCCAGATGCATGTCGTAGTTCTCCAGGAATATGATCTTGCCCAGGAACTCCGGACGGCGGCTGATGTCGATAATCTGCTTGATAAGTCCCTGACCTGCACCATCGTGCGGGTGAGCCTTACCGGTAAAGAAGAACTGTACCGGATAGTCGGGGTTGTTCACGATCTTGGCCAAACGGTCCAGATCAGTAAAGAGCAGATGTGCACGCTTGTATGTGGCAAAGCGGCGGCCAAAGCCTATTGTCAGGGCGTTGGGATTGATCTTCTGCATCAATGACATGATACGTGAAGGATCACCCTGGTTCTTGAGCCAGCTGTCCTTGAACTGCTGACGGATATACTCAATCAGCTGATTCTTAAGGTCATTGTGGAGATCCCAAACCACCTTGTCAGGCACCTTATATATATCCTCCCACATCTTCTCGTTTGACTGGTCTGAGAGGAACTTCTTGTCAAAATATTTAGCATACAGGTCCTGCCACTCCTTGGCTGCCCAGGTAGGCATGTGAACGCCGTTGGTCACGTAGCCCACGTGGCTCTCCTCGGGATAGTAGCCCTTCCAGATGCCTGCAAACATCTTCTTGGACACCTCACCGTGAAGCCAGCTTACGCCGTTCACCTCCTGGCAGGTGTTGCATGCGAATGTTGACATGCAGAAACGCTCGCTTGCATCGCCGGGATTGGTTCGGCCCATATCCATGAGCTCGCCCCAGCTTATACCCAGCTGCTGTGCGTAACCGCTCATGTACTTGCCAAAGAGGCCCTCATCGAAATAGTCGTGACCTGCGGGAACCGGAGTATGAACGGTGTACAGTGACGATGCACGAACCACCTCCATAGCCTGGTTGAATGTCAGACCCTGCTTTACGTACTGAGTCAGACGGTACAGGTTGCACAGGGCTGCATGGCCCTCGTTGCAGTGGTAGATATCCTTCTTTATGCCCAGAGCCTCAAGGGTAAGCATACCGCCAATACCCAGAAGTATCTCCTGTTTGAGACGGTTCTCCCAGTCACCGCCGTAGAGCTGTGACGTGATGGGACGGTCGTACTCGCTGTTCATGTCTATATCGGTATCCATCAGATACAGAGGCACGCGGCCCACATTGACCCTCCAGATAGCGGCATAGACGGTATAGTTTATATAAGGTACGGCTACAGTCAGGGGCTGGCCGTTCTTGTCATAGACGCGCTCCAGCGGCAGGGTGTTGAAATCCTGCGGCTCATAGTTGGCTATCTGCTGGCCGTCCATCGAAAGTGTCTGGGTAAAATATCCGTGACGGTACAGGAAACCCACACCGCACATATCAACGTTGCTGTCGCTGGCCTCCTTCATGTAGTCGCCGGCCAGGACGCCCAGACCGCCCGAGTATATCTTGAGCACGTGGGTCAGGCCGTACTCCATGCAGAAATAGGCCACAGACGGACGCTTGGCATCGGGCTTGACGTCCATATAGTTGCGGAATTTTACATAAATTTCATTCATCCGGTCCAGGAACAGCTGGTCCTTGGACAGTTCCTCCAGCTTGTCATAGCCCAAGCGCTGGAGCATCATGATAGGATTGTGGCGCACTGCTGTCCATAATTCCGGATTGATGTTCTTGAACAGGGCCTTTGCGTCCTCGTTCCATACCCACCAGATGTTGTGTGCCAACTCGTCAAGTTTCTGCAAAGCCTCTGGCACGCTTGATTTCACATAAATGTCGCGCCATGACGGCTGGTTTGAATTGCTTGCTTTAATCTTCATATATATCGTTTCACAAAAAAATGTTCAAAACGACGCATTAGGGTCGTTTTCCCTTTGCGTCACTTTTCAATTCTCTCCCAAGTTTTCTCCAACGCAAGGCTGTAAGCCTCCAGGTAGTACTTGATAAAGTGTTTCCAGAGAGCCTTCCGGGCAATCTTTCCCGCTTTATTGCGTATCTCATCCCGCTTGGCGGCGTCCATCTGCACCCACTTTTCAATCTGCAGGCTGATATCGGCCGATGCCTCATTCCAGTTGCTGTCAGTGCGATGAACCACCTTTACGCCATCCTCCAACTCAGCGTCATGCTTAAGCAGAGTATTGACCCAAAGTCCGAATCCGGCCAGGTCCGATGTCACAGTAGGTACGCGGAAAGCGGCGCTCTCCAGCGGAGTATAGCCCCACGGCTCATAATATGACGGATAAACCGCCAGGTCCTGACCTATCAGCAGGTCATAGTATGTCTTGCCGAATATGCCGTCATTACCATCCAGGTAGCACGGCACAAACAGCACCTTTATATTATCATCGGGAGCATTACGGAATCCCATGCCCTGAAGAGTGCATATTACACGGTCATCAGCCATATTGTGCAGCCAATGCGTTGTAAGAGGCATCTGCAGCGTGGTTTTGGCAGTATCCAGACCGTTCATGCGGTCCTGAAGGTCGCGGCGCGGCTCCATCACCCAGGCCGGCACGTTTATCAGCGCCAGGATATGGGCATCGGCCGTCTTATGATTGTCACGAAGGTGACGCATAGACTCAAGGAACATATCAATGCCCTTGTTGCGGAACTCATACCGGCCTCCTGTTGCCACAATCACGGTCTCATCGCCCCACTCCGTCCCGAACAGCCTGTTTGCAACGCTCAGAATGCACCTGCGGGCCTCACTGCGGGCAGCGTCAAATTTATCGGCTTCAGGCAGGAATCCGTCCTCAAAGCCGTTAACGGTCACTACATCGGGCGTGCGTTCCAGCAGCTGGGTGCACTCGCGTGCGGTAATGTCGCTCACAGTGGTAAAGCAATCCACCTGATGTGCGGTCTGCTTCTCGACGGAGTGCTTGGACTCCATATTCAGCTCGCGGGCCATCTGATCACCGTTATAACCGTCAAAATACTCATATAGCGCCTTTCCGTTGCCGCATATGGATCGGCCGATAGACGTGGCGTGAGTGGTAAAAACAGTCGAAATCTGCGGTATGAAATGTTTCAGGAACAGGGTGCCCAGTCCGCACATCCATTCGTGTGCGTGATACACCACCGTATCATTCGGTCCGATATTGAAATTGTAGAAGCTCTTTACCGCCATTGCTGCGGCGTACGAGAACATCGAAGCCTCGTCATAATCGCCGTAAGCGTGCATGGAATCCACCTTGAAAAGTTCCCAGGCACGACCGTAAATAGAGTTCTTCATGGGGAACATGGTCATAAAATCCACCAGGAAAACAATAGGCTTACCGGGTATGTTCCAGTAACCCGTCCTCACTTTCAGGCCGTCAGTATCACGTGCATAATCCTTCCAGATTGCGTAAAGTGACTTGTCCTCAATAAAAAGCGGATTGTTCTTGCCTTCCCAGACATCAGGGCCGACGTAAATCAGTGTAGCGCCACTCTCCTCCTTGAGCGTCTTGGCCTGTGTGGAGAGCACTGTGTAAATGCCCCCAATCTTGTTGCAGACCTCCCAGCTCACGGAAAAAATGAAACTTGGCTTCCTTTTGGTACTACCCATAATCCTTTTTATCAGATTTTCAGGCCGCAAAGTTACAAAAATCCCCCGCTCCTCGCTACAACATTAACACACTTTTATTAACCGATTACTCCGGAGCCCAGCATCTCGTCGTCGGGAGCATACCAGACTGCAAACTGGCCGGGGGTAATACCGCGCTGAGGCTCATCAAATAGGATATAAATGGCCGATTCACGCTTTATGAGCCACGCGTTCTGCAATGGCTGTCGGTAACGGATGCGCACACGGTAACGACGCACCTCACCATCCTGCATCTCAAGGTCCGGACGTATCCAATGTATATCGTTACGGCCGATGCACAGGCAGCCGCGTGAAAGCCCCGGATGTGTATGGCCGCAGCCCGCATAGACAGTATTGCTCTCAATATCAGTGGCTATCACAAAAAGGGAATCATCGTGCCCGCCCACATTCAGCCCGTGTCGCTGGCCGATGGTAAAGAACTGCGCCCCGTCATGCGTGCCTATTATCTTACCCCAGGGATTTGCCTTATAACGGGTCTTTTTGACGTGCTTGCGGCCTGAGCGGTAAGTCTCGGTTATGAATTTAATGCCGTCATAACGGTACGGGGTTGCCAGACGCTGCAGGACATCATCCGTAAGCGCCGCAATCTTATCCGGATCGTAATTATTTGAGCTTAAGGTACTCGTACACTTATCCTCACTGATATATCCCGTTACAAGATTAGCCTCACGTCCATCGGCGGTAAGGCTGTCCAGAGTCTCTTTCTGGAACTTATAATGCTGATTATTAGTATAGAACTCCGGGTAAACCTCAACAATATTACCCTTCACGCTCTTGAGTTTCTGCTTGAGGAACTCCGGCAGGTCCACCTTACCCACAAAACATATACCCTGCGAGTCCTTCTTGTTGGCCGATGGAAGACCTGCCTCAGCCGCAATCTCACGCACCTCTTTTTTGAGCAGATGGCCTATGGGGAACAGTGCGCGTGAGAGCTGCTCCTGACTAAGCTGGCACAAAAAATAGCTCTGGTCCTTGCCGGGGTCCGTCCCCTCAAAAATGCGGTACGTGGTGCTGCCGTCATCGGCCTTGAACTCCTCCTTGCGGCAGTAGTGGCCCGTTGCCACCATATCGGCCCCCAATTTCAAAGCAGCGTCCAGAAACGCATCGAACTTTATCTCGCGGTTGCACAGCACATCGGGATTTGGGGTCCTGCCCTGCTCGTATTCTGAGAACATGTAGTCTACCACACGCTTGCGGTACTCGTCGCTCAAGTCAACAAAATGGAACGGAATGCCTATCTTCTTGGCCACCATCTCAGCCACCAGACGGTCCTCCTCCCATTCGCAGTCTCCGTGCAGCGTGCCTTCGGTATCGTGCCAGTTCTGCATGAACATGGCAAAAACGTCACAGCCCTGCTGCTTGAGCAACAGGGCCGCTACGCTGGAGTCAACGCCTCCCGATAACCCTACGCACACTTTCATGTGCGCAAAGATAGTGCAAGCCGAGAGGAGAATAAAATAAACTGGTTTATTTTTTCTTCCGAGGCGAAGCCTATCTAAGACCGTAGGTCAGAGTACTACTTTTTTACTTTGCTTTTATTGGGGCGGGAAGATCGGCATTATCCTGTATGGCGAAATACTCATTCATAGCAAACATCAAACCTTCTTCTATTGTCACATCAAAGGTTGTGCCGTCGCTGAGAACAACCGAAGCCATACCATTTGAGTAGTCGCCATCTTTAATTTCATATCGACCCTCACCTTCAATTCTGTAATCAGGTTCGCGTCCATCATTCACTGAGTAGAACTTACTTGTGGTTTTAACAAGAGTATTGTCCGTAAAGAGGAACACTGCCTGTATCTTAACCTGATTATCATCAAGATTTGCAGTCAAATACCAAGCGGCAATGGTCTTGTCAGCATACTGAGCCGGGAAATAAGGTGTTATTTCACCTATATATCCATAGTTGTCGCCACCGTTATCATCACCGTTATCGTCACCGTCGTCATCACCATTATCATCACCATTGTCGTCGCCCTGGTAACCGTCAGTTGAATCAAGAGGATCCGGAATATCCTTAAGTTGGCGCCTCTTGAAAGTCATATCGCTGTTGTATTCCAACACAAGATACCCATTAGCGGCAGTTATATTCATCTTTCTTTGCTCATCAGTAATAACATCTGCCGTAAAGTTATCGTAGTCAACGTCGCTTGTAATAGTGTATGAACCACGCAACCAAACATGACGCTCTTCGGACATGTTATCCTGTGAGTGTATCTTGCGTTCGGTAACAATCAGAGTGTTGTCAGTGAACAGGAACACAGCCTCAACAATTGTTTCTACGGGATTCGATGTAACAAATGAGTACCAGGCGATAACAGGCTTTCCGGCATATGAAGTCGGGAAGAATGCCGGCACGTCACTATCACCCTGGTCGCCACCTTGGCCACCCTGGTTGCCGTTATTGGTGGGATCGCTTGGCTCAGGTACCTTTGTATTATCCTGCTTGATGTAAATGGTCACACTACCATATTCAGTATCTATGGCCTTCAACTGACCGTTCTCAATTTCCAGGATGACGGTTTTGTCCTTATCATACGTAATGGCTACCTTACCTGTATTAAAGTTACCCTCTACTATACGATAAGAGCCTTCTGCTCCTACTGTACGTTCAAAACTCTGACCTGTAGGACCTGATACCGCCACGTTGCTGGTACCAACAAAAGTACCGTCAACAAAGAAATAGATTGCAGCAACATATTTCATCTCAAAACCATCACCTGATTCAGATCCGGAATATGCAAACCATGCCTCTATGCTCTTGCCGGCGTATGCCTTGGGGAAGAAAGCATTGTCGCCGTTAACATCGCCGTTGCCACCCTGGTTATTATTGCCGCCTTGGTTAATATTGCCACTTGCGGGATCGGATGCCTTGGGAACCTTGGCGTTATCCTGCATGATAAAGACCTCCTCTCCCTGATCTGTAGTCAGGTGACCGTCTTCAATCACAACATTCATCACACCTGCAGCCTCACCGTTATCGGCCATGACAATAGCCCTGGCCTTACCGTTTTTATAGTCGCCTTCGGTCAACTCATAAGTACCTGTAGCCTCTATAGCACGTTCGTATCGGCCATCGGTATGAACCTTGTTCTTGGTAACAACAAAAGTGTTGTCTTTAAACAGGAAAACAGCCTCGGTCTTAGTCTTGTCCTTATCCTTCTCGGTCCAACTATACCACGCTGCTACTTCCTTATCGGCAAAAGCCTTAGGAAAGAAAGCCTCTTCGCCGGTAGCTTTTTCATCTTTCTTGTCATCAATAAGCCCTTCCTGCTCTTCACAAGAAGTATAGGTAAAGCACAGCATTAATGCCGATGCCAACACCCATAATAGTCCATTCCTCTTCATAATTAATTATTTAATAAGACAATAATTGCCGTAAATATAGCGAATAATTTGATAATCTGTGTATAAAACACAAATTATTTAAACGACGCAAAGGGGTCGTTTCTCTTTGCGTCGTTTTTAGTCAAATCTTATCGGGAAGGTCTGCTATATCCTGCCGGATGAATGTCTTATCATAGACAGGCAGCTGCCCGTCAGTGACAGTGGCCTCATAAACTGCATCCTCACTGAATTTGAGGTCCAGCTTACCGGTACTGTAATCACCCTCAACAAGTTCATATCGGCCGATATTCAACAAATCATATGCAGGTTCACGGCCACTTGAGTAGAACACGCTCCTGGTGTAAAGCATCAGGCTGTCAGTATCCAGGAATATGGCCTCTATCTTTGTTTTCTGTTCATCCTGTACAACATATTGGTACCAGGTAGCATAGCTGATATCAATATTGAATGCCGGCAGATAAGCCTGAATCTTGCCGTTGAACACGTCAGTCAATTGGGACGGAGCCGGAATCCCGGCATTATCCTGCCTTACGTATGTCACTGCCATCAATGTCAACTCACCTTCGGATATCCTGGCCCTTAAAGACACACCTCCCGGCAGCAGGATCTGCAAGGCACCGTTGTCAAAATCGCCTTCCAAAACCTGATATGTGCCTTCATGCATCACCTCGCGTGACGGATCGCGGCCGTCGTCCTGGCTGTAAACCTTGCTCTTGGTCACTACAACAGTGCTGTCGGTGAACAGGAATACCGCCTCAATCTTCTTCTTGTAATCAGTCTCCGAATAAACTGAATACCAGGCGGCTACGGTCTTATCGGCACAAAATGAGGGAAGGAATGCCTCCACCTCCCATACTGGATTATCGCTGTTGTCTGCGGGTTGAGTCACGTCGGACTTTCCGTCCTTATCGCACGATGTAAAAGACAGCCCCAGCATCAATGCTGACGCAAAAAAAGATATAAAGCCTAAAGATTTCATATGTCCATTTTATTTACCATATCAGTTGCAAACATAACAAAAAAAGTGGCACGATAAATTTTTGGATTGAACAACTTTGTCTACCTTTGAACATCAGAACCATAAAACAGGACTATGATGAAAAAAGTATTGCTGATTGCAGCCACCATCATGATGGCATTGCTGAACGTACAGGCCAAGGATATTCCCACAGGAATGCGCATGGAGATAATTGAGGCCGATGAGGAGGACAAGAACCAGTATTCAATCTTCCAGTACAAGGACGATGACGGAACCGTGGGTTACTACATGAGCGTAGGCCGATACACCGAACTCCTTGGACTCATCCGCGATGACCTGGCATCAACATTCGGACAATACGATGAGGTTTGCCTCTATATGGGCAGCACCAGGGATGAAGTAGTCACCTCACTGGACAAGATGCTGGAGCAGATGGGCAAGGCCAACGGCACCACCATCGAATATGACTGCCGGCTGGCCACCTGGGGACAGCGCCTGGGAGAGAAAGCCAAGACCACATGCATAGTAACCAAACGTTTCCTGCAGAGCAAGCGGCTTTGTTTCTACTTTAACAGCGGCGGGAATCGCACCACATATGCCGATCTTACCAAATCAGGCATCAAATCCATGCGCCTGAGCGTCAAGATTGACATCCGCCTCCACCCCGACCGCGACTAAAATGATACAATTGGGGTCAGACCCCTTTTGTACTATTTTGGCACAGGGAGCCTATACTTCTGTCCGCGTTGAACTAACCTTATTTCAGCTATGAGAAAGTCAATTACATTTTTCACATTTTTCTGCATTGCTTTGGTGACCACCAGCTCTAAGGGCTATCAGAACAACCCGGATGAGAGTTATGCCAAGATAGAAACCAAAAAGCTCGAGTATTCCATCCCATATATTCCGGTGGAGAAGCGCTCAGCCATCCTGCCCAAACACAATATCTGCTCTATCGCACCCGCGGGAGAGTCATCGGACAATTTCATCACCGGCAGCGGCACACTACGCATCCAGACTTCCGGTCAGCCCTATAACGATGTGGTGACCTATACCCATGAGATGCTCTATGAGCCCAAATGGGCAGAGACTCCCCTGCCTCCAGACTTGCGCCCCTACCTGCCACGCATCCGCCAACTCCTGCTGGAGGGCAAGCCGAATGAGGCGAACGCCCTTGTGGACGAGGCCCAGAAAAAGGCCGGCTTTGAAAAGTACATGAATTTTGACAACGATATTCTGTACCCCGTAGGCGGACCGTCCAGACACACAGCCTTCACGCTCAGATTCCGCCGTCCGGAGCAGCCCGATACCCGGGACTATTTGCGATTCCTGGACATGCAGAACGGCATGATTACCTCCATGTGGACCGATGCGCGCGGTTCTTTCCGCAACGAATGCTTCTGCGCCTATGACGGCGACGTCACCGTGAACCGCTTCACTGCGCCCAAGGGACAGCTGGACATGGACGTGGAGATGCAACTGCCAAGATTGAACGGCAGCACCCACCAGCTTAATATTGAGGACGGTGTGATCACTCTGGCCACAGCGTACAATCCGGAATTCGGCCAAAAAGGCTACGCCGTGGTCATCCGCTTCCTGCCCAAAGGCGGCACTATGAATAAGACCGAAAGAGGTATGCACATTTCCGGTGCGGACGGTCTGACGGTCGTCGCCAAGATAGAGAGGTTTGAAAGCGACTTCACCTTTGAATGCGTCAAGCCCATCCGTGAGGAACTGATGGCCATGAAGGTCGATTTCGACAAGCTGCTCAAAGGCAACGAAAAGTACATCGGCCAACGCATGGACCGTTCCCGTATCCATCTTAGCCCCGACCAGGACATGCTGCTTTCCGGCGAGGAACTGCTCCGGCGCGCCCACAGCAGGAACGAGCTGGATCCCGCCCTGCTGGAGAAGCTCTATGACATGGGCCGATTCTTCCAGATCTACGAGACTGGCAAGTATATTCCTCCTTTTACGGGCCAGCACAACATCAACACTAACCTGCAGGTATGCGCGGGTAACAACACGGGCCTCTTTGACGAGATGGACGTGTATTTCAAGTATTACGAGACCAAGTTCGATGACTTCCGCACCAACGCACAGCTGCTCTACGGTGCCCGCGGCCTGCTGGCCAGCGTTCACTGCGACCCGAATTCCGGCCTGTACTATCATTTCTCGCACACCTATCCGCATTACGGCTTTACAGGTGTCCTGGGTTGGATTTACAACGAGCTTTGGGGCTACTACCTCGTTACAGGAGACAAGGAATTCCTGCGCACCCGTGTGATTCCGGCCTACAAGGAAATGGCCCTGTTCTACGAGGATTACGCGTGTGACCGTGGCCCTGACGGCAAGGTCATCTTCTATCCGTCCTTCTCTCCGGAGAACCCGACCCCGAATCCCGGCTATGAGACAGTCACCAGCAGAGACCGGAATCCTACCAGGATAAACTCTGTCATGGATATAGCCATCTGCCGCGAGATCCTGATGAACCTGATCGATGGCTGCAAGACACTGGGCATCGAGCAAGACAACATTCCTCACTGGGAGGCCCAGCTGGCAGACCTTCCAACCTATCTCCTGGACCTGGACGGCGGCCTGAAGGAATGGGCCTGGCCAACTATCGAGGAGAACTACAACCACCGCCACGTGTCCCACCATTATGACGTGTGGCCCGGCCGCGCGGTCACACCCGAAAAGGACCCCGAGCTGTCGGAAGCCATCATAATCTCCAACCGCAAGCGCGCCCAGCAGGACGATTCTGCCCATGGCATCATCCACCGTGCCTTCACGGCCATCCGTCTGAAAGACATGGAAGAAGCCGAGCAGAACCTTAGCCAGCTGCTCAACCACGGCTTTGTCCGCCGCACGCTGCAGACCAGCCACTTCCCATACAGGGGCGTGTTCCCGGACCTGACTGGCGCTGTCCCGGCATTCCTGGTTGAGATGTGTGTCTTCAGCGAGCCCGGCACAGTGGAATTCCTGCCGGTCATGCCCGACAACCTGATGAACGGTGCCATTGACGGCGTATGGCTGTACACCTTTGCCAAGCTTAATCATATGGACTGGAACGAGAAGGGCATCCATGCCTCCATCACCTCCAACCAGGCCCAGACCCTGACGCTTAGGAACCGCCGGGAAGGCTGCCGCATCCTTGTGAATGGCAAGGAGCTGACCAAGGACGGCGACCATGTCCAGTACACCTTCAAGGCAGGCGAGACCGCAAAGATTGAAATCATCCTCTGATCAAAACAAGGTCGCACATGCTCCACATACAAAAAGAGGCCGCATTGCGACCTCTTTTTGCATGTGGGGCATACTAGAACAATTGGCAGGAAACTATAGGAATATATTTTGAACATAAATTACTGATACTGTTATAATTCCCCAAAAACGTATTCCGAGGAGTTCCGAGGGATTAGGAAATTATTAGTACCATATTAGTACCATGTTCCAATATCTATTGTATCTGTAGACGGCACGAAAACATCTATTATCAACTTTACGATTGTCAAGAGAAAGGAGCAGCTATGCTATTGTCATTCAGCTACAACTATCTTAGAGATGATGAGTGGATGCCCTTCGAGTGTATAATTTCCATTGCCGTCGGATTCAAAGCCTGGCAACATCTTTAGTTTGTTCAGAATATCTTCATCTATATCCTTCATTTCAACACCCATACTAAACTGCTGGATATGAATCTCCATATCCTTATTGTCAGGACTCACAATCACGTGGGCATACCAAGGCTTGAGTTTCATATTACGGAAAGCTCTTGACTCGTACTTTTCACCGTCCCTATAACAGAAACGTCGATACTCAACGTGTTCAGGGATTAAAAAGCCGTCTTCATCAGAGGTAAATACACGCCTTCTGGTCCAGTTTCCATGACCGTCATATCTGTATGAGTCATATTTGGATATATCAACCTTGTCTCTCAGAATATTTCTAACCAGAACGGGATCCCCCTGATCGTTGTATTGATTCAAGTAAACCGAACCGTCAGGTAATACGGTCTTCAGCAGACGATCGCTTGAATCATAGTATTCTGTCTTATCAGTGCCGTCATTCAAATACCGTATCTGATATGTTCCATCCGGATTATAAGTATAATAGTGTCTCTCACGCTTAAAATCGGACGGTGCAGCTGTGCTGGCAGCCGATGCAACGATGTTATTAATATTTCCGTTGTTTATGTTTCCTCTGGAATTCCGGCTTGATGGCGCAACGGTTTCAGTTCCCATATAATTGTAATAAGAGATTTCCAGACTGTCAATCCTACCGTTATGGCAATAGTAATCTATACGCTCCTTACGTCCTGATACCTTGTTCTCCAACACCCTGGATTTAAGGGAACCGTCATTATTGTATTCATAAGTTGTAGTATAGCTTTGTGATATTATCTGGTTTCCCATAGTTGATTCCTGCACCAGTTTCCCATCCTGATATTTATAGTCAGTCCACATAAGAGGCTCCTCCCAGGAAATCTCATAGTCAAATCCTCTTCTTTCAAAATGAAGTGCCTCAGGCCAGACAGTATTGCCAAAGAAGACCATACCACCGGTTTCTGTATCTATTCTGCCGCTAATCTGTCTCAAAGTATCAGATGATAATGAGAAAAACGGTCCTCCTACACCACCCACGCCAAAATTATCCTTCCTATATGTCTCACTCCTGACAGGTCTTCCGTCTTTATCCAACAGTACGGCTGTTAGTGATGCTACAGGACCATCAACAACGGTATCGCTGGACAGATTCAGTACTCCGTTATTACCCTTAACAAGATGCACATTGTTTATCGCCGTTTCGTATGATTCCACATTACCTTTCAGATTTTGTGCGCTAACACCTATAGGAGCAACCATCATTGCTGCCATCATTATATAACAGTATCTCATATAACACTTTTTACAGTTGTTCAACATAGAATGCATTCTCTCCAATCTCTGCCTTTAATCCGGACGTATCAACTTTCATCAAACGGCAGTCATAAAAAGCACCTTTTCCTATATATCTCAAATTCTTTGGTAATGAAACAGATGATAACCTTATACATCTGTAGAAAGCCTCGTTGCCGATTCTTTCAAGTTTCTTAGGTAAATTTATCTCTTGTAAATGGCGGCAATCAGAAAAAGCGCCATCACCTATCTTCTCTAATGTCAAAGGCAGATGGACTGATTCAAGATTCCTGCAATTCAAAAACATTCCATCCGGAATACTTCTAAGACCATCTTTAAAATATACGGTTTTAAGATTACTGCAACCCATGAAAGTCATTGGCTCAATATACTCCACAGTTGAAGGAATAATTATATTCTCCAAATTATTGCAACGCATAAAAGCCTGATGGCCTATTTCAGTTATTCCTTCAGGAATGACTAGTTCCTTGAACTCTGCGTTCCCCAACGACAGGATAACTTTTACAGGATATTCATTCCCTTCATACGTAACTGACGTAGGTATTTTATCAATCTGTTCTCTTCCTTCCCACTGATAGCCGGTTATCACGGCAACATCGTCAGCAATCCGGTAGTTCAGATAGCCATCCACAAACTCAGGGCTATCACCAAATCTCATATAAAAATTGCGTCCTTCAGAAAGGATTTGTTTGTCTTCATCTTTGTCATAGACTGTGGTTGACATCAAGATCAAGGCTACCACCAGCACAACCGGCAGATAGATAAGCTTGATGAGACTACTCTTGCGTGAATGCTTGCGGTTCATCATCCTGATTCTTGTGCGCAGATAACTTTCGCCCAATCCGTTTACAAGCGGAATGGACAAGCCACCGGTTGCTATGCTTAGCAAACTTTTCTCATACTCCACTTTGTCAAGACCGGACTCAAGGACCGATGCATCGGCCTCAAACTCCTGTACGCAACACAAATCGTGTCTAAGAAGCCAAACTGCCGGGTTGAACCACTGGAATGCAGAAAGTATGTCTGTGGCCAACAGTTCTGCAGAATGATGATGTGATACATGGGATTGTTCGTGGCGTACAACAGATGATGTCCATGAGAGATTTGCCTGACTCTCCGGAAGGACTATGCTTCTCATCCAGCTGAAGGGGCGGACGTTATCCTTTGATATTACTATTTTGCAACCGTCCCTTTCGATTGATACCTGTCCACGACGGATTATACGCAATACTTTTTGTACTGACAGAAGTCTTAATGCTATCAGGATCACTACTCCCAATGCATAGATAACTGCTGTTATTGCTATCCAGTCTATTTGCCTATGGTTGGCATCGGTCGTTGTTACTGACTGCAGTTGTGGCTGCATCTGGACTTGTGATGGCTGCAATGCGGGTTGAGCCTGCTGGTTGTCTTGCGCTGCGGGAACAGTGACAGGTGTTTGGACAACTTCCATTTCGCGGTTCTCAGCTAAGGCTATGGGCTTATGGATTGTAATTACGCAGAACGGCAGAATGTAAGAGATAAACAGCGATGACACAAGGACTATACGTGCCGTACGATGGAAAGTATCACGCCTAAGCAAAATATGGTACAGCAAGACAAACGCTGCTGTGAGCAACGCCACCTTTAATACTTTATTATCTGCTCCAGCTCCTCAACCGACAGTTTCTCATCCTTTACAAATGACATCACCACGCTGGAGTAAGAACTGCTGAAAAACTCATCGACTATGCCGTTTATACCGGACTTGCTGTACTGCTCCCTGTCAACTATTGCATAATACTGATAGTTGGTGCCATGGGCGTTGTGGCTGATGAAGCCGTCGGCCTGGAGTGTGCGCACCTGGTTGGACAAAGTTCCGAACGATGGTTTGGGGTCTGGATAGTGCTCCTGCAACTCGCGAATGAACATGGGCCCGTAGGTCCAATAATAGTCCATAATGACTCTCTCCTTCTTAGTTAGCCTTCTCATAAATATATCGTTTAATTGTTGCTAGCGAAACTTTTTCGCTGCAAAGAAAAAAAAAAAAAATCGTTCAGCAAATTTTTTTCGCTGAAAAATAAAGAAATATTATTCTTCTAAGAGTTTTTACTTAACTTCGCGGATGTGCTTTTTTTTGAAAAAATGAAAAGAACTCTTGCCGTACTGGCTGTAATTGCATTTGCATCATTATGCATCCCTGTTGCCGTACATGGACAAGCAGGCAGGCTTATTACAATTCAAGCCAGCATTTCCTGAGGTCTGTTTATGAAAACCGTCTGGAAGAGAACGGCTACATATTGGCTATGGCTGATAACAGTACAATAATACGTCTTGATAATATAAAGTACAACCCAATAGGTATTGAAAAAAAATGCTTGTTTTGCCACAAATTTATTATATTATTGTGGCAGAGTTGGAGTTAAGGGTTGCCTTTTATATCTACCGCAAATGTTACCTATGAAATACCACAAATGTTACCGATGAAAAAGCAAAAATATTTGGTAGAATACGGCAGAATGCCTAGAATGTATGTGCGCAAGAGACCTAAAGGTGTATTCGGCACATCTTGGCGGAGAGACCAGACCTGCTTATGGTTATTACAGGCGGGGAATATGCATATACACGTCCCGATGGGGTCAAGATCATCCCATGAGGATGCTTGAAAGTCATTGTAGTCAGTTTTTCGGAGTAAAATAACAAATAAAGACTATTTCTATTTGTGCGTGATTATGATATAGAAGAATTTGGCACTAAAGTTGGTTATATTTTAGAAGAAAATGCTATAAAAGTTGGTTATGTTTTAGAAAGAATCTATCTTTGGAGCATCTAAAACGTCGATTGTCATGTTTAAAAGAGAATTGATGACTAAGCTCCGTAACTGGAGAGACAAGAAATACCGCAAACCGCTGGTTCTGCGTGGTGCACGTCAGGTGGGCAAAACCACCCTTGTCGAAGAGTTTGCAAAAGAGTTTGATTACTACATAAGCCTAAATTTGGAGGTAAGTGATGACGCCCAGTTATTCAGGCAATACACAAATGTGCTGGATATATGGCAGTATCTGTGCCTAAAAAATCATATTCGCCAGGATAAGGACGCCAAGATTCTGCTTTTCATAGATGAGATCCAGGAAGAGGCAAAGGCGGTGGGTATGCTCCGCTATTTCTATGAGAAACTTAAATGGGTGTATGTAATAGCTGCCGGAAGCAGACTGCAGTCTCTTGTAAAACAGCGTGTGTCATTTCCCGTGGGCCGAGTGGAATACATGAATCTGCGCCCGTTCTCTTTTACCGAATACGTTAACGCCATTCATGGACAGCAGTGGGTTGAAATGATAAAGACACTGTCTGTCCCAGAAACGATGCATGACGAGCTGATGCGCGCATTCAACCGCTACGCCTTAATAGGCGGAATGCCTGAGGCAATATCTGTATATGCCGATACAGGTGACCTTGAAGCATTGTCGCCTATATATGATTCGCTGCTTAAGGGTTACAATGAGGATATAGAGAAGTATGCAAAAAATCAGGAACAGGCCAAGATTCTGAGTCACATAGCCAACACCGTTTGGGGAGAGGCAGCATCGGCCATAACGTTTGCCAAGTTTGGCGATAGCAGTTATAACTCCACCCAGATTCATGACGGCATGAATATTCTGGAAAGGGCTTTCTTGTTGGATCTGGACTACCCCGTTACTGCGACAAAAGCTCCAGCCAAGCCTAACAAGCGTCGCAGTCCCAAACTGATTGTAGTTGACTCCGGGCTTATGAATTTCTTTGCCCACATACAACTGGAATATTTGCAAAATGAAGATTTATTAGACACTTGGCGTGGACGTGCTGCGGAACAAATTGTAGCGCAGGAACTGCGTGTAGTGCTGGATGACCTGTACAGGGACAAGCAGTATTTCTGGGTGCGCGACAAGAAAGGCACCAAGGCCGAGGTGGATTATATTTGGCAACACGATACCCATGTGATTCCAATTGAGGTAAAAGCCGGAAACAACTCTCATTTACGATCCCTGCATTCATTTATAAACATAAGTAAACAACACGTTACGGCCGTACGGATATGGAGTGGCAATTTCTTTATTCAGGAAGCAGAAACACCTGCTCCGGATAATCACCCATACACTCTTATCAATGTGCCTTTCTACTATGCCGGACAGATAGCCACAATACTAAAACATGCAACACACAACTAAAGCTGCGGCAAGAACTATACGCTTCATCACCAACAATTAGTTGATTGGCTTTATCTCGGCATCAACCACGTAAAGGTCACCATCATCATCAACCAAGACATTGCGAGGAACAACATCCCAAACAATGTAAGATTCGTTTGTATATTTGCCTGTAGTAGATTGTTTACTGAATCCCAGTGCAATCATGTAAGAGTCAATCATCTCTTGGGTTGCAGGATGTGCATCACTAATCCTGTCTTGTTGAAGAACAGGCATAACGCTACGTCCATCGTACCCAGTAAAGGCGTAGAACTTATAAGATGTGTTAGGGAAGATGATATTGTGAAGCAGAATCTTTTCCAGCAGTTTGACTATGCTCCCGCAATTAAAGAGATTGTTGACTTTGAAGATGGTGTTTTCCGAAACGTATGTGTCATTCTCGTTACCGCTTGGTCCGGGAACGCCTAAATCAAATATGTAGTCAATTGGAATCCAAAGATTGTGAGTTTTTGCGTATTGCTCAGAAATACGTTGTTCTATTTCGAGGCTGCCTCCATTTGTTTGGCTGTCTCCAAATTCTTCTTCATGTATTCGGCAAAATCTCTTGAGTTCATCGGCGATTCCTTGGATTTTGCGATTTTCCTCATCGTACGCTCCGTAGCCTCCTTGTGGAATTGGTTGAAGAATGTCATGACTCATAATCTCTTTGTTTCGACTACAAACTTACTAAAAAAGAACTATCAATTAATTCTGTTTACCCATTTTTGTATTTGAGATATGCATTTCCAAGACAGTCATTCTATCTCTTCAATTAGGATACCTTCGCCGTCATCCCTCAGAGAACCAGGTTTTACAACACTGATATTAGAGCCTGAACGACTTTTTTCCCAGCCTTCGCGTATATCAAATGGTCCTATGGAATACATGACTCCATCACCTCCATCACCGTCAGGATCTTTTTCCAACTTTATTTCATAAGTTGTCCTATTATCCAAGGGAATCTTTACACTCTTATACTCACGTCGGTTGGCAATCACCTTCAACACGTGCCCTGTTCCGAAAAGCGGATAAGAAAAACGTCCGTCTCTGTCAGTACGGGTATAATAGTAGGCAGCCGTATCATTCTCAACAGTCTCAACGATTAATGCATTTCCTATTGGTTCACCAGTTGAAGCATCTGATACTATGCCGCTGATGATAGTACCAGGTTTAAGCTTATCCTGAGTAAACGCGGTAGTTGCGGATGACTCTTGTACATCCGCTTTATCGGCTTCTATATCCAAACCTACATTTTCTTCTATTCGGAAGTCAACAAGTCTGATAACCTGCATTCTTCTTGTTTTTCCTTTCCATACTCCTGGTGTCCAGTTGGGCATGTGGCAGATAAGCCTTAACGCCTCGGTGTCAAAACTCTCTGTCATGCTTCTTAATATCTCCGCATTGCTGATTGAACCGTCATTTTCTACAATGAACTTTACTAGAACACCTCCTTCTACGCCGTTTCTAAGGGCATCAGCAGGATAGTTCATGTTCCTTCTTATATACTCCAGGTACGCCTTTCTGCCTCCCGGGAACTCGGGCTGAATATCATCGGACGTAAAAACCGTGCTTTCACAATCTATGAAAGACTCGTTGTTTCCATGGGGAGTTCTGGACGTAAAAACTATTACGGCTGATACCGCCAACACGGCTGCAAGTGCCGCTGTGACTATAGCAAAGGTTTTCTTATTCATATGCCATTATTATTTATCTGCTGATATAACGGCAGGATAGGCCAAATACGTCCTCATTACAAAGAATCTGTGCCAGACGGGACCAGCCTTTGCAGTCATTATTTATTCTGTTGCTGATATTTCTGCTGATATTTCAATAGGGAATCTTTAATTGAGATGTGTGTAAACCGTTCTATCTGTTTTATGTCTTCAGGCGTCTGTTTCCTGCCGTTAGGATATATGATATTACCTTCTTCATCCTTATGAACGCCGGGTTGCTTAAGCAGATAGGACTCGACGGTTTCTCCTTCAGGGAGTGGAATGGGTATTCCTATCAAGCCATATTCTCTCATTTCTTCTGGAGTTAATGGGCGGGAGCCTTTACCATCCATTTTTACAGTAACAGCTTTTATATTAGGATCTAATGGCCCAATTGGTGGGAACGGAAGAAACACGATGGAGTATTCCGGCGAGCGTACAAACTCTATACCATCTATCCCATTGAAATTTATACCAGAAATCTTGCTTCCAAATACATAAACATCTCCTTCATCTGATACCCATAAATATGGGAGTTTACGTAATAAAGCTATCTGTTCTGCCTGTTTAACAGGAAGCACGACACTCTTCTCTATGTATAACAAGGAATCAGGTACATATACTGTGTCAACAATATGCTTGATGTCTACTTGCGGGCAGACGGGACGGACGGACTCACCGGCGTTGCGGTAGCCGCCGTTCCCCAAGGGATAATCTCTACAGAGCTTGTATCCCCATGCATGGTCACGATCTTCCGACATAAACCCACTTGGAAGATAACATAGTGTGCTTGACCAGTATGCACCGTATGAAGGGTACATTCCGTCTGCAATAGCAGCAGCGTCACTATACTTGTTAACCGGGAGGAAAATGTAGCTGTCTTCATAACCAGCCTTTTTGCTTGTTACACGAAACCCCTCTATCCCGTTCAGTTCTGTCCATGTCCAAGTACATTCTTTGCGTAATTCATCCATCTCCTCCCATGTAGGCATACGCCAACTGCCTCCCCATTTGACATGGGCCACATCATCTTCCAAATCCAATACAGTCTTGTTGTCATTATCACTGTACTTGGTATAACTTCCCTTACTACCGTTTTTACTGAACTTATACGTTGAGTAACTGTAATCTGATTTGGGTTCAGTCTCACCCCAGGCGAACAATCCACCCACTTCTTCCGGATTGGCGGCACCTACATTACATGTGGCCCATTTTACAGATAAGCCCAAATCCACGTATTCATGTTCCGGGAAATACTGTTTACCATTTACAAGAATTTTGGTAATGGACTTACCGTTTATCATTATGCTACCATCATTTTTCATTTCTGCTCCGGGAATTTTTCGGACTAAATCTTCAGCAGTCTTAAATTCATCTCCATCAAATTTAGCGGAATTGAAATAAATGGAATCAGAATGCGAATTTCCGTCTTCTAAATGAGTAATGACAGATTCATGAGCATTAGTGATAATGCAGAGTGACATTAGTAAAGATGTCAATGCAAACAATATAACTTTCTTTCTCATAATGCTATTAATTATGTTGTCTGCAATCTAAACTGATTTATACAGAAAATGCGTCTTGTGTTAAATAGTTTTTTGTCATCATTGCTTAGTGGGATACTGATTTAGCCGCCTCACGTATAGGTATGGGTATACCTTTATACTTATAACTTGAATCTGCATTCATTTCTACTTGAGGCAGTTCATCCCATTCCTTCATCTTGATCTCAAAGAAGGTCGTGTCAATAGGAATATCCACGGTTTCATAACCAACATATTTTATACTTATCCTATTCTCAGGGCTTACCAAACGGAAAGAGAAATAACCCCAAAAATCAGTGAGGGAATGAGCTACAACACTGTCCGATGAATCACGCTCCGTTACGTTTACCATCATCGCGGGGCCATATTTATCACGAATGATTCCGGAGATTGTATCGCCAGCCTTAGGCTTATCCTGAGCAAACACGGTGGTTACGGCTGCCTGAATAAACAGCAATACCATGAGGGAAATGAGTTTTGACGCTTTCATATACTTTCGTTTTTTGACAAATATAAGTATAGATAGATTGTAAAAACAACAAATATGCGCTGCAATATCGTTGCAATTTGCGTTTCCCTAAAAAAGGTTGACTCGGATTGTCTTATTCCTGATAGAAGTTGACTCTGGTTATTCTTATTACTGCTATAAGTTGACTGGTGGTTGGT
>ONMR01000010.1 GCA_900318995.1 uncultured Prevotellaceae bacterium | reverse complement strand
TATAGATATGTTGATTTTACCTGCAATTGATATTAAAGACGGAACTTGTGTCCGATTGTATAAAGGAGATTATTCTACAGCACATAAGGTTGCTGAAAATGCTGTAGAAACAGCTAAGGCATTTGAAGAGGCAGGAGCTTCTTTTATGCACATGGTTGACCTGGACGGAGCCAAAAGCAAGCACATTGTAAACTACCCCACACTTGAAGCCATTACCGCGCACACAGACCTTACAGTTGACTTTGGAGGCGGTATCAAATCCACATCAGATCTGGAAACCGCACTGGGATGCGGAGCCGCGATGGTAACCATAGGCAGCACCGCCGTTACTGACCCGGACCTGATGTCCAGGTGGATTGAGGACTTCGGCCAGGAACACATTATCCTGGGGGCCGATGCCCGCGACGGCAAGATATCGGTCAACGGATGGAAGGAGGACAGCACACTGCTGCTGAGCGACTTTATCCGTGATTATATGGAGAAAGGCATAACTCAGGTGCTTTGTACGGACATCAATAAGGACGGCATGCTGCAAGGCCCGTCAGTAGAACTGTACAAGGCACTGCTCAAGGAGTTCCCGGGCATAAGACTGATAGCCAGCGGAGGCGTAAGTTCCGTTCAGGACCTTATTGACCTGAAAAACGCCGGGCTGCCCGCAGCCATAGTAGGCAAAGCTTATTATGAAGGCCGCATAACACTTGAGCAACTTTCACAACTAAGCCAGGAGTAAGCCATGTTAGCCAAAAGAATAATTCCCTGCCTTGACATCTGCAACGGACGCACCGTCAAGGGAACAAATTTCATAAACCTGCGCGATGCCGGCGACCCTGTCGAACTGGGCAGGCTTTACAGCGAGCAAGGTGCAGACGAGTTGACATTCCTGGACATAACAGCATCTTTTGAAGGCAGAAAAACATTTACAGAACTGGTTGAGCGCATAGCTGCGAATATATCCATCCCGTTCACCGTAGGCGGAGGCATCCATGAGCTCAGGGACGTAGAGCGTCTTCTCAAGGCCGGAGCCGACAAGGTGTCGGTCAATTCGGCCGCAATCAAGAATCCGCAGTTGATTGACGAGATAGCACTCAACTTCGGATCGCAGGTATGCGTGACAGCCATAGACGCCAAGCAGACCGATGAGGGATGGCGCTGTTTCCTGAACGGAGGCCGCGTACCCACTGACCGTATGCTTTTTGAATGGGCCCATGAAGCTCAGGAGCGTGGCGCCGGCGAGATACTCTTTACCAGCATGGATCATGACGGTGTTAAACAGGGATTCGCGAATGATGCTCTCAGGCACCTCTCGGACAATCTTTCCATCCCCGTCATAGCATCGGGAGGAGCAGGCACCAGGGAGCATTTCAGGGACGCATTCCTGGAGGGTCACGCCGATGCCGCATTGGCAGCCAGCGTTTTTCACTTCGGAGAGATACCGATTCCCGAATTAAAGCAGTACCTTTGCAGTTTGAATATTCCAATAAGATTATAATTATACCAATGGATATTAACTTTGAAAAAATGGGCGGTCTTGTACCCGCCATCGTTCAGGACAATGTGACGCGCAAGGTCCTGATGCTTGGTTTCATGAACAAAGAGGCTTACGATAAGACCGTAGAGACCGGAAAAGTCACATTCTGGAGCCGCACCAGAAACTGCCTTTGGACCAAGGGCGAGACAAGCGGCAATTTCCTTAACGTCAAGGATATCCTCCTGGACTGCGACAAGGACACACTGCTCATCAAGGCACGTCCCGACGGTCCGGTATGCCACACGGGTGCCGATACCTGCTGGAATGAGGAGAATTCCGTTGACCTGAATTTCCTGTCATATCTGCAGGATTTCATAGACCGCCGATACAAGGAGATGCCCCAAGGCTCATACACCACATCGCTGTTCAAGAGCGGAGTGAACCGTATGGCTCAGAAGGTGGGCGAAGAGGCTGTTGAGACCGTAATTGAGGCCACCAACGGCACTGACGACCGCCTTATCTATGAGGCATCGGACCTGATTTACCACCTCATTGTCCTGCTTACCTCAAAGGGGCACCGTATTGAGGAACTGGCAGCAGAGCTGGTAAAGCGCCACAAGGAATAATCTTCCACAACAAGATATGGACATAATAGATTACAGAAACGTTGAGGTCCGCCAGGAGGATATGTTCGTTCTGGGCGATGTAACCTTCACTGTACAGGAGGGCGATTTTGTCTATCTGATAGGCAAGGTCGGTTCCGGAAAGAGTTCGCTGTTCAAGACATTTTACTGTGAACTTGACCTGCTCTGCCCAATGCCTGACAGTCACGCTATTGTACTGGGTATGGACCTTATGGCCATCAAGAAGCGCCAGGTTCCGCGCCTACGCCGCCAGATGGGCATAGTTTTCCAGGATTTCCAGTTGCTTACAGACCGCAACGTTTTTGATAATCTGAGTTTTGTACTCAAATCTACAGGATGGAAGGACAAGAAGCTCATTCACCAGAAGATTTTCCAGGTTCTGGGACTTGTAGGGATGGACACTAAAGGTTACAAGATGCCTCACGAACTGTCGGGCGGAGAGCAGCAGCGTATCTGTATAGCCCGCGCCCTGCTTAACGACCCCAAACTGATACTGGCCGATGAGCCCACCGGAAACCTGGACCCCGAGACCGGACGCCAAATCATGGAGATCCTGCACAAGGTTGGCCAGAGCGGAACCACAATCCTTATGATTACGCACAACCTGCAGTGGATTGAAGAGTTCCCCGGCCGCGTATTCAAATGCGAGGGACGCAAGCTTCTGGTCGATTCGGATGCCACGGTATCTCAGGAACAAGAGGATATAACCGAAAAACAATCATAACATAACATGAAAGTACTGAAATTCGGAGGCACATCAGTAGGAAGCCCCGAGAGAATGAAAGAAGTGAGCCGCCTTATCACAGAAGACGGACAGCAGAAACTGGTAGTCCTGTCGGCCATGTCAGGCACCACAAATTCACTGGTTGAGATATCACAATACCTTTACGGCGGCAACAAGGCCGGAGCAGACGACGTGATAAACCGTCTGCGCGCCAAATACTACGCCCACGTTCCGGAACTGCTCTCCAAAAAAGAGAATCAGGATAACGTGCAGAAGTTTCTGGAGGACAAATTCTCCTATCTGCAGTCATTCTCAAAGGATAATTTCACTGAGAAGGAGGAGAAAATCATTCTTGCCCAAGGCGAGCTGATTTCAACATACATGGTAACCAGTTACCTCAAGGAGCAGGGCATCCAGGCCGCTCTCCTGCCCGCCCTGGATTTCATGAAGACCGATGCCGATGCAGAGCCTGACATGAACTATATTGCAGAGCATGCAGCAAAGGCTCTGAGTTCTGTTCCCGAAATGCAGATTTACATTACTCAGGGATTCATCTGCCGTAACGCAAACGGCGACATTGACAACCTGCAGCGCGGCGGAAGTGACTACACCGCATCCATACTAGGTGCCGCCATCAAGGCCGATGAAATCCAGATCTGGACCGATATTGACGGCATGCACAACAATGACCCGCGTGTAGTTGACAATACCCAGCCGGTACGTCACCTTCATTTTGAGGAGGCAGCCGAGCTTGCCTACTTTGGAGCCAAGATACTCCACCCCACCTGCATTCAGCCTGCCAAGGCAGCCAACATACCCGTACGTCTGCTCAACACCATGGAGCCCACAGCCCCAGGCACGCTGATTGATAACCGTTCAGAGCCAGGCCGCATAGCTGCCGTAGCCGCCAAGGAGAACATCACTGCCATCAAGATCAAGTCAAGCCGAATGCTCCTGGCACACGGTTTCCTCAAGAAGGTTTTTGAGGTATTCGAGACCTACCGTACATCTATCGACATGATATGCACATCCGAGGTGGGCGTATCAATGTCAATAGACAACACCAAGCATCTGGAGGACATCGTAGCCGAACTGAAGAAATACGGCACCGTAACCGTTGACAGCGGTATGTGCATCGTATGCGTTGTCGGTGATATGGTATGGGAGAACCTGGGGTTCGAGTCACGAGCAATGGATGCCCTGGCCGATATCCCCGTACGAATGATCTCATACGGCGGAAGCAACTACAACATTTCATTCCTCATCAAAGAGAGTGACAAGAAAGCTGCATTACAGCGCTTGAGTGACGTTCTATTCAACAACAAGTAAAAGATGCGCACCCCATACTACCAGTATGACCTGGGGATACTCCAAAATACCCTCAAGTCAATAGAGGAATGTACAGCAGGCAACCCTGACTGGCACGTTCATTATGCCATAAAGGCGAATGCCAATCCTTTACTGCTCAAACACATCAATGAATATGGCTTAGGAATAGACTGTGTCAGCGGCGGTGAAATCCAGACAGCCCTTAACAACGGTTTCCCGGCTTCATCCATAGTATTCGCAGGAGTCGGCAAGGCCGATTGGGAGATAGACCTGGCCCTGAATGCCGGAATCCTGTGCTTCAACGTGGAGTCTGAGGCTGAACTTGACGTGATTGCCGAGCGTTGCACTGTATTGGGCAAGACCGCTCACATAGCACTGCGCGTAAACCCTGATGTCGATGCCCACACACATGCCAACATAACTACCGGTAAGGCTGAGAACAAGTTCGGAATTGAGATTCCCATGCTCCTGCCAATAATCCGAAAGGCGCAGCAGAATCCCTGCTTTACATTTGAAGGGTTGCATTTCCACATAGGCTCACAGATACTTGACATGGAGCCGTTCCGTCTGCTCTGCCATAAGATCAACGACTTGCAGGATATGCTTGAATCAGAAGGTATCAATCTGAACAGCATAAATGTAGGCGGTGGTCTGGGAGTGGATTACGATAATCCGGAGCAGAATCCCGTTCCCGATTTCAAGCAGTACTTTGACATATTCGGCAATGAACTCAGGCTACGTCCCGGCCAGCAGCTCCACTTTGAGCTGGGCCGCGCCATTGTAGCCCAATGCGGAAGACTTGTCACCAAAGTGCTGTACGTAAAGCAAGGAACCATCAAGAAGTTCGCCATAGTGGATGCCGGATTTACGGAACTGATACGTCCCGCGCTGTACGGAGCTCATCACAAAATAGTGAACCTGAGTTCAAATGGCCCACTCCTGAAATATGATGTGGTAGGTCCCATCTGTGAGTCATCGGATGTATTCGGAAAAGATGAAATGTTACCGGAGGTTCACCGCGGTGACCTGCTGGCGCTCATGTCTGCAGGCGCATACGGGGAGACCATGTCGTCTCAGTACAACTGCCGTCCTCTCCCGCCATCCGAACAAGGAAAGTTCTGATCAGAATTTCCAAAGCAGGCCTGCCGACACCGGAATATCCCAGTACAAATCCCCATCGTGTCCAAGTATACCGGCTCCGGCACTCAAGTCTATAGCCAGGTCCTTGGAGACGAATATGTCATATCCCAACTGACAGGTCAGGAAGTTCTCAGAGTAACGTGATGTAGCTGGCTTACCACGAAATGACAGGGAGAATGCGCCAAGGTCAAGACCTATTCCTGCACTCCATGTAAATCCCGGATCAAAGAGGTTGGTCTCATTCCACGAACCTGAACAGTAACCCAGGTCACCTATGAATGAGAATCCCCCGTAGTTCCCTACCCTTACCTTGAACTGCAGAACGTCACGCATCGTACCTGACTGGGTAAAATACTGCACTTGAGGAGACAGAGACACATAAGGGAATCTTTCATCGGGTACATCCCACTTATCGGCCACTGCCACCAGCATACCGACTGACGCAACCGCTACGGCTGCCGCACCTATCAGCAGTGCGGTGTCATCAACCTTATCCAGATTGATATCGGGAGCCTTTGACTTGCCGCTTTGGGGATGAGTGCTCTGATATCGGCTGGAGGATGGTATCCAGTTGTCATAGTGACGGTTGTCATAATAACGTGCCCTGTGAGTTACATCAAACCAGAATAGATCGTGATAAAAATCAAACAGGTCTACCAGCAGCATGGCCAATACGGGATCATCAGGATCACTGGTGCTGTATTTCTTGCCCTCTGCATCTAAAGTGCTGTATATGATATTGTCAACCACGACCTCTTTTACTGGCTTATCAACCGGAACGGGATCATTGACCTGGGCAACGGTATCGGGCATAAAGAGATCATACATCACAGATTCGGTCCTGTCCTTATATTTGAAATGGAACTGAGCGGTAACCTCGGCCGGGCAATTCTTATACATGGTCAGATAGTCACGGCCGTCATCGGCTGTTACCACCTCGCCCCAAACCATAATATTACTCTTTTCTTTCTTCTTTCCATACATGGCTGTAATCGGTAATACCACAACCATCATAAGAACAAAAAACTTCTTCATACAGGTATAATGTTTATATCCGGTGCGAAGATACTGAGGATAGTTCACCCGAAGTCGGGAATTTTTCCTATAAGATTCGGGGGAAAACCCTAATTCAGCCAATCCGGGTTTCGGACTCAGGCAATTCGGCATCCAACTCATCAAATTCCACTTCGTTCAACTCGGGGATAGGATTGCGGGAACTCTGCTTTGCACCTAATTTCTGAAGTTTGGCACAGGTCTGGATTATACTCTGTCCTGTGGGCTGGAGTTTCTTATCGGCTGCCTCATATGCCTTACCTGCATTTTCAAGAGCCTTTCCGATTGCCTTGTAGCGGTCCATGAACTGCCCCACACGGTCCATAAGTTCATTTGCCAGGGCATACACTTTTTCGTGATTCTGAGCCTGTGCTATCTGAGTCCAAGTCATGTTGATTATACGCAAGGCGGCAAACAGTGTCTGCTCATCGGCTATATAGACATTCTTTTCCATTGCATTGCGCCACAGATCGGGCTGTGCACCAATAGCAGCCCACAAAGCACCGGTATTTGGCACAAACATAATCACGTAATCCATCTTGACCTTGGGCGGCTTGACATACGATGAATAATCCTTGGCCGCAAGTTCCTTTACATGTTTCTGAATACTCTCCACATGTGCCCTTAGGTACTTTTGCCTGTCATTCTCATCCTCGGCATTGACATAATCCATGAATGCGGTAAGCGAAACCTTTGAGTCTATGATGACTTCCCGTTTCTGGTCCAGATGCAGGATCACATCAGGACGCATACCGTGGTCATTGTCATTACGAACCACATCACCCGACGCGTCGCGGATGGATGACTGCAACTCGTAATGCACATTCTCTGTCAGCCCCTGAGATTCAAGCAACTCATTAAGTACAATCTCACCCCAGTTACCCTGTACACGTCCGGCATGACGGAAAACGCGGGTAAGTTCATCGGCACTCTCCTTGGCTGCGGCGCTCTGGCGCATCATATTCTCAGCCTGGGTCTTTATCTCACTGCTTATTGAGGTCTGCCTGATGGTGTTTTCCTGCATTGCTTCCTTCATCCTGTCAATGGTTTCCTTAAGCGGATTCACTATCTGGCCGATGCTGGTATTGCTGGACGAAGCAAACTCCTCCTGACGGCGTTTTAGAATATCCTCCGTGGCCGATTTCATCTGAGCGGTCACCTTGGCAATGGTCTCGTCAAACTTAGCCTGCTGCGCATCCAGCATATCGCGGGTGTGTGCCTGCCACTCCTCCTTGTCCCGGGCAGCCTGCTCAGTCAGGCTGGCATTACGTGATTCAAGAACTTTTACCTGAGTCTCCAATTCATTCTCCCTCTTGCGGTTACGGCCTATCAGAAGCCCCACCGCAATGCCCAGGACAATACAGATTATGTATATCAGAATATCCATCCTAATTAATTATATTTTGTTCCGTAAATATAAGGTTTTATCATTGTAGAACCAAACAAAAAAGCTATCTTTGGAGACTAACAGGAAATTAGAAAGCAAAATGTCAAAAAACCGACATCTTGACCCACACTGTGAAGCTATACTTGAGGAATACAGGGATAATCTCCCGCGGTTCAGGGAAGTGGAAGTTCAGGTGCGGGACATGTTAAAAAGGACTTTATCTGAGGCTGGGCTGCTTGTTGCTGCACTGGAGTCCCGCATAAAGGAATATGATTCACTGGCAGGCAAATTGGAGCTCAAGGGAAATAAGTACTCAACTCTGGCAGACCTGACAGATATTCTTGGACTCAGAATCATCACATTCTATATAGATGATGTTGATATTGTCGCATCGGCTGTGGAACGCCTTTTTACCGTGGATTGGGACAACTCGGTAGACAAGCGCAAGATACATGAGATAGACAGTTTCGGTTATCTGTCTCTTCACTATATCTGCTCCATACCCGGTTTTCCTTACCGGTTTGAGATACAGATGCGTACCTTGCTTCAGCATGCATGGGCCAATATGAACCATGATACAGGCTACAAGTCGGGAGTAGAGATTCCAAAGGGTTACATGCGCAACATGAGCCGTCTGGCTGGTATGCTTGAGCTGGTGGATGATGAGTTCAGTAAAATCCGCATAGAACTGACCGATTACCGCCGCCGCGTTCAGGCGCTTGTAAAATCGGGCGATCTGGATGAGGTTTCAATTGACGGAGATACTTTCCGCAGCTATCTTGAACTCAATCCGTTCGGTCAACTGAACAAACGTATTGCATCCATAAACCAGGCCGAGATCCAGGATGTGCCGCTCATGCCCTATCTGGCCGTATTCAAGGGAATGGGGCTCAAGACCCTGGGAGACATTGCATCGATTGTAAAGAATTACTCAGATGGAGCATACCAGATTGCATGTTATCAGATAGGACTCACTGATCTTGATATCATAGCTTCCTCCATAGGTCCGCAAAACCTGTGTATAGCATACATCCTCAAGAACGGAGGCGGCAAGGTTGGATTGAAATATATGTTTGACCTGCTTAACGGAGAGTCAGAGAGCAACACGGCAATTGCCGAGATGATGTTGGAACAGTCCAAAGACCTTCCTTTTATGAACACCGGCAACTGAATGCCCAAATTTTTTCGACTATGAAAAAAGAGAAACGTAAACTTACAGATATCGAGAAAAAGTCAGCAAGGGTAGGACTGTTTCTCATCTTTATAGCCGCTATTACTCTCGAAGCGACATCAATAACACAGTACGTATTCTCACAGAAAGGTATAAGGAATGAGGCTTCCATGCGTGCCGAGAGCCAGATGGAGACCACCAAGGCCCGTATCATGGATGTAATCAATCAGGCCGAGGCGGCAGTACGCAACAGTATATGGATTGCCCAGTGGTGTCTGGAGGTTCCCGACAGCATGGGTCGTGTCACGGAACGCATTGTTAAGGACAATCCGGTGGTTGTAGGATCGACCGTAGCCTTTGTACCCGGATATGACAAAACCCACAACCTGTTTGCCCCTTACAGCTACCGTGAGGAGGGCACAGGATTAATTAAGTACAAGTCACTTGCCACCCGGGAGTATGACTATCCCTCGCAGGAGTGGTTTACCAAACCTCTTGAATTTGATGCCGGCTACTGGTCCGAGCCTTATGTGGACGAGGGTGGCGGCGAGATGCTAATGACAACCTACTCGCTTCCGTTGCGTGATGCCAAAGGCAATATTGCCGCAGTCATCACGGCCGATATCTCTCTGGACTGGCTGAACGACCTGGTAGGTAACATATCGGTCTATCCCAACGCATTCAGCGTCCTGCTGAGCCGGAGTGGTCAGGTTATGGTATGCCCCGTAGAGACACTGGTCATGAACACCAACATACAGGACATTCAGGCCCGCAGTGACAACGAGTCATTCAAAGACCTGAGCAATTCCATGCTCTCCGGAGAGTCCGGAAACATTAGGATAACAGACCGCGGAATATCCAGCCAAGTATATTTCTCACCTGTGGAGCGCACCGGATGGTCCATGTCCATAGTCATCCCCGAGAGTGAGATTTTTGCAAGCATACGTCGTGTCGGCATGATTGTAAAGCTCCTCCAGATACTCGGTATTGGAATGATTATCCTGATATTACGTACCGTTGCCAAGAAACAGATGGAGTATCAGAAGCTAAACGAGCAGAAGGAACGTATTCAGGGTGAGCTTCAGATAGCAAGCGCCATTCAGATGGCCATGATACCCAAGATATACCCGCCCTACCCTGATCGTGACGACATAGACCTGTTCGGCAAACTAACCCCGGCAAAAGAGGTGGGAGGTGACCTGTTTGATTTCTTTATCCGGGATGAGAAACTGTTCTTCTGCATAGGTGACGTATCCGGCAAGGGAGTCCCCGCCTCTCTCTACATGATGGTTACCAAAGCACTGTTCAGAACCATTTCGGCCCGTGAGGCACAACCCTGCAAAATAGTTTCCAACCTGAATGACGTAATGTCCGAGGACAATGAGTCCAATATGTTTGTCACTCTGTTTGTGGGTGTTCTGGATCTGCCTACCGGACGTCTGCATTACTGCAATGCAGGACACGATGCGCCTTTCCTGATAGGTAACACCGGTGCGGGAATGCTTCCCGTTGATTCAAACCTGCCTGTAGGAGTCATGCCCAAATGGAAGTTCAGTCAGCAGGAGACCGTCATAGATCCCGACACCAGCATTTTTCTGTACACTGACGGACTCACTGAAGCCGAGAACATGTCTCATGACCAGTTTGAGATGGATCGCGTAAAGGAACTTGCACAGCAACTGCAGAAAGACCGCTCATTCAGCCCGACAGTAATAATAGAACGTATGACCGATGCCGTTCACGCATTTGTGGGCGAAGCAGACCAAAGCGATGACCTTACTATGTTGGCCATACAATACACCAGGCACAACGAAGATATTGTTTACCAGCGCAGTTTAACTCTTTCCAATGACCTGAGCAGGATTCCCAGACTCAACTCTTTCATAGATGAGGTCTGCGAGGCCAACGGATTTGACGCCCCCACCACAATGCAGCTCAACCTGGCCATCGAAGAGGCTGTAGTCAATGTAATGAATTACGCCTACCCCCAAGGCTCCAAAGGCGACGTAACGATTGAAGCCAAATCTGACGGCAAGGAGATGACATTCATCATAACAGATACGGGTAAGCCGTTCGACCCCACCGCCAAGCCGGAAGTCGATATCACACAGAGTGCCGAAGACCGTGCCATAGGAGGTCTGGGGATACATCTTATCCGCCAGATAACCGACCGCATCAATTACGAGCGCACCGGCGGTCACAACATACTTACATTAATCAAGAAACTGAGCATACCACAGGAATGATGATATTACCTCTGTCAATATTCAATATAGACCTCACAACAGGAAACATTATCCTGCTTACATCACTGCTAATGTTCGTTGCCATACTTTTGGCCAAAGTGGGCATCAAATACGGCGTTCCCGCCATGTTGCTTTTCCTTCTGATAGGAATGCTGGCGGGTGAGGACGGTATAGGAATACGCATAGACAACCTTCATGTCACAGAGTTTCTGGGACATCTGGCCATGACCATAATACTGCTGTCAGGCGGTCTTGAGACCTCACTGGATGAGACACGTCCCATTATCCGTAAAGGCATATCCATGTCCACTCTGGGTGTTTTCCTGACCATTGTGATTACAGGTACATTCATCTGGTTCGTTTTGGGAGAAAAGATTGGCGGAGCCGGCAAGACCCTGATGGGATGCATGCTTCTGGCAACAGTCATGTCATCAACTGATTCGGCTTCGGTATTCTCAATCCTTCGCAGCCGCCGTCTGACCCTGCGCGAGAATCTGGGACCTTTGCTGGAACTTGAATCCGGAAGCAACGACCCCATGGCATATGTGCTTACCATTCTGCTGGTCCAGATAATGGAATCATTGGAATCTGTCTCCGGCATATCCGGAACATGGAGTATAATCCTGCTGGGTATCTGGATCCTGATCAAGCAGATAACCATAGGCTTTGCAGTTGGAATGGCATTAGGGCATGCCGCAAGATGGCTGCTTACAAGGATAAACCTCAGTTCCAGTCCCATGTACGCCATCCTGATTCTGAGCATAACGCTGTTCTCAAACGGTGCGGCTTCTTTCCTGGGCGGAAACGGACTGTTGGCTCTCTATATCACAGCCATCATTATAGGAAACACCAAGGAATTGCCCCACAGAAAAAATATCCTGCTGTTCTCAGAAGGTATCACATGGCTGGCACAACTTATGATGTTCCTTCTTCTGGGACTGTTGGCCAAGCCGTCAGAGATGAGCCACATCATGTGGCCTGCACTGTTTATAGGGCTGTTCATCATGTTCATTGCCCGTCCTGCCGGAATCATACTGAGCCTGTTGCCTTTCAGAGGACTCTCATTCAGGGCCAAACTGCTGGCATCGTGGGTAGGACTCAAGGGAGCCGGCCCTATACTGTTTGCTCTTTACACCGTATTGGAAGGTGTGGACGGATCAAGCGATATATTCAACATAGTATTCTTCATTACCCTTCTGTCACTTCTTGTTCAGGGTATGACCGTGTCACCCATGGCGCATCTGCTCAACCTCTCAATAGAGGATGACCCCGAGGTAAAGACATTCGGAATGGAGATACCCGAATATATGGGAATGTTGCGTGACCATACCGTTTCAGAGCAGGACCTGGCTGGCGGTGACACTCTCCGTGACCTCCGGTTGCCTCACGGAATACGTGTAGTTATGGTACACAGGGGTGAAAAATATCTGGTGCCTCACGGCAGCATGAAACTCTTGCCGGGCGATATGCTTATTCTTATACTCGGAGATTCTGATGATTAAAACAACAATAATAATGATATGGAAATAAAAGTAAACACAAAGGACTCTGTAACTACAGCTCAGCTGATAGGACGTTTGGACACTCCCGCTTCACAGGAGGTAAGTGGCGATTTTGACAATCTTATGCAGTTTGCCGCAGGAACCATTATTCTGGACTGCACCGAACTTGAATACATCTCCAGTTCAGGACTGCGTCTGTTCCTTTCCCTGCGCAAGGCAGCTGCCTCCAAGGGTGGCAAGATCATAGTAAAAGCCATCAACAATGATATCCGTTCGGTGTTCATGATGACCGGCTTCCTGAACCTTTTTGAGATACAGGATTAAAGAAGGTTTTCCTTATGGCAAACGCCCCTGTTGATACAGCCATTCTGGACCGTGCAATAATCTTTGCGGTACGTGCTCACGCCGGGACAGAGCGTCGTGGCAAGGGATTCCCGTATATAGTACATCCCATGGAAGCCGTGTCGATTGCAGCTACCATAACCTCTGACCAGGAAATCCTGGCAGCTGCCGCATTACATGACACAGTAGAAGATACTGATGTGACCGTTGATCAGATCCGCTCTGAATTCGGAGAAAGGATTGCATCTCTGGTGGCAGCCGAGACCGATGCCGTTATGGAAGGTAAGTCCGAGAATAAGACCTGGCACGAGCGCAAGCAGGCTGCCATTGACCGCCTGGCCCGGGTTTCGAGTGATGCCAAAATAGTTGCAATGGGCGACAAACTGTCCAATATGCGCGCCATTGCGCGTGACTATGCCGTTCAGGGCGATGCATTATGGAACCTGTTCCATGTAAACGACCCCAGGGAACACGAATGGCATTACCGTGGTCTGGCCGATGCACTCCGTGACCTTAAGGATACATTTGCATTTCAGGAATTTGAAACGCTCATAAATCAGGTATTCGGAAACAAATGACTGAACCAATCAGAATAAGCCTTGACGACTATACATTGTTTGGCGGAGGTGCCAACGGTGAGAGTTATGACCATAAGACGAATCCGGACCTTATGCTGAAACTCTATATGCCCGGAAAGATTCAACAGCCTCTGGATGAAATGATTCTGGCCCGCAAGGTTTATGACATGGGTATCCCTACCCCGGAGCCCGGTGACTACGTGGTTACTGACGACGGCCGGTACGGAATAAGGTTCCGCCGCATACACGGCAAGAAATCCTATTCACGCGCTACAGGCGACAACCCGGAACTGGTGGGACAATACGCCCGTGAGTTTGCCGATATGTGCCTGAAACTGCACGCCACCCATGTTGATACTACACAGTTTGAGTGCGTCAAGGACCGTTATTACCGTCTGCTGACTGAGAACCCGTTCTTTACCACAACAGAGAAAGACCGTATTGGCCGGTTCATATCGGATGCTCCTGATTCCGACACAGCCATTCATGGTGACCTGCAGTACAGCAACGCCATATTTGCCGGATCGGACCGTTACTTCATAGACCTTGGAGATTTCTGCTACGGATACAACATGTTTGACGTAGGAATGGTCTATCTGTGCTGTTGTCTTAGTGAAGAGAGTTTTATCCGGGAGACATTCCACATGCCCAAGTCCCTGGCCATAGAGTTCTGGAAGAACTTTGCACCTGCGTACTTCGGGACAGACCGTCCGTTAAAGGATATCGAGGAAGAGATACGCCCATATGCAGGGCTCAAGACCCTGATTGTGGAACGGGATACCAAATGCCCCATGCCGGAACTGAGAGCCGGAATGGCATCATTGTTGTAACAAAAAGCATATTCTTATGAATAAGATTTTATCCATATTACTTTTGGGCTGTCTGATATTGACAGGTTGTTTCAGAGACAGCCACAAAGACGTTGAGTTTCACAATAAGATGGTAATCCTGACCGATGTCATTCCGGATGCCATACTTGAAATCCGCTACTATGGCACATACAACTTTGTTGGAACACGCATAGACGGTTACGACCAGCCGGTAGCGCAACTTACCAAAGAAGCCGCAGCGGCACTCAAAGAAGTCAGTGATGACGTTATTGCAAGGGGTTACCGCCTTAAAATCTACGATGCCTACCGCCCGCAGATGGCGGTGGATCATTTTGTACGTTGGGCAGAGAACATATCGGACACCCTGATGAAACCCTATTTCTATCCTGACCTTGACAAAAGTGTACTCTTTGAGCAGGAATACATCATGGCAAAAAGCGGACATACAAGGGGATCGACCGTTGATCTGACTCTGTTTGATATGGCTACTGAGAAGGAAGTGGATATGGGTGGTACGTTTGACTGGTTCGGCCCTGAAAGCCATCCTGATTTCTGCGGCGATCCCAAGACAGGACAATACACGGGAGACAACAGCAAGAGTCCAACCGGACGTTCCATTACCGAAGAGCAGTTCAGGAACCGTATGATCCTGCGCAACGCCATGACAAGCCACGGGTTCAGGCCTTTAGACACTGAGTGGTGGCATTTCACACTCAAGAATGAGCCATATACTGACACATACTTTACCCATCCTGTAAGTCTGTTCTGACAGCTGGATACAAAAATGATTATAAAGGGCTATACATCAACAGGAATCTTAAATCTGACAGCACTGATCCTGTCTGCCTGTTTAACTCTTATCATGTTATCATGTGACAAGGATGACGTTCAGGTCCCTCAAGCAGATAAAGATACCATCGTACATAAGTTAGCTATAGTGGCACCCATTGGCGATGAAGCCACCAAGATACGCATGGAACGTACGGCTGAGTGGTTTATCGGAAACTTTGATGAGGCTCTTAAAAATGATACGTTGAAGATAAAGCTCCAACCTGAATGGTATGACGAGTTGAACGCGGACCTGGAAGAACTGGGCAGACAACTGGCAGCAAGAGAAGATGTAACAGCCATAATAGGACCGTTCGGCAATGAAAGTATGGCTCAATTTGCCGCTGCCTGCCAGAAAAACCGCAAGCCACTTATCGCCCCTACCCTCACCAGTGAGGAAATAATGCGCCGTTATGCCGTATCAACAGCAGGCAACAGGGAAACCACAAATAAAGAGTCCTTCTTCTGGCCTCTTTGTGAGAGCGATGTGGCCCTGACAGAGACAATGTTGAAACACTATGTGATACAGGCACAGTCTAATGCGGTCGACAAGGACCTTAACTGCGCCGTATTCTCACCAGCCGACAAGTTCGGACAGACATTTTATAGCTGGGCACCCTTTCACACCGGTAATCTGAAGATAAACCTGGACGTCAACATGCAGTTTGCCACCACACAGGAACTGCTGAATGCCCTGGCCGCATATCAGGACCGGACAGACGCCGGCCAGGGCAACACAGCCAGTTTCTGCGTAATTGAAACCACTCAACAGTTGGTTGAGGTTTCGGGCATAAGCGATAATTCTGGAACTTATTATGTATTTCCTGCAATCAGTGAAGAAGGGCTTGCAGGCAGCAGTACCTCAAGACTACAGGGATGTCATGGTTTCTCACCGTATGCCGACCCGACTACCGGATTCGCCCGGGCTTACGAGCAACGTTTCGGAGTAAAGCCCACATTTGCAGAGTGCAAGTTCTACGACGGTCTGCTGCTGGCAGGACTTGCATCGGTTTTATATGAACGGTATGCCTCATCTATCCCGGTTTCTGCATATACGCCGGATATGAACGGGTGGATAAACTCCTTTATATCCATGATGTGTACTGAACACAACTACAGCGGCAATGGAGCAGAAGTCATCACACAACCTGCATGGCGTGCAGCAGATATAAGGGGATATCTTGACTCTTATGACAGAGCAGAATTCCGCCCCCTGTCAGGTGCCTCCGGTCTTATCACCTTTGACCAGGAAACCTGCATGCAGATGGCACGCACCACATATGTACACTGGCAGATTAATGACAACAGCATTGTCCACGAGACCTATTACGGGCCCAACGGCAGACTGGAGACTGATGACAGGCTTTCATGGGAGTCTGATTTTGACGAGGAATCGGCATTGAAGGATTTTGCCGATATGGTATCAGGTCAGGATCAGGCAATCAGTTACCCCTCATTGAATGACCAGTATGCTGTGCTGGTACAAGGCAGCAACGGAATGAATAACTACCGTCATCAGGCCGATGTCCTGTCCTTATATCAGATGCTGCGCCAGAATGGTTTTGACGATGACCATATCATCCTGATTATAGACGGCGCTCTGTCTAATGATCCCCAGAACAACGAACCTGGCGTAATAAGGAACAACATGCTGGGACATGACCTGTTGGGAGGCAATGATTCCATAACCAACCGGCAGTGGGCCCAACAGTTTGAAGGATACACCTTCTTTGATGTAGAATATCCGGCAGCCGTTGTTGATTATGACACCGACAGCCTTGACGCTGCAGACATAGCAGATATACTTATCGGAAAAAGATCAACCCATCTGCCTGTGGTACTGCCGCAGGATGAAGGAGCCAACATACTGATATATTGGAGCGGTCACGGACGCAACGTCAATCACGGCGGGATAGACGAGTTGGTTTGGAGAGAAACCGCAGCAGGCAACGGCATGACCGCCCCACTACTGCGCCAGACGGCAGAACAGATGAGTTACCGCAAAATCCTGGCAATAGTGGAGCCTTGTTACAGTGAAGGTGTCATTAAACCGCTTCATGGTCTGACAGGTGTTCTGGCAATGGCCGGTGCCAGCGGTGACGAGCAGTCCTGGGCCGAAAACTGGAGTGCCGTACTTGGACGTTACGGTACCTGGATGTATGACCGGTTTACAAGGAACGTAGTGAATTATCTCACAGCCAATCCCACGGCATCATATCGTGATTTCTACCTTTATTGCATGCAAAATACGATAGGATCACATGTAAAACTTGTCAATGCGGAATTTTTTGGCAATCTTTACAGCACCACTCCGGAAGAATTCGTTGTATACGGAATAAAAAACTAAATAACAGATTATGAAAAAAGGACTTTTAAGTTGGTATGCATTGAGCATACTGGTGGCAGGAGCTGGAACCGCCTTTTTCTCCTCATGCTCAGATAATGATGATTCGGCTGACAACGCAATCAGCCCTGAGGAGGCCGAACTCAACGAGTATTTCAAGTATGACGCATCTCAGATAGAGGTGGTTGAAGATACCACATTCAACATCCTGGATGAGATGAGAAAGCGCATACAGAACAAATCCAATGCAAACAGTGAAACAAAAGAGGACACGGCAATGCTTGAGTACTACAAAGCTCAATATGACCGTATTCAGGCATTCGCAGAACGTACGGCCGACTCCATTTTTGCCGTAGAACCCGGCAACAGCCTGGAGGCCATAACAGGACAGATACTGGAGATGGGGCGTGCCGTAATCAGTTATGATGACATAGGCGCTGACGGCAAGACTAAAAGAATGTCCATGCTGGTAGTTTATCCAACCCGCTTTTTTGTAAACATTGATGCCAAGAACATTATCCTGGGCTGTCACTATACAATAACAGATAATAATGAAAGGCCCACTGCCACAGGTTTTCAGGGACTCAACGACGCCTGCTTTTTAGGTGCCGAGTGGGCTACGACCGAAAACTACCTGGTGGTAATGCCTGACTATGAAGGATTCGGATCCTCAGTAGACTCCAAACAACCTTACCTGATACGCGAAGTGCAGGCCCGTCAGTGCATAAAGGCACTCAATGTGGCAATAAACTGGTTTAAAAATGATCATGGCGAGGAATTCAGTGATGGAAGAGTGGTAGTGGAAGGATTCTCTCAGGGAGGAGCAGTTGCTGCCGCCACTTACAGATATTGGCTTGAACATATCAACGACAATTGGGCCAGATCCTTTGCGAACCCCATTGTAGGAGCAGTATGCGCAGATGGTCCGTATGATCCGCTTGCCACCTTGGAGTATTATTGCAAAAATAACTGGCTATCCATGCCTGTAGCACCGGCTCTGATGTTGCTAGGCCTGTGTGAGACGGATAAGGATGCAATTAAAGCCGAACTTAAGCCGAGCGATTTCTTCTCGGAAAGTTTCTGTAATTCCGGAATATTTGAACGTATCAATAAAAAGATACATCCTACCACTCACTGTGAATATGCCCTGGGTGACAATCCCGGATCGATGAAAGTCACAGACCATACCAAGGTGAGCGCATCGGACGCTTTCAAAAAAGAGGTATTCGAGTTTTTCCGCGATGGCAAGCAACCCACAGACAATCCGGAATTGCTCAATAAATTAAATGTACTCAAAAACTGTCTGATGAAAAACAGACTGTTTGACAACTTCGATTTGAAACCAAGCTATGTCTTAAAAGCCAAAATAGGGTCTTTAACCGGCACCCATAATTATCCCACGCAGTTCACATTTTTCCACGGACTATGGGATACGGTGGTACCGTATGACAATATAATATCTGTGGGAAGGAATTGGGGATTTGACAATATTAAAGTAGTACAATTCCAAAACTACTTTGATCATGGTGATGTGGGTAGATCCTTCTTCCTTGAGATACATGACGACTTGGTTCATGAAATCCTGGATAACAAATGGAGTCCGGGAGTATCTCAGTACCAATCCAGTCTTTTCTAATCTGACTATTTGATTAATGAATTGTATTAAAATGATTATCAGAAATTTCAGTTCTGGCGTACTTGCCTCCGTATTTTTCTTTTCAGGGATTGCAGTATCTGTTTCATCGTGCTCTGAAGAAATACTTGACGGAGTAAAAGATGATGAAGAAGAAAAAATAGATGTCAACCCCGGAACTCCGCAGCGCACATATTCCCTTGACTGGGAGATAATAAATCCGGACCGACAGAAAACCGTACTGGCAGACCTTGCCGGAGGGCAATTCAGATCAGAATGTGATCAGATCATCTTTGAGTACAACAGCGTAGGTCCGGACCTAAAGACTCCTGTCCGTCTTACGGGAAGCATCAGTATGCCGCGTGCCGTGTTCAACAAGGAAGCCGATCCCAGACACCTGCTTATTGTCACCCAGTGGACTCACGCCTCCAGAAACGAGCGTCTGACGCTCAACACACAGTCTGAACTTGAGTTTTTCATGAACAATCAACAGAACACCATAGCAATATCATCAGACCTGTATGGATGGACTCTCACTGTAGACAAGCCTCAGGCTTACTGCTGCCCGGAAATAACCGCAGTAGAGACGTTGGATTGCTGGGATGCCGCAATGGAGATTCTGGATTCGCTTAAGTTTAAGACAGACAGTATACCTGTTTCAAATGTAGGCTATTCAAGTGCAGGAATGCAGGCCATAGGCATACAGAGATTTATTGACGAGAACCGCCCCGACATCGACATAGCATTGACGGCAGTAGGAGCCTCACCGTTTGACATAAACATAGTATGGCAGGATTATGTCAATAAGAACACGACCAGTTTTGTTTGTGCGCTGCCGCTCATCATGGTAGCTTACAATGAGACGTACAATCTTGGACTCGGGTACGATGATATATTCATGCCGCCATTGTGTGACAGCATTCAGGAATGGATTCTTGACAAAAGCTACAACACTGACGGCATAAACGAGCGGATAGGTATGGAAAAGACCGTTGACCAAATCCTAACCCCGGCTGCCCGTGACTGGACCCAGGGTGTAGGCCTTACCATGTACCACAAGTTCCGTGAGAATTCACTTTGCGACTCAACAGTCCAGTGGAAGCCCAATCCAAATACACAGTTCTTTGTAATGCACAGCCCTGGTGACTCCTATATGACATGGCAGGCAAGCGTACGGATGGCTGCATTCCTAAATGAAAGAGGGGCCAAGGTGGTTACAGATTTCAATGACAGCGGTGATCATGTATTCAATGCAGCATACGTATTCCTGCTGGAGAGTTGCCTGATGTTGGAAAAAAGCAGCAATATGGAGGACAGTCAGGCTGTTATTGACAACATACAGTACATGTATAACTCCATCAAGGAGAATCCCGAACAATACTCAAACCTGTTCAACAAGTAAATGATAATTTGATTTACAAGATAGCGCCCTACTCGAACCGGATTGACTTGGAGGGTACTATCCTTGAGATGACTGCACTTGGAATGAGCATCATCAGCATGGAAAGGATGAACATTACCACGTTAAGGATGATGAGCCATCCCAAGCCAATCTGCATTGGTACGCTGTCAAGATAGTAATTGGCAGGATCCAGCGGAATTATATGAAACCACTGCTGAACAAAACAGATAACTATTCCAACCACATTACCTATCGCCATACCTTTAATGATTATATATGATGCCAGTCGCAGGAACACCTTTCTTACGGTACTGTTTGATGCACCCATAGATTTGAGAGTACCTATTGTTGCGGTTCGCTCAAATATTATAATTAGCAGGCCGGAAATCATGGTGAATCCCGCAATACCCAGCATGAGTGCCAGAATGATCCAAACATTAAGGTCAAGCACATCCAACCAGGCAAAAAGGCCGGAATGTGTATCATACATTGTTTGAACCAGATAATCCTCATCATTAATGCTTTCCAGTTCATTCATCACACCACGAACCTGACTATATCCGTCATCGATCCTTTGGTAATCTTTAAGGCGTATTTCAAGTCCTGTATATTCATCGGGAGTCCATTCATTAAGGCGCTGCAACAATGCCAGTTCCGAAACACCGAACATACGGTCATACTCCAGAAAACCTGTCTCGTATATTCCTGTAACAGTTAGCCTGCGTATTCGCACCTGGTTCTGCATAAAATAGACATCTGCCTTGGAACCCACTTCCAGTCCCAGCATATCGGCTATGGTGCGGGACAGGATTATCCAGTTGGACCCCAAAGAGTCTTGAAGTTCAGGGAAACCACCCTCCAGCATATATTGATTAAGGAAAGTGCGGTCATAATTGGCGTCTATGCCCTTGAGCATGAATCCGTGGAAAGCCTCATCGGTGCGCACAATACAGGGCTTGTTCACAAATGGCTGTACACGCTTAACAAGTTCCAGGTTGGACAATGCCTTGAATGCGGAGTCAGTACAAGTTACCGGATCTTCAATAATGCCCATACCCACGTAAGTGTTGGTTACGGTAATATGCTGAGAGAATCCCATCACCTTGTCCCGAATCTGACATTTGAAGCCTCTGGTTACCGACATTGTCAATATCATTACCATCAGCCCCACCGCTATGCCTGCAGTAGCAATGATGATAGCCGGACGGGAGCCGCCTTTTACGCCCTCGTCCCTACCATACAAACGTCTGGCCAGAAACTTCTCCATAACTGAACGCGAAGATATGCATTTTCGGTTTATCTTTGCCTTTATGGAACGGCTAAAACACATACTGATATTTCTGTTTTCCCTATACGCAACCTGTCTTGGCGCAAGGGAGGTGATTGATTTCAACAAAGATTGGAAGTTCTGCCTTAATCCTGAGTCCGACAGTAATCCCGCTGATATTGAGTTCGATGACAGTGGCTGGCGCACCCTTGACGTGCCCCATGACTGGGCCATTGAGGGCGATTTTGACGAGCACAACCCATCCGGCACAGGCGGCGGCGCGCTGCCCGGCGGCATAGGCTGGTACCGCAAGACATTTAAGGTTTCCAAAAAGGATAAAGGCCAGGTGTTCAGCATAGAGTTTGACGGCGTCTATATGAACAGCTCGGTCTATATAAACGGGCACTTGCTGGGTACACGCCCATACGGATATATATCATTCAGTTATAACCTGACACAATACATCAACTGGGAAGGTGAAAACGTTATAGCAGTAAAGGTCGATAACTCCGACCAACCCAACAGCCGCTGGTACTCGGGGTGCGGCATTTACCGTGACGTGAGGATAGTGAAGACCACCCCGGTACATGTAGCCCAATGGGGTACATACATTAACACAGAAATTACAGATCAAGCCACAATCGTAAACGTTGAAGTCACCATAGAAAACGACAGTCCAGATCCTGCTGAAATAACTGTATGGTCCGGTATAGTGGATGACAAAGGCAAGTGAGTGTCCATGATTGCAGGCCATCTGGTAGCCTCTAACGGCAAGAACACCATTCAGCAGCAGGTTCACATGACAGAGCCACACCTGTGGAGTGTCGATGACCCTTACATGTACACCATGATTACAGAAATAAGATTGAACGGAAAGACCATTGACACATACTCTACCCCGTTCGGAATCCGCACCATAGAGTTCCGCGCCGACAGCGGATTCTTCCTGAACGGAGAGCATGTACGCATAAACGGTGTTTGCAACCACCATGACCTGGGCTGTCTGGGCGCTACAACTAACGAGCGTGCCATAGAGCGTCAATTACAGATACTCAAAGGGATGGGCTGCAACGGAATACGCTGCTCACACAACCCACCCTCGCCCATACTGCTTGACTTGTGCGACCGCATGGGATTCCTGGTAATGGATGAGGCTTTTGACATGTGGCGCCGCCACAAGACCGAGCGCGACTATGCCCGTTTCTTTGATGAGTGGTATGAGCGTGACCTGACCGACCTTGTGGTACGTGACCGCAACCACCCCAGCATAGTGCTGTGGAGCATAGGCAACGAGGTACTTGAGCAGTGGTCCGATGCCAAGGCCGATACCCTGAGCCTTGAGCAGGCCAACCTTATACTTAACATGGGACACAGCGAGGACCAGTTGGCCAAGGAGGGTGAAATGAGCGTTAATTCACTGATTACCGCCCGCCTGACAGAGATAATTAAGGAACTTGACCCCACCCGTCCGGTAACTGCCGGTTGCAATGAGCCCAGTCCCGGCAACCACCTTTTCCGCTCCGGTGCCATCGATGTGATTGGCTACAACTACCATAACCAGAACGTACCGTCAGTACCGCGTCTTTTCCCCGGCAAGCCGTTCATAATAACCGAGAGCGTATCGGCCCTGATGACACGCGGGTTCTATGAGATGCCGTCCGGACAGATGATGACGCGCCCGGTGCGCTGGGACCGTCCCTACTTTAACGAGACATTCTCATGCTCTGCATATGACAACGTTGCCACCCCGTGGGGCAGCCATCATGAGGAGAACCTGATATTCCTTAACTCCCAGCCCTTTGTGGCAGGACAGTATATCTGGACCGGATTTGACTACATTGGTGAGCCCACCCCATACGGCTGGCCCGCCCGCAGTTCATACTTCGGGATAGTTGACCTGGCCGGATTCCCCAAGGACATCTATTACCTCTATCAGTCAGAGTGGACCGATACCCCCGTGCTGCACCTGTTCCCCCACTGGAACTGGGAGCCCGGACAGCAGATTGACATGTGGTGCTATTACAACAATGCCGATGAGGTGGAGCTCTACATAAACGGCAAGTCACAGGGTATTCGCAGCAAGGACTCAGAGCATCTGCATGTAGTCTGGAACGTGACTTTTGAGCCAGGCACAGTCAAGGTTGTGGCCCGCAAAGACGGAGTCGAGACTGCCAGCCGGGAGATACATACTGCAGGCGAGCCCGCACAGATTCGTCTGACACCCGACCGGAGCAAAATAAAAAGCAACGGGACAGACCTTAGTTTTGTGACCGTCGAGATTCTGGACAAGGACGGCAACCTGTGCCCCAACGCCGACAACCTGGTGCAGTTCCAGATTGAAGGAAAGGGATTCATCGCCGGAGTTGACAACGGAAGCCCCATATCGCTGGAGCGTTTCAAGGACAATAAGCGCAAGGCGTTTTACGGAAAGTGTCTGGTAGTTGTGCAAAACGACTCCAGAAAGGGAAAGATAAAGGTGAAAGCATCATCCGAAGGACTAAATGATGCACACATTATTTTAAAGTGTGCACGTTAAATCAAATAATGGACATTTTTAAAACCTTAGTGGTGTCCTAAAAGTAACTTTGCAGCGTTTTCCGTTTTATATGGACATTAAAGAGAACCTGAACCGAATCAAAGCCACACTCCCCCCAGGAGTAACGCTTGTAGCAGTATCCAAGACCCACCCGGTCGAGATGCTCCAGGAGGCTTATGATGCCGGACAGCGTATATTCGGTGAGAACAAGGTTCAGGAGATGACAGCCAAGAGTCAGGTTCTGCCCAAGGATATCGAGTGGCATTTCATCGGCCACGTCCAGAGCAACAAGATCAAGATGATGGCGCCGTACGTATCGGTCATACAGGGAGTTGATACATATGACAAACTCGCCGAGATAGACCGTCAGGCCGCCCGCTTTAACCGTCACATAACATGCCTGCTTCAGTTGCACATTGCTTCCGAGGAGACCAAGTTCGGATTCTCGGCCGATGAGTGCACCCAGATGCTTGACGAGGGCAAGTGGAAAGACCTGCAGAACATCACCATCGGCGGAGTCATGGGAATGGCCACCAATACTGATGATGAGGCTCAGGTCCGTCGTGAGTTCGGCCGTCTGAAGGAACTCTTTGATACATACAAGCAGAAGTATTTTGCCGGCAGCGCTGATTTCAATACCATATCGGCCGGCATGAGCGGCGATTATGAGTTGGCTATTGAGGCCGGAAGCAATATGGTACGCATAGGCAGTTCCATATTCGGAGAGAGAAACTACAATCTGAACAAATAACAACACATTATATGATAGATCACTACGACAGATCCGACAACGTCTTCACCGAGAAGAACCTGAATGCTTACATAGCCGGTTCCATAATCAAGAACTGGGACCTTGAGGCATTTACAGACTATAAAGGCGCTACCCTGCTCTACCGCGACGTAGCCCGCCGTGTTGCCAAGCTGCACATACTCTTTGACGAGGCCGGTCTGAAACCCGGTGACCGCATTGCACTGTGCGGCAAGAACAGCTCCAACTGGGGCACCGCCTGCATAGCAGCACTCACATACGGCGCTGTAGTGGTTCCTATCCTGCATGAGTTCAAGGCCGATAACATTCACCATATCATAAACCACTCCGAGACCAAGCTCTTCTTTGCAGGAGACCAGATCTGGGAGAACCTGAACGAGGCCTCGATGCCCAACGTAGAGGGTATCATCACTCTTGACGAATACCAGCTGGTGATTTCACGTAATGAGAAACTCACTTATGCACGCGAGCACCTGAACGAGCTGTTCGGACGCAAATACCCCAAGGAGTTCACCAAGAAGGATGTCAAGTATTATGAGACCGGCTTTGATGATATGGCCATGATAAACTACACATCCGGATCGACCGGATTCTCAAAGGGTGTCATGCTGCCCTACCGCTCACTCATAAGCAACCATCTGTTTGCCAAGAGAGTCATGTATGTCATGAAATCAGGCGACAAGGTAATATCCATGCTCCCCATGGCTCACATGTACGGATTCGCATTCGAGTTCTTCCATGAGTTCCTGGAGGGTTGCCACGTATTCTTCCTGACCCGCCTGCCCAGCCCCAAGATCATATTCCAGGCTCTGGGTGAGATCAAACCCATGCTTATCGTATCAGTACCTCTGGTAATCGAGAAGATCATAAAGAAGAACATACTGCCCAAGTTGGAGACTCCGTCCATGAAACTCCTGCTCAAGGTGCCCATCGTGAACGACCAGATCAAGAAGAAGGTCTGCGATGAGATGATAAAGGGATTCGGAGGCAACTTCTACGAGGTAATCCTGGGTGGTGCTCCCTTCAATCAGGAAGTTGAGAGATTCATTTCATCCATACATTTCCCCTACACCGTGGGTTACGGTGCCACTGAGTGCGGTCCTATCATTGCATACGACGACAAGACCACATTCGCTCCCGGTTCATGCGGCAAGCCTGTTCCCAACATGGAGGTCAAGATTCTGAGTAACGATCCCGAGCATGTACCCGGTGAGATAATCTGCCGCGGCCCCAACGTTATGCTGGGTTATTACAAGAACGAGAAACTGACCGAGGAGACCATCGATCCTGACGGCTGGATGTATACCGGTGACCTGGGTATCATGGACAAGGACGGCAACATATTCATTAAGGGCCGCAGCAAGAGCATGATTCTTGGTCCTTCGGGCCAGAACATCTACCCCGAGGAGATTGAGGATCATCTGAACAACATGAACCTTGTAAACGAGTCAGTTGTAATTTCTGAGTCCGATAAGCTGGTAGCTCTGGTCTATCCCGATTTTGACGAGGCTATGAAGTCCGGCATGACCGATGAGCAGATAGCCGAGGTGATGGAGCAGAACCGTCAGGAACTGAACAACATCCTGCCCGCCTACGAGAAAATCTCCCAGATACGCATCTACCACGAAGAGTTTGAAAAGACTCCCAAAAAGAGTATCAAACGATTCCTCTATCAAAAGGAGTAATAGGACACAAATGGAAGGTTCTATCTGTGCTTCTTTCCAAGAGAACTTTTGAGGTATCAGTATCTGAAACTACGCGCTTCGCGCTATCCCTCCCACATCCCAACAAGACGTCCTGAAAGGCATGAGTAAACTCCTACCTTCCAGGACATCTTCTTGTGCTGCGGGCCCCTCCCGTTCACAAGCCCACGGGCGGCCATGGTTTCCGATACCGATACCTCAAAAGTTCTGTGCACCTTGGAATATTATCAAAAGAAGCACAGATAGAACCTTTCATTTTGTGTCCCTCGCTGGTTAATCCAGTTTCAGTACGGCAAGGAAGGCTTTCTGGGGGACTTCGACGTTGCCTATCTGTTTCATGCGCTTCTTGCCCTTCTTCTGCTTTTCCAGAAGCTTGCGCTTACGCGATACGTCACCGCCGTAGCACTTGGCGGTCACATCCTTGCGGACCTGCTTGATGGTCTCGCGGGCAATAATCTTGGAGCCTATGGCAGCCTGGATGGCTATATCAAACTGCTGACGCGGTATGAGTTCCTTTAGTTTCTCGCACATACGGCGGCCCAGGTCATAGGCGTTGTCCACGTGAGTAAGGGTTGACAGGGCATCCACAGGCTCACCGTTAAGCAGAATATCCAGCTTGATGAGCTTGGACGGACGGTAACCTGCGGGATGGTAATCAAATGATGCGTAACCCTTTGATATGCTCTTGAGTTTATCATAGAAGTCAATCACGATCTCACCAAGTGGCAGCTTGAAGTATATCTCCACACGATTACCGGCTATGAACTGCTGCTTTACCAGCTCTCCGCGCTTGTCAAGGCACAGAGTCATAATGGGGCCTATGTAATCGGTCGTAGTGATTATGGATGCGTCTATGTAGGGTTCCTCTATGTGGTCTATAAGCGTAAGGTCAGGCATGCCGCTGGGGTTGTGCACCTCGGTGGCGTTACCCTGCTTGTCATAGACCATGTATGATACGTTGGGCACGGTGGTTATGACGCTCATGTCAAACTCACGGTCCAGACGCTCCTGCACAATCTCCATATGCAGCAGACCCAGGAATCCGCAGCGGAATCCGAATCCCAGCGCTGCCGATGACTCAGGGAAGAAACTCAGTGAGGCATCGTTCAGCTGCAGTTTCTCAAGTGAGGCACGCAGGTCCTCAAACTCATCGGCCTCAATGGGATATACGCCGGCAAACACCATAGGTTTGGACTCCTCGAATCCCGCAATGGCCTTGTCGCAGGGACGGGCCACATGAGTGATTGTATCGCCCACCTTGACCTCGGTCGATGTCTTGATACCGGAGATAATGTAACCCACATCGCCTGTGGTCATCACGTCGCGCGGCACCATATCCATACGGAGCACGCCAACTTCATCGGCATCATACTCCTTACCGGTATTGAAGAACTTTACCTTGTCACCCTTGCGGATGCAGCCGTTCTCAATCTTGAAATATGCTATGATTCCGCGGAACGAGTTGAATACCGAGTCAAATATCAATGCCTGCAGCGGAGCATCGGGATCACCCACAGGATGCGGTATGCGCTCTACAATTGCCTGAAGTATCTCCTCAACACCCATTCCGGTGCGGGCCGATGCACGGATAATCTCCTCACGTTTGCAACCAAGCAACTCGATGATTTCATCTTCCACCTCATCGGGCATGGCGCTCTGCATATCGCACTTGTTTATAACCGGGATAATCTCCAGGTCATGCTCAATGGCCATGTAGAGGTTGCTGATGGTCTGCGCCTGCACGCCCTGTGTGGCATCAACCACCAGGATTGCACCCTCGCAGGCAGCGATAGAGCGTGATACCTCATATGAGAAATCCACATGTCCCGGAGTGTCAATAAGGTTCAGGATATATTTCTGTCCCTGATACTCGTACTCCATCTGGATGGCGTGGCTCTTGATGGTGATGCCGCGCTCCTTCTCCAGGTCCATGTCATCGAGCATCTGACCCTCAGTGATATTGATGGTATGAGTGTACTCCAGCAAGCGGTCAGCCAGCGTTGACTTACCGTGATCTATATGAGCAATAATGCAGAAATTGCGGATGTTCTCCATATGGGGTGTTTTTACGCCGCAAAATTAGTGAATTTTCCGCGTATTACCGCAACTTGCCTTAAGGGAGGAGAGACTTTATGCTGTCGGTGACGGCTGTTACCCGGGGGCTGGTGCAGGTGATTTCTTCTACGGGCATGAGCTGGACGCTTACCTTGCCACCGGTTGTTATTATCAGTTTGCCGATGTTGGCAAAATGGATACCGGTCTGGGTGATGGGGATTTGCTTGCCGTCCTTGTTCTCAACATAAACACAGGGTACTGTGGAATGGGTATGGGCATCGAGCAATGCATCAATACCATTGGTCTTGCTTATAAGATCATGGGAATCAACGCGGTTGGCGGGTCTTTCACCAAGGTGTGAGAGCATGATCACATAATCAGCTCCTTTGGCACGAGCGTCATCAACGGCTTGCTGAACCAGATCATAGATTGCATCGCGCTTTAAGTCATAAAGCTGGTTGCGATCAGCGTCATAGAATGCACTCCTTTCAATCTGCATGGTCTGTGGCGTAAGTGCACCCACAAACGCCACGCGCTTGTTTCCGTACTGGTGTATTGTGTATGACGGGAAAATCTGATTGCCTTCCATATCGAACAGGTTAGAGCATACAACCGGGGCACCTGCCTGCTGCATGAGTTCCTTGATATGGGGTACTCCATAGTCTAACTCATGGTTACCTAAAGTGATGGCATCATAACCCACAGAACGGAGTATATCCACTATATACTTACCTTGTGAGTTCTTACCCACATCGGCTCCGGCCGCAAAATCTCCGCAGCTCACAATACCGACGAAACACGTATCGGCCTTGGCAATGGCATCGCGCAGTCCGGCCAGCTTGGTATATCCGTCAATACTGCAATGCACATCATTCTCATACAGAATCACAATATCCTTAGCCTTCTGGGCCAGCGCCGATACCGTACTGAAGCCAACAATCACGAGAGTGAGTAACCACTTTGAAATCCTTTTCATAACCAGTCCTGTTTTTGGCAAATATACCAAAATAACAATAAAAGCGCACCAGGAACTATTCCTAATGCGCTTATTTTGCTGATGCGAGGCTTTTTAGCGGGCCTGGACGTACTTGTGCAGGGTCTTGCGGACGGCGCCGGGACCGGCGTAGAGTTCCTTGACCATGCCTTCTATACGCTCACCAAGGCCGGCCTCGTACAGATCTACTGCAAAGATATCCTTGCGGCTGAAGAGTTTCTTTAGGCATGAGTAGTCCTGATCAGCCTTGCCTACCTCAAGCGGGGCAACTATTGCCTGCATTTCGGCCAGCAGAGGATCTGGTGACGGATCAAACGGGGTGCCGTCATCCTTGATGCCTTTAAGATAGCGTGCCCAGCCGGCAAGTGCCAGAGGTATGAGTACCAGGTTGTCCATGTCAAGGCCGCGGGCTATGTATTTCTTGATGGTCTCGCCAAAGCGGATTGGAATTTTCTGGCTGGTATCACATGCTATGCGCTGGGGTGCATCTGGCATGAAGGGGTTGGGCAGACGGCGTTTGATTACGGCGCCTATAAATTCGTACGGGTTCAGGATTCCGGGATCAACCACTACCGGCATGGCCTCCATGTAACCCATCTTCTGGATGAAGGGACGGATATCCTCATCGGCCATCTCGGCACTGATAAGGGTGTAGCCCAGCATGCAGCCGTAGATGGCCATTGCGGTGTGCAGGGGGTTGAGGCAGGTGGTAACCTTCATGGTCTCAACCTTATCTACGGTCTCGCGTGTGGTATAGAGGGCACCTCCCAGATCCAGCGGCGGACGGCCGTTGGTGTAGTTGTCCTCAATTACCAGATACTGTACCTCCTCGGAGTTTACAAAAGGAGCGGTGAATGTATGCTTCTCGGTCTCGATATAATCGTTATCCTCAAAGCCGTCCTTGGCCAGCAGTTCCTTGACCTTCTCATGCGGACGGGGTGTAATCTTATCGATCATTGACCATGGGAATGTAACCTTGGTCTCATCCTTGAGGTATGCCAGGAATTCGGCGGGAACCAGCTTATCGGCCACCCAGCGCTCGGCGTATGCCATCACTCCGGCCTTTACCTTATCGCCGTTGTGTGAGCAGTTGTCCATGCTCTGGACGGTAAGAGGCAACTTGCCGGCATTGAAACGCTCCAGCAGCAGGGCGCAGACCTTACCCATGGCCAGCACAGGCTTGAGACCGCGTGCCAGATCCGCATCGTTATAGGTGTAACCCTTCTCGGTGATGGTGAATGATATCATCTGGAGTGAGGGGTTGCGGAATATTTCCTGGAGGCGCTGCCAGTCGGGGAATTGGAAATCGGCCTTGAGGGCCTCGGTTACCGATGCAATAACCTTCTTCTCAACGGTGCCTGTTGACTGCAGGCTAACCAGAAGCGAGAGGTTATCATACGGGGCGTAGGCCTTGTCTATCACCTCATAGTCAAAGGTCTCGGCCACAATCACTCCGCGGTCATACTTTCCGGTATTGAGCGCATCGTTCAGGATGGCTGCCGGGAAGGCGCGGAATATGTTACCGCCGCCAAAATGCACCCAGGTAGGAGCATCGTGAGTCTTACGGCGAACAGCTGCTATATCAAACTTGGGGAGCTCATAACCTTTACTCTCCCACTCTGCGGCGTTAAGCTTGCCGCTAACTATATCCAAAAGCTTCATAATCAATCAAAGAATCCGGGTTGTTTGTATTCAATGCCAAGCTCGCGGTCAACGGTAGCAAGGATTCCCTGCACCTGACCCATTGCAAACATACGGCCAAGCAAAGTGTAGCCTGCATTGTGTCCGTGGCTGGACTCATCCATTATGCCGCCGGGATTATCGGTAAATGTCATGCCGTGGTCAACACGCATCGGGAGAGCCGGATTTTCTTTTTCAAATATGCGGCAGAGCTCAATAAGGTCTGCGCGGCCACCCAGGTGCGATGCCTCGGTAAAGTCACCGTTGGGGAATATGTGGCAAGAGCGCAGATGTACAAAGTGTGTGCGTGATGCAAACTTCTTAGCCATCTCAACCACATTGTTGTATGCTCCGGCCGATAATGAACCGGCGCAGAACGTAAGGCCGTTATGCTTGTTGGGCACTGCATCCAGGAACCACTGGATATCCTCCTCGGTGCGGACAATGCGCGGCAGGCCAAGGACCTCAATCGGGGGATCATCGGGGTGTACACACATGTTCATGTTGTACTCCTCACAGGTAGGCATGATGGCCTCCAGGAAGTATTTCATGTTGGCACGCAGCTGTGCCTTGTCAATGCCTTTGTAAAGGTTCAGGAAATCACGGAACTTCTGGATGGGAGCCTCATCGTTCTCACTGAAATTTCCGCTAACGAATCCCTGGGTCTTGATGATGATGGTCTCAACCAGCTTGTGCTCGCCCTCGGGGGTCATGGTCTTGGCCAGCTCATCGGCCTCGGCCAGAACGCTGCGGCCCTTACCCCAGCCCTCAGGGAACTGGAACTTAGCCCACTCCTCACGCGCGCCTGCACGCTTTAATATATAGATGTCAAAGTAGGCAAACTCGGCATAATTGAAATAGAGGTTGGTCGATCCGTTGGGGTTGATGTGGAACAGATCCGTACGTGCCCAGTCCAGCACCGGCATGAAGTTATAGCAGATGCAATGGATACCCTCGGCCGATAAGTTCCTCAAGCTCTCCTTGTAAACCTCAATCTGATGGTCACGGTCCGGACCGCCGTACTTGATGGTCTCAACCACCGGCAGGCTCTCAACTACGCTCCAGCGCATGCCGTAACTCTCGATATATTCACGCAAGTCGCGGATTTTCTCACGTGTCCATACCTGGCCCAGAGGTACATCGTGCAGAGCTGTCACGATACCCTCAACGCCTATCTGCTTAAGCATGGCAAGTGTAATCTTATCCTTCTTGCCAAACCAACGCCATGTTCTTTCCATATAAAATTCGGTTAAGTAATACTGATTGCAAAGATAACAAAAGAGCCGAAAGCTAATAATGCTTCCGGCTCTTTTATTCAAATTGAGAAGGTTATTACTTCAAAGCGTAGTAATTTTCCTCCTCTCCCTCTGTAACGTTGATTTTGTCTTCACGGAGCAACCAGCCCAGTCCAAGATAAAACTCTTTGTCTTTCAGTTTTGTAGCCTTTTTAATTTCCTTCTGTGAAAGGGCATTCTTACCCTCAAGTGCGCGCCAGATAAGACCGGCGAATTCGCCTACCATTTCGTTCATTTTCAAAGTGTTTTTATGTGTTTTTTAAAATCGCCGCGAAATTACATATTTTTGCAATACATTATTCTAAAACAGCCCACTTTTTTACACACAACCACCTCAATTCTGTATAAATAACGTATAATTGCAATCTCTGCCCTCATTAATCGGCATTATAATCAAAATGAGGTATGGGTTGCAGTTTAAAGAGATTCTTTACATGCTTATCGTCAATGGCAGCTTTGGTCTTAGGGTCATCGCAGACGCCGGTACGGATATATCGGTCCAGTACGGCATAAGTAAAGCCCAGGTTATCCTCATCGCTCTTGCCGCTCAGTCCGTCCGACGGAGTCTTATCCACCAAGTCTACAGGCAGCCCCAGTTCCCGGCCGATAGCCTTGACCTCGGCCACAGTCAAACCACCCAGGGGTGAAAAGTCGCCGGCAGCATCGCCGTAACGGGTCGAATAGCCCACCCAGTCCTCAGAAAGGTTGCAGGTATTGGCCACGCGGCCGTTCAGGGACTGTGAAACAGCGTACAGCGTAGTCATACGCAGGCGCGGCGGCATATTGATTATGGTCTGACGGCTTATCTCTATGCCATCGGGAGCAAACTGCTCTCCGATTGTGTTCATGAGCGCATTGTACGTATCGGCAATATTCACGTTGAAGTGGCGTATTCCCAGATGGTTTATCAGTTTCATACTGTCCGATATATCCTTCTGTACGCCGTTGGGCATGGTCACGCCTATCACACGGTCAACGCCAAGCGCCTCAACGCACAAAGCCGCAACCACACTGCTATCCTTGCCGCCGGATATACCGATTACGGCATTGCAGCCCCTACCGTTAACTTCAAACCAATCTCTGATCCACTGAACCACCTGATTCTTAACCTCTTTGGCATCGAATGTTTTCATACTTATATTATATCCAAAGGGACAGACCCCACTGATGGAATCTGTCCCTTTATTATTACTACGATATATTATTCCTCGTCCAGAGGTTTCATGTTGGTGTAGACGTTCTGAACGTCATCATCCTCATCCAGGCGCTCCACGATCTTGTCGATGGTCTCACGCTGCTCGGGGGTAACGTCCTTGAGGTCGTTGGGGATGCGGGTGAACTCGGCGGCCTTAACCTCATAGCCGTTCTCCTCAAACCATTTCTGGATTGCGGCGTATGACTTGGGATCACCGTACAGGGTTACCTCATTCTCCTCCTCATCGATATCATACTCCTCCTCAATGCCAAGGTCAATGAGTTCCAGGATCAGGTCATCCATATCGACGCCGTCCTTAAGGGCGATGGTGAACTGGCACTTGTGGCTGAAAATAAAGTCCAGACTGCCGCTCGTGCCCAGTGTGCCGCCGAACTTGGTGAATACTGAGCGAACGTTAGCAACGGTACGGGTGGTGTTATCGGTCAAGGTCTCAACGTAGATGGCAATTCCGTGGGGGCCGTAGCCCTCATAGTTCATCTCCTTGTAATCCTTCTGGTCCTTACCCATCGCGTTCTTGATAGCGCGCTCGATGTTGTCCTTAGGCATGTTCTCGTGCTTAGCGGTAGCTATGATGGCACGCAGTGTAGAGTTGTTGTCCGGATCCGGACCGCCAGCCTTTACAGCAATGGCTATCTGTTTGCCTATGCGGGTAAATGTCTTGGCCATGTTGCCCCAGCGTTTCAGCTTGCGGGCCTTTCTGAATTCAAATGCTCTTCCCATTGTATGTATTGTTTTAGTTATTATCTGAGTTGTGCCCCAAGTTTGTTCTGCATTGCGGCTATCATGTTATTCATAACCTTCTCTATGCGGGCATCGTTAAGTGTCTGGCTCTCATCCTGAAGCAGGAAACTTACTGCGTAACTCTTCTTGCCCGGCAGCAGGTTCTTTCCCTCGTAGACATCAAACAGGGTAACCTCCTTAAGAATCTTGCTCTCAGTCTGATAAGCCAGTTTCTCTATATCAACGAACTTGACTGTCCTGTCAACCAGCAAAGCCAGGTCACGGCGTACGGCCGGATACTTGGGCAGCTCGGCATAGCTCACCTTTACCTTGCGGGTAGCCTTGAGCAGCTCATCCCAGTTGATATCGGCGTAGTAGACAGGCTGCTCCACATCCGTCAGCTTGAGCAATGCGCGGCTAACCAGACCAAGTTCGGCAACCGTCTTGCCTGAACGCAGCTTATAGCGCAATCCGCAACTGTAAACGCCATTCTCAAACTCCTCTATCTGAATGTTGCCCGATACCAGACCTACGCGCCTGAACACGTTCTCTACGTAAGCCTTGAGCTCATATACAGAGCTCTTCTCATCGGCATGAGCCCAAGAGCCCGATACGCGCTGGCCGGTAATCCACAAGCCCAGATGATAGTCTTCAGAATATGCACGCAGCGGGTTCTGAGGGTTACCGTCCTTGCCGGGTTCATTGAGAGCCTCACGCTTGGCGGCATCAAAATAGTAGCACTTACCGAACTCAAAGAACCTGAGGTCTGCACTCTGACGGCGTATATTGTGTGACAGGCTCTCCAATCCGCCGAATACCAGATTCTCACGCAGTACGTTAAGGTCGGCACTAAGCGGATTTATTACATGAACCAGCCTCTCAGGCGGGCAGCACTCCAGACCGTCATAATATGCGGCGCGGGTAAGCGAGTTGTTCAGGATCTCATTGAATCCGCATCCTACCAGCTGCTCAGATACCAGATCCTGCAGTTTATGCGAACGGTCCACATCGCCCTGAACGGTCAGGCTTGACTTGACTGACTTGTCAAAATCTATATTGTTGTAGCCGTAGATACGGAGAATCTCCTCCACCACATCACACTGATGCTGTACATCCACGCGGAAAGGAGGAACGGAGAGCTTCATTCCGGTCTTTTCATCAAAAGACTCAACTGTAATGCCCAGGTTCTCCACAATGCTCTTCATGACCTTGCGGTCAAGCTGCTTGCCGATAAGACGGTCTGCATAGTCAAACTCAAAGTCAATCTTGAAGTTCTCTATCTTGGAAGGATAAACATCCTTGATATCCATTGAAATGGTACCGCCGGCCAGTTCCTTGACCAGCATTGCAGCCTGCTTGAGTGCATAAATTGTACCGTTGGGATCAATACCGCGCTCAAAACGGAACGAAGCATCGGTGCTGAGTTGATGACGGCGTGCGCTCTTGCGGATCCATGTGGGATGGAAGTATGCGCTCTCCAGGAACACGTTCCTGGTTGAGTCCGATATGCCCGAATCCAGACCGCCGAACACGCCGCCCATACACATGGGATCCACGGTGTTGCATATCATAAGGTCACGCTCCGAGAGCTTGCGCTCCACGCCGTCCAGAGTTACGAACGGAGTGCCCTCCGGCATGGTCTTTACAACCACCTTGCCTCCCTTTATCTTATCGGCATCAAAGCTGTGCAGCGGCTGGCCGTATGCAAAAAGTATGTAGTTGGTAATATCTACAATGTTGTTGATAGGATGAAGTCCGATGGCCGTAAGCTTGTTCTTAAGCCAGTCGGGACTCTCCTTAACAGTGACACCCTTGATGCTTACGCCTGCATAACGTGGGCAAGCCTCGGTATTCTGAACGTCAATATCAATCTTGAGGTCCTGGTTGTCAACCTTGAAGGCCTCGCAGTCAGGCCGATGCAGAGCGGTCTTGTAACCGTTCTGGAGCAGCCATGCGTAGAAATCACGGGCAACGCCCCAGTGTGAGCATGCATCGGAGTGGTTAGGGGTGATATCCACTTCTATCACGTAATCTGACTCCAGGTGGAAATATTCGGCAGCAGGAGTGCCGGGAACGGCATCGGCCGGAAGAACCATGATACCGGAGTGGTCATTACCAAGACCAAGTTCCTTCTCGGAGCAGAGCATTCCGAATGACTCTACGCCACGCAGTTTTGAAGGCTTGATGGTAAAGCTCTCATCGCCCTCATAGATCTTGGCGCCGATGGTAGCAACCGCCACCTTCTGGCCGGCAGCCACGTTGGGGGCACCGCATACTATCTGCACGGGATCGCCGCTGCCCTGGTTGACAGTGGTCACATGCAGATGGTCCGAATTGGGATGTTCCACGCATGTGAGGACCTCGCCTACAACAATATCCTTGAGTCCGCCCTTGACAGACTGAACCTCCTCTACTCCATCGACCTCGAGACCTACCGATGTAAGGGCTGCAGCCACCTCATCAGGGGTCAGATCAAAGTCAACATACTCCTTGAGCCACTTATATGAAACGTTCATAAAACACTATTTCTTTTTCAAACTGCAAAGGTACAAAAAAGAACATAATAGAGCCGATTCCTCCCGTGTAAATTTTGGGGTATAGGTATCTGAAACTACGCGCTTCGCGCTATCCCTCCCACTCCTTCGGAGCGGGCCCCTCCCGTTAAGAACTACGTTCTAGACCTCCTCCTCGTTCGGTAGAGTAAGCTAGCTTTCTCTACTCTCTCTTCGTTCGTCGGTTCACAAACCCACGGGCGGCTATGGTTTCCTATACCTATACCCCAAAATTTACACGGGAGGAACCGGCTCCGTCAGAACGGAGCGTCACCCATGTCGGGGGCGGAATCAAGCGGATCGGCAGGCATGGACTCATCATTCATTTTGGAACGTTTGACACTGCCCTTACGGCCTCCGGCTACAGACTCCCCGGTGCCGATGTTATCAAAGAGTGCCAGGTCGCTGCGGAATGACAGACGTACATCACCCACTCCGCCGTTACGGTGCTTGGCGATGATGATCTCGGCTATGCCGTGCAGGTCATTGTGGTTGTTGTCCTCGTAGATCTTGTAGTACTCCGGGCGATGGATGAAGCAAACTATATCGGCATCCTGCTCAATGGCACCAGATTCACGCAAGTCACTCAACTGCGGTCGCTTGCCCTCATAGCCCTCACGACCCTCGACACCACGGTTAAGCTGTGACAGCGCTATGATGGGAATATCCAGTTCCTTGGCAATGCCCTTAAGGTTACGGGATATGGTGCTTATCTCCTCCTGACGGTTACCGAACCGGATACCGCTTGCGTTCATAAGCTGCAGGTAGTCAATTATTATAAGCTCCACCTGATGCTCCTGCTTGAGACGGATTGCCTTGGTGCGGAACTCGGTGATGGAGAGTGACGGAGTATCATCCAGATAGATGGGAGCACTCTGCAGGGCGTTGATCTTGCTGTCCAGCACCTGCCACTCATACGGAGCAAGACGTCCGTCACGCAGCTTATTGCCCGGGATCTCGCAAACGCTGGATATCAGACGGTTAACCAGCTGCACATTACTCATTTCAAGTGAGAACAGAGCCACCGGATGCTGATTGTTCACGGCTATGTTCTTGGCCATGGAGAGTGCGAATGCGGTCTTACCCATAGCAGGTCGCGCAGCCAGGATTATAAGGTCTGATTTCTGCCAGCCCGATGTGATATTATCAAGGTCACGGAATCCGCTGGCCAGTCCGCTCATGCCCTCAGCCCTCTGTGCGGCGGTACGTATGCGGTTTACAGACTCCTGCAGCACCACATCAATCGATGCAAAGTCTTTCTTGACGTTGCGGTGTGCAATCTGGAACAGCTTGTTCTCGGCCTCACCCAGAAGTTCGGAGATATCGGTAGTATCATCAAAAGCCTCGGTCTGGATCTCACTTGTAAATGTAATAAGTTCACGGGCCATGGCCTTTTGGGCAATGATACGGGCGTGATACTCTATATGTGCCGATGATGTAACCTTACCTGCCAGCTGCGTTACATAGAGCGGGCCGCCGGCCTCATCCAGGGTGCCGTTGCTCTTGAGCTGCTCGGTAACCGTCAGAATATCTATAGGACGCTGATTGAGTGACAGATTTGCCACAGCCTCATAAATCACCTGATGGCGGTGATCGTAGAATGACTCCTTCTTTACTATATCACTTACCTTGGGGAATGCATCCTGCTCAATCATCAATGCGCCAATCACGGCCTCTTCAAGCTCCAGAGCCTGGGGCTGAAGGTGATTGAGTACTATGCCATCGGTATTGGTGCGCGTACTGCGGGTTCTTGTCCTGGAATCTGCCATATCGTTGTTTATTGCAGATACAAAATTAGCGGTTTGCCATCAGCATAAGGCAAACCGCCAACTATACTTTTCCCCGCGTTTTCAACAGTCAAGCCATCTCCCGCTGGCAGCAGAACATGCCGGGGAACAAGTCGGCAGGAGCGTCCAGCGGTTTACGGAACAGGCCGTAGATGGTGGAGCCGGAGCCGGACATTGAGGCGTAGACTGCACCCATTGAATAGAGTTTCTGTTTGATATCGGCCAAAAGAGGATACTTGGCAAAGACTGTGGTCTCAAAATCATTGAAAACACAATTTTTCCACTCAGACACCGGGCGCTTGATTGCCTCCTCAAGCGGAATCTCGGGACGTTTTGGAGTAAGTGAAGCATATGCTTCGGCCGTACTTACCGACACATCGGGCTTGACCAGAAGGATTGTGTAGCCTTTGAGTGACAGGCTTATGGGATTGAGTATCTCGCCCCTGCCCGTAGCCAGCGATGGGGTATTTGTAATGAAAAAGGCGCAGTCCGAACCCAACTTTGCAGCGTAGCGCTCCATCATGCCATCACGCATACGCAGGTTGAACCGACGGTTAAGAAGGCTTATCATGAACGCGCAGTCCGATGACCCCCCGCCCAGGCCGGCGCCGGACGGTATATGCTTGTGCAGTTTAATGTCTATTGACGGCAGGTCAAAATCCTGCTGCAACATAAGATAAGCCTTGACCACAAGGTTGTCGGCCGCCTTAAAGGGAAAATCATTGCCTGTAATCTCAAGTGAGCAGCATGGTATTTCCTCTTTCTTGGGGAAAAGGCGGTAAGGCATGAAAACGTCATTGGGCTGAACCAGCAGTCCGGCCTCAAGACGCTTGCGCAACTGTGCCGGATCAAGCGTGCGCATAGGCTTAATCTCCAGCGCATCCTGCAGCAGCACCGGATAGAATACAGTCTCAATGTCGTGGTATCCGTCACTGCGTTTAGCCACGACATTGAGTCCTATATTTATCTTGGCGTTTGGAAATGTTATCATTTGTTATCCTTTTCAATGCCCTTGGCGGCAATGCGGCCCGATGCCATGCACTCGGTAAGGGCGTTGCCGCCCAGGCGGTTGCCGCCAAAGAATCCGCCTGTAACCTCACCTGCTGCATAGAGTCCGGGTATGGCCTTGCCGTTCTCATCCAGGACGCGGCGGTCCAGGTCAATCTTAAGACCGCCCATGGTGTGGTGGGTTGATGGAGCCAGCACGCGGATTGACAGGTTGGCATCGTCAATGTTATAGGTTGACGTGTCATACTTGCCGTCGGCACCGCGACGTGCCGAGCCTATGATACCGGTTGCGTGACGCTTGCCTACAGGAGCAGGTTCACGACCTTCCATAACAGCCATATCATACTCACGGATACTGTTCTTTACTACTTCGGCATCGAGCTTTATGCCCAGTTCATCAAACAGTTCAGGAAGTTCGGATGCCTTACCGCTCCAGTCACGACCGTTGAAACGGCGTGCAGGAGCCGCAGCCGATGCATTGGCATTGGCACCACCGCCAAAACCGCCTCCGAAGCCTCCGAAACCGCCTCCGCCAAATCCGCCGAATCCGCCACCGAATCCGCCAAAGCCGGGAGTGATGTAGAAATACACACCGTGACGGCCCTCCAGGTCTATTCCGTTCTTGAATCCGTTAAGTGACAGCACATCACGCTCAGAGCACTCATCCACATAACGCTTACCTGTTTTGGTGCTGATGAACACGGCGTTCTCAACACCGCCGAATGCGATGGCGCCGTCGGCTATGTAAGCCAGAGGCATAAGCTGGGTATAGCCCTCGCCTACCGTTGCGGCACCAATCTTCTGTGCCATTTCGATACCGTCACCACGCAGTGACGAACGGTTGGTGGTGCCTATGTTGGGTGATAGATATTGTCTGGACCAGTACTTATTGGTCTTGAGCACCTTCTGTATGTTTGCGGCATATCCGCCGGTAGCTATGATGACACCCTTCCTGGCATGAGCGGTAACCTGAGTGCCATCGGCCATCTTGGCCTTGACGCCTGTTACGCGGCCGTTCTCGAATATAAGTTCATTGGCGCTGGTCTCACGCATCACACGGTTGTGCTTATCTGCATTGTTCACTACTGCCAGAGGAGCCATCACGTATGATCCCCAGTTGCCCTGATAACGCTCTGTTGTACCGTCACCGTCGGCATCGGTGGTGCAACCGTTCATGGTGTTGCCGCGATACCACAGGGCTCCCACCAGTGTTGACTGGCTGTCGCTGAAGCCTACGCCCATCTGCATGAGCCAGGGCTTGAGCTGCTCGCCCTCTTCAATAAACTGTTTTACCAACGGATACTCTCCGTAAATCCACTCGTCCTTGGCCGTATTCTGGCGTAGGCCGCCGTAATAGGTCTGGAATATGTGCAGGTTGGTGGTTGAGAATAGCAGAAGCTGATTCTCGGGAGTACCCTTGGCAAGCTGAGGCTCGGCATAAGCCAGATAAGCCTTTATCTCTTTCTTAAGTTCCTGCAGGGTCTGGAGATATTCGGGATGGACTCCGTGCTTGGAGAGCTCCACTATATCACCGGCCACAAACTCATGATCCTTGTAATATGATGCATCAAACGGCTCCTCGCTCCAGTTATAGATAACCTTGAGGTCATTTACGCAACCTACTGTAGCACGGACCTTGTTATGCATCCTGCCGTCAAATCCCTTGGCGCTGGTAGCTGTCGGGTTACTCATATCCCATACCAGGCTATGGTCAACAGACTGATAGACTCCGCCTGATACCAGAGTGTTACCGCCCAGTTCTGCGTTCTTCTCTATGATAAGGACAGTGTTTCCGTCCTGGGCAGCCTGAGCTCCGGCACAGAGTCCGGCACCTCCGCCACCAATGATAACCACATCCCAGGTATCCTCAACGGGAGCACCCGGCTCAACCTTTACGCTATTGTCAATGAAAGCCTTACGATTGGTAACGCCAGCCTGGTCAGCTGCATCCAGAACGGCCTCCTTAAGGCCGAAACTTGACATTGTGGCACCTGTTACGGCGTCAACACCAAGTCCGTTGGCTGCGATGATCTTTTGCGGCAGAGTCTGCAGTGCCACATCACCCACATGGGCGGTCTCGCGCTGCTGACCCACACGGATATCGGTAATTCCGGTCTCGCTGAATGTCACGCGGGCCTGAACCTGACCGCCGTAGCCCTTACCGCTACCGGTATATGTACCTGGAGTGAAACCCAGGGCAGCATTCTTAGCAGGAACCGGTTTCTCTCCGCGGGCCTGTGCAAGAGCCATATCCACAGCCTTCTTTACTGCATCCGATGAATATGTGGCACCAGTAACGCCGTCAACATCGGTGCTCTGGGCCTCAACTATCCTTTTGGCTACAACCGTGTAAGGCGATGTATACTGTGCGTAAGTATTGCCGTTATCCTTAACGGATACAGCGGCAATCCTGTGACCTTTTACGGTCACTGTAGCGGTTATTGTACTCTCAACGTTAAGGGCATCGGCACTGTATTTGCCGTTAGCCAACTGAGTTCCGTCACTCGGTGCACCACCTCCGCAGGCAGCCACCAACATTGCAAAAACTGGAAAACAAACTTTTGATATTCTCATATATTGAAAGAATTAAAGTCCTGCAGCAACGGCAATGCCGTGATCCACGCCGCTGAATCCCATGAATGCCAGGGCCAGCAGACCGGCTGTGATAAGGGCTATTGCCATACCCTCCATGCTCTTGGGGATACGCACCCGTGCCAGTTGCTCACGTATACCTGCAAATATTATCAGGGCGAGAGCGAAACCTATCGATGTGGCAAATGCGTAAACCACACCTGTAAGCAGATTCGGCTCCAGTCCCTGAGCGTTATATGTGGCATTGGCCACCAGGATGGATACGCCCAGGATGCAGCAGTTGGTGGTAATAAGCGGCAGGAATATACCCAGAGCCTGATAAAGTGACGGAGATACTTTCTTAAGCACCATCTCCAGCATCTGTACCAGACCTGCTATCACCAGGATGAACAGTATTGTCTGCAGATAGCCCAGTCCGTAAGGATTGAGCACCCAGTTCTGCAAAGCGTATGTCACTATTACCGCAACCGTAAGCACAAACGTTACTGCCAGGCCCATACCGGCGGCGGTACTGATCTTCTTGGAAACACCCAGGAACGGACATATGCCCAGGAACTGGGAGAGAACTATATTATTGACAAATATAGCAGCTATAAAAATCAGAAAATATTCCATAGTGTTCAGGCTTTACGGTTCTTAATTGAGTTGACTATTGCCATCAGAAGACCAAGGGTGATGAATGCTCCGGGTGCCAGCACGAATACCAGCATCTTCATTGACTCGGGGAATATGCTGTATCCGAAAACAGCACCATTGCCAAGCAGTTCGCGTACAAATCCCAGTATGGTAAGGGCCAGGGTGAAACCTATGCCGATACCGATGCCGTCACAGACAGATGCCAGAACGTTGTTCTTGGCAGCAAATGCCTCGGCACGGCCCAATATGATGCAGTTAACCACAATCAGAGGTATAAAAATACCCAATGTCTTGTAAAGATCCGGCACGTAAGCCTGCATGAGCATCTGCAGCAGTGTTACGAATGACGCTATCACCACAATGTAGCAAGGTATTCTCACACCGTCAGGGATGAGGTTCTTTAAAAGTGAAATGAATGTGTTGGAGCAGATGAGCACAAACATTGTGGCAACGCCCATTCCCAGTCCGTTGATGGCCGATGTGGTTGTGGCCAGGGTGGGACACATTCCCAGAAGGAGTACAAAAGTAGGGTTCTCCTTTACTATTCCGTTTATTATTGTCTTGAAGTAATTCATCGTTGCCTTGGTTTTTAGTTCTGTGACGAAGCTCCGCTGACACCATCGGCGGCTGTGTATCCGAACACAGCCTTGTATGCGGCGTTCACTGCACGAAGGAATGCTCTGGATGTTATTGTGGAAGCGGTGATGGCATCAACCTCGCCTCCGTCCTTGGTGACGGTCATAAGGTTGTCACCGGGGTTCATCCCAATGATATTGTGGTTTCCGGGTTTGCCGGGAGCTCCCAGAAGGACGGTGGTTACGGCCGATTGCTCCTCAACCTGACCGCTCTTCTGGCGGAACCACTCGTTGGCCTGTGCACCAAGTCCCGGGGTCTCGCTGTGCTCAAGCACCTCATACCCAAGGATCTTGCCTTCAGAGTCAAAGCCCACCATTATCTTGATGGAACCGCCGAATCCGTTCTTATCGGTAGATTCGACTGCCGTTCCAAGAAGATTATCGTTGGTGTCATACACGTTGTGGAAGACAAAACCCTCTTTCTCAACAGGATCCTCTACACGGAACTGAATGTCACGGTCACCCAGTATCACGCTCTTGATACCATTCTCAATGGCCAGATTGTTGATGGTCTCTATCGGACCTGCAGTCACATTGTTAACCCAGGCCAGCAATCCGCCTGCCACGACAGCTATCGCTGTCAGGACAACGGCCATATTCAGTATGTTTGATTCAAGTTTTTTCATTTTACTGCCTCCCCGAAACGTTTAGGTTTGCACCAGTTGTTGATAAGCGGAGTAACGGCGTTCATGATAAGGATAGCGAACGACATGCCCTCCGGATAAGATCCGAAATATCTGATGATTACGGTCAGGAAACCAATTCCGGCACCGTACCATAGCATCCCCTTGTGAGTCATTGGGGATGTCACATAGTCCGTGGCCATAAAGATGGCGCCCAACATAAGACCGCCCGAACAGAGATGATACAGGGGATTGACGTAAAGTACCGGATTTATAAGCCACATGATGCCTGTCAGTACTGCTACTGTAAGCAATATAGCCACAGGAATATGCCATGTGATAACCTTGCGCCATAGCAGGATAACAAGTCCGATGAGCAGTGCAAGAGCACTCACCTCACCAATACAGCCTCCTATGTTACCAAGGAAAAGGTCTGTCAGGCCAGGCAGCTGGTCAGCGGCAGATACATTACCGCCTGCAATCTGACCGATAAGGTTCATCGGCGTTGCACCGGTAACGGCATCGGCATAAGCTGAAAGCTGATGCGGGACGGGCCATGAAGTCATCTTGGCCGGGAATGATATCAGCAGGAACACACGGCCTACAAGTGCAGGGTTGAACGGGTTGTTACCCAGTCCTCCGAACGCCATCTTGCCGATTCCGATAGCCACCAAAGCTCCTATCACAATCATATACAGCGGCAAGTTGGACGGCAGGTTGAACGCCAGCAGGATACCGGTTATTATTGCAGAGCCGTCGGCAAGGGTGGACGGTTTCTTGAGGAACACTTTGGTAATGAACCACTCAAAGAAGAGACAGGATGCAACTGATGTAGCTGTAACTATCAGTGATCCCAGTCCGAATACCACGAATGATGCAATGAGTGCCGGCATAAGGGCCACAATCACCCAGCGCATGTTTCTCTCTATGGTATCACCGCAATGCACGTGCGGTGATGTAGTTACATATAGTTTCTGAGCCATGATTACTTATTTCTTTGCGTTACGTGCGCGGATTATGCCGCCTACCCTGTTCTTGGCAAGACGGACCCAGTCAAGCAGAGGCCTGCGTGACGGGCAGGTGCTCTGACAACAGCCGCACTCTATACAACTCATTATCCAGTTCTCTTCGGCACACTCCCAGTCCGATGATTCCGATGCTGTGGCAAGCAGATAGGGTTCCAGTCCCATGGGGCATGCCTGTACGCACTTGGCACAACGGATGCAGTTACGCTCCTCACGGCGTATGGCATCGGATTCGGGAATCATGAGCAGGCCCGATGTGCCCTTTACTACCGGAGCTGTATCATCCAACAGCGGACGTCCCATCATGGGACCGCCGGATATCAGCTTTCCGGTATCTTCCGGCATTCCGCCGGCATACTCTATAAGCTGGCTTACCGGTGTACCCATACGCACCTTCAGGTTGCATGGATTCCGGAGTTCCTGACCGGTAACGGTAACTATGCGTTCAAACAGAGGCTTATTCTTCATGACAGCCTCATAGATGGCAAAAACGGTGCCCACGTTCTGAACCACACAACCCACGTTGGCGGGGAGTGCGGGCGGAGGCGGAACCTGACGGCCGGTGACAGCCTCAATCAGCTGTTTTTCACCTCCCTGGGGATATTTCATCTTGAGAGGCATCACCTCTATGCCGCTGACCATGGCTGTCTTTGTCCTCATCAGTTCTATGGCATCGGGCTTATTGGCCTCAATACCTATCACTGCCCGGTCAATACCCAGAACCTTAAGGATAACCTTTATGCCGATCAATATCTGGTCCGGATACTCCAGCATCAGCCTGTGGTCGGCGGTAAGGTACGGCTCACACTCAACGGCATTGATTATGAGGGTATCGATAGTACAGTCCTTGGGCGGAGAAAGCTTGACATGAGTTGGGAAACAGGCACCTCCCATACCCACCACACCGGCATTCTTTATCTTCTCTATAATCTCCTCACGAGACAGATTGCACTGAAGGACCAGCTTGTCGGAACGGTCAATTGAGGGATCCCACTCATCACCGTCCACATCAATGAATATGGCGGGCTTGCGAAGTCCGCTGGCATCGACGATTGTATCTATCTTGGCAACCTTACCGGAAACCGATGAGTGGATTGAAGCCGACATGAAACCGCCGGGTTCGGCTATCCTGGTGCCTACCATAACGGTATCACCTTTCTGTACACATGGTACAGCCGGAGCGCCGATATGCTGCGACAATGGGAATACAGCCTGTTTGGGAAGTCCCAAGGTCTCTATCTTCCTGTCTGCAGTAAGCTTATTGGGCTCGGGGTGTACACCACCTATTTTAAATGTATTCATAGCCATGTTGTTATTCTGTTACCGTATTATCGGCCGGAGCCGGCTGTTCAGTCTGGACCGGCTGGGCAGGAGCGGCAGCTTTCTTGGGCGGGAAGTTCACAGCCATGATAGTTTGCTGCGGACACTCATCCACACACTTGCGGCACAGACGGCACTTTTCAAAATCAATATATGCAAGATTGTTTTCAAGGGTAATGGCCTCAAACGGACAAGCCTTTACACACTTGCCGCAACCTATGCAAGCCACGCTGCAAGCCTTTTTGGCTATCGGGCCCTTGTCCTTGTTGACACAGCTCACGTAAACCCTGCGGTCAAGCTTGTTCTTGTTGCGCAGTTCTATTATGCCACGGGGACAAGCCTTGGCGCAAGCTCCGCAAGCGGTACATTTATCCTGATCCACAACTGGCAGTCCGGTCTCCGGATCCATGTGTATGGCATCAAACTTACAGGCCTTTACGCAATCACCGCAACCCAGACACCCAAAGAAACAACCGGTCTCACCACCGTTCATAAGGGCGGCGGCAGCACAACTTCTGGCACCATCATAAACACGTGTCCTGGGACGGTTCTGGCATGATCCGTTACAACGGACTACGGCGACCTTCTCGACTCCAACCTCTACCGCATGACCTGTTATGGATGCGATCTGTTGCATTACCTCACTCTTACATACCGAACACTTGAGTCCCTCCATGGAATCACTCTTGACGCATGCAGCGGCAAAAGCCGAGCAACCGGGGAATCCGCAGCCGCCGCAGTTGGCACCGGGCAGCAATTCGGTAATCTGGCCCACTCTGGGGTCTTCTTCAACCTTGAACTTCCTGGATATCAGATACAGCACCAGGCCTAAAACAAGTCCGGTTGCACCCAATACAAGGACAGCTGTCAAAATAAACGTCATATATTGTTTAATATTTGATACTGAATTGAAAGTCCTTTTTAATCCTGTCACGGAGCAGGAACAGCACGATATAATAAGGTAGCAGAATACCCAATGCAGCCAGAGCCGCCATCTTTTCACTGCCGGTAACAGCCTCTGCAGTAATCAGTGCAACCAACAAAAGCAAAAGAGGCAGCCCGAAAGAGTAAATCACGGCTTTCATGCCAAGACTCTCGGCACCTGTCACCGTCACCGTCTGTCCAATCCTTAGACTGCCGGCATCGGGACAGTTAATCTCCACCAACTTATCCTTGGATTCGGCAGCCCGACAGATATTCCTTACCTGACACCCTCCACAGGCCGATGATTGGTTTATGCGTACAACAACGGTCTGACCGTCAACAGAGTCCACAATACCGTCGTGCCTGATTTCCTGTGCCATTAATGCTCCTGAACCGATTAATCCTACAAATGTAAGGTATTTCTACTTTTCAGAACGAATCAAAATCACATTTTTATTATAAATTTTTAAAATAGACAGATTGATTGCAAGTTCAGCGTTTTTTATTACCTTTGCGGCGCCGTTACGGGATAACGGCTATTCAAATCATTTATAAATTCAATAAAAACAACAACTTATGGCAGCAAAAATCAGATTGCAGAGAAGAGGCCACAAAGGTTACGCCTTCTATTCAATCGTAATTGCAGACTCCAGAGCTCCACGTGATGGAAAGTTTATTGAGAAGATTGGTACCTACAATCCTAACACCAATCCCGCTACAGTAGATTTGAATTTCGAAAGAGCCCTGTACTGGGTAAACGTAGGCGCACAGCCCACCGATACCGCACGCAACATTCTTTCACGCGAGGGTGTGTATCTTATGAAGCACCTCCAGGGTGGCGTTAAGAAAGGCGCTTTCGACGAGGCAGCAGCTCAGGCCAAATTCGATGCCTGGAAGCAGGCTAAGGAGAGCTCACTGAAGGCTATTTCAGTCAAGGATGAGCAGGCTAAGAAGGCTGACGCCAAGGCAAAGCTGGAAGCAGAGAAGAAGGTTAACGAGGCTATCGCCGAGAAGGTTGCCACCAAGAAGGCTGAGGCTAAGGCAGCAGCTGAGGCAGCAGCCGCAGAGGCAGCAGCTGAGGAGGCAGCAACCGAGGCTCCCGCTGAGGAGGCACCCGCCGCTGAGGAGGCACCCGCCGAGGCATAAACCTCAATCTCAAATCAAAAAAAGAACTCCGACCGCAAGGCCGGAGTTTTTTTATTCCAGAAGAAAATGTGACAACGGATATGATTCACATTATCAGTTTTTTCCTTATCAATCAATTTTAAGGTCGCCGGGCTTTATCCAACCCACCTTACGCATCATGGAGCCTATTACAATTGTCAGGATTACGGGAAGTATGACGCTTACCGACAACAGCCCTACCCAATCGGCTCCGGTCACAAACGAGCGGGAACCGGCCGATATCTCCTGCATCCAACCCGTATAGACTCCAATGGGGCCCACCAGTCCGCACGTACCCATTCCGGATGCAATGGCAGGGCCGTTCATCTCCAGTTTGTACAGGCACGTTGCCATCGGACCGGTTATGGCCGATACCAGCGTGGGAGTAATCCATATCTTGGGGTTCTTTACAATATTACCCATCTGCAGCATACTGGTGCCAAGGCCCTGTGATATGATGCCGTTCCATTTGTTCTCTTTGAAACTGAGTACTGCGAATCCAACCATCTGGGCGCAGCAACCGGCCAGCGCGGCACCTCCGGCCAATCCGGTCAGACTCAGTGCGGCGCATATTGCCGCCGAACTTATCGGTAACGTCAGTGCCATACCTACTATCACCGATACCAGGATACCCATCAGGAAAGGCTGCTTTGTCGTTGCCCACATTATGACATGCCCCAGACTGCTGGCTGCGGCTCCGATACCGGGAGCCCACCAATATGAAAGGCCTATACCCACCGCAATCGTTACAAGCGGAGTTACAAGAATATCTATCTTGGTCTCTTTGGATGCGGCTTTACCGAATTCGGATGCAAATATGGTCACCACATAAACAGCCAGCGGGCCTCCGGCTCCGCCCAGTTTATTTGCAGCGGCACCTACTGCAAGCATTGAGAAGAGCACCAGATTAGGCGTCCTCAAGGCATAGGCGATAGATGCCGCCATTGCCGGGCCGGCCATGCTCTTGGCAAAACCTCCCACATCAACGAGCCACTGCAGTCCTACCTGCTCACCTATTGTTGCAATGATAGTACCTATCAGAAGTGACGCAAACAATCCTTGCGCCATTGCACCCAGAGCGTCAACTCCGTACCTCTTACCGGATATTACGATATCCTTTCTTTCAAGAAATGCCTTAAATTTTCCCATAACAGGTGCAAAGATAGTGCAAGCCGAGAGGAGAAAAAAGGAGTTTACTCATTTTTCTCCCGAGGCGCAGCCTATCTAAGAACGAAGGTCAAAGTTACAAAATAGTACCATTGGGGTCAGGCCCCAATGGTACTATTTTGTGCGGAGAGCGCGCATTGCGTTCAGAACGGCCAGAACCGTTACGCCTACATCGGCGAATACCGCCATCCACATTGTGGCCAGGCCGGGTATTGCCAGCAGTAGTACCAGGATTTTTATGCCGATGGCAAACCAGATGTTTTCCTTTGCTATTCGGATTGTGCGGCGGGCAATCTTTACTGCCAGTGCTATCTTGGAGGGTTTGTCGTCCATAAGGACTATATCGGCGGCCTCGATTGCGGCGTCCGATCCCAGCGCTCCCATTGCTATGCCTATGTCCGCGCGGGTAAGCACCGGAGCATCGTTTATGCCGTCGCCCACAAATGCAAGCGTACCTTCACTGAGCAGTCTTTCAACATTGCTCACCTTATCGGCCGGAAGCAGTTGGGCATGATACTCGTCTACTTTTACCTTGGCGGCAACGGCTGCGGCAACCCCCTCCTGGTCTCCCGTAAGCATTACTGTTTTACTGATACCTGCATTCTTGAGGTCGGCAATAGCCTGGGCGGCGTCCTCCTTGATGCGGTCCGATATCACTATGTGACCGGCATAATTTCCGTCAATAGCCACATGGATTATAGTGCCCTCGTGATGGCAGGGACGCCATCCTGCACCTATCTTATCCATCAGTTTACTGTTGCCCACAGCCACGCTCCTGCCGTTTACACTGGCTATTATTCCGTGACCGGCGGTCTCCTGTACATCGGTTATAACACAGTCATCCTGCTCATTGGGATATGCGTTAAGCAAGGCCATTGCAATGGGATGCGTCGAGTGGCGCTCCACATGGGCGGCCAGATGCAGAAGCTCATTGTTGTCAATCTCCTGCGGATGAACGGCCGTTACCTCAAACACGCCTTCTGTAAGCGTTCCGGTCTTATCGAACACCACCGTCTTTACACCGGCCAACTTGTCAATAAGGTTGGAACCCTTTATCAGAATACCCTTGCGTGATGCACCGCCCAGTCCGCCAAAGAATGTGAGCGGGACCGATATCACCAGCGCGCACGGGCACGATACCACCAGGAACAGCAGTCCGCGATAGATCCATGTAGCCCACTCTCCGGTTATAAGACCTGGAATCACTGCAACCAGCACTGCCAGACCCACTACGATAGGCGTATATATGCGGGCAAAACGGGTTATGAAACTTTCGCTGCGGCTCTTGCTTTCGGCGGCGTTCTCCACCAGGTCCAGAATCCTGGATACCGTGGATTCGGCAAATGCCTTTGTGGTGCGCACCTTGAGCAGACCGTTCAGGTTTACGCAGCCCGAAAGGATTTCATCGCCCTTGTTTACGCTCCGGGGCATGCCTTCGCCGGTAAGCGCTACTGTATCAAGGCTTGATGTACCTTCTATTACCACACCGTCCATGGGAACCTTCTCACCCGGGCGGATTACTATTATCTCGCCTGGATTGACGGTATCGGGCGCTACTGTAAGCAGTTTTCCGTCGCGCTCCACGTTGGCGGTATCGGGACGTATATCCATAAGGTGCTCAATGGATTTGCGGCTTCGGCCCTCGGCCACCTCCTCAAACGCCTCGCCTATCTGGAAGAACAGCATTACGAATACGGCCTCGGCAAACTGGGTTTCGGCCCCGGGCATGAATCCTATGGCAAGGGCACCTATGGTGGCTATGCTCATAAGGAAGTCTTCGCTCATGGGCTCGCCCTCAAACAGGGCTTCGGCAGCCTCCTTAAGGGTCTCCCAACCCACAATCAGGTAAGGGACAAGGAACAGCAGCAGATACTGCCAATCGGCCCAATCGGTCTTTCGCTCAATGATTGACGCAACGATAAGAAGTACCGTTGCAGAGATTATCCTGATTATGCGGCCGCGGCCCTCCTCTTCTTCCTCTTCCTCCTCGTGATGATGATGTTCGTGTATCATATAGCGTACTTTTTTTGATTTCCGCTGCAAAGGTACACGAGCGCGCTTGCAACCGGGTTGCATTTTGCGCTCCGCCAAAGTGTCCCACACTCACCCCGCTCACAGCGCTCCTGGGGCCGATAAGTGTGGGACATACCCCCTAAAATGAGGGTATGTCCCACACCAACCCGCGAGAGAACGTATTCTCAATAGGGTGAGTGTGGGACACTTTGGCGAAAGAAGCCATAGACTCACAGGGATTTCCTCAAGCTCCAGTTACCCATTGTCTGGCCGTTATGGCTTATTTCATACTCATGGAACACCTCGTAGCCGCGTTTTGTATAGAAACCCAAGTTCTCCCGGTTGTTGGTGAACAGCACCATGGTCTTGCCCCCATGCTGCCGTACGTAATCCTCCAGATAAGACAGGAACTCAGTGCCTATGCCTTGACCGTGAAACTGTGGATCAACCTCAATCATACTCAGGTACCATACATCGGGATTGTTCTTCTGATAATCATGGCACGGGGTACCGGCCTCCTCATCCTTTGCCAGGAAAGCATGCAGGTGCTTCCAATTGGTAAGAAAATACATCTTCAGGTAACCGCTCAGAATAAACCTGATTACCGATGGCTGCTTGTATCCAGGTGGCTCAAGTGACGCCTCAGCCACCATCCTGCCGTCCAGACGTGCGGTCAGCATATGTGAGCCCTTAAAGTTTCCTTTCCTGTTAATGGCCAGGAACCGTGCCAACCCTCTTTGCCGCTCCTTAAGGCCTGGAAAAAAGATGGTTATATAGATATAATCAAAATAGGCTCTGGCGGCCAGTTCCGATGCCTCCTTAATCTCCTCCTTCTTTAATTTCTCATATTGCAGCATAGCATAATCCTTTTTCTGACACATAGATAGTCATAAATATCCGGATTCGCAAATAAACTACGCGGCATAAATGTAGTCAAGTCGTGCGGTCTATCTTGTCGTGGCTGCCATAGAAACAGAACTCTCCGAGAAGTAGTAGTCCCTGATAGGCTTGCTTACAGCCTTGCCGCTCAGTGTCACGGTCTCCTCAAGTCTTATATCGGCCGATGAAGCTCCCACCTTTACGATGAACCTGCCCGGAGCAATGTTCCACTGCCGCTTTCCGTCATTGCTGTAATAGCCCAGCTGCTCAGTGTAGAGCTTTACCTGAACGGTCTTGCTCTCACCCGGCAGCAGTGAAACGCGGGCAAATCCCTGCAGCTGTATGGGGCGGATATTCTGTCCTTCGGTTGTGGGTGAAAGGTAAATCTGAGCCACCTCATCGGCAGTAGCACTGCCGGTATTCTTAACCGTGAACGAAACGGTTAGGGACTCATCGGTAGTCTTGGCATCAGTCACCTTCAGGTTGCTGTACTCAAATGTAGTGTAGCTCAGTCCGTAACCGAACGGCCATTGTATGCGCGGATCCTGTTTGGTGGAGCGGTTGTAGCATATAGGCTCATACAGTTCTGTATTCGGATAGCTTACGGAAAGCCTGGCCGATGGTGATACGTTTCCATAAAGAATATCAGCAACTGCATTACCGCCCTCCTCACCCGGATACCAGGCCTGTATCACTGCGGCGCAACGCTCAGCCAGTCCTGACACCACCTGGGCACGGCCTCCAAACATTATCAATACCACGGGCTTGCCGGTCTTGATGAGCTCCTCCACATACTGCTCCTGACTGCCCGGCAGACGCAGTCCCTTCCGGTCACGGTTCTCACCGCACAGCATCACGTTCTCACCCATAGCGGCTATGATGACATCGGCCTTGGCAGCCAGTCTGAGAGCCTCTTTCTTATCGGCCACCTCGCCCGATTGTACCATACGGTGCAGGATGTACCAGTCCCATGCACGCTCGTCGCCGTCCTCGCGGTATTTGGTCTCAAGCTCCTCGGTCCAGTCACAGCCTCGTGAGTACATTATGTTCATCCCGTATGGCTTGCGGTTGTTCAAACCCTCCAGCAATTTCACTATATGCGGCTGGTCCTGTTGGTCAATATCCTCAACCCTTTTCCAGAAATATGACATGGCGGGATAGGTATAGTCACCGCACATGGCCCAGATGGAGTTGGCATTGGGTCCGGTCACCAGAATGTTCCTTACATCATTAAGCGGCAGCACACCGTTGTTCTCAAGCAGCACAACTGATTGTGAAGCAATATCGTAGGCAGCACGGCGCTCCTCGGGGGTATCCAATATTATTTTTTCACTGCTGTACAGATAAGGATTCTCATCAAACAGTCCGGAACGGAATTTCTGGCGCAGCACATCCTTCACCGCACGCTCAAACGCCTCGGGCTTGGCCAGACCTTTGTCTAATGCCTCCTGCAGGTTACGATAGTCACTGCCTTCCGGAAAATCAACATCGTTTCCGTTATTGATAGCCTCGGCAGCCTTTGCAGCAGAACCCCTCACTCCCGGAATCTGGCCTATCGCGGTATAGTCACTCACAACCATACCGTCAAAACCCACATAGCCGCGCAGTATGTCATTCAGAATCTCGCCGTTAGCCACACAGTTAACACCATGAACGGCATGATATCCGGGCATGACCGTCCTGCTGCCGGCAATACGGATTGCAGTCTCATGCGGCAGCAGGATTTCCTCCATCAGCTCCTTTTCGGGGGCATCACCGCCTCCACCATAGCCCAGGTAATGCTTTGTGCATGCACCAACCCCTTTCTTAAGGTCACCCTGCTGCAGGCCACGCACAAAAGCCACGCCCATCACGGCACTAAGATACCCGTCCTCACCGTATGACTCCTCCAGACGGTTAAAGCTGGGAGTACGGCATACGTCAATCATAGGTGACAGGGCCAGAATTCCGCCCATCTTACGCATAAGCCTGCCGGTCTGCCTGGTCTTGAGCTCTGCAAGCTGGGGATTGAAAGAACCGGCCTGTCCTATCTGCTGCGGATATACTGTAGCACCAAGAGTATTGATTCCAGAGAGTACCTCTTCATGAAACAGCGCCGGGATACCGTTGGGGGTATTATTCATAAGCCAATCCTGAAGCTGAGCTACCATGTCACGCAAATCATTGGGGTCACGCGGCTGCTGCAGAGCAAACTGCGAGAAATGACCTATACCATAGGGAATGAGTTTGCGGCACTGGGTGGTATCCAGCTTACCCTGGTCATCAAAGAGCACATCCATGTACATACTGCGTAACTGTGCTATACGCTCCTGTTGCGGCATTCGGTCATACAGTTCATCTATCTGACGTTCCAACACGTCACTCTGCCTGCATGAGTTCATGCATAACGGCAATGCGCTTAATGCTATCAGGCTTTTCCTTATTACAGTCTTCATATTATAACCGGTTTAGGGCTATAAAGGTAATACAATTATCAGAACAAATCCAGAGATAACTGTCCGTCACCCAGCAGGTTGAACGACATGCGGTGATACGGCGTCGTGCCGTACTGTTTTATGGCCGCCCTATGTTTGGCAGTCGGATAGCCCTTGTTCTCCCGCCAGTCATACTGCGGGTATTCATCGGCTATGCGGTTCATAAAGTCGTCACGGTAGGTCTTGGCCAGTATTGAAGCCGCCGCAATGGACATCATCTTGCCGTCGCCCTTCACGATGGTTGTATGCGGTATGCCCGGATACGGGATGAAACGGTTACCGTCTATGAGCAGATGCTCCGGCCTCACCTTAAGCTGGTCTATCGCCCTGTGCATGGCCGTGAATGATGCCTTGAGAATATTGATTTTATCTATCTCCCTGTTATCCACCACACCCACGGCCCAAGCCACAGCCTCCCGCTCAATGATGGGGCGCAGTTCATAGCGCTGTTTCTCCGTAAGCTGCTTGGAGTCATTAAGCAGCGGATTGCAGAAACCGGGCGGCAATATCACCGCAGCGGCATACACAGGCCCGGCCAGACAGCCGCGCCCCGCCTCATCGCAGCCGGCCTCCACCCTACCCTCCACCAGATACGGCATCAACGGATTATGTTTCATAACAGACTGCAAATTTAAAAAAAAGCCGCCACCTCAATGAGATGACGGCATTCTTTTATTCCACTGCCCAGAGGCATCGGCCGTCATTAAACCCTACTGCCGCTATGTCAGAGAGGGCCTTATGCTCTAAGCTGTTGCAGTGTGAGCATCCGGGCATATAGAACAGGTAACCGTCTGTGCAGGCCAGCACAAAACGGTCCATACGGCTGTCGTATGCCATTGACAGGGGTTGTTGCTCCAATGACAGGGTTTCGGCCCTATCGGTATAGGTAAGGCTGCGCTCGCTCCAGATATTTCCGGCGGTCGATGTGAACACCGCAGGCATACCGTTATCAAAAGTTCCGGCTATGAAAATGCTGCCCGCCGATGCGCATATTGCGCTGAAACGCGTCGGGTCATAATAACCGCTGTATGTGAGATTGAAATCAAATGGAGTAAACGTCTTGAAATCTGTAGTGTTATATATTATGCCGTTTTCCGTAAGGATATAGGTTCTGCCTCCCGAGCATGCAATCCCGGTCACTTTATCGGCACCGCCTTTTATCTGACTGCGGCATAGCCGGCCGGTCTTTCCGTTACGCTCCACTTTCATGACCGCACAATCAGGGCTTACCGCCAGGACCGAGCCTTCTGCCACCTCAATCCCTGCAATTCCGGTCCTGATATTCACGCTGTCCAGATGAACTCCGTCAATATCTGTCCAGTAAATCATTCCGTCAACGCAAGCTTTAACGAATCCGTCATTGTAGGGTTTTATATCCACAACCTTTGGCGGGGCGGCAGACAAACTGAAAACTGTCCCCCACCACATCAGTAATATGGCGGAGAACAGTTTCAGATTGTTTATATGTCTTACTGACATCAGTTTTTATCTGTTCTTGATACGGAACCAGTCAAAAGCAGCTTTGAAGGGTGCGGCCTGCTGCTGTGCAGGTGCTGCAGCCGGAGCTGCTCCGCCACGCATGCCGCGCATATTCTGGACTCCCTGGCATGCAATCACACCGGCCTGGATATCCTTAAGGGTAACATCTGCCTGAGCGGCCTGAATCCACTCCTTACCGTTTACAGAATAGAATGCGGTATAGACGCTGCCGTCCTTTTCAAGCTTGAGATAGATTGTGTTATCCTTGACGCCGGCCTCAGCCAGGTTTACGCTGGCTGTGCTCTTGGATGCGCCGTTCTCCTCAACATAGAGCTGCAGGCTGCCTGCTGCCGGTGCTGCCGCCTGCTGCTGTCCGCGGCGGAATCCGGCGGCGGTGTAGACAAACTTGACAAAATGGGCGTCATCCTGATAAGCCACCAGACCTGCGTTCTGGGCACCGGTAGGCAGAGCGCTTGTCTGCACTTTGGTATCTATGGTCCAGTCACTGTTGGCGCTCTGCAGGACCACGTTGGCTCCGTTGTCGGCAGCACCGTTTATATCACCTGCAGCAGCTGTTATCTCCAGTCTGCCGTCGGCCAGCAGCAGATTGTCATCGTTGCGGCGCAGCACATTCCACTGGCGGTCCAGATTGTTGTTCTTAAACTCATCGCTTACGCCCTTGGTACCGAAATTCACATAGTAGGTCAGGGCATCGCCGGTAACAGGCTCGGATACCTTTACGACGGCTGTTCCGGGCACTGTAGGAGCCTGACTTACATCAACCTTGACCTTCTGCGACTTGGCAGTAGCGCTTACCTGCGACGACATCTTGCCCAGCACGCTGAACTGCTTGCGTCCGGCTTTAAAGATAGACTTGCTGCCGTTCTTTAGTGTGGCCAGTGACAGGTCGGCATTGACCTTTATTGAATAGGTGTCGCTCACGGTCTTGCCGTTATAGGTAACGCTTACGGTAACTGACGCAATTCCGGGGCCCACAGCGGTAAGTTTACCGGATGCATCCACGGTTGCCACAGCCTCATTGCTGCTCAGATACTTTACGGTAGCCTCGTCCAGGCCTATGAACGAGTCATCGGTAAGGCAGGCCGATGTAACCGTCTGTGCGGTCTGGCCAATCTCCAGAACCGATACGCGGCAGTCGGCCACAACGGTCTTGAGCTGCGGAGTGAACCTGCCGTTCATATTGGCCGATACGGTTCCGCGGATATCCTGTGAAGAAGAGCCTATCTCAAACAGATAACGGCCCGAATCATAGGTGATGCGGTCTTTATCCATATCCCAGAACCAGAGGTCGGCGCAGTCAATATCAATCTCAACCCGGCGGGTCTGGCCACGCGGTATGGTAACGCGCTTGAATCCCTTGAGCCTCTTTATTGGACGCTGCAGCGATGCCGGGCTGTCGGGAGTCCTGACGTAAATCTGGACCACCTCATCACCGTCATAATCGCCTGTGTTCTTTACGTTTACTGATACTGTTATCTTGTCATCGGGGGTGATTGAACTTTTGCTGATTGTAAAGTCCGAATACTCGAATGTGGTGTAACTGAGTCCGTAACCGAACTCGTAAGATACCGGCTTGGTAAAGTACCACAGGGTACGACCGGGCTTGCCGTTTCCGGCACGCAGGGTATAGTCTGTAATGGGCGGAAGGTCCTTGACGGACTTGTACCATGTGGCGTTCAGCTTACCGCCGGGGGTAACGTCGCCAAACAGCACCATAGGAATGGCGGCACCCTGTGCCTGGCCGTTGTATCCGGTCCACAGTATGCCGGGAATGTTCTCCAGGTTCTTGAAATCCTCAACCTCTACGCATCCCAGGGTCTGCATCACAACTACGGTATTCTTGTTCTCCTTAGCCACTGCCTGAATCAGCTTGACCTGGTTGCCCGGCAGGTTCAGGGTCAGACGGTCAGCCTCCTCGGTGGCGGTGTTCTCATCGGTTCCCACAAATACGATTGCCACGTCACTCTTGCGGGCTGCTGCAAGTACATCATCCGGAATCTCATCATCTTCCGGGGCCTTATAGACCAGATACAGGGTCTGAGGACCGTTGTAACCCAGCTTGTTAACCTTAGCCTCCATGGGTGTGCTGGCGCCATATACGCCGCCTACCCTCTTGCCCGATGCACGTGTAGCCTCGATAGTGCTGATGAGGTTTCCCTCGGGTGAACCTACGTGCACCTCTATGATACCACCCTCAGTAGGAATGTTGGCACCGATGGTAATCTTTTCCACATTGATAAGGTCAATGTTCTCATACGCTGTCCAGGAGCCGTCATCAATTGAACGGACCTGCTCCTCGGTTCCCATGCCGGATCCTACGGTAATGCCCTGAGACGAAGAACTGTACTGCGTAGCATCATGGCGGCTCTTCGTTCCGTCGGGTTTCTCCAGTTCAAACCAAGCCACATACAGCAGGTTACTCTTGCTCTTGGTACTTCCGCCCTGAGCCAGGGTTACCTCTATATCCAGACCCTTGTCGGCTATATACTTGCTGATACCGGCGTACGGGCTGGTACGGCTGGACTGCTCGGGACGTCCGGAGTACGGTCCAAGTTCCACGCGGTCAGCCTGCGGGCCAATCAGCGCGATGCTCTTTATATCATTAAGGCTGATAGGCAGGGCCTTTGTCTCAGTACCAACAATCTTATCATTCTTGAGCAGGACAGGAGTGCGTGTGGCCACCTCCAGTGCAATGGCCTGGCTGCGCTCTGAGTTTACGGTGCTGGCGGGGAAGTTTGCGTACGGCACCTTCATCAAAGGGTCAAATTCACCGGTACGCATACGGATTATGAACATATTGACCAATGCACGGTCCATATCGGCCTCTGTTATAAGACCTTTCTCCAGTGCGCTCAGGGCGTAACGCTGATATACGCTTCCGCAGTCGGAGTCCACACCGGCCTTGAGTCCGGCGGCGGTAGCCTCCTCGGCTGTCTCCACGTAGTAATGACCTGTGTAAATATCCTCAATGGCAGCGCAGTCACCCGTTACGTAACCCTTCATGCCGTAGGTACGGCGGGCTATGGTGTCCAGATACAATCCGCTGGCCGATGTGGGAACGTGGTTAACAGCATTGTACGATGACATGATTGACGGCAGGTTGTCCTTCTCAATCAGCTCCTTGTATGGATAGAGATAGAACTCGCGCATATCGCGGCTGTCCATGTTTGAACTGCCCACGTGACGGTCAAACTCACTGTTGTTGGCAAAATAGTGCTTGGCGCACGGCACTGCCTTGATGTAGTTGGGGTCACTGCCCATCATGCCGCGCACGAATCCGCCGCTCATAACGGCGGCCAGGAACGGATCCTCACCGTAGCTTTCGCCGGTACGGCCCCAGCGCGGGTCACGTATGGGCTCCACCACCGGGCTCCAGAATGTAAGTCCTTTGGTGCCTGTCTGGAAAATGGCACGTGCCTCATCGGCTATGACCGATGCCTCCAGTTCCAGCAGGTCCGGGTCCCATGTTGAGCCCAGAGCCACACTGCCGGGGAACGATGTAGGTCCCTGCAGCCCTACCGATGCATTTGCTCCGGCAAGCACTCCGTGAAGAGCCTCACTCCATACGTTATACTGTTTAATACCCAAACGTGGTACGGCAGCCATGTTGTTGCCCAAAAGGGCCTGTTTCTCCTCCAGGGTAAGGCGTGACACCAGGTCTACTGCACGCTCCTGAAATGAATAACTGGTGTTTCTGTAAACCGGAACGGTCTCCTGAGCTGTAATAGGCAGTCCGATGAGTGCCAGAGCGGCAACCGCCAGGACTCTTTTCAATGATTTTTCCATACGGGTAGTTTTCTATGCAACATAAGATTCACAAATATACACTTTTCCTGTTTTTATAATGATACCTCTTCAAGATTATTGAAAATTTACACCAATACTCAACCGATACGGAAGGGTCAGGCCCAACTGTGTTTTTTTGCGTAAATTTGCGGGCTGATATGAAGATTGAACTTTCGGGAAGTTACGGATACCGCAGGATGATACGCTCATCAGTGCCGTCAATACTCATGATGCTGGCCACATCGGTCTACAGCATCGTGGACGGGCTGTTTGTATCAAACTTTACCGGGACCACACCGTTTGCGGCGCTCAACCTTATCTGGCCGGCCATTATGATTACCGGTGCCATAGGGCTTATGTTCGGGACCGGCGGCAGCGCATACGTGGCCATGATTCTGGGCCAGGGCGACCGGGAGCGTGCCTGCAGGGCTTTCAGCATGGTCATCAAGACGCTGCTCATTGTGGGTGTTGCGGCAACCGTGCTGTTCTATATCTTTATCAGACCGGTCTGCTCATTGCTGGGGGCCGATGGCCAGATGCTGGAATACAGCGTACATTACGGCCGCATAGTGCTGCTGGTAATGCCGTTCTACATGATTCAGATGGCGTTCCACTCACTCTACATGACGGCCGAAATCCCGCAAATGGGCACACGGCTGAGCATAATAAGCGGCCTGACAAACATAGTGCTCGATGCGCTGCTGATTGTGGTGCTGGACTGGGGGCTCACTGGAGCGGCAATCGCAACCGCGGCGGGAATGGCTGTGGGCGGCATCTATCCGCTGTACTATTTCTCATCGCGCAGGAACACCACAAAACTAAGGCTTGTCCGTACCCGCACTAACGGACGGAGCATCCTGCAGGTGTGCAGCAACGGACTGTCCGAGTATGTGGGCAACATATCGCTCAGCGTGGTGAGTATGTGTTACAACCTGCAGCTGATGCGTCTTATCGGTGAGGAGGGCGTTGCGGTATACGGCATACTTATGTATATAGGATTTGTGTATGCATCGGTATTTATAGGATTCAACCTGGCCATATCTCCGGTGGTCAGCTACAATTACGGGGCGCAGAACCACGATGAGCTTAAGCGACTGTTACGTAAGAGCCTGATACTGTTGTTTGTAGCGGGTACCATACTGACCGTTCTGTCCGAGGTGCTGAGTAACCCCATGGCAGGCATATTTGTAAGTTATGACCCACAGCTGCGCAGTCTTACGGCCCACGCCATCAGGCTCTATATGCTCAGTTTCATGATTTGCGGGCTGAACATGTTTGTATCGGCCTTCTTTACGGCTCTCAACAACGGCATCGTATCGGCCATAGCGGCATTTGCCCGCACCATGATATTTGAGTTGGGCTCCATATTCATTCTGCCGCTGGCGTTCGGGCTGGACGGTGTCTGGCTGGCGGTCGATGTGGCCGATGTCCTGGCGCTCATCATGTCCGTAATCCTGCTGGCAGCATTCCGCTCCCGATACCACTACTGAAAACGACGCTAAACGAAACGATAATGAATTCTGATAACGACAACGAGCTGTTCCCTATTGTCGATGAGCAGGGAAATGTGCTGGGCAAGATACTTCGCGGTCAGGCTCATGACGGCCGCAAGGTGCTGCATCCGGTGGTACATCTGCACCTGTTCAACTCAAAAGGAGAACTGTACCTTCAGCGCCGTCCAGACTGGAAACCCATCCAGCCGGGCAAATGGGACACCGCCGTGGGAGGGCACATATCATTTGGTGAAACAGTTGAGCAGGCTTTCCGTCGTGAGGTAATGGAAGAGCTGGGCATAAATGTGCCCGATGCCACCCCTCTGGGTCACTACGTCTTTGAGAGTAAAGTTGAAAAAGAACTGGTATATGTATTCCGCACCATCTATGACGGGCCGGTAAATCCCAGTGCCGATGAGCTTGACGGCGGCCGGTTCTGGAGCAGGCAGGAGATCATGGACGCCATGGGACAGAATATACTCACGCCCAACTTTGAGTCTGAATACCTGCGATTCTTTTCGCCGCAAAGCAGTCGCAGCGAAGGGGTCGTTTAACTTTGCGTCATTTTTGAGCTTATGTTATGGAGGTAACCAATCTGCTAGACATTCATACGCGCGCGGAATTGTATCGGTGGTATGAGAAGAATCACGACAAAGTGAGTGATTTCTGGCTGCGCATAAACCGGGCTGAGGCCGATTGCCCCGGTGTGGTCCGATACGTGGATGCCGTCGAGGTGGCGCTCTGTTTTGGCTGGATTGACAGCACCATGAAGCGAATCGATGACGGCAAACCTATCCAGCATTTCACCCCGCGGCGCAAGCGTAGCAACTGGTGCGAGCAGAATCTGGAGCGCTGCAGAAGGCTTGTCAGGCTTGGAGAAATGACCCCTGCCGGACTGGCTGTAGCACCCAATCTGGACCCAGCACTGTTTGTCTTTGAAGACTGGTTGCTCAATGCCATCAGGGCCGATAAGCAAGCGTGGATGCATTGGCAGTCATTCCCCGAAACCTACAAACGCATAAAAGCCGACCGGATCCAGCACTATCAGCACACCAACCGCCCCGAATACGCCCAAAAGACTCTGGAAAAACTGATCATAGACACCCATAACGGCAAACTCCAGTCCGGCTGGAATGATTTTGGCCGGCTAAAGTGACGCAAACGACCCCTTTGCGTCACTTTGAGAAACCAATACTCTGCGAAGGGAGGATGTAGTCCGATTCTATGTGAATGTCGGAGCCTGCTGCGGGAATCTCAATCTGGAGTTCCTGACCGGGCAGCAGACCTTTCAAAGATGTTTCGGAGCGGACGCCACCCACTGCAAAATATGCATCCCTATACAGAGGCGCCACACCTTCATTGCACACCAGCAGACGCGTTGCCTGACCATTTGTCTGACACTGTTTTACCACAAACCGGTAACCCGTCGCAATAGAACCGGCGCGGAACAGTTCAGGAGTTGCCACGCCACCGTGAGGAGCATCATTGGCAATCATAAACGTAATATGGTATTTGGCCGCCTGATCCGCCCAGGTATGCCCGTACATGCCGGCAGGGTTCAAAAAGTTACGCTGGTCATTATCCGAATAATAGCTAATCTCGCCGCCGCAAACACCTGTCTGCCAACGAGTTCCGCGTCCTATTTTATTCCAGCACTGTTCATTGTAACCGTCGCCCGAACCAATCTCGTGGTTCTTGTGCATGAAAGAGTCGTCAAACAATCCAAATTGCAAAGCCATCAGTTGTGCATCGGTCGTAACAGGAGAATGACCGGCCGATGAAGCATCGATCGAAACAGCCCACGGAATGTCGCACATCACGGTGTCCAGATGCTCAAAAAACCGTTTCTGGAACTCCATGGACGGGAAATTGTGCCCCAGATTATATGTGGAGCCATAGATATGATACTCAGCCCAATGGCCGAACCCCACCTCAACGAACGCCAGGCGCGGATCCTTAGCGTATCGCTGTGCAAAATCAGCATAGAATTGCAAGGTAAAACGCTGCAGCTCGGCATTGCTCCAATCGGCATACCAGGTGGGTCCGTCGCTGCCCGGGTTGGCGGCGTAAGTCTCCTTATAATCAGGCAGTTGCTTGATGTACTGCGGGACTGCAGTCGTGCCTCGGTTGCCGTCCACATCCCTACCCGACGGATACTCGTATCGGAACCTTGCTATAAGCTGATGCCCGCGTCCGGCCACATCGGCCAAAAGGTTCTCAAACCAGCTCCAGTCATACAGGATCGTTCCGTCATCGGCCCGACCGGTCACCACCTTGCAGGGCAGGCAGTACGAGAACTCCAGCTGAATGGTCTTCCCGTACTGGGCGTTACGGTTGCGGGCCTCATCGGGCCAGAGCACCAGGCCGGTCATGGGCTGCACGCCTGTATCCTGCGGCTGCAGTACCACATCACGCCATCCGGCACTTTCTGCAATTTTCTGCGGGCATGCGCACAAGCACATCGCGCAAAAAGCCAATGTCAGATAAATCCTTCTCATCAATCCTGTTTTGAAGCAAAGGTAATAAAAGAAACGACCCCTTTGCGTCTCTTTTGCTATCTTTGCACCTAATATGAAACACATCCAGTATCAGACAGAAGGAACCTGCTCACTACTGATAGACGTAGTGGCCAGCGATGACGACGTGATCCAGCAGGTAGCGTTCCTGGGCGGCTGCAACGGCAACCTGCAGGGAATAAGCCGCTTAGTAGCCGGCCAGAAAATAGACGATGTAATAGCCCGCTTAAACGGAATAGACTGCGGCGGCAAAGGCACTTCCTGCCCCGACCAGTTGTGCCGCGCTCTGGAACAACTCAAAAAATGATACAAAAGGGGTCTGTCCCCTTTTGTACTATTTTGCATTCACAGCTTGGCGAATCTCGCGGTTGATCTTGTCAAGGGCGCGGCGTTCGCGGCGGTTCAGTTTGCCGCTTTGAATCCGGCGCAGATATTTGATATCTTTTTTCATATTGGCTATGCTGAACCAGAAATCTGTGCCCTCGGGCAGCGACTTGCCCGGAGCGGGCTGGGCCACATAAAAGCCCTTATCCCTTTCACACTCAATGGTATAACCATCAATCCAGATGGTATCGGCACCCTGATATGAAACTATAATTCCCTGTAGTTTGGCGATTGACTGGAGCGGAGTTTCGCCCAGATCAAAGCCCCAAGTGCCGTGGTTTCCTTTGCCCAGAATCACGTATCGGTATATGGAATCATTGTAGCAAAGCGTCGATATGCAACCATGATAAGGATTGCCCACAGTTATGTTTCCAAGTTTATAGGCCACCATCTCCTGGGCCGAACTCACAAGACTAAACGCACCAAACAGGAGCAAAAAAAGGACTTTTCTCATTTCAATAAAAGTTTAGCATTCTACATAATCTGCATTAATGACGAATAATCCGGCAATTTGTTAGCAAAAAGTGACGCATTCTTCGCTCGGCCCGAAGGGACGCTTTTACCAAGCGAAGCGACTGAAAGAAATACCCCTTTGCGTCACTAAAGCACCGATGCATGCTTCAGGGCATTCTTTATTGCCTTGTTTATAAAGTCATTAATGGTAGTGTCCGATGAAGACGCGGCCGCAGCAACGCGCGAATGAAGCTCCGATGACATTCTGAGATTAAGCTTTCCGCTGAAAGGTTTGGCCGGCTCCACACCTTCGGCCCTGCAGCCCTCGATATAGCTGTCAATACCATCCTCAAAATCCTTGCGCAGCTCAGCAAGCGTCTGGCCCTCATAAAGGATCAGCACCTTATTCAAGCCCTGAACCTTACCACATAGGCAGTCATCCTCCTTGCTGTATTCCACACTGCCCTTATAGCCCTTGTATTCCAAATAATCCATATCCTCGTTCATAATAAGTTCTTACTCTTTAGGTGCTGATAAACAGCGTTCAACATCCACTCTTTCATAACACTTCCCGGATGGGGCCGATGAATATCAATATACTCACCCGTCGCCTCATTCTTAAATCTCACACGAGAGCCCGATGTCGCTCCTTTGTTGTGTACTTCATAGCCCAGATACGAAAGTAGTCTCACGGTCTCCTCATAAGTAAAGTCTTTAGGTTTTTTCTTAAACCTCTCCAATAGTTTTTCAATAGAACTCATGGTCTTAAAAATTACAATGGCAAAGGTACTAAATTTAGTACCACATTTGCAAAGAAATAATCAACAAAAACAAAGTGACGCAAAACGCGCTCGGCCCGAAGGGACGCTTTTACCAAGCGAAGCGACTGAAAGGAATACCCCTTTGCGTCATAATAATATACGAGTTTGAACTATTTCCTGCATCGGGAAGTAATACTAGCCCTTGAAACAGAAATATCCTCTCCAGCCACGTACGGAATAGTAAGAGTCGGCGCCATTGTGGAATGTAAATACGGT
>ONMR01000023.1 GCA_900318995.1 uncultured Prevotellaceae bacterium | reverse complement strand
CGTACTGAATTCCAGCGTGAATGAGTTGTCCCTATAAGCCAGACGGAACTGGTCTGAGATGTTAACCGGCAGTTCCGATACGCGTTTGCCGCCTGACAGGGTTTCGGATGTTATACGTTCTCCGTTCAGGTAAAAACCGGTCAGGACAACCTGATTCACTGTTGATTCGGTAGTTATCAGATCCGGACAGAATGCGGTTATTCCTATATTGCTTCCAAAATACACCCTGTTGTCTGATGCAGAGAACGCCGATACCCTATTGAAAGCCTTCTCCTCGGTAAAGAACCTGCTCACCTCAAAACCATCGGGATTTATCCTGTTCAGTCCGGCCGGAGTCGATGCCCAGATCAACCCGTCATTATCCTTTACCATACCGCGTATATCATCGCCCAACAGGCCGCTCGAGACATTAATGAGATGAGTTTCACTGTTCACGGTATTGTAGACCACAATACCTTTTGTAGTTCCCAGCCATATAACGCCCTCCGACTGCTCAAGTATGCTGGTACATCCGGCAGTACCTATGGCTACAGACAGTCTGTTGTTGTCTATGAATGTACCCTGGTCAATGTCAAAGCAGTCTGCTCCGTTGTCATGGCCTATCCAAAGCCTGTTCCAACTGTCAATCATCATCAGGTTAATGCCATCGTTGGTAAGTGAACGCCCAAGCCTGCTGTCCTTTGCAAAGGATGTGTACAATTCAATCTTCATATCATCCGGATCAAACCGGCTGAACCCGTTGCTGGGTTCCGAGAAGTATATTCTGCCCTGCTTATCCTCGGCAATTGATGATATGTTCAGGTTTTCATCTCTGATTACCGTAGTAAGCTTTCCTGTTTTGTCATTCAGCAGAGCCAGACCGCCGCTTGGAAATCCGGCCCAGATTCGTCCCTGACTGTCCCTGAACAGACTGCTTATGTAAGGCGATTCCCTGCCGTCCCTGATAACGTCACCGTCACTTGACAGGCAGGCCAGTCCGTTATTGTTGTATCCTATCCACAAACGTCCCTGGGCATCGGTCTCCAATGCAGTAACCGTACCGGATACCTCCTCCTGGTAATCAGACAGTTTCCAATATTCAAACTCATTGCTTCCCTTGGTTACAAGAATCAGGTCCGAAAGGAAACAGCCAATCCATGTGTTGCCGGCCCTGTCCATGTACATGGCGCTCACATCCAGCTTTTCAAGGCTGTGGTCCGATGGCTTTAACTCCATCTGCTTGAGTTTGTTATCTTTGGTTAGGGATAGCAATCCCTTGCCGCGCAAAGATATTTTAAGTCCATCCCTGTCCATGAACGAGTGCGTTATCTCCCATACTCCGTCACTTGGAGTAAGACGGGAGAAACTGCGTCTGGAAGTATTCCACATATACAGATGGTTGCTGGTCGTTATGTAGACGTTGCCGTTCTGATCGCTGTTAATGCCTGTTATGGACCGATCGGTAAGATCATCCCTGAATGGAGTTACCTTATCCACTTTGGGGTCATAAAGCAACACTCCGGACGGACTTCCAACCCATATAGTACCCTCTTCATCCTCAATGAGAGTGCGGTACCTACCCCTGGTCGAAGGGTATGTATTCAGGCTAACCACGCTGTTTGCATGGTCAGGATTCTCAGGCTCTATCCAGAATACGCCGTTTCCCGGAGCTGCAACCCATATCTTTCCGTCACTGAACTGACTTATCTGCTGTATATAAGGTGAACGGTTGCCCGGGAACTCCACAGTATGGAACTTTTTCTCATATGGCTTCAGATATTGAACTCCACGGTTTGTGCCAATCCACAGTGTGCCGTCCTTATCGGCATACAGACATCTCACATAGTTGCTTAGCAGTGAAAGGGAGTCATTGTCATCATGATAGAACTGATGGAAGTTATATCCGTCATATCGGTTCAGGCCGTTCTCTGTTCCTATCCATATGAAGCCTGTCATATCCTCGCAGATAGCATGGAAACGGTTATCCGAAATCTGTCCTATGGGAAAATGGTATACTCGCTGGGCACCGGCAACAAGCGGAACAATCAATAAGACAAGTATTGTTGATAAGTATTTGCGCATAATCGGGTTATAAGGTTCCTGACATGCAAATATACTCCAATATTTCCATTTGTTCCATATCAGGACAGCAACAATGGAACAAATCTTAACACTTGGAACATATGGAACAAAAAAACTTACATTTCCGGTTTTAACGTACGGCATGTCAAAGTATAGATATTAAGGATTTGGATTTGCCGGATTGTTTTTTTACGTAACTTTGAGTAATCAATACGGAACAATCAAATTCAAAACCATACAACTATGAAGATTAAAAGTGTATTACTTGCAGCAATCCTGTCATTTCTGACAATCAGTACGGCAAACGCCGGCAAACATTGGGTAGCAACATGGGCAACAGCCGAACAGGTTGTGGAACCTCACAACTGTCCCCCTGCCCCGGGACTCGAGAACAACTCTATCCGTCAGATAGTACAGACATCCATCAGCGGAAAGGAGGTAAGGGTAAAATTCTCAAATGAGTTCAGCAAGGGTCCTGTTACCATCAACGCAGCCGAGATAGCACGTGCTGCCACTGCCGGTAGCAGCAGCGATATCATTGCCGGAACAGAGGTAAGCCTCACTTTCAACGGCAAGAAATCCGTAACCATCCAGCCTGGAGGACTCGTTACATCCGATCCTGTCAAGTTCCGTATGGGAGACCGTGAGAACGTAGCTATTACAATGCACCTCGGCCAGGCTTCATCAACCAGCGTAACCGGTCATCCCGGTTCCCGTACCGATTCATATCTCATTGAAGGTCAGGGGTCTGATTTTTCAAATGCAGTAAAGACCGCTCACTGGTACATCATCAATGCCATCGAGATAAAGGCCGAAAAGAAGGCCCGCGCCGTGGTTGTACTGGGCAACTCCATCACCGACGGCCGCGGATCGACCACAAATGAGCAGAACCGTTGGACCGACAATCTATCACGCCGTCTGCTGGCCAATAAGAAAACCCGCCGCGTTGCTGTCCTTAACATGGGACTTGGAGGTAACTGCATACTCAACGGCGGACTCGGACCGACAGGCAAGAGCCGTTATCCGCGTGACCTGTTCAAGCAGGAAGGCGTCAAGTACATAATACTCTTTGAGGGTGTCAATGACCTGGGCGGACGCGGTGATGCCATCACAAAAGCAAAACAGATAATAGATGTTTACAAACAGATAATCGATGAGGCTCATGAGCGCGACATCAAGGTCTTCGGAGCACCTGTAATGCAGTTCAAGGGCAACAACTATTACAGCGAGAACCATGAGGCCGGACGTCAGCAGCTCAACCAGTGGATCCGCAGCAGCGGTTACTTTGACGGAGTAATTGATTTTGACGCCGCCATGGGTAATCCCGATGACCCTGCACAGCTCAACCCCAAGTATCTGTTTGAGAACGATTACCTGCACCCCAATGCTGACGGTTACGTCAGGATGGGCGATTGCATCGACCTCAAACTCTTTGAGAAATAATTGTTTAACAATATGTCATTAAAGTTAGTCAAGAAAGTTATTCTATTCAGTACGGTGGCAAGCATGTCACTGTCAGTGTTTGCACAGTTTCCCGGAGGCGGAGGTTTTCCGGGTGGTGGAGGATTCCCCGGCGGCGGCTTTGGCGGAGGTTTTCCCGGTGGTTTCGGCGGACGTTTCCCGTTTGATTCAGATCAGGAAGAGGGTCAGATGCCTGGCGGCTTTCCCGGCGGCGGCATGGGCGGATTCGGTGGCGGTTTCGGCATGAATGCCGAGTATGACCCCACTACATCACGCAACGATGTGGAGTTCACATCGTCAAACCTTCCCGTAATCATTATCCAAACTGAGTCCAAGACACTGACCAACAAGGAGAAATCGGCCGGAACGATGAAAGTTATAGCCAATGCCTCCGGACGCAACAGAGTGACTGATCCGGCTAACGGATATGACGGAAAGATAAAGATCAAGCTGCGCGGCAACTCATCGCTGTTTTTTGACCAGAAGCGCTTTACGCTTGAAACCGTAACCGCCGAAGGCAAGGCCAACGACGTTGAGTTGCTGGGCATGCCCGCAGACAATGACTGGGTGCTGCTGGCTCCATACAATGACATCTCAATGATGCGTGACGCATTTGCCTTCGATATGTGGAACAACATGGGTCATTGGGCTCCCCGTACACGTTATTGTGAGGTTATAATGAATGGAAAGTACATCGGTGTATACACTCTCTGCGAAAAAATCAAACGCGGCAAGAACCGCATTGATATAGATAAACTCACAGCAAAAGACACCAGTGCACTTGACATCACCGGCGGTTACATCGTCCGTATCGACCCGCCAGATGAGGGTGAGAAATCATTCACATCCGATGTTCCCGGCATAATGAATACCGGCACCATGGGAGGCGGATTCGGTGGATTCGGCGGATTCGGTGGCGGTATGGGAGGACGTGCCACGGTTACCTGGAGTTATTTCTACCCCAAATCCGACAAGCTCACCCCTGACCAGGAGAAGTACATCAGTGACTACATCAAAACCACTGAGAAAGTCATCCAGAGTGACTATTTTGCCGATCCTGAAAAAGGTTACACCAAGTATATAGATGTGGAGTCTTTTGTGGATTATTTCATCCACACGGAGCTAAGCCTTAATGCTGACGGATTAAAACGCAGCGCATATTTCTATAAGGAGAAACAGAATGCCGACGGTACAGGCGGCAAGCTTCATGCCGGCACCGTCTGGGACTACAACCTGGCATACGGTAACTGCAATTTTGCCAACGCCAACAACATTGAGGCCTGGGTCTATGAGGGCAGCGAGACCAACCCCACCCCTGCCATGTGGAAACGCCTTACTGAGGATCCGGCTTTCATGGCCAAGGTCAAGGCACGCTGGAAAGAACTCCGCAAGGGTTATCTTAGCCTTGATAACATAAACCGGTTCATCGATGAGCGAGCTGCACTGCTTAAGGAGTCACAAGCCCGTCAATACGCCAAATACTCAGACCTTCTGGTTGCCAAAAACGACAATCATCAGGGTAATGGTCAGGGACAGCCTAACGGCGGATTCGGCGGATTCGGAGGCTTTGGCGGATTCGGCGGTGGAGGATTCGGATTCGGCGGTGGCGGCGGAGCAGCAATGTTCTCTGCTTATACGGTATCCAGTTACGCTGAGGAAATAGAGGTTCTCAAGAAATGGTTTGCAGACCGCATAGCTTTCCTTGATAAGAGCTGGAAATAAAACATGTCATCGCATTAAACCTTTTGCCCCGATTGTAATCAAAGAATAAATCCTTTGATAATTAACCGCTATGCCAAATATGCATTTTAGAAGATTTCTCACTGTATTGTTCGCTCTATTGTTATCAACCATTGCATTTGCCCAGCGCGGTGGCGGAGGTGGCTTTGGCGGCGGAGGCGGATTCGGCGGCGGTGGAGGCTTCGGTGGAGGCGGTGGCCAATTCGGCGGCGGTGGCGGCCGTGGCGGCGGCATGGGCGGATTCGGAGGTTGGGGTGCCAACGTTCTGAATGACAGCACCGCATTGGAAAGATACAGCGGCAGCATTACCTTTACAGAAGGTCGTGGAGCCGGCAATGCCATCCGTGATGATGATTTGAAACAGCTTTTTGACTCTCTCCAGTTCCTCAGGTATGAGTCTGCCCACAAGCAGTTCATCAAGGGTGATAACCGTGAGACTATCGGTGTGATTCTCGGCCTGCCTACTATGATACTGACACTTATAGCGGTAACTCATCGGACCGAGGATGATCCCGAGTTATCCAAGAAGCTATATACTATATCAGGTGCATTGGCGGTGCCTACCCTGACCTATTATATCTGGGGACGCGCCACAAAAGGTAAGGCCAAACGATCCATCGATAAACTGGTTGATGAATACAACCATGAGTTGGAGCTTAAAGAGGCTGCCAAACTGCTTCAGTTTGAGTTTGAGCCTACAGTCTTCCTACCTAACGGCCAGTCCCCTGCCCTGGGACTTACAGTCAGCCTGGACTTTTAAGGAATTGAGAATAATAAAAAACCTTCGGATTGAATTCCGAAGGTTTTTTTATTCTTAATTCTCCCTGGTGTACGGGGATTCGGGCATGAAGAGGAAACTCTTGATGTAGCCGCCTGCGTCTATCACAATCTTCTCGAATACGGTTCCGGGCTCTATGGGACGTATTGTCAGGGTGTGCTCACCCTTGGCTGCCTTGCCTAACTGTACGCGGTCATCCTTTACTCGGGTTGCTACTGTGGGATAGTAGACTGAATAGATGTTGCGCTGGTCCTCATTCAGGCGCTCGTTGAACACCACTTCAATCTCATCGCCTCCATCCAGGCTTACCATATAACGGTGTCCCTCAAGACGATAGAATGTCAGGGTTGCATTCACTGCTATTACAGCCTGCAGATTATCCACATCCTCTGTCAGGTTGAACTTATAGGTCATGCTAGCGCCATCTGTAGGCTGGCTGTAAGGCATCAGTGCCACGCCAGATAGTGTGCGACCCATGAATGGGATTGTGGTCCACTTGGCTGAGCCTGAAGTTACGGCTTTCTGTGCATAGAAATGCTCAGCCTCCATTGCCACTACCCCGTCCTTCTGGGTGAATACGTATCCGCCCTCCTTATCACCTTTCTCAACGCGGGTTACGCGGGGCTGTGTATCGGCACGGAAATTATCGTTCCAGCTTGTGTAGCCTATGTGTTTCTGGATCATCATGCCGTTCCACTTGCCGCCGGACATCTCCTTATTATAATATGCGCAGAGTTCGGCATCACGCTTAAAGTCACGCTCACAGCGCTCTGCCCAATAGTTGGCGGCGGGATCGTTGTTTCGGGCCAGTTTCTGGTTCATAGCCTGGCTGTAGTACATATCGTAGATATTGCCCATAGCCTGTACGGGGAAGAGTATGATCTGCTGATAAGCATCGCGGTACTCGGGCTTGAGACGCAGATACTGGCGCAGGGCCTCGGCCTCCAGGCGTGCGTAATCATCGCATACCTGTTCAAACTCACCGGTCTCAAGAGTGTAGTACTGACGGGCATCAAGCATCTCGGCACTTATGCGGCCGTTGTACTTGCAGCAAAGGTTCAGAATGCGTGCGGCTTCCTGAGCCTCCTCCTCACCAAAGAACTCAAGGCAGAAATCGTATGTGTGGTCAAGCAGAGTCTCAACGGTAAATGCTGTGGGGTTCCATGCCATATCCAGGAACAGTGTGATGGGATATTCCATAGGCTTGAGGTCACCTACATTCAGCACCCAGATCTTGTCAACACCGTAGTCATAGGTAAGCTGCATCTGCTCCCACAGATGCTGTATGGGAGTTATGTTGAGCCACTTGGAGTTACGCGGAGCACCCACGTAGTCAACGTGGTAGTACATACCCCAGCCTCCCTTGCGCTTGCGTTCCTCAGCATTGGGCAGACGGCGTATATCACCCCAGTTGTCATCTGACAGCAGGATAATCACATCATCAGGCACGCGCAAGCCCTTATTGTAATAGGTCTGAACCTCCTTGTAGAGCGCCCAAACCTGCGGACGCTGCTCGGCCGGCTTACCTGTAACCTCCTTTATTATCTGGCGCTGGTCAGCGAACAGACCTTCCAACATTTTCATGTTATCCTCGTCGCTGCCTCTAAGCTCAGCGTCACCGTCACCGCGCATACCGATGGTAATCAGGTCCTCGGTATTCTTGGCGCGCTCCACACCCTCGCGGAAGAACCTCTGCAGCTCCTGCTTGTTGGTGGTATAGTCCCACTGACCGCCGTATGCACGCGGGTTACGTGCCCACTCCTGATGGTTGCGGGCCATAGGCTCGTGATGGGATGTTCCCATTATCACGCCCATGTCATTGGCCGTCTTGGAGTTCTCGGGGTCATCGGCATAGAATGCCCAGTCCCACATGGCGGGCCACATAAAGTTACCGCGCAGACGCAGTATCAGTTCAAAGCACTTGGCATAGAACTCATGGCCGCCACGCTGTGTGCCGAATGTATTCTTCACCCATGTGGTCAGACACGGAGCCTCGTCATTCAGGAATATGCCGCGGTAGGTCACTGCCGGCTCACCGGCTGTATATGTGCCTTTGGTCAGAGATACGTTCTTCTGAGGCTGGATCGGGACATCGGCCCAGTAGTACCAGGGCGATACGCCAATCTGCTCGGACAGCTCGTATATACCGTAAATGGCACCGCGCATATCACTACCTGCTATAACCAGAGCCTCATCGATACCCTTTACAGGATTAGCAACAACTGTCATGATATACTTCTCGCGCTTGCCCTGAAGCTCCTTCTTGTCGATCTTCTTACTCTTTATTATCTGGGCTATGAACTTGCTGTCTATCGTACCCACAATCACCGGTTTTCCGGACACTGAGGCTGCATCATATACCACTTGAGCCTCCTGCCCACCCACAGCCTTGAAATCCTGCTGCAGAGCCTTAAGGGCTATCTGCACGCCGGTCTTATCAGCCTGGTCTGCCAGAATCTGTACGGGTTTTCCGTTATCAATAAGCGTAAACCTGTCACTTGATAACTCGTTGAATGAAATGCCTTTGTTATCGGCAGCAATGGCCGATGAACACGTCAGCGCAAACACGCCAAGAACCATTAAGATCTTTCTCATAACTATATTTGGTTAATTGTTAGCTTTTATAAAGGCAAATATAATGATTTTATTTTACCAACACTACCCTTCCGTCATGGATATACAGTCCATGCACTACAGGCTTACCTGGAAGCAGACGGCCGTCAATGGTAAACCATTCTCCTTTACCTTCCAAACGGATTGGAGGCACAAGAGTATAATCTTTCAACAGGTTTGCGAATCTGAATGAAGCCAGTCCGTTCACAACAGTCATTTCCGTTAAGGGTTTGGACATCAGCAGACTGCCGTCTCTATTGGATTTGTTCAGTTCGGCAGCAGGCGCCGAAGTATTTGTAAGGCTGTCATTATCGGCATAGGGATAGGCCCAATATTTCATATTAGCCTTTGATGTATACGTCAACCCGTTGGCTGGAATTATCGTGTACAGTTGTCTATTTTTGTTATTTACACTACCATTATGGAATATATAATCATCATAATCCACATGGCAGACCACTATTCCGCTGCCGGGCAATGATTCATCCCATCCTTTCATCTGCCTGTTTTCCACAAGATAATACTCATCGGCCCAACCGTCATTACGGATCAGATACGATACGGGAGCATCGGACAGCGCTTTCATTCCGTCAACCACCGTATCGTTATTCAGTTCCACGGGATTGAGCCACCCCAAATATGTACGCTCAAATGCAGAGTAACCACAGGGATGAAAACCGCTACCATTATAGTTTCCTTCGTCCATCAGATCCCAACTGCCCAAATAGCTCATAGAACCGTCGTATAAGTCCGGCAGTCCGAAACAGTGGCTATACTCATGACAGAGAGTGCCGAATGTGCCGTAATCGCCTTCTCCAGACAACTCCTGAACAGCACAGTATGCATCAATCAGATATGTTATCGATCCAGTGGCTATAGGTATTGCCTGGCAACTATCGTGTTCGCTCATCCACCATTGATGCGGCCAGATAGTCATATTTCCGCCTCCGTCGTTCATTCCTTTACCGGCATACAATATGAGTAACTGATCTACCTTGCCGTCATTATCCCAGTCATATTGTCCCCAGTCGTTTATACTGTCTTTTATGATTTCTACAATGTCCTGGACCAGATATTTGCTGTTTTCGTCATCATATTGAGTACTGCGGTACTTCTTCATACTGTCCACCTGCGCATAAAACAGGTCAAAGCTTAAATCAAGCTGGCCGTAACTCTGGTCATAGAAATAATCATGCAGGGAGCCATATAGCTGATTATCACTTAAGTTTTTGGTATTCAGTGTCTTATTCCAGTGTCGAATAGTCTGAAGACTATCTCCTCTGAAACCTTTGTCGGCAAACGCCGCAAGCACTACCAGTTGGTGGCGCTCACCAATGAGCGGGTTACCTATAGTATCACCTTCAGTTACATTTGTAGCCGGTGCACGGCGCTGTGTATGTCTGGACAGGTCTACCTGATCCAACCGCGGACGGCAATTCCTGCTGAACGTAACCTCCTGGCCGATAACCGGGAGCATCACCACTGTCAACAATAAAAATAAAACAGTCCTTCTCATAACTATCTGAATAATCTCAGTTCAAACCGGCCTGTAACGGCCATGCGGTCATCTTTTACGGCAATTGCGCCTAATATGTCAGGAATGTCGGAAATACTGTCAATTACGGGTTGCAGGTCTTCTGCGGATCGGATGCGGTTGGCCATCGCGGTTGCGTAGCTGTCGGCCAGCATGACGTCACGGCACACAATCATCACAGCATCTGCCCTACCCAGGCTCAGTGACGGCCCCACAGTGCCGCTTGATGTGCAGATACCGCACGGGAATGCGGCCACAGGTATGTGCAGACCCACTTTTTCGGATAGTGGTGATTGGCCGGCAAATACCGATATGTCCATGTCGGAGGCTGCCTGGGCGTAAATGTCTCCCCCATTCTCCACTATGACCTCTTTAGTGCCGAATCTCTCTTTAAGGAAATCAGCCACACGCAAAGCTACTGCACCAGCCACCGCACTCATGGGTCCTATTCCGGTTTTGTGGCTTACGCTTGACATTTCCTTCAGTATGTCTGGTGCCTGGGGGCTGGCATCGTATGGCGTAAGCGCAGCCTTAAATTGCGGATCCATAAGCAGATAGGCGTCCATCTTGCGGCGCAAATCCACCAGCATGGAGTAAGCGTCCGCCTCCATATGGTCCGAATATGAGCCGCTGTCGACTCCTATCCACAAATCAGATTCAAGGAACTTTACGCAGAACCAGCGTCTCCCGTCATCCGAGAAACGGCTTCGGTAACTGCGCTCAGTATAATCCATTGTCAATCTGCAAATTCAATATGGAACAACTTTAGCGGACAAGCGGTAATGCACATCTTGCAGACCACGCACTTGTCGGGCTGGAACCGCAGTTTCCAATCCGGCGCGCCCATTGAAAGCGCGCCCGACGGACAGGCAGATGTACATGCGCCGCAGCTCACGCACTTGCTCTCATCAAATGTTATCTTCTTCTCCAGCGGGGTTACATCGACACCGCTTTTCTGCATGAAATCAATAGCCTGGGCAATATGGTCGGAGTCCGAATCCAACTCCAGCACCAGCTTGCCGCGACGTCCGCCGTCGATATCGGCCTTGATGATGCTCACCATTATGTCATACTTCTTAATCAGCTCATAGATAAGCGGGCGGCTGGCCTCGCCATCGGGGAATGATATAACTACTTTCTTTGTCATAATGTGCTGATTTACAAGTTCAAATCTTTAAGTCCCTGGAGTGACGTTCCCGTAGGCATGGGCCTTACCGGAGCGGTCAGTTCAAACTGTCCCTTCTCAATCCAATCCTTCAGGATGGCGGCAATCTTACGCGCCTTATTGAGGCTTGACAGAGGTGCGGTATGGATCTTCTTGCCCATAAACTCAATCTCGCCTGATCGCAGCTGCTCATAGTTGACCTTACCTATCAGCTCACCACGGCCGCCGTAATCCTCAATGAACGTATCTATCTGACAGTTACGTATGCTCACGCGGTGCGCCAGGTCCTCATCTAAAAGCGGAATGGGAACACCTATGCCAACGTACATCGTAACACCGTATTTCTCAAAATATGCGCCGCGCAGGAACTCGCTCGACATCTCCCTCATCTCGCCCATCACGGCCAATGTACGCGCATTGCCCATCGGCACACCATACTCGTTAAGAGGCTTTGAGCAATTAAACTGAGTGCCGTTCCAGACCACATAACCCTGTGTGCCACAAAGGAATATGCGGGTTCCCAGGCCGATGGTACGGCATTCGGGATCATTGAGCAACGGCGACAACTCACCTGCCGAGCTGTAGGACGCATTCTTCATGCGGGGCAGCAGCGTGCCCATATATGTATATAAGGTGCGGTCAGTGGAGTTCACAGCCACATTGTAGTTCTGATATGCGTTACGAGGATTCATCAGGATAGCCTCGTTGATGGTCTTTAGGCTTATCTCGGTCTTGATATGCTTGCGCGGATAGCAGTCGGTACCCTTGCCCCAAGCCTCCAGTGTCAGTTTCTTGCCGTCAATCAGCTCCTGGATAATGTGCGCGCCGCCGTAAGTGGGATTCTGCGGATTGCAGTCCGTAGCACCAACGTACGTATCCACAGCAGCCAGACCGCCGCTTACCGGCACACCGTTAATCTCAATCCTCTCCATGCGTATGGGCGGATTTGCGTGACCAAAGTTCAGAATAGCGCCGCTTGAGCACATAGCGCCGAAAGTAGCGGTAGTAACCACATCAACCTTATCAAGAATCTCCTTGGGCGACATCGTCTTGGCCATCTCCGACACCTCCTCGGCCGTAAGCACCACCGCCTTACCCTTCCGGATCTTCTCATTAATCTCCTCGTAACTCTTACTCATCTCAAAGTATTCTAAAACATCTGCAAAGATAATAAAATGATACCATTGGGGTCAGGCCCCTTTGGTATCATTTTAGTCTGTCTGCAATTATTTCCACTTGTGGTAGGTCATCCCTCTCGGACATGGTTACCTCAAAATGAGTGCCGGTAATAGGAGTCTTGACAGTATAATAGCCTATGTATGATATCTCCAGATAGTGGTCCGGATTGACCAGCTTAAGAGAAAAGTTCCCCTCCATATCAGTGACACAATGTGCTACAATACGGTCCAATGAGTCACGCTCACATACATTCACTATAATCATCGGTCCCTCCTTATCACGGACAATACCAGTAATTATATCACCGGCCGATGGTTTACCACCCGATACCACCACTTTTGTCTCATCGGGCTTATCGGCCCTGCCTGTATTTACGTATGAGGGGTCACGCAGAGGTATCGGCATTCCGCTATATTGCTCTTTGACCAGCCAGCCTATCTCCGGGCGCAGGGTCTTGGTCTCCACGTCCTGCGTCAGACCCACTATGCCGGCCCGCACCTCCAGGTAATTGGTCTGGATGATATATCCAAAATCATCTTCAATGTGCTGAGTAATGGGAACGCTTGTCAGAACAGTGGGCAGATCGTGCCCGTACGCTATCTTTTCGGGGCGTTTACCGTAAGAATCAAACGGAATGAACTCCAGGAACCAGCCGTCAAACTTTGTACCGTCATACAGAGGGATGCAACCATCACTCTTGAGATGAAAATCCTTTGGTCGTCCCTTGATTGCCATATTCCACCAGAACTCCACATTGGGCATACCCTCCGATGCCGCCACGAACTCTTTCAGTATCGGATCCAGCCTGTCGGTCCACGCCTTTACTCCATAATTGCCTAGCTCGCGAGTCTTTTCACGCAGCAGTTTCCAGTCATCGGGAGTACCCTCCAGGGTAACATTGGGAATACCGCACCCAGACAGATGCTCAACATACTCAAAATAGGGCTTGACCGCATCCATCAGCGTGATTTGCGACGTCATCCGCTCCACCATACCCGTAGTTGAGAAATTGCATGTCAGCAGTTCATCCAGATCACCTTTTGTGTTCTCCCCTATCAGATCGGCAAACATTTCAACCTTTTGGGCCGTTGTGGTCTCAAGGTTGGTCCTGATTTCCAGTCTCTTCTTGCCCTCATGACTCACCAGATAATCCCTGAACTTATCCGGATCATTATTAACATATTGCGAGAACCCGTTGCTGATCAGAATCCACATGACATCGGGCGAAAGCACAATAGGCCTGTGCTCAGCGTAAGCCAGGCAAACCATTGAGAAAAACGGATTGTCATCACCGTCCACCAATGATTTGTTCTTAAAACTGCAATCCAGATAAGGACCACCGGCCAGTTTCCGCCCCAGGTCAAAACCATTAGTTACCGGCAGAATCTTCCCTGCAATCTCCACATCCTCCACCTTAAATGTAACAGAGCCCGGAGCCTTCACTACATCACTCTTCTGGGCCGATGCACTCTTCTTCTGGGCCGATGCAAACGCGCTCCCCACCAGAACAATCACCGCAAAAGCAAAAACAAACTTTCTCATATCCATAAGTTTTTACTGCAAATATACCCCGCTCCACAACACTCCACCAAGCAAAAAGCGTTGCAATCCCGTTGCAAATGATACAAAAGGGGACAGACCCCTTTTGTATGTTTCCCTAAAACTTTCGGAAAGGTTTCCATTTGCAGGAGCCGGACAATCAGTTGGGGGACCATCAGTGCAGTGGCGTTAAGCGTAGCACCCCGGAAGATCCCGTTAAGAACGGCGCTTGTTTGACGACGATTAGACACCGTATGGTGGCTAAGATGGAGGAGTTTGCCGTTTAGGGTCTGAAGGGGTGTGGAGTAGCCACGGAACGTTGCGTCCCCGAACTGAATGTCCGGCGGTGCATAATAATTCCCACACTCATTTCGCCACAACCCCAAGCACATTAACCACATTTATAATATATGTACAAAAAAGTACCGCCCCGAATGATTAATTTTGCAGCCTTATTAAAAAAAACCTTATGTGGCGTAAATTCTGCGGATGGATACTGAGAGTCTGGGGCTGGGAGACAAGCCCTTTCCTGCCCCCCGAACCCAAATGCATACTTCTGGGCGTACCCCACACATCAATGCTTGACTTTGTAGTGGCCTACCTGTTCTACGTCTCAATAGGCGGCAAGACCTTCTGCATGGTCAAGAAAAGCCTCTTCTTCCCGCCCCTGGGCTGGATCCTGAGAGCCATCGGCGGCATACCCGTAGACCGCAAGCATCCCGCATCGGTAGTACGCTCCGTAATAAAGGAGATGGAAAAGACCGATATGATGCACCTGGCCATAGCCCCCGAAGGAACCCGCAAGCCCATAGCCCGATGGAAAACCGGCTACCATTTCATTGCCCGCGCCGCTAACATTCCGGTTTATCTGTGCTATTTTGACTGGGGCCGAAAGAAAGTTGCCGTGGACCGGAAGTTTGAACTTACCGACGATGCCAACGCCGATACACGCCGCATCCAGGAGATATATGAAAGCATGAACTTAAAGGGACGTCACCCCCAAAACTACCTTACAAGATAATGATACACAGATTCACAACACTTGCCGACCTGTTTGAATACACCACCACCGTAAACAAAAGCCGCCTTGCATCGGACTTTGTTGACGGCGGTTGCCGATATACATTCTCACAATTCAAGGACAAGGCCGATCAGCTGTCGGGCCTGCTCGGCACATTCGGACTCAATCCGGCAGATAAGGTTGCCATACTGTCCGAGAACATGCCCAACTGGGCCGTAGCATTCTTCAGCATAACAGCACACGGCCGCATCGCAGTGCCCATGCTGCCGGATCTTTCGCCCAATGAGGTTGAGAATATCCTGGTTCACTCCGAAACAAAAGCCCTATTCGCATCCCGCCGACAACTGCCAAAAATCAGCCAGGAAACATATAACAGACTTAATGTCATAATAGATATAAGCAACTTTGACCTTATCAAGGCCCTCGATGAAAGCTATACATGTGATGGACGCAGCAAAGTGCCCGATGCCACCGATATAGCCGCCATCATATACACATCGGGCACCACAGGCAATGCCAAAGGTGTGATGCTGAGCCACCGCAATTTCTGCCACAACGTGCTTGAAGCCTGGTATGCGCACAAGGTTCACCGCCGCAAGGACGTGTTCCTGTCCATCCTGCCACTGGCACACACGTACGAGATGAGCATCGGAATGCTCTATCCGTTCTCAACCGGCTGCCCCGTATATTACATCCAGAAGCCCCCCACTCCAACCATACTGAGTCAGGCTCTGCTCAAGATACGCCCCACCACCATCCTGTCGGTGCCGCTTATAATAGAGAAGGTAATACGCGGCAAGATATTCCCCACCATAGCCGGCAGCAAGTACCTGCGCTACCTTAAGAAACAATTCCCGCACATACTCTACTATCTGGTGGGCAGGAAAGTAAAGCAGCAGTTTGGCGGCCGTGTAAGGTTCTTCGGCATTGGCGGCTCCAAGCTGGACCGCGAGGTTGAGGAGTTCTTGAGGAACATCAGATTCCCCTACGCAATAGGTTACGGACTCACCGAGACCGCCCCGCTAATCTGTGACGCCGGTCCCAAGCGCACCCATCTGGGTACTACCGGAACCGCATCGTTCGGTGTCCAGGTTCGTCTGGCCGATATCAACCCCGAGAACGGCCAGGGAGAGCTTCAGGTAAAAGGCCCCAACGTAATGCTGGGATACTACAAGGATTACGCCCGCACCCGCGCCGTGATGACCGATGACGGTTGGATGCGCACCGGCGATATCGCCACCGTGGATAAGAAAGGCCGATACTCCATCCTGGGCCGGTCTGGCAACGTAATCATAGGCGCATCGGGCGAAAACATCTACCCCGAGGAGATAGAGAGCGTCATCAATAAGATATCGGACGTAAACGAATCGCTCGTGATAAGCCGCGCCGGACAGCTTGTGGCGCTGGTCCAGTTCAACGACGGCGCCATAGACTGGGACCTGGAGGGACAGGAAAAGTTCCTCGAGGCAATTGAGAAACGCAAGAAAGAGGTGATGGAATTCGTCAACTCCAAAGTGAGTCATTTCCTCAAGATCAAGGACGTGGAGGTAATGAAAGAACCCTTCAACAAGACCGCCACGCACAAGATCCGCCGCTTCCTTTACCAAGACAAAAACAAAAAATGATACAAAAGGGGACAGACCCCTTTTGTACTATTTTTGAAAATGATACAAAAGGGGTCTGTCCCCTTTTGTACTAAAAATTGAAATATGAGAAAGATTATCAATCCTTGGATAGGCACAGAAGGTTACAACTGTTTTGTATGCTGCCCCACCAACCCCATCGGACTCCATCTGGAATTCTGGGAGGACGGTGATTATATAGTCACCAAGTTCAAACCCAACCACGATTACGAGAGCTGGCAGAATACGCTGCACGGTGGCATCCAGGCGCTGCTTATAGATGAGACCGCCGGCTGGGTGGTTTGCCGCAAGCTGCAGACCAACGGCGTCACCTCAAAGATGAACATGGAGTACCTAAAGCCCGTCAGCACACTCCTGGACGAGATTACCGTACGCGCCAAAATCAGCAAGATGATGCGCAACGTAGCCTTCATCGAGGCCGAACTCATGGATGCCGATAACACCGTCCTTACCCGCGCCGAGCTAATCTACTTCTGCACCCCCAAGTTCAAACTGGACGAGAAAGCATTCCCCGCCTCAGGCTGCAAAGTCGAGGGAGAGTGAGCAAAATGATACAAAAGGGGACTGTCCCCTTTTGTACTATTTTCTCCAAGCGATTTGGACGCGGGCAAGCTCGCGGGAGTCTTCGGTGGCCTGGATGCTGTGAAGCGAGGTGTCACCGTCCATCTGGGTGTGCACCAGGATCTTCTCGCCAAACAGGCCCTCCTTGCGGAAGTTTATTATCATACCGGCCGGCTCATGCTCAATGCGGTATTTTGGCTCCAGACTCTCGCTTGCCCAGAGTGAATATATTGCATTGTTAACGTGGTCGTTACGGTCAATATCATCGTAACGGACCAGAAAACGCTCGGTATAATCATCGCGCTCGGTGGCCGGCAGTTTTGGGAACCTGTCCTCCAGGATTACCTTCTCGTGTATCGGCTCATACTCCGGCAGGCAATCCTTAAGATGCATGGGGCGCCGCGTTGCAAAATCAATCACAATCCACTGGCTGCAAGCCCGGATAATACGTTCGCCGTCTGCGCTCCACACCTCAAACTCACGCTCCGTATAAAGGGCCGAAAAGTCTGACGGCCAACTCTTTATGGTAATCTCCTCGGCCAGATGCGGCATGCGGTCAATCTGCACGTTCATGGCAATAAGCACCCATGCCTTACCCACGGTACGCAGATAATCGTAGCCGATGCCAATCTCGTTGGCGCTGTCATCGGCAATATCCTGGAACAGATTAAGCAGAGTTAGCAGACGTAGAGTATCCCTGCGGTCACACTCAAAACTCTTGACAGTGTATGTGTGTATTTGTTTCCTGACCATTATCAGCGAATCTCCACCTCGAGTTTGGCTACCACATTGCCGGCATCATGAGCAAGCAGAAGCTCAATCTTACCCGGCTCCAGAACCCAGTCATGCTTCTCCTCATCCCAGTACTTGAGATCCTCGACCGGAATAATCAGTCCCTCGTTCAGACTCTGTCCTGCCGGAACCTTGTACTTGCCGAATGCCTTGAGTTCCTTATACGGCCACTCAACCTTTGAGTCAACGCGATGCACGTAAACCTGCGGAACATCAAACTGATCATACTTGCCGTTATTCTTAAGAGTTATGGTGAACATGATTCTGTCACCATCCTTATAAGAATCCTGATTGGGAGTCTCAGTAACAAGACTGAAGTCAGTATATTCAATCTGAGAGTATCCCAGACCGAATCCGAACGGATACATCAAAGGCTTGTTCTTGGTATCGAACCAGCGGTAACCCACCAGCAGGTCCTCAGAATACAGTGCCGTGCCGCGGCCTGTAGCGCCCTTGAGCATCTCCTCGGCCTTATCATCCTTCTGCACCAACGATACAAACACATCCTGGTTGATAGGAGCATCGGTCTGCGGGAAACTGCCTGTAGCGTATGCGGGGCTGTCCTCCAACTTGATGGGATATGAGAACGGCAGACGTCCGCTGGGTGAGATTTTGCCAAGCAGGATATCGGCCAATGCATTACCGCCCTCGGTTCCGTTAAACCATGACTGGACGATAGCGGGACTGCAAGCCTGAACGCGGTTAAGGTCAACCGGTGCACCGGCCACTGCAATGAACACCACATTGGGATTGACAGCAGCCACAGCCTCCAGCACATCCTCCTGATTATAAGGCAGGTCCATATTGCGGCGGTCACTGCCCTCGGTCTCGTGCTGACGGTTGTCACCACCTATAAAGAGAACTATATCGGCACCCTTGGCAGCCTTTACAGCCTCATCCTTAAGCTTGGCAGCGGTATCATCGGGCTTGGAAGTGTTTGCTGGAGCACCGCCACGACGGCCGAAACCCCCAAATCCGCCGAATCCGCCACGGGCCTGCTGTGATGTATAACCCTGAGCGTAGACAATCTGAGCGTTGTCGCCTATCCTGTTCTTAAGACCGGCCAGCGGAGTAATCTCATACAGAGCCTTTACGCCGGCACCTACACCGCCGTTAGCCATCTTCTTATCGGCATTGTCACCTATCACGGCTATCTTCTTAACCTTACTCAGGTCTATAGGCAGCAGATCGTTCTGGTTCTTAAGCAGTACAACAGACTGTGAGGCAACCTCATATGTAATCTGAGCATCCTCGGGCTGAGCAGTCATCACCTTGTTGGCCTTATCGGCAGGAACCGGCTCAACAGCCAGACGCACGCGCAGAATCTCACGGACACGCTGGTCTATAACCTTCTCCGATACCACACCGGCCTTAACGGAATCAAGCAGAGCCTGTCCCATGTAATCCTTGCTGGGCATCTCCACATTCAGTCCTGCGGTAACCGACCCCACAGTGCTGTGAGTGCCGCCCCAGTCCGATATCACCATACCCTTGAATCCCCAGTCCTTACGCAGAATCTGGTCAAGAAGAACAGGGTTCTCGGCGCACCAGGTGCCGTTTATCTTGTTATAAGCAGCCATCACGCCGAATGCGTTACCCTCAACCACGGTAGCCTCAAAAGGCGGCAGATATATCTCACGCATGGCACGCGGGCTTACAATCACATTCACGCTGCCACGGTTGGTCTCCTGGTTGTTAAGGGCAAAATGCTTTACGCAAACAGCCACGCCGTTATCCTGAACACCCCTGGTATAACCCACTGACAGTACCGAACTCAGGTACGGGTCCTCACTCAGATACTCGTATGTGCGGCCGCCTGTAGGGATACGCTGAATGTTGATAGCCGGTCCAAGAATCATATCCTTACCGCGCAGACGTGCCTCGCGGGCCATACCGGTTCCATACTTATAAGCCAGCTCGGGACTCCAGGTAGCAGCCAGGGCCGATCCGGTGGGGAAGAAAGTGGCAGAGTCCGTAGTCCAGTGCAGCGGGTTCCATGACAGCGGCTCCATCTCCTCACGGATTCCAAACGGGCCGTCGGCATAGTTCATATCGGCAATACCCTGTGCGGCAACACCTTCGGATGTAAAGTAGTGCTTGCCATGAAGCATCTCAATCTTCTCCTCAAGGGTCATCTTGCCGATAATCTCACTGATACGCTTCTCATTCTGCATCAGCGGATCATCATACTCCTTAACATCACGTGACAATGTCCCATCACCCTTACAACTGCATGCCAAGGCAGAACCAAGGGCAATAAAAAGCAAATTCTTTCTCATATAAAGCTAAAAAATCAATATCCCGTGTCTATACTCCAATCGGTTTTCCGGTAATCGTCATTCAATCCATTGGCATCATACTTTTCCAAGGGTATGTAGACGCTCAGTCCACAGTATGTACCTACCTCTATCTCATCCACTCTGTCTCCAGGGAAAATAAATCTCGTTGATATCTTGTATTCAACACATTTCTCAAGCTGAAGCCTGAACTCGGTCAGATATTTACGGTTAACGTCCAACTTATCCACCACATCCTCCAAATCATAGAACACATGGTTCCTGAACCTGTCAAACAGCTGGATATTCCCCGTTTCCAGAACAGGAATGGTATCACGGTATTCGGACACTATCTTACTGAAGCAGTTGGCCAGACTGTCAAGTTCGGAAGTCTTGACAAGCGATATTCCGCCCATCTGCTCCCATCCTCTCATGGAGTTGTAATAATCATAGAACTCCCTGCAGGTATCTCTCAGTTTCCCGTTGGTCAGATAATTTGTCACAATGTGATACGGGAATCCGTAACTTACTATCTCATAGCATGATGATATAATATAATCAGCCTTATTCCTGAGTGCGTACAGTACCTCCACGCAACCCATGTAGCACGCATCGAAAGCTATGTAATCAAAAATACCGTCCGGAATTGCCTCCTTCATTTCTTCCAGATCCATGCATGAGTATTTAGGATCCCCCCCCTTGCGGTCCTCCCACAGAAAAGCCTTGGTATCAGGCGTCTCGGCATAGGGACTGAACACCCTGCGTCCCAAGCCGTCACGCCCCTGGGCATAATTCATGTTGGGCGCCACATAATGCAGCTGAGTCGTCGGCAGCCAACCGGTTCCGTGTGACCACAGCACCAGTCCATATGATTCGGAAGGATACTTCTGGTATACATAATCTATGACTTCGCGCATCACCATGGGATCCGTCGAGTCTCGGTTGGGATACTTGGCAAGCGTATCTATAATTCCGTCATGCAACCGCAGCAGATTTGTGGTCGATGTGGTGTCGCTGGTCTTACGGTCTACAAAAACTATCAGGTTGGTGTTGTCATCAACATTCCTCAAACTACCGTTCATAGAGTAGATGTTGGAGTTGGCAATATGATAAAGGTTATTGTCAGCTCCAATATAAACAAGCACTGTCCGTCTGTAATTGCTGTCGGCCTTATCTGTTTCAAGACATGATGACAGCAACAAAGGCGCCATTAGGGCTAACCATACTCTTTTTATCACTTTCATAACTCAACCGTGTCTATATCTATCAGTCTGAATGAACTGTTGAAACATAGCTCAACGCCATTGTCAAGCACTATCTCATACAGTTTGCTGTCATGTTCAATACGCACAACAGTCCTGTCCGGAAACTCCCTTGCAACGAAAGACCTTATCTTGGACGGAACCAGCATATCGGGCACAGCACCCTTGGTACACTCACACTCAGTAAAAGTGCCGTCCTTGGCAAACTGCATCTTGACTCCGTCCGACAGTTTAACCTCATACTGGGTAAGACTTGCCCTGCGCTCCATCTCCACCTTTTTAATCTTATTGTCAGGGAAAGCCTTCAGGACAACCTTCTGCGCTTTTTCGGGAAGTTTGTCAAAGGTTATCTCTATATCCTCGGCAAATGCAGGCATAGCCAGCATCAGAGCCAAAACAGTATAAATGAACCTTTTCATTTCTTATCATTTTAATGGACAAAGTCTGCCGCCGCCGGTCTTGTATTCCTTTCCTCCCAACGGAGCGTTGGCCGGGTCAGAAGGGTCATAATAAATGGTATGCTTACCTTTAAGACTCTTTACGGCCTTCTCTACAGGCTGTTCAAACACTATCGACGTAAGATATGAATCACCTTTTGATACCCACGTGGATTTGGCGTTAAGCTTGACCTGTACTGTGGCACAGCGGTTTTCACGGGCATTTATCTGTCCTGTAAGCTTGCTGCCGCCCTTAAGTTCAAGATACAATCCGCTTATACTGTCTACGCTTATATCACCTGTAAGAGACTGTTTCCCGACAAACATTGATACGTGACCTCCGTTCCTGCCCTTCTCACCCCAGTCATCGGCCCTGACAGACAGCAGTTCACCATCCTTGCTTTTTATCTTGTTACCGGTCAGGTTAATCGCTGCATCCTGGGTATTTGTCACAAGGAACACAGGACCCTCATTTACCGTAATTTTATTATTGCTAAGGTTAAGGATGCCAAGTCCTTCCTTAACGTTCACATTGTACAGCAGGAATCCGCATATACCGCCCGATGTCAGCTTGTTCTTATCCAATGTGAGAGTGCCTCCGTCCACATTGCCTATAGTCCATTTGGCCGAACTCATATGGCATCTGTAGCCGTTAAGAGTACCCGATGAATAAAAGAGCGGCGACGCCTGGCCGTTGCTGGAGCCTATGGCCTCGCTGATATCCATTTTGCCACCCTGCGCCGTGAAGAATGCAGCCGACTGGTTGGAATAGGTGTTGACTTCGGTAGCGGTAACATATACCAATCCGTCCTTAAGGGCGTTCACTCCCGATGAGTTTACCCTGGTTGTGGCAACAAGCCCCTTGGTCATCCTGACCTCCGTACCGGCTCCTATTGCCGACACTCCATCGGCCAACGGCGTGTTGGACCTTATCTCACAGTCATCTATGGTAACCCAACTTCCTTTATCGGCCAGCAATACAGAGTTCAGGCCGTTGAACCTGCGGTCATCGTCATTGATGCCGCCGGCAGTCTTGGACATGCGCAGCTTGGTGATATAGAGTTTTACGTCATTTGTGGCGTAAATCACACTTGAGCCCTGATCATAAGCCTCCAGAGATACGTGAGACTTGTTCTGATCCTTTTCCTTTGCTCCGTCTGCCAACAGCGTCGCCTTTTGTCCAAAGGCCACATCGCAGATCAAAACCAATCCTATAAGTAAAAGATATCTTTTCAACATAAGCACTATATTATTTCGGTAAAGGTAACATTATTTTGTAACTTCGCATCACAAACAATCAAAAATATGAAAAGGATTTATTTGTACGCCACCTGTATCACTTTATTTACAGCATGCACTATGCAGAACAACCCGTTACTCACAGATTCGCCGCTTCCATACGGCGCACCGCAGTTTGACAAGATCAGGCCTGAGCACTATCTTCCCGCCTTTGAGCAGGCCTTCCGTGAAGGCAAACAGGAGATAGACGCCATCGTAAGCAATCCCGATGCCCCCACGTTCAGCAACACCATCGAGGCTCTGGAGTTTTCCGGCAGCCGCGTCAGCAAGATAGGAAGCATCTTCTACAATATACTTGAGGCCGATGCCACCGATGAGCTTCAGGAGATAGCCGAGAAACTCTCGCCCATGCAGACCGAGTACTCCATGTACATCGGCCTGAATGAAGGACTGTTCAAGCGCATCAAGGCCGTCTATGACCAGCGCGCCAGCCTCAATCTGGAACCCGATCAGCTAAAGCTGCTGGAAGACACCTACAAGTCTTTTGAGCGCAACGGTGCCAATCTGAGCCCTCAGGACAAGCAGAAATACAGTGAGATAAGTGAGAAACTCTCCCTGCTCACCCTTCAGTTCCAGAAAAACCAGCTCTCATCCACCAACAACTTCCAGATGGTCCTGACCGATGAGAAAGACCTGGCCGGACTGCCCGGATACATACGCGACATGGCCGCTCAGGCAGCCCGTGACAAGGGTGTCGATGGTTGGCTGTTTGACCTCTCTGCACCCAGCTACGGCGGATTCATCAAGTTCAGTGACCGCCGTGACCTTAGGGAAAAGATGTACCGTGCCTACAACCGCCGCGCTTTCGGCGATAAGTGGGACAACACTGAGACTATCCGCCAGATCGTTGACCTGCGCTATCAGAAAGCCGCCCTGCTGGGTTATAAGGACTTTGCCGATTACCAGACAGAGCTCCGCATGGTCAAGAACGGCGATGCAGTATGGAATTTCATAGAAGAGTTGCGTGCCCCCGCCCTGCCCAAGGCCAAGGAAGAGGTTGCCCAGCTCAACAGGTTCGCCCACTCCATCGGTTTTGAAGGCGATGAGATACGTCCGTGGGATTTCAGCTACTATGCCGAGAAACAGCGCGTGGCCAAGTACAACCTGACCGACGAGGAACTCAAGCCATATTTCCGTCTTGAGGACTGCATCGACGCCATATTCAGTCTGGCCAACACCCTGTACGGAATAACACTCAAGCCAATAGATGTGCCCGTCTATCACCCTGATGTAAAAGTATATGAGGTACGTGATGCCGACGGCTCGTTCCTGGCCCTTTTCTATGCCGATTTCTTCCCGCGTGCCACCAAGCGCAGCGGTGCCTGGATGACATCGTTCCGTGACCTCAAGATACAGGACGGAGTTGAGGAACGTCCATTCATCAGCCTGGTGACCAACTTCACCAAGCCTACCGCCGACACTCCCAGTCTTATCACTCACGATGAGTTCACCACCATGCTCCATGAGTTCGGTCACTCCCTGCACGGAATGCTTGCCAAGGGTCGCTACCCGTCTATGACCGGCACCAGCGTAGACCATGACTTTGTGGAGCTTCCCAGCCAGATAATGGAGAATTGGGCATACGAGAAGGAGTATCTGACCACCTTCGCCAAACACTATCAGACCGGAGCGCCCCTGCCCGACTCACTGATAGCCAAGATAAAGGCCTCCAAGAACTACCTTTCAGCCTATTATCACATGCGCCAGCTGCAGTTCGGCATACTGGATATGAGCTACCATACACTGACAGCCCCTATAGATGGTCAGGTCATAAAGTTTGAGAAAGACGCTCTCAAATCTACCGATGTGCTCACATCCGTTCCCGAGTGCATCATCTCAACATCGTTCAGCCACATATTCAGCGGAGGCTATGCGGCAGGCTACTACAGTTACAAATGGGCCGAAGTCCTAGCTGCCGACGGCTACAGTCTGTTTGAGGAGAAGGGTATTTTCGATAAGCAGACCGCCCGCAAGTTCCGCCACCTGCTGGAGCAGGGCGGTAGCGTGGATGCTGCTACGCTCTACCGTGAGTTCCGCGGGCATGATCCTGAGCCGGCAGCTTTGCTTAGACAGCTGGAGATAATTGAATAAAAAAAGGACCGGATTGATTTCCGGTCCTTTTTTTGTATTGTCAATTCAATCAGAAGCCGCCGCCGAAGCCGCCACCGCCGCCGAAACCGCCGGCACCGCCACCGAAGCCACCGGCACCACCGCCGAAGTCTCCGCCGCCAAAGCCGCCGCCTCCTCCGAAGCCGCCGCCCATGCCGCCGCCGAAGTTACCCATCTGCATCTCCTCAACCTTGTAATCCTTGGGGAGTTCAAACAGTGACGGGTCAACGCTGGTCTCCTCAAGCTTCTCAACGGTCTGACCCATTGTGCCCCAATCGGAAACAGTCTCAGACTTCATAGTCAGGTTCTTGTATATCCACAGAGTCATCTCGGTAGAATAGCCCTGGTTGCTCTGGGTAACAGAGTACTTCTTGCACATTACGCCTGCAACTTCCTCCTCACCAAGCTCCTTGATCTTATTCTTCTTGATGGTCTTGGCATCCAGGTTCTCCCAGTCAAACATTGGAGTGGTCTGAGCGCCCATGCCGCCCATCATGCCACCACCGAATCCGCCCATGCCACGGCCACCGCCGGCCTGACCACCGCCACGACGTCCGCCGAATGACGGCATCTTGGTAGCGCTCTTCTCTGCGTCGTTGATCTGATAGTTGTCCTCACCAATGGCAAGTGAACGGGTTGTGCCGGCCTCACCGCGGGTTGTCACGGTAACGGTCTTCTTTCCGTAATCATCGAAATATATCTTGGTAACAATCTGGCTGGGGTCAATGTTCATCTGACGCTGACCGCCCTGGCCTCCCTGACCACCACGGCCCTGAGGAGCCCCCTGCGGACGCTGACCACCACCGAACTGGCCGCCGCCCATGCCCATACCGGCACCGCCGCCAAATCCTGCGCCACCGCCGAAACCACCGGCGCCGCCACCGAACTGACCCATATTGTTGGCCATTGTTATAACACCCGATTTAATTCCAAGAACCGGCTCTGCAGCTGCTTTTTTGTCCTTTTTAGCCGCATTCACCGAAAGGCTAACTGCCGCAAGCATCATAGCGGCAACCATAAGTTTTCTCATTTGCATTGTAGTATTTAAGGTTTATACTTTGATTCTTTCTACATATATAAGGTTTAATGCCCGAAGTTAAAATCATTCTATCAGCTTTGCCTTGGCCGATCCCACCTTAAACTTGATGTCCATCTGCACAATCTTGCGCGCGTTGTCATCGGTCACATATATGGTCAGGATATCCTTGAATTTGGTCTTTCCCTTTTCCATGTAAGGCTCTACCAGCTGGAATACCAGGCAGTTATACTTCTTGCCCGACAGTTTTACCGTCTCCTTGCCCTGATAGATCAGGCACTCGTCCAGTATCTCGGCCGCATCCACCAGGCGGAAATCTATGTGCTTTCCCTCCTTCAGACCGGATGTATTCATAGACTTGGCATACCCCATCACGCTCACCATATCATAGACCGCCACCTTGCTGCTTTCAGTGCGCTCCTTAACGCGTCCGCTCTTATAGTTCTTGCGCATCCGGGCATTGCAGGTGCCGTCCTGACCGTAACTGAATCGGGCAAACTCCTCATATCTGTCATCGCCCTCAAAGCAGTGCTTGCGGAAATATACCGGACGCACGTTCTCTGCATCCAGATATGTTGTAAGCGTATCGTTCATGCTGAAAATCTTCTCGGCGGCACTGGTAGTCTTGGCTATAAGGTCCATTCGGACCACCTTCTGCCCCTCAAAAGTGGTGTTTCGGGTGATGAAACTGGCCTCACCGGCCTTAAGCGGTCCGATATACAGCGCATACCTCAGCGTCTCGTCCTTCCATGTCTGCTGACCCAGCGCCATCACGCTCATCATCAGCATCAAACCCATTACAGCAACCCACCTTTTCATACTCATCCTTATTAAACAGTCTATTATTAAGATTCATTTTCTCCCGCAAAGTTAAAAATGATACAATTGGGGACAGTCCCCTTTTGTATCATTTTTGGGAAAATAGTACAAAAGGGGACTGTCCCCAATTGTATCATTTTGATTAAAATCGTATCTTTGAGACAAATTACTAATTCTAAAAACTATGCTTTTTGACGCTAAGACATACGCCAGCCGCCGCGCAGAACTGAGAGAGAAAGTAGGCAGCGGCCTGATCATCCTTCTGGGCAACAACAACGCCCCGTGTAACTACCCTGCCAACGGCTACACCTTCCGCCAGGACAGCTCGTTCCTGTACTTCACCGGCCAGGACCGCGACTCATTGGCGCTCGTGATCGATGCCGACAGCGGTAGCGAATGGCTCCTGGGCGATGACATTGATATTGAGGACATTATCTGGACCGGATTCGTTCCCTCGGTGGCCGATCTGGCCGCGGAGTGCGGAATCGCTTTAAGTGCTCCTTTCGGCAAACTGTCCGATATGGTATCAGAGGCTTTGAAAGCCGGGCGCAAGATACATTTCCTGCCGCCATACCGCCACGACCACATGATACTGTTGTCCGATATGATGGGCATTCACCCTCTTAAGACCCGCGATGCCGCATCGGTAGAACTGATAAAAGCGGTGGTAAGCATGCGCTCCATAAAGTCCAATGCCGAGATTGCCGAGATTGAGCGCGCCATGGCCATCGGCTACCAGATGCACACGGCGCCAAAGTATCGTTCAACAGCATAGTCTCCATGCACGGTGAGATTTTCCACGGCGACCCGTCGCTCAAGCCTCTTGAGCCCGGCCGTCTGCTCCTGGTAGATGCCGGCGCCGAGACCGTGAACAACTACTGCAGCGACAACACCCGCACCATGCCCATCAGCGGCAAATTCACACAGAAACAGCGCGATATCTACTCAATCGTAGAGGCCTGCCACGACCTTGTGATTGAAAAGGCCCGCCCCGACATGAAATGGATGGACATGCACCTGGACGTATGCCGCCTCATGACCGACCGTCTTAAGGACCTGGGCCTGATGAAGGGCAATACCGATGATGCCGTAGCCGCCGGAGCGCACGCAATGTTCCTGCAGCACGGTCTGGGCCACATGATGGGAATGGACGTGCACGATATGGAAGGCCTTGGCCAGATCTACGTAGGCTTTGACGATGAGGTCCGCCCCAGCACCCAGTTCGGCACCAATTGCCTGCGCTGTGGCCGCCGTCTCCAGCCCGGTTTCGTAATGACCGATGAGCCCGGAATCTACTTCATCCCCGCCCTCATCGACAAATGGAAGGCCGAAAAGATGCACACCGACTTCCTCAACTACGATGCAATAGAAAAGTACCGCGACTTCGGTGGCATCCGCCTCGAGGACGACATCCTGATCACCCCCACCGGCTGCCGCGTCTTAGGCGCCGACATCATCCCCTACCATCCCGATGATGTGGAGGCATTCATGAGCTAAGGTCTGCAGGTTTTTTAGCCCCGAACTTTTTGGGGGTATAGGTATCTGAAACTACGGGCCTTCGGCCCTATCCCTCCCATCCCTAATAAGACGCTCTGAAAGACGTGAGTAAACTCCCATCTTCCAGAGCATCTTCTTAGTGACGGGCCCCTCCCGTTCACAGCGACACGGGCGTCGATGGTTTCCGATACCTATACCCCAAAAAAGTTCTACGTGCATATTTGAAACCATGTACAGTTAGGATCTGTCTCCATTTGCACTGTGGTAGCTGAACGCAGTAGAAAAAATTTAGGGTATTGGCAGGCAAAACCATGGCCGCCCGTGGGCTTGTGAACGGGAGGGGCCCGCAGCACAATAAGATGCCCTGAAATGTAGGAGCTTGCTCATACATTTCAGGGTAGCTTGTTGGGATGTGGGAGGGATAGCGCCAAAGGCGCGTAGTTTTGACGTCAATACCCTAAATTTTCTACTGCGTTCAGCGGGCCTTGCAGCAGCAGTCCTTCATAGAGCAGCCGCAGCAGGAGTTTCCTTTCTTGCGTTTGTTTATTGCGCCAATCACCGCAGCTACTACAAGTGCGGTAATGACGACGATTGCAATAATTGTGGATGCATTCATAGTACGGCCGATGCAATTAAGTAGCCAAGCCAGGATACTACCCAGGCAATGGCGCACTGGAATATAACAACGTAGATGGCCCACTTGTCACCAAGCTCGCGGCGGATGCTGCTGATTGCGGCAACGCAGGGCGTGTAGAGCAGGCTGAATATCAGCATCGGAACGGCGGTGACCACAGTCAGCGACTCGGTCACACCAAGTACCTCCATCGTGGCAACCACGCTCTCCTTGGCCAGGAATCCGCTTACAAATGATGTCACGATGCGCCAATCACCTAGACCAAGCGGACGGAACAGAGGCTCCAGCACGCCTGCAACCCAGGCCATCATAGAGCCTTCGCCCTCCTCAACCATGTTGAAGCGGAAATCAAACGTCTGCAGCAGCCAGATCACGATAGTGGCCACAAAAATCACAGTGAACGCACGCTGAACAAAATCCTTGGTCTTGTCCCAAAGCAGATGGCTCACATTCTTGAGTCCCGGCATGCGGTAATTGGGCAGCTCCATCACAAACGGCGCAGCCACGTAATTCTTGCGGAAAAGCTTGGTCACAAGCGCCACAATCACGCCCACAAGTATGGACAGCAGGTACAGACCGGCCAGAATCAGGCCGCCCTTACCCGGAAAGAATGCATTGGTAAAGAATCCGTATATTGGAATCTTGGCGCTGCAGCTCATG
>ONMR01000024.1 GCA_900318995.1 uncultured Prevotellaceae bacterium | reverse complement strand
CGTGTAAAGATCAATAACCTTTTGGTAATACTGATCTTTCAAAACAGTACGATTACTCTTCATTGTTAACTCGATTTTACGAGTCAACTTTTTTTAGGGCAAGACAATCCTATTTATAAGAAAAAATACAGAAAATATTTTGTGGTGACGGCGTAAAACACTAATTTTGCGCCCGATTAGTGCCGCAGAGGTTGGAAAAGTGTCTGCATAGAGGGCGGACCACCCCACGGAGAAACAGAATAAAAGCAAGATTTAATGTACGTTATTGCTGAAATTCAGGGACAGCAGTTCAAGATTGAACAGGGTATGAAGCTGTTCGTGCACCACATTCAGGATGTTGAGGCCGGTGCAAGCGTAGAGTTTGACAAGATCCTTCTGGCTGACAACGATGGTCAGGTTACCGTAGGTGCCCCCACCATTGACGGTGCAAAGGTAGTATGTGAGGTCAAGACCGCACTCGTTAAGGGTGACAAGGTTATTGTCTTCAAGAAGAGAAGAAGAAAAGGTTACCGTAAGCTCAACGGTCACCGCCAGCAGTTCACAGAGCTTCTGGTAAAGGAAGTAGTAGCATAACCCTAAAAACATTAGAAAGATATGGCACATAAAAAAGGTGTAGGTAGTTCTAAGAACGGCCGTGAGTCTGCCAGCAAGCGTCTGGGCGTTAAGATTTGGGGTGGACAGTATGCAAAAGCAGGTAACATCATAGTTCGTCAGCGCGGTACACAGCACAACCCAGGCGAGAACATCGGTATGGGTAAGGACCACACCCTGTTCGCACTGGTTGACGGTGTAGTTCAGTTCAAGAAGGGCCGCAAGGACAGAAGCTATGTTTCAGTAATCCCCGTTCAGGAGAAAGCTGAGGCCTGACAGACTGTAAGACTTAAAAGAGGCTCACATCAGCGTGAGCCTTTTTTGTTCAACAACTATAGAAACAAATCCCGATGCTGACACTCAAACAGATCACCGAGCAGACCGAACTGGTTATTGCAGGTCTTAAGAAAAAGCATTTCAAGAATGCCGAGGAGGCAATTGCCCAGGCTATCTCTCTGAATGATGACAGAAAGAAGGCCCAGGCTCAGTTGGACAACAATCTGGCACAGGGTAAGGTGCTGGCTGCCAGGATAGGACAGGCCATGAAGGCAGGCAACAAGGAGGAGGCCGAGCAAGCCAAGGCTCAGGTTGCTGAGCTCAAGACTGCCGCAGCAAACCTTGAGGCCCTTAAGGAGCAGGCCGAGAACGATCTGACCGCCCTACTTTGCACTATCCCCAACATACCCTACCCCGAGGTTCCGGAGGGCACATGCGCCGAGGACAACTGGGTAGTCAAGTCAAACCTCAAGGAGTGTGTTATCGGACAGGATACCGTAGGCAACTGGACCTGTAACCCCGAGAACACCAACGCCAAGGTTCCTCACTGGGAACTGGCCAAGAAGTACAACCTGATTGACTTTGACCTGGGTGTAAAGATAACAGGCGCAGGATTTCCCGTATATATAGGAAAAGGTGCACAGCTGCAGCGCGCACTCATCAATTTCTTCCTGGCCGAGGCCAACAAGGCCGGTTATACGGAGATCATGCCTCCTACCGTAGTTAACCCCGCATCGGGTTACGGCACAGGTCAGTTGCCCGACAAGGAGGGCCAGATGTATCACTGTGAGGTTGATGACCTCTATCTGATTCCTACAGCCGAGGTTCCCGTAACCAACATCTACCGTGACGTTATCCTGGATGAGAAGCAGTTGCCAATAAAGAACTGCGCTTACACCCAGTGCTTCCGCCGCGAGGCCGGATCTTACGGTAAGGATGTACGCGGACTGAACCGCCTGCATGAGTTCTCAAAGATTGAGATTGTACGCATAGATACCCCTGAGCATTCGGCCGATAGCCACAAGGAGATGCTTGCTCACGTAGAGGGCCTGCTCCAGAAGTTGGAACTCCCCTACCGCATCCTGCGTCTGTGCGGCGGCGACCAGAGCTTTACATCGGCCATCTGCTATGACTTTGAGGTCTATTCCGAGGCACAGGGCCGCTGGCTTGAGGTTTCATCGGTATCCAACTTTGACACATACCAGGCCAACCGTCTGAAATGCCGCTACCGCAAGGCTGGCGAGAAGAAAGCTGAGCTCTGCCACACGCTGAACGGTTCTGCCCTGGCCCTGCCACGTATAGTAGCAGCTATCCTGGAGGACAACCAGACTCCTGAAGGTATCAAGATTCCTAAGGCTTTGGTTCCTTACACGGGATTTGAAATGATCAACTGATACAATTAAGGCTCGCAAATCTGCGAGCCTTAATTTTTATAATGCGGCACGTATCCGCACCAGTTTGGTAAGCAACCCTTCAAGCAGGTCAAGCGGAAGCATGTTGGCTCCGTCGCTCTTGGCCTCTGCGGGGTTCATATGAGTCTCCATAAAGAGGCCGTCGGCACCAACAGCAACAGCTGCTTTGGAAATTGTCTCTATAAGTTCGGGTTGGCCGCCGGTCACTCCGCTGGTCTGATTGGGACGCTGCAGGGAATGAGTGCAGTCCACAACTACGGGAAAGCCGAATCTCTGCATCTGCGGGATACCGCGGAAATCAACCACCAGGTCCTGATAGCCGAATGTGCTGCCGCGCTCTGTCAGCATGATATTCCTATTACCGGCATCTACAACCTTCTGGGCTGCAAACTGCATTGCATCGGGAGCCAGGAACTGTCCTTTCTTTATGTTTACCGTCTTGCCGGTACGGGCAGCTGCCACAAGCAGGTCTGTCTGACGGCATAGGAATGCCGGAATCTGCAGGATATCCACATACTCAGCTGCCATAGTGGCATCCTCCTCCCGATGGATATCGGTCACCACCGGAATTCCGAACTCCTTACGCACTCTGGCCAATATCTTAAGCGCCTTTTCATCGCCAATTCCGGTGAATGAATCTATGCGGGAGCGGTTGGCTTTCTTGAACGAGCCCTTGAAAGCATACGGGATTCCCAAACGGGATGTTATATCCACACACTTGTCTGCTATTCGCATGGCCATATCCTCACCCTCAATCACGCAAGGGCCGGCCAGCAGGAAAAAGTTATCTGAGTCCTTAAAAACTGCCATTCTTTCAGGGAATTATAAAGTTTATTACAGCCGGCTCAAGTGACACCTTGAGCGGAAAAGTATGATTCAGCGTACGACCGTCAATGCAGGTCAGGGTGCCGTCTGCATCCAGAATCTCTATCTGTTTGGTACGGTAGGGGCGCACCTGCTCATGATTGAGGAACTGGTTGTGCAGGATCATATAGAGTCCGCGCACGGTCTGCCAGAACTTGGGCCTGTAGACCACCGACATATCCAACCACCCGTTGTATGGCACTGCGCTGGGTGTCATACCGTAACCGCGGGAGTTGCCTATGCAGATGGTCATGATCTTGTCATTTATCTCCTCGCTGTTTACCTTAATGCGCATCTTGTACTGCTTGCGCTCCTTAAACAGGCTGAAAATAGCCAACAGATACGCAGGATTCTTTTTTCCGAACCGCTTGCAGATATCCGAAAGGCGTATGGCCTGTGCCCCAAGTCCGATGTTTACCGACATAAGGAAATATCGGACACGCTCCATGCCGTTCTCCTGATACGAGCAGTAGCCCACATCTATCTTTTTGGTCTTGGCCTCAATGATGCTGTGAATGGCTTTCTTGTAATTGTCCACCTCCAGCCCCCAATAACTTGCAAAGTCATTACCAATACCGTTCGGCACTATACCGAGTGTAAGGTTCTGGCGTATCTCACGGGGAGAGAACATAATGGCGTTGATGGCGTCATTAAGAGCCTCATCACCTCCGACCACAACTATGGTCTGATGGCCGCTATCTATAAGCATGCGGGTTATACGCTCAATAGAGCCCTCTCCGCCGGACTGCACCACATCATACTTGACCTTGCGGAACTCCAGATACTCTCGAATCTGATTCCACCGCTTCAAGGAGTTGCTGACACCTGCCTTCGGGACATATACAATTCCCCATCTCTCTTCGTCGGTCATATTATCATTTTCCCATTAGTTCAACAATACGGTCCACCTTCTGCTGCATGGACCATTCAAAAGGAATCCATTCAATCTGTATGCCGCGGCGTTCCATTCCGCGGAACCATGTCATCTGCCGCTTGGCGAACTGGTGTATCGCCACCTCCAGTTCCTGAAGCAGGTATTTATATTCAAGCTGCCCAGTAACAAACAGGGTGACATACTTGTATTCAAGTCCGTAATAGATAAGGTCATCGGCCGGTATCCCTCTGTCCAGCAATCCCTTTACCTCATCTATCATACCCTCCTGCAACCGGCGTTCCAAACGGCTGCTGATAAACTCACGCCTCTTGTCACGGCTTATGTCCACGCCGATATTCAGGCTTTTCAGCGCAGGAAATCCACCGGCCTCAACCGGGGTGTTGCGGTAACACTCCTCTATCTCGATGGCTCGTATGGCTCGCTTGCAGGTATCCACATCGGTAGTGTTATGCAAGGTCTTGTACCCCCTGAGTATCCCTGTCAGTTCAGCCAGAGTCTTACCCTCCAATGACTTGCGCAGCTCCGGATTCTCCGGAACAGGTATGAGCCGATACCCGCGCAAGACCGATTCAAGATAAAGTCCCGTTCCACCGCACATTACAGGTTGGGAGCCACGCTCAACCACTCCGCGATATGCCTTGAGAAAATCTCCCTGGAACTCATAAACGTTATACTTTGAACCCGGCTCGGCAATATCTATAAGGTGATAGGGAATCCTATGACCATTTATATCATAATCAGCCAGGTCCTTACCTGTGCCGATATCCATACCGCGGTAAACCTGACGGCTGTCGGCACTCAGTATCTCGCCGCCTATACGGTCAGCAAGGGCAACGGCCAGCTTGGTCTTGCCGCATGCCGTGGGGCCCAGTATGGTTATCAGGTCATAATTGCGCATAACAGGGACGAAGATAAAAAAAAATCCCCGCATTTCTGCGAGGATTTTCTATAATCACTTTGCAAAGCTTACTTTGTGATAACGCGAGCCATTTCGCAAACCTTGTTGCTGTAACCCCACTCGTTGTCATACCATGCGCAAACCTTAACGAAGGTAGGATCGAGCTGGATACCTGCCTTAACGTCAAAGATAGAGGTATGAGGATCGTTACGGAAATCAGTTGAAACAACTGCATCCTCAGTGTAGCCCAGGATACCCTTGAGCTCGCCCTCTGAAGCCTCCTTCATGGCTTTGCAGATCTCATCGTATGTGCAAGGCTTCTCAAGCTCTGCAGTCAGGTCAACGAAAGATACGTCTGATGTGGGAACGCGCAATGACATACCGGTAAGACGGCCGTTCAGAACGGGAAGAACCTTACCTACAGCCTTGGCAGCACCTGTTGAAGAAGGAATGATGTTCTCCAGGATACCACGGCCACCGCGCCAATCCTTCTTTGAAGGACCGTCAACAGTCTTCTGAGTAGCGGTAGCAGCGTGAACGGTTGTCATAAGACCGCGCTTGATACCGAACTTGTCGTTCAGTACCTTGCTGATAGGAGCAAGGCAGTTGGTGGTGCAAGATGCGTTGGAGATGATTGTCTGTCCAGCGTATGTCTTGTCGTTAACACCATATACGAACATAGGAGTAGCATCCTTTGAAGGAGCTGACATGATAACCTTCTTGGCACCAGCCTTGATGTGAGCCTCAGCGAGCTCAGCGGTCAGGAAGAAACCGGTTGACTCAACAACAACGTCAACGCCCAGAGCACCCCATGTGATGTTTACGGGATCCTTCTCAGCGAAAACCTGAATCTTGTTGCCGTCAACGATCATGTAGTTACCCTCAACCTTGATGTCGTGGTTGAACTGACCATGAACTGAATCATACTTCAGCATGTAAGCCAGATAATCGGGATCCAGAAGATCATTGATACCTACGACCTGAATGTCGCCTGCGAAGTTCTCAACAGCAGCACGGAAAACCATGCGACCGATACGGCCAAAACCGTTAATACCGAGTTTGATCATTTTGTTTGAATTAGTGTGTTTATTATATTGAAAATTCTCTTTCTCCTTAAAAACGGCGCAAAATTAAGAATTTCTTTTTACTTTCGCGCAAAATTACAGAAGTAATAAGGTTAAAACAGTTTAAGATTAAAGAGGTAAAGCAATATGGGCTTTTTAAAGAATCTTTTCGGCAAGAAGACTGACGAGGTGGAAAACGTCGGTGGAATGGAGGACTTTATGACTCTTATCCGTGTCTACCTGCAGGCAGAGATTGCCGGAAATCTGGGAATAACAAACATTAATATGCTTCCGGACCTTGCCACGTTCAAGCGTGGTCTTAAGATCCAGACTCAGGGTAACAAACTGGGCGTAGCCGAGAAGGCGCGCTGCAAGAAGATGATGGGACAGATGTACGGAATATCGGACGGATTCTTCAAGGAGATTGACACCTGCATCCGCAAGAACTGCCGCAACGTAAACATGCTGCAGCCGTTCATGTTCCAGTTCCAGGGCTTCAGTTCAGACCTGATGATGCAGGTCGGTACTATACTGAAATGGAAATTCCGCGTTCCGTCGTTCATGCGTAACGCCCTGAAGACCATGACTGATGATGCTGTCCACAAGATCATGACCAATAACTCATGGAAGGATGAGGCCAGTTACAAGACCGTGTTCAACATCCGTCAGTATCAGCAGCATCTGGGATTCAGTGAGAGCTGGATGTCAGAATACGCTTTCAACACCCTGATCCTGGCCAAGAAGGAACCCCGCAAGAAAGAGGATCTGGAGGCAGCAAGGGAAATGCTCAAAAACCGATAAAAAACACCTGTTTCATTGACGTTTTATACGTTTTTGAGTATATTTGTAGTTCAAAATAAATGCCGGCAATAAGTCATCGGATACTATGACTGAAGAAGATTCCAGACTGATTGAGCAGTTCGAAGGCAAGATCCGCAAGCTTGTGGACCTTTATGATGTCGTCAAAAGCAGCAACTCCGACCTCCGTAGCCAGATTGAGGCCAAGAATGAGGAAATAAAGCGTTTGAACCTCGAACTGACAGATCTGAAGGAATCATACCAGCGTTTAAAACAGTCAAAGGTGCTCGAAGTTTCGGGTCATGACATAGATGACACCAAGCGGAGAGTAGCAGGACTGGTGCGCGAGATAGACCATTGCATTAAACTGTTAAACGTGTAAATTATGGCAGAGGCAGAGATAGAGGCAATGGATGATTTGTTTGAAATCAAACTGATGGTAGGTGGAACATATTACCCTCTGACCATCCGCAGGAAGGATGAGAGGCTGTATCGTGAAGCCGCCAGACGTATCAATGATAAACTCAACCGTTACCGCGAACATTTCCCGCAGTTGAGCGAAGAGAAATACTACGTGATGGCCGCCGTTCATATCGCAATGGTGAACGTCATGTTGGAGGATTTCAATGATACGGCTCCGTATAAAGAGAAAATCAGGCAGATGAATAAGGAGCTTGACTCCATCCTGAACATCGTTACCCCTGTTACGGAGGATTAGATTCCAGACTCAATCAAGAGGTTTACGCGCACTTTCCTGTCAGAAGGGTGGTCTCCCAACCTTTCCGTAGCAGGTTAGTGCGTATTACATATAATCATAACGGGAGATAGAGTATGTTATACATTATTTCAGGATTGGTTGGACTACTGGTAGGCGCAGTTTTAGCGTACATCCTGTCCAACAGCAGATTAAATAAGAAAGTCCAGTTGAGACTGGAAGAGGCTGAAAACCAGGCAGAAGCCATCAAGCGTGACAAGCTGCTTGAAGTAAAGGAGAAATTCCTTAACAAGAAGGCCGAACTTGAAAAAGAGGTTCAGGCACGCGATCAGAAGATCCAACAGAACGAGAACCGTCTGCGCCAGAAGGAGATGCAGCTTAACCAGCGCCAGGGAGACCTGCAGCGCAAGCATCAGGAGGCCGATGCAGTACGTGAGAATCTCGAAGCCCAGATGTCTGTGATTGAGAGCAAGAAAGAAGAGCTTGAGAAGCTCCAGCATCAGGAGCGCGAAAAGCTCGAGGTAATAAGCGGTCTCTCAGCCGAGGAAGCTAAAAACCGTCTTGTAGAATCACTTAAGGAAGAAGCCAAGACCGAAGCCGCATCTTACATCAACGAGATTATGGATGACGCAAAGATGACTGCAACCAAGGAAGCCAAGAAGATTGTCATCCAGACCATACAGCGTATCGGCACCGAGACAGCAATTGAGAACTCTGTTACCGTATTCCACATTGAGAACGATGAGATGAAGGGCCGCATAATCGGTCGAGAGGGTCGAAATATCCGCGCTATCGAGGCCGCCTGCGGCGTTGAGATTGTGGTCGATGACACCCCGGAAGCTATTGTGATTTCTGCATTCGATCCGGTTCGCCGTGAGATTGCCCGTCTGGCCCTGCACCAGCTGGTGGCCGACGGCCGTATCCACCCCGCCCGCATTGAGGAGGTTGTTGCCAAAGTTCAGAAACAGGTTGAGGACGAGATTATCGAGACCGGCAAGCGCACCACAATCGATCTGGGCATCCATGGTCTGCATCCGGAACTCATCCGTCTGATAGGTAAGATGAAATACCGTTCATCATACGGCCAGAATCTGCTACAGCACGCTAGGGAGACCGCCAATCTGTGTGCAGTCATGGCTGCAGAACTTGGTCTGAATCCCAAGAAAGCCAAGCGTGCCGGTCTGCTCCATGATATAGGAAAGGTACCAGATGAGGAGACCGAAATGGCCCACGCAGAATACGGTATGCATCTGGCAGAGAAATATAAAGAGAAACCGGATATCTGCAACGCCATCGGTGCTCACCATGAGGAGTGTGAGATGACCAGCCTCATAGCACCTATCGTACAGATATGCGATGCCATATCAGGCGCCCGTCCCGGTGCCCGCCGTGAGATTGTAGAGGCCTACATCAAGCGTCTCAATGACCTTGAGAAGATTGCCCTCTCCTATCCCGGCGTCACCAAGACATATGCCATCCAGGCCGGTCGTGAACTCCGCGTGATAGTAGGTGCCGACAAGATTGATGACAGGCAGACCGAGCAGCTCTCAGCCGAGATAGCACAGAAGATACAGAATGAGATGACATACCCCGGTCAGGTTAAGATTACTGTCATCCGCGAAACCCGCGCCGTCAACTACGCAAGATAAGAAACATAAGGGTCATGAACTGCAATGGTTTAGGAGTTCTGTTACTCCTGGCAGCTGTAGTAATGCCTGTAACAGACCTGAAAGCCGACTCCTCTAAAGAGCCGGCTTTGGTCATTAACGAGATCATGCCTGCCAATTTGGACATGTTCCTTGACCCTTCATTCAATTATGGAAGCTGGATAGAGCTGTATAATCCTGATACAGTTGATATAGATATCAGAGGCTGGTTCTTGAGCAACGACGCCGCAAACACACGTCAATGTCCGCTGGGAGACCGTTCAAGAGTAATAAAGGCAAAGGGGTTTCTTACCCTATGGTTCGGCCACATAGATGATTATTGCCCTGATCAGATTGATTTCAGCCTGGAGAATGACTATGACAACCATTCACTCACATCATTTGTCATGCTGTCCGACTCAGATGGGGTTGCAAGGATAGCGCAATACTATCCCTTCATTCCGGCTCGGATATCATGGGCACGACAGACTGACGGAGGGGACCAATGGGGTCTGACTGGATTCCCTACCCCAAGCGCCACAAATATCACAAGCAAGTTTGCGTCGGAACAGCTGCCTGCGCCACAGATTGACGTTGATTCCAAGCTGTTCACCGAGGATTTCAATATTTACATAGACATTCCGGAAGGGGCATCGCTCTACTATACCAACAACAGTTCACTTCCGGTTCCAGGCAACCCATCGGTAAAGATCAGTTCCGGATTTCACACGGTTAATGCCACCAATATCTACCGGTTCAGATTATACAAGGACGGAATGCTGCCCAGTCCTGTCGTTACCCGTTCATACATCAAAACGGATAACATGTACGGCATACCGGTCGTATCGGTGGTTACGGCTAATGACAACCTGTACTGTACCGCTTACGGGATTTGGGCTAAAGGTCCCAACGGCAAGGCCGGCAACGGTCAGACAGACCTTTGCAACTGGAACCGGGAATGGGAACGTCCTGCCAGTATCGATTTTATTGATACGGACAACAAGATGATAATCAACCAGGAGGTTGAGATAAGCAATGCAGGCCGATACAGCCGCGCATTTGAGCCCCATTCCATCAAATTGGAAGCAAAAAAGAAATACGGTTATGACAACTTCTTTGCTTTTACCCCGTTCAGCGATAAGCCTTACAACAAATACAAATCCCTAAAAATCCGCAACGGAGGCAATTCATATCAGGCCAGATTCAGGGATGCCGCCATGCATGAGGTATTCCAACGTTCAGGCGTGAATCTGGACTGCCAGTCATATCAGCCTGTCCACCATTACATCAACGGCGTTTATAAAGGTGTCTTAAACCTGCGAGAGCCTAATAACCGGGACTATGCATATGCAAATTACGGTATCGGAGATGACAATATGGATATGTTTAAGGTTGATCACAATTACGGCGACACCGGTCACGGCTATGGATACGCTCAGATAACCGGAACAGGCGATGCATGGGATGAGTTGCTTGAACTTTCCTGGAACGCCGCCGATGAAGATTCATACAATAGGATATGTCAGTTGCTGGACATCGGTGAGTTTGCCAATTATATGGCGGCCGAATTCATCCTGTATAACTCGGACTGGCCCAGAAACAACGTTAAAGCATTCAGACGCAGGCCGGACGGAAGGTTCCGGTTCATATTGTTTGATATAGACAACATCCTGGGCTACGGCGCCGATTCCAGCATCAGCGACCCCTTTGCAGCTTTTGATGCCGAAGAATACCGAAGCGTCATAGTAACACTGTTCCATAATCTTCTGGCAAATGACACATTCAACAAGCTGTTTGTGGACAGTTACTGCATACTTATCGGCTCAGTATTCCAACCTGATCATTTCAGCCCAATCATCAACGAACTTGGAGCCAGAGCCAAACGTGAGATGTCTTTCAATAACGAAAGTCCGCAAAGTGACATAAACATGCTGCTTGAAAGGATTAATGAATCTCTCCTTTCAACCCGAATCTATCAGCTCAAATCATGGGGTTATACCAATACAATGTCCAGTATGGTAACCAAGAATCTGTCGGCCAATCTGCCTCAGGCAACACTCGAGATCAACGGAATACCGGTTCCAACCGGAAAATTCAAAGGAGTTCTGCTGACCAAATCCACTGTCACTGCCTATGCTCCACAAGGCTACACATTCACCGGCTGGAAAAAAAGTAACGGGACAATAGTTTCAACTGATCCCGAGTATAACCTCAGGACCATATCAAACGAGACACTGATAGCATGCTTTACCCCCGACAGCATCATTATGCCTGTCAGGATCAATGAAGTCAGTGCCGGCAATAAGGTATTCATAAACGATTCATTCAAGAAGCATGACTGGGTTGAACTCTATAATGTTACGGACCAGCCATACGACGTAGGCGGCATGTACCTGTCAAACACCATCAACAAAACACACAAATACAGAATTCCATACGGTACTGTCATCCCCGCCCACGGATATCTGGTCATATGGTGTGACAATGACAAAGGCCCACAGCTTCATGCCGGTTTTAAGTTGGACAAGAACGAGAACGGCAACTGTGTAGTCCTTACCGCCAATGACGACAGTTGGAGAGACTGTTTTTATTACAATTTCCATGAAGAGTTCCAGAGTGTCGGCCTTTACCCGGACGGTGCTACCGGACCGCACGTTTTCAACCTTCCCACCATAGGAAAGAAAAATCAGTACATGACGGCCGATACACTGTTTCAGAAGACCGTAATAACCGACATTCGCCCGGATGATTACTCTGCTAAGCAGGATAGGATATTCAATCTGTTCGGCCAACCGGTTTCAGACCTGCAACCGGGTGGAGTTTATATAAGGAACCGCAGGAAATTCGTCTATCTGCCCTGATTACGGCCCACTTGACTGTCATAAGCCTTTTCAAAAAACTCTCTCAAAAGACTTCTGTCATGTATTATATCACGCAGGCTGGACAACCCCGCTGCATTGCATGACTCAGGTATCCACAGCTTCAGATAACCGCCTATATCATATTTTTCGGTCAAATGATCACATGTACGCCTCCAATGTCCCTCCTTATCCAGATCCGGATAATGCTCCAGTCCGTATTGTACTGTACGCAGTATTATGCTTTCCGGTATTATCTGGCGGTCAGCTTCGGCAATGATCTTGCCGTAAATGCTTCTGGGCTCATGGTCAGATGATGCCCTATGATCCTCGGCAGCCTGAGCAATAATTTCAATCTCATCTTCCGAAAACCACCGTCTGAGCGCCCTATCCTCCCTGATAATACGTCCGGACTCCAGATGGTGTGTTTTGCGGTCAACTCTCAAACCGGTATCGTGAAATGCAGCAGCAACGTAAACCATATCGGAATTGACATCATAATATCCGGCCAGCCTGAGAGCCTCCCTAATCACAGCATAAGCATGATTACGTCCATGACCGGCGTCAAACATATCATACATAGGAATGATGTTACGCTCTACATACTCTTTAAGATCCTTTTCCATATACGGCTTTTTATCATTTTCAAATATAGGGAATCTTTTATATCTTTGCCCTCTGTGAACAGACTTTCACATCATAACCCTGGGGCTGTCTGGCTTTGACAGCGGGCAGGAATGGTATGTAAGCAGGCAGTGCTCTGTCGGTCCGCACTATAAAAAGACAGTCAACAATTATCTGGCAACACAAACTTTGCTCTTGCTGCTTGATCGAAGTACAGTAGATCTGCTTAATCACGGTACAAGGTACTGTGACAAGACATCACCCGGAAGCTCTTGCTCCGAAGCTCGTCGATACGGTGGTGCAGTCAAATCGGGGATAGTTCCTTTCGGCTTCGCGTAAGGGATGAGATTTTAGAAGATAAGGTCATGGCCCGGTTGCTCTATCCAAGTCATGGCCTGACAATCCAAGTAGAGATAAGCCTGTAGAAAGCATATGGTTTCCCCGTTTGGACGAGGGTTCGACTCCCTCCAGCTCCACAAAATAAGGTCGTCCATTGGGCGACCTTATTTTGTAGAGCTGGGGGAGTCGGGATTCCTTTTTTTAGTTGGCTACGCCAACGGCCGGCCTCCGGCCGGGAAATAAAAAAAGGCCGCCATTTGGCGACCTTTTTTTATTTTCGGACTCAATTAGAAGCCTCCGAAGCCACCAAACTGGCTCATGTCGAACTCCTCAACCTTGATGCCGGCGGGAACCTCGAACATTGAAGCGGGAACGTCCTTCTCCTCGAACTTCTTGCAAGTTGAGCCGAAAGTACCGAAGTCTGAGCTCATCTCGTTCTTGAGCTGGATGCCTTTGTAGATCCATACGGTCTGCTCCTGCGGGCCCTGGAAACCTTCGGTAGTCATTGAGTACTTGGTGCACTCCTTACCGGCGATAGTCTCCTTACCGAGTTCCTTAATGTTGTTATCCTTCTTAACCTGATCAGTAAGCTTGTTCCAGTTGATCTGGGCACGGCCACCGCCGAAACCACCCATCATACCACCAGCGGGGAACTTGGTAGCGGTCTTCTCCTCCTCGTTGATACGGATCTGAGCACCGTCCTTATCTGTGATTGTGCGGGTCTTGCCCTGAGGGCCCATACCCATCATGCCACCACCCTCAGATACCTGAGCGGTCTTGAGGCCGTAGTTGTCAAAATAATACTCAGTGATCATTTCGTTGTCACCGAAAGACATTGACATGGTGTAAACACCAGACTTAACGCCAAAAGGAGCATCGGCCGGAGCCTGAGCATTGGCCAGAGATACTACTGCCATCAGGGCAGCTGCCAAAAACAATTTTTTCATTTTTGTTTGTTTTAAGTTATTAATTAGTAAAAGGTGAATTCAAAAACAAATTCATTCTACTATCATATAACCCGTAAAAATAAAAGTTAAATACGTAGACGGAAAAAATGAAAAAAATTTTTAATCAAGCTCTACTTCAACCTCATCAAGGTCATCATAATCCTCCGGATCGTCATCCGACGGTTCGTCAAAGTCAAACTCAAAATCAGCGCCGGCAGCCACCAGTTCATTATGCAGTTCACCCGCATCCTTTGACCGGTGTACCAGATGCTCTGTCTTCCATGTGGAATCCAGCCTGTTGCTTTCACTGTTCAATTCCTTCCAAAGTAAATCCTTAAGCTGCTGCAAGCCCAACCCGCTCACTCCCGATATGAACACGTGAGGGATATCAGTGGGAAGATTGGGTTCTAACATACCCATAAGCTCTTCATCGATCAGGTCACATTTGGTTACGGCCAAAACACGCTGTTTGTCCAGCATCTCGGGATTGAACCGTGCCAGTTCATTCAACAGTATATCATACTCACGTCGGATGTCATCGGTATCTGCAGGAACCATAAACAGCAGTAAAGAATTGCGCTCAATATGCCTTAAGAACCTGAGTCCCAACCCCTTACCTTCACTGGCCCCTTCAATTATGCCGGGAATATCGGCCATAACGAATGACTTTCCCTCACGATAGGAGACTATACCCAGATTGGGTTCAAGTGTAGTAAATGGATAGTTGGCTATCTTGGGCTTGGCGGCAGATATGGCCGACAGCAGAGTGGACTTGCCGGCATTGGGGAATCCCACAAGACCGACATCCGCAAGCAGTTTCAGTTCAAGGACCACCATCATCTCCTGTGCTGGTTCACCCGGTTGGGCAAACTTGGGAGCCTGACGTGTCGGTGTGCGGAAATGCCAGTTTCCCAAGCCGCCTCGCCCACCCTTGAGCAGCACTATCTCCTGTCCGTCATCCGTAATATCGCAGAGATACTCTCCAGTCTCAGCATCATATGCAACAGTTCCGCAAGGCACCTCAATGACAACATCATTGCCATCCTTTCCAAAACACTTGTTGCTGCCGCCGTTTCCGCCGTTTTCGGCAAACGCATGGCGCTCATACCTGAGATGCAGCAATGTCCAGTAATTGCGGTTTCCTTTAAGTATGACACTTCCTCCCTTTCCGCCGTCTCCTCCATCCGGACCGCCATTGGGGATGTATTTGTCATGACGCAGATGGGCCGATCCGCGACCACCCTTTCCTGAACGGCAAAAAATCTTTACGTAATCTACAAAATTACTCTCTGCCATATAATAAATATAAGGTGGGATCAGATTGACTCCACCTTTTCAATAATTTCCTTTATCATAAGGTCCTTATCACCCTTGAAGGTGAATTCCGAAAGGACCCCTTCTTTCTTGAACCACTCTATAAGGGGATGAGTCTGTGTATAATAGACGTTGAACCTTTTCTTTATAGTAGCTTCATTGTCATCGGCACGTCCCTCTATCTCCGCCCGCTTAAGCAGACGTTCCATAAGTATATCCTCACTTACGATTAGATTCAGGGTTACCGAAATCTTCTCGCCCCGTTTATGCAACATCTCCTTAAGAGCCTTTGCCTGCACTATAGTGCGGGGAAATCCGTCAAAGATTACACCCGGACCTTCAAGCATGGTGTCATAGACTCTCGCCAGCATATCTATGATAAGGTCATCGGGTATGAGTTGTCCTTTCTTTATATAACCTTCCGCTATTCTACCCAACTCCGTACCGGCCTTTATCTCTTCGCGAAGCACATCACCTGTAGATATATGGTCATAGCCGAACCGTTCAACCAGGGCAGCACTATAAGTTCCCTTACCCGAGCCGGGAGCTCCAAAAATAACTATGTTGTCCATTCCAAACTGAGTAATTACTTGACGATCTTATAAATATCACGTGAATTCCTTCCGAATCCGTCATAATCCAGACCATATCCAACAATGAAACCGTTTGGGATATTCATAGCCAGATACTTGAGATTGATGTCTACCTTTAGTTTCTCAGGCTTGCAGAGCAAAGTGCATACGGCAACTGATGCCGCATTCTTTTCTGACAGGGAATCCAGAATGTCGCGCATAGTGAATCCGGTATCGACAATATCCTCTACAACGATTACATGACGTCCCTCGACTGACTCATTGAGTCCCATCAGTTCCTTTATCTTTCCTGTGGTATCTGTTCCCTGATAAGATGCAAGCTTGACAAACGAGACATTGCATGGAACAGTAACATTCTTGAGCAGATCGGCTGCGAACATGAAAGCACCGTTCAAGATGCACAGGAACAGAGGTTCCTTACCTTCATAATCACGGTTTATCTCTGATGCTACCCTTTTTATCTCTTTCTGGATATCCTCCTCCTTAAGGAACGGAGCAAAAATTCTGTCCTTTACCTGAATGGTTTCCATATTCCTGTATATTAATTATGCAAAAATACTTAAAAAAGTACGGTAAAACGGATGTTACCTTCATTTTTATGAGCGACTATGACAAGAATGGTCCTTTTTTAACAAAATAAATGTACATTTGCCAAGTACAATTGCCAAATGACAGACCAAGTCTACATAGATGATACCAGACTGATGCTTGGAATGACCATTCCCGCAGAGAGCATCCATACAGTGGACCGGGACTTGATAAGGGGTCTGCTGAAGATCCGTGCCCAGCAATCCCATAAGGGTAATTACGGGCATGCATTTCTCTATGCCGGCAGTTCAGGTATGGCAGGCGCGGCCGTTCTCTCGGCCAGGGCTTGTATGCGTTCCGGGGTCGGGCTGCTTTCTGTCTGCACTATACCTTCAAACAATGACATACTCCAGATATCCGTTCCCGAGGCAATGGTCATTCACACTGACGACATGTATGCCGCATCCGATTTGAGCCGGTTTACAGCTATCGGTGCCGGCCCAGGATTGGGCAGAGGAGATTCGCAGAAAGTTCTTCTGGACAAACTGCTCAAGAGCGCGTCGTGTCCTGTCGTGCTTGATGCAGACGCTCTGAACATAATATCCATGAACGGTTACCTGCTGGATTATGTTCCTTCGGGATCTGTAATGACTCCTCACCCAGGTGAGCTGGCCCGTCTTACCGGTCCGTCAGACAACTGGACACAGATGGCCGCCAAAGCGATAGACCTGGCACGTGCAACAGGAATAATGGTGATTGTAAAGGGAGCGCCTACAGTTACCGTATCACCCGATGGCACTGCCTGGATCAACACTACCGGTAACCCCGGAATGGCCACAGCCGGATCGGGCGATGTACTGACCGGCATTGTGCTGGCACTGCTGGCACAGGGATACAGCGCACTGCACGCTGCCTTAATTTCAGTTTTCATTCATGGATATGCAGGCGATGAAGCCGCCAGGACAATGAGCCTGACGGCTATGACATCGGCCGATATAATCACCAGTCTTCCCAAGGCCTGGCTCAATATGGAACAACTATGAAAATGAATATCGTCAAGTCTGCTATTATTATGGGCCTGACCATCGGTTTCTTACCCGTGGCAGCTCAGGGGATTTCGGCCCCCTACACTCCTGGTATCACTCAGGATGCCGTCTCATACTGGCTTCCAAAGACCAAGTTAACCATCACAGTCACTACGCGTAAAAGCACTTTCAAGCCGGGTGAATTCTCACGCTATGCCGAACGTTATCTCAGGCTGAACAATGTCAGGAATAAGGCCGAAGAAGTATGGGAGATATTGTCTGTTGATATCTCCGCTTCCGGAGTACCTGACAATGACAAGCTCTATACTCTGTATTTTCCCACAAAAGGCAACAGACCATATATTGAGCTGACCGACCAGGGAATCATCTCTGCCGTCAACGTACACATCCAGGAGGAGGATATAACCGGTTCAGGAACTCATGCTCCGGCACAGACAACCCCAAAGCGGGTCAATCCGCAAGACTATCTTACTGAAGAGATACTTATGGCCGGTTCGAGCGCCAAGATGGCCGAACTTGTAGCCAAGGAGATTTACAGCATACGCGAGAGCCGTAATTCCATAACCCGCGGTCAGGCCGATTTTATTCCCACCGACGGTGAATCCCTAAAATTCATGTTGGAATCCCTAAATGAACAGGAAGCTGCTCTGATAACAATGTTCAGCGGCACATCAGAGATTCAGGAACAGACATTCACAATCGATGTTATCCCTGATGCTCCCGTAACCAAACAGCTCCTGTTCCGATTCTCGACCAAACTCGGCGTGCTACCCGTTGACAATCTGGCAGGTGAACCGGTATGGATAGACATAACTGACAGAAAGATATTGGACAACTATGCATCTTCGGCCGGTTCAGCCAAAAAGGCCAAAAGCAATGCACAGTTCCTTTTCTACCGCATCCCGGGACGCGCCACAATCAAGGTTTACAACAACAGGATCAGTTTTTTGGAGCATGATGTTCAGGTGGCTCAATTCGGAACCGTCGAGGTAATCTCAACTACGGTTATGGGCAGGAATGCCGACACAAAGATTACGTTTGACACCACAACCGGAGCGGTTCTTAAGATAAACGAGTAACTGACTACTACAGTCATAAAGAATCCGGGCGGATCCTTTTGGGAACCGCCCGGATTTTTTATGCTCTACTGTCAACTACAGGAAGCAGTATCGCAGTATGAACAGGATTGCAAGGATCCACATCATGATGCTTATCTTGCTGAACTTACCGCTAAGGGCGTTCAGTACAACGTAAGAGATAAGACCCAGCATGATACCATCAGAGATGCTGTATGCCAGAGGCATCACAACCATTGTGATATAGGCGGGAACGCACTCTGAGAAATCATCAAAGTCTACATCCTTGATTGATGACATCATCATGACACCCACCAGAATCAGAGCAGGAGCAGTTGCGGCTGACGGGATACCCAGGAATACGGGAGCAAAGAACAGTGCTATTGCAAAGCAGATTGCTACTGTAAATGAGGTAAGACCTGTACGTCCGCCGGAGGCAACACCTGATGCGCTCTCAACATAAGTGGTAGTTGTGCTTGTACCGAAAGCAGCGCCTGCAACGGTGGCGATTGCATCGGCCATCAGAACCTTCTTTACGCCGGGAATGGTACCGTCGGGATTGATGGCATTGGCCTTCTTTGATACGCCGATAACGGTTCCGATTGTGTCAAACATATCAATGAACAGGAATGTGAACACAACGATCAGCATATCGATTGAGAAGATGTTATGCCACTCAAACTTGCAGAAGATAGGTGCTATTGAAGGCACTGAACTTACCACACCGTCAAACTTGGTGATACCGAAAGGTATACCGATTATAGCGGTAACGATGATACCTATAAGGATTGATCCGGGCACCTTGAGGATCATCATCACAGAGGTGATGACCAGACCTATCAGAGCCAGCAGAGCTGTACCGCTTGTGATTGTTCCAAGGCTTATGATTGTACCGCCGTCATCAACGATGATACCGGCGTTAACCATACCGATGAATGCTATGAACAGACCTATACCGGCGCTCACTGCGCTCTTCATTGCAGCCGGGATGGCATCGATGATAGCCTCACGGATGTTGGTTGCGGTAAGTATGATGAATATGATACCCTCAATCAGCACGGCGGTCAATGCAAACTGCCAGCTGTATCCCATGGTAAGGCATACAGTATAGACAAAGAATGCGTTTAGACCCAATCCGGGAGCAAGTGCATACGGCTTCTTGGCATAAACGGCCATCACCAATGTACCTACTATTGCAGCCAGAGCGGTAGCTGTGAATACAGCTCCCTTAGGCATGCCCATACCCTCCAACGCTCCGAAAATATCGGGGTTGACAGCAAGGATATATGCCATTGTCAGGAATGTGGTTATACCTGCCACAATCTCCGTCTTGACATTATGCTTGGCGGGATCAAATCCTAATACTTTAAGGAATGACATAATATTATATATTAAAAAATATGTATCCTTTCAGACAATTAGAAATCCCACTTTACACCGAGGCAAGGATTGCACATGAATCCCTGGTTACCGGCAAAGTTGTTACTCAACTCAACCTCACAACCTACATTAAAGTTGGGGCAGTCGAAAAGTGAACCTACGTTGTACCAAAGCTGAGGCTCTGATATGAATGTAAGTGAATTCTGTCTCTTATCCTTGTCAGCATAAGGACCATCCTCACCCCAGACATCGGCAAAACCTGAGAAACGGAGACCCTCTACGCCAAAGATGTTCTGCATACCCCATACAAATGTGAACTGCAGAGGCAGATGGCTCTCTGAACCCTTGAATGTCTTGTAGAGAAGCTCAAATGTGAATGTATTTGAGAAATCATCATTATGCAGCAGATACTCAGCACCAAACAACCAGTTACGGTAGCCGAAACCTACACCTGCATTGAACTCGATGTGTGCGCTCAGTGCACCAAGATTAGAATCCTGCCAGAAATTGAGGGCGCGTGCGATCTCAAAATAGCTTCCAAAAGCCCTTGCACCATAGAAATCCTTGTTTGGCTTAACTCCCAAAGCGTTTTTCTCATCACGCTCTCTCTGGGTGAAATAGTCATAGTCAACAAAGAAGAATGTGCTACCCCAATCATCAGCCTTGAACATCTCAAGTGTTGAAGTAACGTGCTTACGATCCTCACCGAAATCGTAGAATACCTGTAAATTGGTCTGTGCAAAAGCACCAACTGCAAGCAGGCTGAATCCTGCAAAAGCTACAATTTTTTTCATATCAAAATGTTTAGTTGAATAAAATGTATGATAATTAATGATATTTATCCGTTGTATTTGGGATCGTCATGCAGAGGCTTGCGGAACTCCTCGGGCAGATCCTTACCCTCAGCCTCAGCGCGCTTACCGCTGGCATAGTCACTCGTAAAGTGGAAGTCGTTACCGGGGAGAACAGCATTCAGAATGATACCAACCAGAGCGGCAACTGCCAGACCTGACAGTGAAACCTTACCGAAAGTAATGCTGCCGGGACCGTAGTTGATACCGATGGCCAATACCAGGATAAGGGCAGCGATAAGCACGTTACGGTTGTTGGTAAAGTCAACCTTGTTCTCAACCAGGTTACGTACACCCACGGCAGAAATCATACCGTACAGAACCAGCGATACGCCACCCACGGTTGCTGTAGGCATGGCATAAATCAGCGCAGCGAACTTGGGGCAGAATGAGAATATGATTGCCAGGCAGGCTGCAATGCGTACTACCTTGGGGTCAAATACCCTGGTCAGGTTAAGTACACCTGTATTCTCACCGTATGTAGTATTGGCGGGAGCGCCAAACAGGGCGGCCAGAGCCGTAGCGGCACCGTCACCCATCAGAGTGCGGTGCAGACCGGGATCGGCTATGAAGTTGCGCTCACAGGTAGAAGATATGGCGCATACATCACCTATATGCTCTATCATTGTGGCGAACGCAATGGGGACGATAGCGATTATTGCGGTCCACATGAATGACCAGTCAGGGTTCTTGAATACTGCAAACGCCGTATTCTCCATCTGGAAAGGCATTCCGAACCATGCGGCCTCCTTAAGGTTAGTCCAGTCAACCTGACCGAAGCATGCTGCCACAACGTATGAGCCGATAACACCCAGTATGATGGGAATGATCTTTATCATACCCTTACCGAAAATGTTGCATACCACGATGATGGCAATGGCAAGCAGTGCAATCCACCAGTTGGCCTGGCAGTTGTTGATGGCGCTTGATGACAGGATAAGGCCGATGGAGATGATGATAGGACCTGTCACTACGGGCGGAAAGAATCTCATAGTACGGCGCACCCCGTAGAACTTGAACAGAGCAGCCAATACGAAATAGAGCAGACCAGCGCAGAAGACGCCGATGCAAGCGTAAGTAAGGGCAACGTTCTCTGTCATGCCAAGTTCAACTCCAAAACCCTTTACGGCAGCATAACCGCCCAGAAAGGCGAAAGATGAGCCGAGGAATGCCGGCACCTTGAACTTGGTAAAAAGATGGAAAATAAGAGTACCTATACCTGCAAACAGAAGTGTTGCAGATACTGACAGACCTGTCAGGATCGGTACAAGAACCGTAGCGCCGAACATGGCGAACATGTGCTGGAAGCCCAGTACAAGCATCTTACCCCCTCCCAGGGAACTGGCATCATAAATGCCATCCTGTTTTAAATCCATGATTATTAACTTTTTATAAATATTGTGTTTATTAATGTTTTTTCTTGTTAGCAAAATTAATTTTGAGCACAAAAAGGGGAAAGAAAAAGACTTCCTTTTTTGTAAATTGTTAATAACTTTTGTTATTCTGTTGAAAACCTTTTATACCATTGTCCTGTTTCAAACTGCCAAAGGTCCGGGAAAAAACGTATTTTTGTAAACTACATTACGGTTTTATGCATATACATTTTCAGATAGAATATATTACACGATGGGGTGAGAACCTGTTTCTATGTCTCAATATGCCCGACGGCACCCAATCATGCTTAGGTATGGAGAACAACGGACAGGGCACATGGTTTGCCGATTATGATGTTGATGATGATGAGATGGCAGCAGGCGACATCACCTATTCCTATATGGTACAGACCGATGGCAGCATATCCCGCAGGGAAGAGGGCTCGCTCCACTCCATACCATTCACAAAGGCCACTCGTCTGGTTCTATCCGACCGATGGAAAGAAGTTGATGGACAGAGTATTGAACAGCGTACCATTGCCATACCGTACGTTCGCAGCAACAATCGTCCCCGTTGGAAAGGAGCCGGTACGGCAATCCCGGTCTTTTCACTCCGTTCAGACCGGGATTTCGGAATAGGACAGTTCACGGACCTCAAGCTGCTTGTGGATTGGGCGGCGGCAACAGGGCAAAGCATCATCCAGACACTTCCTGTCAATGACACCGCCATGACAGGAACTTGGCGAGACTCTTACCCATACAGCGCCAACTCGTCATTCGCACTTAATCCGATATACGCAGACCTGGAGCTTATCGGCATACCGTCCGACAAAAAGTTTCTGAGCTATGCAGAGAAGGAGCGGAAGGCACTAAATGCCCTTCCGGCAATAGATTATGAGCGTGTAAGCAGACTTAAGAATGACTATCTGAATCATCTGTACACAGAACTGGGCGAGAAGTGTCTGCACAGCCGCGAATTCAAGAGGTTCTTTGCCGCCAACCACCATTGGCTGGAACCTTATGCCCTCTACTGCTATCTCCGCGACAAATACGGAACGGCCGATTTCCATAAGTGGAAAGAATCTGAATACTCGCCGGCACTTATAAAGAAATACTGCACTCCCGGCAATGACAGGTATCGTGAGATAAGCAAGCATTATTTCATACAGTTCCATCTTGACAGGCAGCTGGGCGATGTAAAAAAATACGCAAACCGCAAAGGGATCCTTCTGAAAGGCGACATCCCTATCGGGGTCAACCGGCACAGTTGTGATGTATGGATACATCCCGAACTGTTCCATACTGATTGTCAAGCCGGTGCACCGCCTGATGCTTTTGCCGTAGATGGCCAGAAATGGGGAATGCCCACTTACAATTGGGAAAACATGGCACGCGACGGCTATTCCTGGTTTGTAGACCGTTTTCGCAAGATGGCCGATTACTTTGATGCCTACCGCATAGACCATCTCCTGGGATTCTTCAGGATATGGGAGGTACCCCTGCAATATCACAGCGGGCTGATGGGACGTTTCAATCCCGCCCTTACATACACCCCTCAGGAGCTGTGGGACTTGGGATTCCCGTTCAATCCGGCACTTCATGCCGTTGCACCGGCAGGCACACCCGAAACCAATGTCCTGTTCCTGGAAGACACGCACCGTCCGGGGACATACCATCCGCGCATCAATGCATCTGATACTGACATATTCAGACAATTACCTGAAAATGAGCAGAATGCGTTTCGCAGTATACATGACGATTACTACTACAGACGCAACAACTCTTTCTGGTGTGACTCCGCAATGTCCAAGCTGCCGGCTCTGATAGAAGCAACCGATATGCTGGTATGCGGTGAAGACCTGGGAATGATTCCCGCCTGCGTCCCCGAAGTCATGGACCGTCTGCGCATCCTGTCACTTGAGGTCCAGCGTATGCCCAAGAATATGGGGGTAAGCGTATCGGACCCCGCCACCTACCCCTACATGTCAGTCTGCACTACTTCGACGCATGACATGAGTGTACTGCGCACCTGGATAGAGCAAGAGATGGAGCCCAACCATGTGATAACTGCAAAGATGGCCACCACAACCGCCTGCACCAGCGTCATATCGGCCCATCTGGCATCGCCCTCCATACTGGCCATCTTCCCGCTGCAGGACTGGCTCTCCATGAGTTCGTCGCTTAGAGCCAAGAACCCGCGCTCCGAGCGTATCAACGTTCCGGCCGACCCAGACAACTACTGGCGCTACCGGATGCACCTTACAATAGAGAAATTACTCAAAGCCCGCAAATTCAACGACGAAATACATCAGATGCTCTACCTCTCCGGCAGGTAATTACCAAACGAGCAGAACTTTTTGGGGTACCGGTATAAATCTTTCCATTTGCAGAAGCAGAACTATCGGTTTAGGGAGCATTAGTGAAGTGGCGTAAAGCGTAGGCCCCTGGAAGATCCCGTTAAGAACGGCGCCTCGTTCAACGACCGTTAAGCCCCGTAGGGGATTACAAAGGGAGGCGTTCGCCGTTTAGGGTCTGGAGGGGGCCGGAGTAGCCATGGAACGTTGTCTCCCTAAACCGATAGTTCTGCGGTGTTTCAGATACTGATACCCCAAAAAGTTCTCCCCCGTTTGCGATATTTTTATTAAATTCGCGGGCTGAAAATATACTGTTATGTTTGAAAACCTATCAGAAAGACTTGAAAGGTCACTTAAGATACTGAAGGGTGAAGGAAAAATCACCGAGGTTAATGTTGCCGAAACCCTCAAGGATGTACGCAAGGCCCTGCTTGATGCCGATGTCAACTACAAGGTAGCCAAGCAGTTTACAGATACCGTTAAGGAGAAGGCCCTGGGCATGAACGTGCTCACATCGGTACGCCCCGGTCAACTGATGGTCAAGGTAGTACACGATGAGTTGGCAACCCTGATGGGAGGCCAGGCCGTGGATATCGACATAAAGGGGCATCCCGCCGTAATCCTCATGGCCGGTCTGCAAGGTTCCGGTAAGACCACATTCAGCGCCAAGCTGGCAAACCTGCTCAAGACCAAGAGAGCCAAGAAGCCCCTGCTTGCAGCCTGCGACGTTTACCGTCCCGCCGCCATTGACCAGTTGAAGGTCCTGGGGGAGCAGATTGGAGTGACAGTCTATACAGAGGAAGGCAACAACAAACCCGTAGAGATAGCACAGAACGCCATAAAGGAGGCACGTGCCAAGGGTTATGACGTGGTAATCATCGATACCGCCGGCCGTCTGGCCATAGACGAGATGATGATGCAGGAGATAACCGCCATCAAGGATGCCGTATCACCCAACGAGATACTCTTTGTTGTAGATTCAATGACCGGTCAGGATGCCGTCAACACCGCCCGTGAATTCAACGAGCGCCTGGATTTCAGCGGCGTGATCCTGACAAAACTTGACGGTGACACCCGCGGTGGTGCTGCCCTCTCCATACGCACAGTAGTAGACAAGCCCATCAAGTTTGTGGGTACCGGCGAGAAGATGGATGCATTCGATGTATTCCATCCCGAACGCATGGCCGACCGCATACTCGGCATGGGCGATATAGTATCGTTTGTGGAGCGCGCCCAGGAGCAGTTTGACGCCGAGCAGGCCAAGCGACTCCAGAAAAAGATGGGCAAAGGCAAGTTTGACTACAACGATTTCCTGGAGCAGATTGGTCAGATCAAGAAGATGGGCAATGTAAAGGACCTGATGGGTATGATTCCCGGTGTAGGCAAGGCCCTCAAGGACATCGACATCAGCGATGACGCATTCAAGGGCATTGAGTCCATGATTTACTCTATGACCCCTGCCGAGCGCGCCAACCCGGAGTTGCTTGACAAGAGCCAGTCACGCCGCAACCGCATAGCCAAGGGCAGCGGTCAGCCCATCCAGGAGGTAAGCCGTATGATAAAGCAGTTTGAGCAGACCCGCAAGATGATGAAGAACGTGGCCGGCGCAAAGCTGCCCAACCTGGGTTCAATGATGAGAAGATAAACACATTCAGCATATGCAGTTAATAGACGGTAAAGCAGTAGCCGAACAGGTTAAGCAGGAGATTGCAGCCCAGGTGGCCGCAATGGTAGAGAGAGGAGAGAAACGTCCCCATCTGGCAGCCATTCTGGTAGGTCATGACGGTGGCTCTGAGACATACGTGGCAGCCAAGGTAAAGGCCTGCGAGGTGTGCGGATTCAAGTCAACCCTTATCCGTTTTGAGAGTGACATAACAGAAGAAATCCTCCTCGACAAAGTTGCCGAGCTCAACAATGACCCTGATGTGGACGGATTCATAGTCCAGCTGCCGCTGCCCAAGCATATCAATGAGCAGCATGTAATAGAGGCCATTGATTACCGCAAGGATGTGGACGGATTCCATCCCATCAACGTAGGCCGCATGAGCATCGGTCTGCCATGCTTCATATCGGCCACACCAAACGGCATCATGGAACTGCTCAAGCGCTACAACATCGAGACCCGCGGCAAGAAAGCCGTTGTACTGGGCCGCAGCAACATAGTGGGCAAGCCCATGGCCAGCCTGCTGATGCAGAAATCCAACCCGGGTGACTGCACCGTGACCGTATGCCACAGTCACACCGCAAACATCAAGGAGGAGTGCCTCCAGGCCGATATCATAGTAGCCGCCCTTGGCCAGCCCGGTTTCGTCAAGGCCGATATGGTCAAGGAGGGCGCCGTCATCATAGACGTAGGCACCACACGCGTACCCGATGCCACAAAGAAGAGCGGATTCCGTCTGTGCGGCGATGTCCAGTTTGACGAGGTTGCCCCTAAGTGCAGTTTCATCACTCCCGTTCCCGGCGGCGTAGGTCCCATGACCATCTGCTCGCTTATGAAGAACACCCTGCTTGCAGGTCAGAAGTGCATTTACGATTAATCCATGACCAGATCTGCCATATTCATCGGGATATGGCTGGTTTGCACGTTATGCGCATCGGCCCAGAACCCTGACAGTATCTCCCTCTATTTTGCAGGAGATATGATGCAGCATAAGGCCCAGCTGGATGCGGCATTACAACCCGACGGAACTTATAGCTACAACGGCTGTTTTACTCTGGTCAAGTCCCAGATTGAGGCAGCCGATATTGCTGTCTGCAACTTTGAGACCACGCTGGGCGGAGCGCCCTACTCCGGTTATCCGCAGTTCTGCTCGCCCGATGCGTATGCAGAGGCTGTCCGTGATGCCGGATTTGATGTTTTCCTGACAGCCAACAACCACTGCCTGGACCGCCGTAACCGAGGCCTGATACGTACGCTTGATATTCTTGACAGCCTGGGCATTGCCCATCTGGGCACCTACCGCAACCAGGCTGAACGCGACTCACTCTATCCTTATATCATTGAACACGGGGGCATGCGTATTGCCCTGCTCAACTACACATATGATACCAACGGAATTACGGTGGCAGAGCCCTGCATAGTAAACTACATAGACACCACTGTTATCAGGAAAGACCTGGCACGTGCACGCCAGCTCAAGGCCGACTGCATAATAGCATGCATGCATTGGGGCACCGAATACATGACACAACCCGACGCATCGCAGAAGAAACTGGAGGACTGGCTCTACGGCCACGGCGTTGACCACATCATCGGAGGGCATCCGCATGTTGTCCAACCGGTACGTACCCTGCCGGATTACCGCGGACGTGCGGCCGTCCACCTTACGGTATGGTCTTTGGGCAACTACATATCCAACATGAGCGCGCCCCGTACAGACCATGGTCTGGCAGTGACACTGCGTCTGTCAAAGACAGGAGACATTACGCGCATGACAGGTTATGACCTGCATCCCAACCGCACAGACAGGACACACTTTACTGTGACGCCTTATTGAATCAGAGGTTTATACCGGTAACCAACCTAACGGTAAAAGGCTCG
>ONMR01000025.1 GCA_900318995.1 uncultured Prevotellaceae bacterium | reverse complement strand
ACCCAGTTGAAATTGTTGGTCTCATCACAACTGGGCGTACTACCCCATGAGCAGTTCTTCTCGATAGTGGCCTTCGAACCGTCCAATACACCGGGAATGTTGAGCCCTAACTGTGTGGTGGTAGATTCTTCGGACTGGGAAAAAAAAAAATCCGCGCGACCCAAAGAGCCACGCGGACCAATAGTATGTGAGATAAGCTAATTACTTAACCTCTTCAAAGTCAGCATCCTGGACGTTGTCGTTGTTGCTGCCGGAGTTGCTGCTCTGACCGGCGTCCTGCGGTCCGCTCTGAGCACCGCCGTTGAAGCCTGCGCCTGCACCGGGCTGTGCGCCGCTCTGCTGGTACATCTGGGCGCTGGCTGCCTGGAAGGCGGTGTTGAGCTCGGCCATTGCCTTGTCGATGGCGGCCAGATCCTGTGCCTTATGGGCATCCTTAAGGGCGCTGAGGGCGCTCTCGATAGGAGCCTTCTTGTCAGCCGGAATCTTGTCGCCCAGATCCTGCAGCTGCTGCTCGGTCTGGAATATCATTGAGTCGGCCTGGTTGAGCTTATCGACCTTCTCGCGCTCCTTCTTATCGGCATCGGCGTTGGCCTCGGCCTCGGCTTTCATGCGCTCAATCTCCTCCTTGCTAAGACCTGAGCTGGCCTCTATGCGGATGGCCTGCTCCTTACCTGTAGCCTTATCCTTGGCCGATACCTTAAGGATACCGTTGGCATCGATATCGAATGTAACCTCAATCTGAGGTACGCCACGACGTGCGGGTGCTATGCCCTCCAGGTTGAACTGGCCGATGGACTTGTTCTGGCTTGCCATAGGACGCTCGCCCTGCAGCACGTGAATGGTTACGGCTGTCTGGTTATCGGCAGCTGTTGAGAAAATTTCACTCTTCTTGCACGGGATAGTTGTGTTGGCATCAATCAGCTTGGTCATCACACCGCCCATGGTCTCGATACCCATGGTAAGCGGGGTTACGTCAAGAAGTACGATGTCACCTACGCCGCCCTCCTTGTTCAGGATGGCACCCTGGATTGATGCACCTACGGCTACTACCTCATCGGGGTTGACGCCCTTGCTGGGCACCTTGCCGAAGAAGTCCTCAACAAGCTTCTGCACAGCGGGGATACGGCTTGAACCACCTACCAGGATTACCTCGTCGATATCGGAGTTGCTCAGACCGGCATCACTCATAGCCTTGCGGCAGGGCTCCAGGCAAGCCTGGATAAGGCCGTTGGCCAGCTGCTCGAACTTGGCACGTGTCAGGGTCTTTACAAGGTGACGCGGAACACCTGCTACCGGCATGATGTACGGCAGGTTAATCTCAGTGCTGGTTGATGATGACAGCTCAATCTTGGCCTTCTCGGCAGCCTCCTTAAGACGCTGCAGTGCCATAGGATCGGCAGTCAGGTCGGCACCCTCGTCCTTCTTGAACTCCTCAACCAGCCAGTTGATGATTACCTGGTCAAAGTCATCACCGCCCAGGTGGGTATCACCGTTGGTGGCAAGTACCTCAAATACACCGCCGCCAAACTCCAGGATGGAGATATCGAATGTACCGCCACCCAGGTCGAATACGGCAATCTTCATATCCTTGTTAGCCTTGTCAACACCGTATGCCAAAGCGGCAGCGGTAGGCTCGTTCACGATACGCTTTACATCCAGACCGGCAATCTGACCGGCCTCCTTTGTGGCCTGACGCTGTGAGTCACTGAAGTAAGCAGGCACTGTGATGACAGCCTCTGTCACCTCCTGACCCAGATAATCCTCGGCGGTTTTCTTCATTTTCTGAAGAATCATGGCCGATATCTCCTGAGCGGTGTACAGACGTCCGTCAATATCCACACGCGGCATGTTGTTATCACCCTTTACTACCTTATAAGGTACGCGGGCAACCTCTTTCTGCACCTGATCCCAGTTCTCACCCATGAAACGCTTGATTGAGAACACGGTACGCTGCGGGTTGGTGATAGCCTGACGCTTAGCCGGGTCACCTATCTTACGCTCGCCGCCGTCAACGAAAGCCACGATTGAAGGGGTTGTACGCTTGCCCTCGCTGTTAGCGATTACGACAGGCTCGTTACCCTCAAATACTGAAACGCACGAGTTTGTGGTTCCAAGGTCAATTCCAATAATTTTTCCCATAGTTGTATGTTTTTATTTGTTTGTACTCAAAATTTGACACACAACCATGTACAAAAGCAATGCCACGGCACTTTTGGGCACCGTGGCATGACATTTATGACTATTTGTCAGTCGTGCATCATTTCGGAGTCATCATCGGGCTCGGGCTCCTGGGGGTTGCCCAGGATGGCTGCCATGATTTTCTGCTCCAGCTCTTCGGCCAGTTCGGGGTTGTCCTGCATGAGCTGCTTGGTGGCGTCGCGGCCCTGTGCCAGGCGGGTGTCGCCGTAGCTGAACCATGAGCCGCTCTTCTTGAGGATGCCGTACTCAACGCCCAGATCCACAATCTCGCCGCTCTTAGAGATGCCCTCGCCGAACATGATGTCGAACTCGGCCTTGCGGAAAGGAGGTGCAACCTTGTTCTTTACAACCTTTACGCGCACCTGATTACCAACCACCTCGTCGCCGTCCTTGAGTGAAGTGACGCGGCGGATATCCAGGCGGACCGATGCGTAGAACTTGAGCGCGTTACCGCCGGTTGTGGTCTCGGGATTGCCGAACATCACGCCAATCTTTTCACGTAACTGATTGATAAAGATGCAGGTAGTGTTGGTCTTGTTGATGGTCGATGTCAGTTTACGCAGGGCCTGGCTCATAAGACGCGCCTGCAGACCTACCTTATTATCACCCATATCGCCTTCGATTTCGGCCTTGGGGGTAAGTGCGGCCACACTGTCTATGACGATGATGTCAATGGCAGATGAGCGGATCAGCTGCTCGGCAATCTCCAGGGCCTGCTCGCCGTTATCGGGCTGCGAAATCCACAGGTTGTCGATATCCACACCCAACTTGGCGGCGTAGAAGCGGTCAAACGCATGCTCTGCATCGATGAACGCTGCAATTCCGCCGTTCTTCTGAGCCTCGGCAATGGCATGGATGGCCAGAGTGGTCTTACCCGATGACTCCGGACCGTAAATCTCAATTATCCTGCCGCGGGGATAACCGCCCACGCCAAGCGCAGCGTTGAGGCCGATGGAGCCAGTGGAGATAACGTCCACATTTTCAATGCTTTCATCACCCAGTTTCATGATAGAGCCCTTACCGAAGCTCTTCTCAATCTTGTCAGTTGCAGCCTGCAGGGCCTTCAGTTTTTCGCTGAGACCGGCATTCTGAGGGCCTGACGCACCCTCAATCTCTTTCTTTGCCATAATATGAATGGTTTAAATTTTCAAATCCCGAAGCGTGTTCTCCAAGGTATCACAACTCCAGCAAAGCGCCTCTTTGACGCTCCGTAGGCAAATATATGAAAAAACAATTGTATCTTTACGAAACAATCCTGATAGTTATGAACAAGGAATACGTAAGCATAATAGTACGCGAGACCGGCCTGCGCGAGAATCAGGTGGAGAACACGTTGAAGCTGCTGGAGAACGGCGCCACAATACCGTTCATCAGCCGATACCGCAAGGAGTCCACGGGCGGAATGGATGAGGTCCAAGTAACTGAGGTGAGCGATGCGCTGGAGCGCTTGGAGGCGTTGGCCAAACGCAAGGAGACGGTCATCGGCACCATAGAAAGTCAGGACAAACTGACTCCGGAGCTTAAGGAACGCATTGAGCACTGCTGGGATGCAACCGAGCTGGAGGATATCTACGCCCCGTACAAGCCGCACCGCAAGACCCGAGCCGATGCCGCCCGGGAGAAAGGTCTGGAGCCGCTGGCGGAGTTTGTGATGAAGCAAAATCAGTATGTGCCGCTGGACCGCGAGGCCGCCAAATATATAAATAAGGAGAATGGGGTAACCTCAGTTGACGACGCGCTCCAGGGCGCCATGGACATAATAGCCGAGCAGGTATCGCTGGATGAGGGCACACGCAACCAGGTGCGCAACGCATACCGCCGCACCGCCCGCATATACAGCAAGGTGGTCAAGAGCAAGGAGGCCGATGCCCAGAAGTACCGCGACTGGTTTGACTTCAGTGAGCCTCTGAACCGATGCGCATCGCACCGTCTGCTGGCAATGCGCCGCGGCGAGGCCGAGGGAATGCTCCGCGTATCAATTGAGATTGAGGACGACAAGGCGGTTGAATCACTCTCCCGACACTATGTCCGGGGCAAATCCGAGGCATCGCAGCTGGTTGAAGAAGCCATTGAGGATTCATACTACAGACTATTGCAGCCATCTATCGAAAATGAGTTCGCAGCAAGTTCGAAGAGCCTGGCCGACACCGAGGCGATAAGGATATTCGCACGCAACCTAGAGCAGTTATTAATGGCTTCTCCACTAGGTCAGAAGGCCGTTTTAGGCATAGATCCGGGTTTCCGTACCGGCTGTAAGGTAGTGTGTCTGGACAGGCAGGGAACTCTGCTCCATAACGAGACCATTTACCCCCATCCGCCGCACAATGAGGCGCGCCAATCGGCCGCAAAAATACAGGCTTTGGTGGAGCAATACAAGATAGAAGCAATAGCTATAGGTAACGGAACTGCAGGGCGTGAGACCAAGGAGTTTATTGAACACCTCAGGCTGCCCGCAGGTGTTCAGATATTCAGCGTAAATGAGGACGGAGCATCAATCTACTCGGCCTCAAAGACCGCGCGTGACGAGTTCCCCGATTATGACGTGACGGTACGCGGTGCCGTATCTATCGGACGCCGACTGATGGATCCGCTGGCAGAGCTGGTCAAGATTGACCCCTCATCAATCGGCGTAGGCCAGTATCAGAAAGATGTGAATCAGACAGACCTGAAGCACTCTCTGGACCAGACTGTGATTAGTTGTGTGAACCGCGTGGGCGTGAATCTGAACACAGCCAGCACCCACCTTCTTACATATATAAGCGGTCTGGGGCCTCAGTTAGCGCAGAACATTGTGGATTACCGCACGGAGAACGGGCCGTTCCACAACCGAAAGGAGCTGCTCAAGGTGCCGCGTCTGGGTGCCAAGGCGTTTGAGCAGGCGGCCGGTTTCCTGCGCGTGCCGGACAGCGACCAGCCGCTGGACAACAGCGCCGTGCACCCCGAGAGTTACCCCATCGTGGAAAAGATGGCCAAGGACCTTAAGTGCACCGTTCAGGAACTCATGAAAAGCCCTGAACTCCGCGCCAAGATTGACATAAACAAATACGTGACCGACAAGGTTGGCATACCCACCCTGACCGACATCATGCAGGAATTGGAGAAACCCGGACGTGACCCGCGCGGCCCGCTCAGGAAATTCGAGTTCTCAAACGAGGTGCACACCATCGAGGATGTCAAGGCCGATATGGTACTGCCCGGAATAATCAGCAACATAACCAATTTTGGAGCATTCGTGGACATAGGCGTACACGTAAAAGGCCTGATACACGTCTCTCAGCTGGCTCCCGGCAAGTTCATTAAGGACCCCACACAGGTGGTTTCCCTCCAGCAGCAGGTGATGGTCAAAGTCCTGAGCGTGGACCTGGAACGCCAGCGAATCAGCCTTGCGATGGAGAATCAGCAATCTTGATGCAGTTGATTATGCGACCGCACTTGGTGCCTTCGCGGCGGGCTGAAAAGAAACGGTGGTTGTTGCGGTAAGTGCAGATTCCAGCCACCTGGATATTGGACGCCAAAACTCCGGCCTCCTCCAGCAACCACCTGTTTGCCTTCCAAAGGTCAATGTGCAGACCGCCTGCCATAGGATTATCGGCCGTAGGAGCCTTGGGGCCACAATCAGCCAGAATCTCCGCCATAGGAAATCCCGAATCACTGAAAGCATCCACAACCTCCTGCCCCACCTGAAAACTCTCCGGTCCGATACCCGGCCCTATAACCGCCTTCAAATCCGAAGCCTCAGTACCATACCGCTCATGCATGAAATCGACAACCTTCCGACTCAGGTGCTGTACGGTTCCCCGCCATCCGTCATGAACAGCGGCAACCGCCTTATGCACAGGATCATAAAGAAGAACCGGAATGCAATCGGCCGTCCGTACGGAAATAGCCACCCCCGGAACATCAGTCACCAAAGCATCCACGCCCTCCAGCTCATCCCGAGTGGTATCCGGACGTGTAACCTCCCTGATTACGCAACCATGAACCTGATGAGGCTGAACCACATAAAAAGGAAGAGCCTCATCCCGCTCCAGACTAAAAGCCATCACATCATCAGCAATCCGGTAATTCATATCTGCAAATATAATCAAAAACGACGCATTAGGAGCAGTTCCCAATGCGTCGTTTTTAAAATAACACGAGTGGAATTCTTAAAGAAGATTGTCCTTCTCAATATCCTTGAAGTACTTGTAGGTATCAACCTTGAGCTCACCGCAGGCAGCCTCATCGGCCACGATGATTGCGTGCGGATGCAGCTGAAGTGCGCTGATGGTCCACATCTGGCAAACACCCTCCTCTACTCCGTGCTGCAGGGCGCGGGCCTTGTTGTGACCGTTAACCATAATCATCACCTGCTTGGCATCCATAACGGTACCGACACCTACTGTAAGAGCGGTCTTGGGCACCTTGTTCACGTCGTTGTCAAAGAAACGGCAGTTGGCGATGATGGTATCGGTTGTGAGGGTCTTCTGACGGGTGCGGCTCTGAAGGCTTGAACCCGGCTCGTTGAAAGCTATATGACCGTCGGGACCGATGCCACCCATGAAGAGGTCAATGCCTCCGGCTGCCAGAATGGCTTTCTCATAATTCTCACACTCGGCCTTGAGGTCCTTGGCGTTACCGTTAAGGATATGCACGTTCTCCTTCTTGATGTCGATGTGGCTGAAGAAATTGTTCCACATGAATGAGTGGTAGCTCTCAGGATGCTCCTCGGGCAGGTTTACATACTCGTCCATGTTGAATGTGATAACGTTCTGGAATGATACCTTGCCGGCCTTGTTGAGGGCGATCAGCTCCTTGTACATTCCCAGAGGTGAACTACCAGTGGGGCAGCCCAGCTTGAACGGCTTCTCGGCCGTGGGTTTTGCATCGTTGATGCACTTGGCTACGTAGTTTGCAGCCCATTTTGACATTTTACCGTAATCCGGTTCAATAATCAGTCTCATGATTTAACAATATTGGGTTTATAAATGTAATTTCAGAAAAAAGAGTCAAAACAGTACAAAAGGGGACTGTCCCCTTTTGTACTATTTTGCTCCGGCTACTCTGTTAAAAGCCTTTTCTTTATGTTCTGTATTCTCTCCGTGAACTCTTTGAGCTCCCTGCGCTGCTGCAGTATGAAACTGTTCTCGTCAAGCTTGCCCCAAGCGGCCAGAGCCTCATCGTCAGTAAGGAACGTGGCCCTGCGGAACTTGTTCTCATAATCCTTCTTTCGGGTCTCGTAAACCTGATTGTAGATGTAGGTCTGAAGCTCGATGCCCTTGTTGAGGGCATTGTTCCAATCATCGGCTGTAAGAGTGTCAACGCCAAGCATATGCTTGAGTGACATATATGCGTGACGAAGCTTGTCTATGGGGTATTTCTTCCATATCTCGTTATAGCGGTGGTGAATCTCCTTCCAGGTATTCAGGGTGCCGTCCTTTATATCGGAACGGAGCTGATCCACATCCTCCATAGACATAAGCTGACCGCCCAGATTGAACCATACGCGTGCCCGGTCTCCGTCAAAACGCTGGCTGATGCTCTGGAAAGTCTCATTCTCATGCTCCTCCAGATAGGATACGATATTACGGACAGCATAATATGTCAGCATATCGCCGTATGCGTGATAGGCCTTATAGGGATGCAGGATAACAACTTTGCGGTGCGATTTCTCCATATCCTCTCCCAGCACCTCCAGGTCCCTGATCTTTTCAGGATCACCGTTCAGAAGGTTCTTGCCGATTTCCATAAGCGCGTCATCAGTCATTTCCTCCACGCTCTTGCCTTCGCGGAGCAGCCAGGCCTTAGCAGTCCACTTGTCAAGCAGTTTGCGGGACTCGATGGCCTCCTCCATGGTATCGGGGGCGTATGCATCGAACTCAATGTTCTGGACCTTGAACACACGGGTATCGCGTGTGGCGTATTTCCAGTTGTTGCGGGCCATTGCGAACATGTTGTATATCCATGAGAATGCAGGCATTACATGGAGCTCTCCCTTAACCTCATCATTGCTGAGCAGGGCAAACGGGAACGGGTTGATTAGCTCGGCAGGATAAGCGCCCTTGGCAAGCATTGTGAAGCTGGCAAACTTGGATGAGTGCTTTACACTTACGCAGAGTGCCGGCCAGAATCCGCGTCCGGCCTCAATCTCGCCGTCAAACGTACGTGAGTTGTGATTGGAGCCGATGGTTGCGCCGGCAGCCAGGTTGGACTGTCCCTTGACCACGCTTGCTATCAGGAACGAGTTGTTGTGATGCTGCTCATGAGCCGGGAAAATAAGGTTGTGGAGCACCTCACAGCAGGATATTGTAGAATTATCGCCCATGAAAGAGTTCATCAGGCGGGCTCCGTATTTAAGGTTAGAGTGGCTACCCAGAACAAAACGTACAGCAATGACCGAATAGAAAATGCGGCAACCGTAACCTATTATACCGTTTACCAGCACCACGTTCTCACCTATCTGGGTAGGCTCTTTCTCCGATGAATTGATTGTAATGTTCTTGAGCTTGCTGGCACCCTTGATGTAACAGCAGTTGCCTATCTTTACGTCCTTGATAATCCAGCAGTTCTTGATCACGTTGCCGTAACCTATGGTTCCGTAGAATCCGCGGCGGTTATCAAATGAGCTCTGGGTTATGGCCTTGAGGCGGTCCTGCAGACGACGGTCATCGATGAACTTGGCCCACATGTAGGCATCGGCCGCAATCATTCCGTCAAACGGCAGAACCTTGCGGCAACCGGTCTCGTTCATCAGTTCCAGCCATACGCGGACATCCTCATCCTCGCCCTCCTTGATAATTCCGTTGCCGAACTTTGCGTGGTCCGTGCAAGACATCTCCTGGATGTTGAAAAGCATGCAGCGGTCACCTATTATATAATGTGACAGGTAGTGGACGTTATGGATGGCGCAGTCATCACCTATATCGCAAGAGTGGATTGAGCTGTTGGTGATACCGCAAGAAAGCCTCAGGTCATGGTACTGAAGTCCGTTTGACGATACACGGCCGATGCGTACGAATCCGTAGAACTTGTTGTTCTTGATCATCATGGGATCAAACTCATCGGTCACCATGATATTATCCCAACTCATGGCCGTATTGTCATTCTTGACAAGAGCCTCAATCTCTGAGCTGGTAAGATGACGCCAGCCGCCCTTGGGAGCGCAGACCTGGGTGTCACGCAAATAATACTTGTTCTGACCTGCGGGAATATACTTGGGATCGATAAAGCTGTTGTAAAGCTGATCCTCCGAGAGCAATGTAACCTTTTCCATTCTAGTCCTCTATTGGATTGCGGCTGCAAAGTTACATCATAAAAACCAAACAACCAAGAAAATACACATATAAAATATTATTTTATATGAATCACCAAATGTGATGAAAAAACGACGCAAAGGGGTCGTTTCCCTTTGCGTCGTTTTTTATTCTGCCTTTTCGGAGGATTCCTCCTCGGCCTTGGGCTCCGAGAAGTCATTCTCGCCGTACTTGACCAGCAGGTCATACCAGCCGGCAATTTTCTTGATGTGACTGGGATAAACGCGGTCGCGGTCAAAATCCGGGATAATATCACCAAAGAACTTGAGCAGTTCGGGGTTTGAAGCCTTGCGCCAGTCAAAAGCAATCACTTTCTTGTCATATTTGGCCTCGATAGCCAGAAAGACCTCGCGCAGAGGCATTTCCTTCTCATCGGTAAAGATGGAGATATCGCCAAGTGATACCACCTTATCCGTGCCTTGGATGGGAAAACGTTTCTTGGTCTCGTCAATATTCTCTACAATAAGGGCACCGCGTCCGCGGGTAAGCAACTTATACAGGCTAGGCTTGCCTGAAATTGTCAGAATCTCGTTTAGCATAATTATTGTTTTTTATTTAAAAGTTTTCTTACATTATTAATCAATTCGTCTATCTGTGGCTCAAGCGGACGCACATCATCATTCACTATCACGCTATCGGCAAGCCGGCATTTTTCAGTCTGATCCATCTGACTGTTGATCCTGGCAATCACAGCCTGCTCCGTAGTGCCGTCACGCTTAACGCAACGTCTTATCCTGAGTGCGACCGGGGCATCTACGCAGACGGAATAATCCACTTCGGCGTCAAAACCGGACTCAAACAGGATGGCCGATTCAAGAACGCACATGTCCTTTCCATCAAGTCCGTCAGCCCAACGTCTGAAATCCTCCCTTACGCGAGGATGGATAATAGCATTGACCCGTGCCATATTGTCAGGGTGGCCAAAAATAAAGGCGGAGAGCACCTCCTTCCGCATGACACCGCATCCGCACTGACAGAACAGATCGGGGCCCACCAGTCCGGTCAAGGCATCCTTTATTGACCGATCTGTAGCTGTGAGAAGTTTGGCGCGGGTATCGGAATCATATACGGGAATACCGCGAAGCTTGAGTTTGTCCGACACATAGCTCTTGCCGCATCCGATGCCCCCTGTCATTCCGATCACCACCATATCAGTATAGTTTTCTCTCCATCAGATAATCCACACTGCGCGTCAGAAGACGGACGTTCCGAACATTGACAGGCTGTGAGAAAATTCTCAACAAAACCTGATCTCCTTCATTACCCGCTATGTCATTGTAGTCAACAACCACCTGAAAATCTGCGGCGCTGACCTTATCATATTCCGACAGCTTAACCCAAACTGACAGTTCCGCCTTTGACGGAAAGGCCTTCAGTGAAACCGACTCCGGGAAATTGACGCCTGTGATAGGAACTTCCAGACTCTTTTCGGTATACTGCTGCGCTATCACCGTCATCTGCACCTGTTCCGCATTTAGTATCACTCCGTCCAGAGGTCTTATTGGAACCATCCTGACAGTTGTGTCAGACGAGAGTGCAACCTGACCGGCATCTGCGACTACATGGTGTTGCGTTGTATCGGATATGAGCACACCGGCCCTGATGCTGTCAGGCGAAAACTCAATCCTTTCCATATAGAACTGATTCTGGGTTGTCAGTGTGCCGTCAAACTCAACGGGAAGCATTATACTGTGCTGTCTGGCATAGGTATAGACAAGCGAATCGGGACTTATCGACCTAATGGATACCGACTGCGGGAGCAATGCGGTAATTGAATCCATGAGCACCAGGGTTGATGCCGATGCCCTACCCTGATTAAGGATAAAAGCGCTGTTGTCAACATGCATCATACTCCTGCTTCCGATCCTGACCGATTTGCGCAACGCGGCACCCTTGCCGTTCAACGATACGGTAATCTGACCGACAGGCGGTGTTGTGACCCTGATATCATCTGATATTCCAGTCAGACGGACAGGCAGTTTTATTACAGACTGAAACTCCTGGCTCATGGTCTGAGACCACCAGAAGAAAAAAGTAATGGCAAGGAAGAGCAGATAAACCAGGAAATCCCCTCTGAACAGTTTCAGAAGGGAAGTTCCGATTTTCTTCAAGAATCCTGCAAATCGGGACTTGGAGTTACCTTGCTCCCGCATGCGATTTGTCTGTTATGCTTTTTCGTCCTTGCTGGGATCGGCCTTGCGGCGACGACGTGAAGTCTTTTCAGGTTTAACGGGCTGAGGAGTCGGCACAGGGTTTACATAACGCTTGTCAACCTTGATTTTCATGCCCTGGGCAATCTCAAGAGTTACCGAAACCTCATCTATATCCTTGATCTTACCGAATATACCGGAGCTGGTAACCACATCCTGTTCTTTCTGGAGTGCATTACGGAACTTATCGCCCTCTTTATCCTGGCGGGGACGCATAAAGAGCATAAGTATAGCCAGCACGAAAAGGAGCATAATGAGGGGGCTGCCGAAAAATCCGCCTCCCTGGGCTCCCTGTCCGCTTTCGCCTGCCGATGCGGGTTCTGACAGGTCAACCTGGACCAAATTAACTGTGTGTTGCATGTTCACCTCCTGATATGTCATCTGGAAGGGATTGAGTAAAAGCATCTTTGACATAATTGTATTATTGTTTTAAATTAAATTTCCTTACTGATCCTGCCTTGAGCAGCCATATCCCTGGCAATAGTCTCGAGCATTCCGTTTACAAAGCTTCCGCTCGAAGGGGTGCTGAGCAGCTTGGCCAGCTCAACATACTCATTGAGGGTAACCTTTAACGGTATCTGATTGAATCCGAGCATCTCGGCCATTGCCACCTGGATGATGATTACATCCATAAAGGCCAGACGGCTGGGATCCCAGCGACGGCAGTTAGCTGCTACAGCGGCCTCTCTCTCGGGTTTAGCCTCTATTCCGAGACGCAGCAGGTCAAGTGCAAACTGACGGTCCTCCTCATCCTTGAATTCACTCTTGAGGGGCTGGTCTGCAGCCTTGCCGTCATCAAATGAACGGATTGTCTTTATCACGAACGAATCTATCAGTTCCTTATCACCATTCCAATAGATATCCTGCTCCTCAAGCAGTGCGTCCAGTTCATCACTGTTCTCAACGAACTCCTTGTAAAGTTTACGGCACAGTTCCTTGTCAGCCTCAAAATCAAACTTTTCATTCTGGATATACTCCTCGAACACATCGGACTCCAGTATAGACGAACATGTGTTCTTAAGCCAGTCCGACTCAAAGAGCCAGCTCATATCACTGCTCTGGATGAACGAATCCAACTCGACGTTTGTCTCCATCTGGGCAATGAACCTGTTCTCCGCAAGCAGTATCTCACGGCGCGGGATATGAGGGGCCCCCATACGTCTGAGACGCTCCACAGATTTACGTATCTGACGGACCCAGGCTACTGGTATAAAAAGAAGGGTTTTGTAAAGTGAATAAGCGCTGTCAAGGCTACGGGCAAGCTCCCGCTCTGCCGATTCTATGCTCTGCCCGCCGTTCTGGTAATACGCATATATTACCTGAACTACTTTCAGTCTGATGAGAACTCTGTTGATCATTGTGTCAAAACCGTTAATCCGGTCTGCAAAAGTACAACAAATTTCCTCACAATCATTAGAATCAACATTGATTTGTGCGCTATTTCTTGCATACATTGAATCAAATTATCATATTTGTGGAAAAATATATAAAGCAAGTGGGTTATGGAGGAATACAGAAGGAAGACAGCCGATGAGATTGAAAAGGATGTAGTTTTCTCACACGCCATAAAGGCCGGAAAACGCATTTATTACATGGATGTGCGCAAGACCCGCAAGAATGAGATGTATCTGTCCATCACGGAAAGCAAGAAAATTGTGAGTGGAGAAGGCGAAGACGCTCAAGTCAGTTTTGAGAAGCACAAGATTTTCCTCTACCGTGAGGATTTCAGCAACTTCATAGACGGCCTTACCAAGACCATAAAGTTCATCCACGAGGCCGAGAAGGCTTCGGACACCGGAGCCGATGAATCCGCCTCCGTAGAGGAGTCCGCTCCTGCCCAGGAGGAGTCAAAAGACGATTTTAAAATCGAATTCTGATATTTAATTGAGAATTGAGAGAATAATGAGGCGCAATTGCGTAAAAATTCTCAATTCTCAACTCTAAATTCTCAATTCTTTTTGTACCTTTGCGCCGCTTTTACGTAAAGCATGCCGTAAAAGGTAGTGTTTTGTGTGATGGTGAATTGAGTATTAACAATTTAGAGTAACACGTTTTAAAATGAAATCAATTGACGTAAAGGGCACAGCCCGCAACGAGTTCGGTAAGAAAGGTGCCAAGGCACTTCGTAAGCAGAACCTTATCCCCTGCAACCTGTACGGTGTAGAGCGCGACGAGAAAGGTCTTCCCGTAGCAAAGGCATTCAGCGTAACATTCGAAGAGGTCCGCAAACTTGTATATTCACCCGATATTTTCTCAGTTAACCTGACCATCGACGGCAATACCGTTCTGGCAGTTATGCGTGAGATCCAGTTCCACCCCGTAAAGGACAACATCCTTCACATTGACTTCTATCAGGTTGATCCCCAGAAGCCTATTGTTATGGCAGTTCCCGTTAAGCTCAACGGTCTGGCAGCCGGTGTCAAGGCCGGTGGTAAGCTGGAGCAGATCCTGCGCCGCGTAAAGGCCAAGGCTCTCTACACCGCTATTCCTGAGAAGATTGAGATTGACGTAACTCCTCTTACCATCGGTAAGTCATTCAAGGTTGGTGACCTGAAGGTTGAGGGTATTGAGTTCACAAGCCCCAAGGAGGCTGTGATATGCACAGTTCTGTCTACACGTTCTGCAGCTGCTGCCGAGGCAACTGAGGAGGGTGAGGCTGCTGAGGCTCCCGCCGCTGAATAATAATGAAATATCTGATTGTGGGGCTGGGTAACCCGGGCGATGAATACCAAGATACCCGCCACAACATAGGATTTATGGTATTGGACGCCCTCGCAAAGGCGTCCAATACTGTTTTTGAGGACAAGCGATACGGCTTTGTTGCAAATATGCGCATCAAGAACCGCGAGCTTGTGCTCCTCAAGCCCACTACATTCATGAACCTGAGCGGAAACGCCGTCCGCTACTGGATGAACAAGGAGAACATTGAGCCCGAGAACCTTCTGGTCGTGGCCGATGACCTGGCCCTACCCCTTGGCAAGATCCGCCTGCGCAAGCAAGGCAGCGGTGGCGGACACAACGGCATAGGCAATATCATCCAGGTGCTCTGCTCCGAGCAGTTCAGCCGCCTGAGGTTTGGCATAGGCAATGATTTCCCCATGGGTGCGCAGATAAAGTTCGTACTGGATCCGTTCAGTGACGATGAGCGCAAGATTCTTGAAGAGCGCATTCCTGTGGCCGTTGAGGCTGTCAGGAACTTCTGCCTGGCTGGAATTGACGACACCATGTGCAAATTCAACAATAAGTAATCCCCATGGCTGAGGCTCGTATCGATAAATGGCTCTGGTCCGTGCGTATATTCAAGACACGTACCATTGCATCGGAGGCCTGCAAGAAGGGCCGCATCAGCGTGAACGGCGTTCAGGTAAAGCCCTCCAAGATGGTCCATGAAGGCGACACCGTACAGGTGCGCAAACCGCCCGTAACCTACTCTTTCAAGGTTCTGCAGTGCATAGAGAACCGTGTTGGAGCCAAACTTGTCCCTGAGATGATGCAGAACATTACGCCGCAGGACCAGTATGACCTGCTGGAGATGAACCGCATAGGCGGATTCGTAAGGCGCGCCGCCGGCATGGGCCGACCCACAAAAAAAGAGCGCCGCGACATGGAAGACTTCCTGTCCGACGCTCCGTTTGAACTCCCCGAAGAATTCGACTTCGACGAATAATCCTACCAGTCGCGTTTGGCCACGAGTTCAATGATGCGGACAACCGTCATCATGGCTTTCTGCATGCTCTGTACGGGAACCCACTCGTATCGGCCGTGGAAATTCATGCCGCCTGCAAACAGGTTGGGACAAGGCAGGCCCTTGAATGAGAGCTGGGCGCCGTCCGTACCGCCGCGGATAGGGACCTTGACGGGATTCACACCTGCCAGTTTCATGGCGTCACAAGCTATATCCACCACAAACGGAACCTTATCTATCTGCTCCTTCATGTTGTAGTACTGGTCTGTAACCTCGGCCACCACGGTGCCCTGGCCGTATTTGACATTCATCTTGTCGGCCACAGCCTTGGCAAACTCCTTGCGGGCCTCAAACTTGGCACGGTCGTGGTCACGGATAATGAATACGGCCGATGCATGGTCAACCTCACCATTCAGGCCTACCAGATGATAGAAGCCCTGATAGCCTTCAGTGGTTCCGGGAGTCTCGTTTGCGGGGAACATCTCAATCAGTTCGGCAGCCAGAAGTGATGCATTGACCATCTTGCCCTTTGCGTAACCGGGATGAACCTCCAGTCCCTGTATCTTGAACACGGCCTTGGCAGCGTTGAAGTTCTCATACTCCATCTCGCCTACCTCACCGCCATCGACGGTATAACCGAACTCGCAGTCGAATCGCTGCACGTCAAAGTGTGCGGCGCCCATGCCAATCTCCTCATCGGGGTTGAATCCCACACGCACCTTGCCGTGCTTTATCTCGGGATGCTGCTGCAGATACTCCACTGCGGTGATTATCTCTGCTATTCCGGCCTTGTCATCGGCTCCCAGAAGGGTTGTACCATCTGTTACTATCAAATCCTCACCCTTGTGGGCAAGCAACTCGGGGAACAGGCTTGGTGAAAGCACTATGTTCTGCTCCTTGTTGAGTATGATGTCTCCGCCGTCATAATTGTTTACAATGCGGGGCTTGACATCCTTGCCGCTCATGGAGGGGCTGGTGTCCATATGGGAAATGAAACCTATTGTAGGAATATTCTTGTCCGTATTGGCAGGCAGGGTTGCATAGACGTATCCCATATCGTCCATAAACACCTCCTCAAGTCCCATGCCCTCAAGCTCGTCCTTGAGCTGGCGTGCCAGATTCATCTGCTTGGCGGTACTGGGAACGGTCTCGGAATTCTCATCGGACTGCGTATCAACAGCCGTATAGCTAAAAAATCTCTTAATCAAATCCATAACTTTCTTATTTGTTGTATCTTGAATACTGTTTGCAAAACAAATCACAGGCTCTGGTACGATGGAGAGAATGTGTCGCCGTCATTCAGGTTGCCTCCATGAATTCCTTTCTTGAGCCATTTGGAACGCTGAGCTGAGGTTCCATGGTTGAACGTTTCGGGCATGGTTCGTCCGTAAGCCTTCTTCTGCAGATAGTCATCACCTATCTTGGCTGCAACAGCAAGTCCCTCCTCTATGTCACCGTCCTCAAGTGAGCCGAAAAGCTTGTTGTCATAATATGCCCAGACTCCGGCATAGAAATCGGCCTGCAGTTCCAGACGCACGCTCAGTTGGTTCTTCTCTGCCTCACTCACTCTCTGCTGACGTGAGTGAACCTGCCCCAGTGTGCCCAGAAGGTTCTGCACGTGGTGCCCCACCTCATGCGCAATAACGTATGCGTAGGCAAAATCACCGTCGGCACCTATCTCACGCTTCATGTTCATAAAGAATGAAAGGTCTATATAAACTGCCTGATCTACACTGTAATAGAAAGGTCCGCTCTCTGATGTAGCCATTCCGCCTCCGGTCTGTACGGAACCGGAATAAAGCACCAGTTTAGGCGGAATGTACTCACGGCCCATCTGTTTGAACAGTTTTGTCCAGACATCCTCCGTGCCGGCCAGAATCTTCTTTGAGAATGTGGCCAACTCCTCTTCTTCGGCGCTGGGAGTGTAATTCTGCTGATACTCAACTCCGCCGCCAAGCTGGTTCATCATTTCCGCCGGATTACCTCCGAACAGCAGGTATAGCAGACCTACAATCAAGGTGCCTCCCAAGCCAAGCCCACCGGCCCTCTTCATTGTCTGACCACGACGGTCATCGACATTAGTACTCTCTCTACGTCCTTCCAGTTTCATAAGATGTCATAATAATTCCGGCCGGAAGACCGGCAGAACAACTTTCCAAATCAGTCTCAAAAATAATGTTTTCTTACTAATCCATGAAACATTTCTCAGAATCTGTTTTGATTTGTTCCGTGAAATTGATTATAGCCTGTTTTTTACTCAGGTTTTGCGGTTTGAGGGAGAGTTAAGGAGCTCCATTATGACCGGGATGCGGTTGAAGTTGATGAGAGAAGACATCAAATACTCACTTATGATTAAAGTGTAATAATAAGCAGCCGGCCGTCAGCCAAACTCGGGAAAAAAAGATAACTTTGCACCTGCAATATGAGAAGACGATGAGGAATACACTGATGATACTGTTGATTCCGTTTTTGGGAACGGCGCTGGGGTCAGCGTTCGTATTTTTTATGCGGAAGGAGATGCCGGCTCTGCTGCAGAAGATACTGCTTGGTTTTGCATCGGGCGTGATGGTGGCTGCGTCATTCTGGTCACTGATTGTTCCGGGAATGCAGATGGGCGGTATCACGCCGTCAACCATAGGTCTGCTGGCAGGCTTTGCATTCCTGCTGCTGATTGACCACATCACACCTCACCTGCACGCTACAGGTAGCGCCGAGGGCCCCAGAAGCAAACTGTCCAGGACCGCCATGCTGGCTCTTGCAGTGACAATACACAATTTCCCCGAGGGAATGGCAGTTGGCATAGGACTGGCAGGAGCAATGAGCAGCGGTGCAAATATGACAGGAACCGCCGCATTGGCCCTTTCACTTGGTATTGCCATTCAGAACGTCCCCGAGGGCGCAATCATCTCAATGCCTCTGCGTGCAGCAGGCAACAGCCGACTCAAATCATTCTGGATAGGTGCCTTGAGCGGTATAGTTGAGCCGATAGGCGGGTTCCTGGTAATTCTGCTTGCATCATTCTTTACCCCTTTGATGCCGTTCCTGCTCACGTTTGCTGCAGGCGCAATGCTATATGTGGTAGTAGAGGAGCTCATTCCAGAGGCTTCGGAGGGTGAGCACTCAAACGTAGGTACTATTGGTTTTGCACTGGGATTTGCGCTGATGATGGTACTTGATGTTGTTCTAGGGTAAAACAGTCTTTTACAATAATATGCTGAACTTTTATGGAATAGTGATTGGAGCCGCAGTGTTCCTGATAATAGGAGTATGTCATCCTTTAGTAATTAAACTTGAATATCATTGGGGCAAGAATAGCTGGTGGGTGCTGGCTGTTGCCGGCGCGTGTTTCTGTGTATTATCACTCTTTGTTGACAGTTTTACCATTTCAACAATCCTCGGCGCCGCTGCTTTTTCATGTTTCTGGGGTATCCACGAGACCATAACACAAGAGAAACGTGTCCTGCGCGGCTGGTTCCCGGAGAACCCCAAGCGTCACGAGTATTATGAGCGCCGGAGGGAGGAACTCAGGAAATCCGGCACCAGATACGCCAGATAATCCAGCCCCAACCCAGGAAAAGTACATAGAATATCCACTTTGGGACCGTTGTCTGATAAGCGCCATCCGGATCTATCTCCTGATACTGGTCGGCAGGTATATCGGCATAATAATAGGCGCCGGCACCGAAATCATATTCCGGAACCAACCCCTGACGGGTCAGGATTATGTATAGGGCCAAAACAAGGGTGATTACAACCACTGCGATTGTAATCACCCTCATTATCCTGCGTTTTGCTGCCATTATTTGAATGTGTCAAGTACCGGCACCTGGAACAGCACTCCCGACAGCAGCAGCCAGACTGCCAGCAGAGTAAGCACTATATTAAACAACTGGCCTATGATATAGAGCCACAGCACTTTACCTCCCTGCATCTGCTTGGCAAGCTGTCTGAAGTTGGTATCCAGTCCTATGCTGGTGAAAGCCAGCACAAAGGCCCAGTTCTTATACTGGTCAAGCACGCTGTTGATGGCCTTGACCTGCGCTCCGCCAGCCAGAGGCTGCACGATGAACGATGCTACCAGCGATGCCACAAAGAATCCTATTATGAACTTAGGGAAACGGTTCCATATCTCACCTGCCCCCACACTCTGGCCGGCTGTGCGGTCCACGCGGGTTGCAAAGAAGATTGCCACAAAGAACGCAATGAAACCAATCAGGATATTCTGGATGGACTTGACCAAGACGGCAGCCTGCTCGGCCTCAGGGCCAAGAGCGTTTCCGGCCAGCACCACTGCTCCGGTTGAATCAACCGTACCGCCTATCAAAGCGCCGCCCATAAGCTCGTTCATGCCGCACGCGCGTATAATCATGGGCTCAAACACCATCATCAGGATTGTGAATATGATGGAGATTGATATGGCCAGTGAAAGGTCCTCCTTCTTGGCGTGGGCTGCGGCACCGGTAGCTATAGCGGCACTTGTACCGCACACTGATGTGGCCGATGCCATGGTGATAATGAGCGGCTTATTATCAATCTTGAGTACACGGGTACCCAGCCACCACATGAAGATTATTACTATGGGAGTGACTATCCAGGCTATGCCCAGTCCGTAAAGACCGAACTTGGCTATATTGCTGAACAGCACTGAGAAACCCATGATTACCAGACCGGTCTTAATGTAGTACTCGGTCCTGATAGCAGGCTTGAGCCAATCCGGAGTACCAACTGTATTTGATATAAGGAGTCCGATGAGCAATGCCCAGAATGCCCACTCAAGATAACGGTTAAGAGTGAATTCGGCGCTTACCAGACGAACGATGATTGCTACTATAAAGAGAGCCAGGAATGCCGGAATGTACTTGCCCACCTTCTCTCCCTGCAGTTTTACACCTATCGTAAAAAGAGAGCCCAGAACCAGCACAGTCACTATCAGCTTGCGCCAGAAAGCCCACTGCCCTATCTGAGTTCCCAGTGCGACAGCCTTGGTAGCCTCCTCTTCACCCCATGACCAGGTGCTGAACTTGAGAGCCGAAAAATCAAACCATCCCGTAAGGACAGCCAGAGCACCTGCTGCAATGATTATAAACCCGATCCATACCGCCAACCAGTCTTCCTGCCTAAGCAGGTTCTGTGAGCCTTTGTTTGCCATAAATATTCAGTTTAGTAATTAATTGTGCACATAGTTAAAGAATAAGCGCATCAGACCATCCCACCAGCGGGCCGGAAGAATAGCGTGCAGGGTTACTATCAGGCCGGAACCTGCGCCCAGGCGATAACGCACCTTGGGGCATCGGGCGTTAGCGGCACGGCTGATTGCCTTGGCCACCCTGATGGGGTTGGAAAGGAGATTGGAGGTGTAGCCGTACTTGAGCAGACGGGCTATTTTCATTCCGGAATCCTCATATGCGGTACCCATGGATGAGGCCGACAGGTTATCGGCCGCAATAATGCCCCAATCGGTTTTTATTCCGCCCGGCTCGATGAGTATAACCTTGATTCCAAACTGTTTGACCTCTATGCGAAGGGCGTCGCTGAGTGCCTCGACTGAGTATTTGGATACATTGTACCAGCCGCCGAACGGGATTACAGCCTTGCCCGCAACCGATGACGTATTGATGATACGACCACATTTCTGAGCGCGCATATATGGCAGGACCAACTGTGTAAGACGTGCCAGTCCGAACACGTTAACTTCTAACTGACGCTTGGCCTCAGCAATGGTTACGTTCTCAACGGCACCCATATAGCCATATCCGGCGTTGTTGATCAGCACATCTATCCGGCCCTCGGCGTCAACGATTGTCTGTACTCCGTCTGTCATTGACTGCTCATCGGTCACATCCATTTTTACAGGTATGACTCCCTTGTCTCGAAGTGTGTCCATAAGCTCCACACGGCGGGCCGCGCCATATACCTTATGGCCTTGTCCGGCCAGTATCATTGCTGCGTCATAACCGATTCCGCTGCTGGCTCCGGTTATCAGTATCACCTTCTTTTTTTTAGTCATAGCCCCTTCTTGGCTGGCAATTGCTGCCTTGTGCGCACAAAAGTAGTGTTTTTTCGACGATGAGAACCTGTTTCCGTTCCAGATTGGTGATTATTTTAGATAATTATACTACATTTGTCAAAACATAATGATTATGTAACCAATTAATAAATACTGAATTATGAGAATCAAGCATTTGTTATTCATGGCTGCAACTGCATTATTTGCCTTTACAGCTTGTGAGGATCCCGTTAACGGGGATGACCCTGAAAACGGAGGAAACGGCGACGCTAATTTCTGGACCACCTATCAGTTGGCCCCAAAAGGTGTCAAGACCATCGTTAATGATAATTTTACCGATAATTACGACAGCAAAGGTCGTCTTATTTCATCGGTTTCAACTTGGAGCACAACCACTTATACCTATAATTCTGCAGGATATGTATCCAAGATTGAAAGTGAAGAAGATTATAACGGCACGATGGTCGCATCAACCCAGAAACTTGAATATGACAACGGCAACAAGTTCTGTCCTCTTCCCATCGGTCCGGGCAAGGTATTTCACATCTTTGAAATGGGATTGACCAAGGGATTGTCAAAGGTTACATTTGAAAATGAGGATTACGGTACTATCGTAATGGAGTACAAATTCAAGGGGGACATTCTTACCATCAGCACATCAGGCGGCAAAGAGATTTTGTATGACGATTCTATGGTTTATGACGACATAATCATTGAGTATGAGGGTAACTATCCACGCTACACCCGTGACGAGCACGAGTTCATCGGCCCCATCACCTATCAGGCTAACGGACAGTTTGACACATACGTAGAAGGTTTCTTCAGCTGGGATTCTGCATATGCCGGTCAAGTAACGATGGAGCGTACACGCACAGTCAACAAGAACTTCAAGGATAAGTTACTCGTAGAGAAGGAGGTAAGCAAATACTACAATGACGGAGAGTCTTCACCCTGGAATATAGAAACTATCGAATACACCTATAACGATAAGGGTGATGAAACAAAGCAGGTAATCACAAACACCCAAGCAGGCAGTGATTGTTATGAAATAACCTACGTGTACGAGTATGACTCAAAGGGCAATTGGATAAAGTGCACAGGCACTCAGAGAACAACCAACAGGCAAGGCGTTGAGCCTCGCACTTGGGTTACAAACCGTACAATTACTTACTATTGATTCCTGCTTACAGGAGATAAAACAAAGAATGGTCGCCCTGGTGGCGACCATTCTTGTATAGGATGGGTAAGCTGACTGCATCGCGCCGCTACAACCTAGGTACCTTTGCTGCCGTCAAGCCCTGGAGGGTTGGAAGGGAGCTGGCCGTACAGGACTTACCCGCTGCTAAATTACTGCTTTTATCCGAAACTGCAATCCTCTTTTCAAAGAATTCGCTAAATTTGCGTCTTAATATGGAAGAACAGGAGGGCAATAGAATCATCAGGATAAACATCCTGCAGACATCAATGACACTCGGAACATATCTGGGTCTTTACATCATCCTGGCATTCTGGGTTACTGCGCTCACAGTCAGATATGTAACGCTTTCACTGCTGGCATTGCCGCTTATGATAGGCATACCAGTGGTGGCATTCTTTCTTATCCGACGTTTCCGCGACTCCATAAAAGCCCCGTTCTTTCCATTCCCCGTATCGTGGATGCTCTCCATACTGACATTCCTGTTCGCAACGGTGCTCTCATGCATGGCGGCATATCTCTACTTGAGGTTTATAGACGGCGGAGCGTTGGCAAGCGGTCTGATGGCACGCATGGAAGAGATGATGCAGTCATCGCAGGCTGTAACTGCTGCCATGACAGACCCGGCTCAGGTGGAGCAGTACAACAAGACAATGGAGCTGATGCAGCAGACCATAACATGGTATTGCTCGCTATCCGCATCGGCCATGACCAAGCAGATAATCCAGGCCTCGCTTATGTGGGGAAACATTATCTCACTGATAATAGGACTGATAACAGCAAAAAGAATTAAAATTCAACAATAATATGGACCTTTCAATCATAGTACCGCTTCTGAATGAGGCCGAGTCAATTCCTGAACTCTTTGACTGGATAGGACGCGTAATGAAACAGAACAACTTCAGTTACGAGGTGATTTTTGTGGATGACGGCAGTACCGATGACTCCTGGAAGATAATTGAGCAACTCAAGGCCGATAACCCCGAAATCGTAAAGGGAATCAAGTTCCGTCGCAACTACGGCAAGTCCCCCGCCCTTTTCTGCGGATTCGATATGGCTCAGGGTGATATTGTGGTCACCATGGACGCAGACCTTCAGGACAGCCCCGAAGAGGTTCCTGAGATGGTCCGTATGATACGTGAGGATGGTTATGACCTGGTATCGGGCTGGAAGAAAAAGCGCTATGACGGTACTCTGAGTAAGAATATCCCATCTAAGATATACAACTGGACCGCCCGTAAGGTTACAGGAATCCACCTGCACGACATGAACTGCGGTCTCAAGGCATACCGCCGCGAGGTTGTCAAGAACATCGAGGTCTATGGCGAGATGCACCGCTATATACCATTCCTGGCCAAGAACGCCGGATTCAGTAAGATTGGAGAGAAGGTGGTTCACCATCAGGCACGCAAGTACGGCAAGACCAAGTTCGGTCTGGACAGGTTCGTGAACGGCTATCTGGACCTGATGTCACTCTGGTTCCTCAACCGGTTCGGCAAGCAGCCCATGCACTTTTTCGGCCTGTGGGGATCAGTCATGTTCGTGCTCTGTTTCATTGCGATAATCGTGATTGGCGTGAACAAACTGATTTGCCTGGCTCACGGAGTTCCAGCTCGTCTTATTACAGACAATCCCTACTTCTACATAGCCCTGACAGGTATGATCATGGGTACGCTCATGTTCCTGGTCGGTTTTGTTGCAGAACTGGTAAGCCGCAGTTCTCAGAACCGCAACGACTACAAGATTGAAAAAGAGATAAAGTAATCCATGTCAATCCTTGACCTGATACTCCTGTCCGTAGCACTTGCAATGGACTGCTTTACGGTGTCCATAACCAGCGGGCTCATTCAGCGCCGTCTTGTGGTACGCACCATGCTTATCACGGCATTTTTCTTTGGACTGTTCCAGGGACTGATGCCGCTTATCGGATGGGCGGGCATGAGTATTTTTAGCGAACAGCTGGAGCGTTGGGACCATTGGATAGCATTCGGACTGCTGGCATTCCTGGGCGGGCGGATGATACTGAGCGGACTCAGGCCCGATGACGAGGAGAGTTCTTTTGACCCCGCTAAGTTCTCAACCACCCTGACAATGGCCGTTGCCACCAGCATTGATGCGCTGGCTGTGGGTCTGTCGTTCGGAGTGTCGGGATATGAGACACTTGGGAGCATGATTCTGCCTATACTCATAATTGCGGCCGGATCCTTCCTGTTCTCTGTAGCGGGATTCATGATAGGTGCGTTTGCAGGCAAGCGGATCAGTTTTCCGGTTGAGATATTGGGCGGTATAATACTTATAGGTATAGGAGTTAAGATATTGATTGAACACCTTACTGCGTGATTATGAAAAAGTGGCACTACCCTTTCCTGGCGTTCCTGATCATAGGAACCATCCTGATACTGACCCACAGCCGCAGTGAGGCCAAGCCGGAGTACCGTACGGCCCAGGGGC
>ONMR01000039.1 GCA_900318995.1 uncultured Prevotellaceae bacterium | reverse complement strand
ATTATTATGGTGCTGAAGAAGAACCGTGGTAACGAGGGCGTGCTTATCATCGATGCTAGCAAAGGCTTTGTAAAAGACGGAAAGCAAAACAAGCTCCGTGCCTGTGATGTTAAGAAGATTGCTGATACATACCGTGAGCGTAAGGAAATTCCAGGTTTCTCTCGTGTCGTGACACGTGATGAGATTCGTCGAAATGAGTATAACCTTAATATCCCTCGTTACGTGGATAGTAGTGAAGCACCTGTGAAGTATGATATCTACTCTACTATGTTCGGAGGTATTCCGAATAGTGAGATTGCAGATCTCAGCGATTATTGGGATGCATTTCCCACGTTGCAACGGGAGGTGTTTGATCCAGAATCAGACCGCCCTTACCAGGGAAGAAAGCATTGGTAAAGAATCCGTAAATAGGAATCTTGGCGCTGCAGCTCATGAACGGAGTAAGCAGTATGGTCAGCTTACGGTCACGGGCCGATGGCAACGTCCTTGTAGCCATCACAGCCGGAACCGAGCAGCCAAAACCTATGAGCAGAGGCACTATGGAACGTCCGGAGAGTCCAAGTTTACGCAGCAGCTTATCGGTCACAAAGGCTATGCGGGCCATATAACCGCTGTCCTCAATCAGACTCAGGAAGAAGAACAGGATTATAATAATAGGTACAAAACTCAGCACGCTTCCCACGCCGCCAAAAATACCGTCCTCAACCAGCGATACAATTGCGGGACTTACATCGGCCCGCTCCAATCCGGCCACGCAAATGCCTGCCAGCCACTGGATTCCCTTATCCAGCCAGTCCTGCAGCGGTGCGCCAAGCACATCGATTGAGAGCCAGATAACCAGGCACATCACAACCAGGAATATTGGAATTGCGGTCCATCGGCCCGTCAGGACGCGGTCAATGCGGCGGCTCCTCACATACTCCCTGCTCTTCTGCGGCTTGACCACCGTCTGTGAACACAGGCGCTCTATGAATGAGAAACGCATATCGGCAATGGCGGCCGCGCGGTCCATGCCACGCTCCTCCTCCATCTGCAGAATTATATGTTCCATGGTCTCTTTCTCGTTCTGGGTAAGTTGCAATGCCTCAAGTACTTGAGCATCGCCCTCAGCCAGTTTGCCGGCTGCGAATCGGGCCGGAATGCCCGCGCGCTCGGTATGGTCCTCAACCAGATGCATTATGCTGTGCAGGCAGCGGTGAACAGCGCCGCCGTGATCATCCTTTGTGCAGAAATCGGTCCTGGCCGGAACCTCCTGATACTCAGCCACATGAATTGCGTGCTCCACCAACTCCTTGATACCCTCGCCCTTTGCGGCCGATATCGGCACCACCGGAATGCCCAGAATGCGCTCCATCTCGTTGACGCGGACCGATCCGCCATTACCCGTCAGCTCATCCATCATATTGAGAGCCAGCACCATAGGCACGCCCAGCTCCATGAGCTGAACCGTCAGATACAGGTTGCGCTCAATATTGGTGGCATCCACAATGTTGATGATGCAGTTAGGCTTCTGCTCAATAATAAACTGGCGCGAAACCGTCTCCTCCTGAGTGTACGGCGACAGCGAATAAATGCCCGGCAAGTCCGTCACAAGCGTATTCGGATAGCCCTTTATCTGTCCGTCCTTTCGGTCCACCGTCACGCCCGGGAAATTACCCACGTGCTGATTGGACCCCGTAAGCTGATTAAACAAGGTGGTCTTACCGCAGTTCTGCTGGCCGGCCAGCGCAAACCTCAACGTGGTGCCCTTGGGCAGAGCATTCTCATGAGTAGGATCATGGTACTTGCCTGCCTCACCCAAACCCGGATGAGAGTTATGCTCATGCAAAGTCAGATTGTACCCAAAATCAGTACCATTGGGGTCAGGCCCCATTGGTATCATTTTTGAGGACCCCATTGGTATCATTTCAATCTTTGCAGCCTCTTCGAGACGGAGAGATAAGGTGTATCCGCGCACCAGCAGCTCCATAGGATCGCCCATCGGAGCAAACTTAAGAAGCTTAACCTCAACACCGGGCAGCAAACCCATATCCAGAAAGTGCTGACGCAGCGCGCCCTCACCTCCAACTGCCTTAACCACAGCACTCTCACCAATCTTCAACTCACGTAAAGTCATACCTCGCAAATTTTGCTTGCAAAATTACTGCATAAAAACAACAGAGCCAATACTCATAAATGAGTAAAGGCTCCCAAAATAGTACAAAAGGGGTCTGTCCCCTTTTGTATCACTCCCACTCAATGGTGCCGGTAGGTTTCGGAGTAAGGTCGTACAGGACGCGGTTAACGCCCGGAACCTCGGTGATGATGCGCTGTGTGATGTGGTGCAGCAGCTTGTAGGGAATCTCCTCGATGGTTGCAGTCATGGCGTCGCGGGTATTGACGGCGCGGATAATTACCGGCCAATCCCATGAGCGCTTGTTGTCCTTAACGCCTGTTGACTTGTAATCGGGAACAATGGTAAAGTACTGCCAAACCTTGCCCTCCAGACCGTTCTTAGCAAACTCCTCGCGCAGGATAGCGTCCGATTCACGCAAAGCCTCCAGACGGTCACGTGTAATAGCGCCGGTGCAGCGAACACCCAGACCCGGGCCCGGGAACGGCTGACGGTAAACCATATTATCTGGAAGACCCAGCTCCTTGCCTACCACGCGGACCTCGTCCTTGAACAGCAGCTTGATAGGCTCCACCAGCTCAAACTTCAAATCCTCAGGAAGACCGCCTACGTTGTGATGACTCTTTACGGGACCCGACTCAACGATATCGGGATAGATGGTACCCTGAGCCAAAAATGAAATGCCCTCAAGTTTACGTGCCTCCTCCTCAAACACGCGTATAAACTCAGCGCCGATGATCTTGCGCTTCTGCTCCGGATCGGCCACACCTGCCAGTTTATCCAGAAATCTGTCAGTTGCATCAACATAAACCAGATTAGCGTTAAGCTCATCGCGGAAAACGCGTACCACCTGCTCAGGCTCGCCCTTGCGCAGCAAGCCGTGGTTAACATGCACTGATACAAGCTGTTTGCCAACCGCCTTGATCAGCAGGGCAGCCACAACCGATGAATCCACACCGCCTGACAGCGCCAGCAGCACCTTCTTATCGCCAATCTGAGCACGCAGCTCCTTAATCTGTTCATCAATGAATTTCTGGGCCAGAGCCGGAGTCGTGATACGCTCCATCGAGGCCGGACGTACGTTTCCTGTAGTCATATGATTATCTGTTTTTAAATGAATTGATCAATAGTAATTTATCACCCTGGTAACATAATTCTGGAACGAAACCTCCTTATAACCGCGAGCGGGAATGTCCTCCTGACGGTCCAACCAGTTATGATGCTCTTCATCATAGAAATATTGCGGGTATTTTTCTAAAGTCACAAACTCCAGACCCTTATATTGTACCTGACGCTCAGCCAAGTCTCGGTTATAGTTGTAACTACATACATACCAATCAGTTGCAAGACGTTCCAGATTACTGCCGCTGCGGCTGGTAAACTTGACCGGCACCATCCTGTGCACATTCTTCAGGAACTCGTATGATCCCTTCTGCGTCTCCACCTTATACAACATTCCGTTCTGTGCGTAAGAGCATCTGGTCACATTGCCTGCGCTGTAGCCGGGCAACAGCATATTGTCGGCATCGGCCCCCTTGTAATAATCATAATTGACTGTCATCACGGTGTCCCGCAGCACTGTGGGTTCGACCCCACCCTCCTTGGGCATTCTCCATTGGACTATAGAAATATTAAGCATTCCACCCGCTGGGATCATATGCCACAAACATGCCGGTGTTATCATATTCATACCTGCTGCTGCGCACCTCAACCCCGCCTGACACCGTAACACTGCATGACAGCCTGTGATTGGCATCATCATACGTATAAGTATGCGTTGTATCAAATCTGGCAAACTCCATATCGGTCACCTCCCTTTGGGTCAGGTTACCGCGCTCATCAAAACGGTACAAGGTCTGTTTGTTTGGGGTCTTACTCTGCGTCACGGCCATATCCTTGACATTTCCGCGCAGGCCCATGCGCTGTCGGGTAGTGCGTTTCCAATACATGGTATCAAACCACGCCTCGCCGGCTTTCTGGCTAATCTTGTAGACCCTCTCGTTGGTGCCCGATACCAGCACGATAGCCGTATTCCGGACCTGCGAAGTGGGGTTTTCATCCACTTTGACCTGTATCGTATCCCTGCCCGGACCGCCTCCCTGCTTTGAAATATGGCACCATGTTCCATCCTTGGACACTTTGGCAGACCATTCCGCATTGGTCATAATATAAAACACAGTCGAGTCAGGCACGCACTCCAGCCTGCGTATGGTAGAGTCCGTCACCACATCTATCTTAACCTCATCAATCAGAACTTCAGCACCCCTGTCACAACCCACCGAGACCAGTCCGTAGACCAATCCTGCGGCAATAGCGGCGAATACTGGAATTTTCATATCCGGAGTTTTGAATTATTTCCACAAACTTACTAAAGATTATCGACCCAATCAGCCCATCGGCACAAAAAGTTTTTATGGATTTTTATAACAGTACATACCGTATAAATACTTAATTTCGCACTCAAATAAGAAATAACCCGCAATATATGAAATACTACATCCTTTTCGGCCCTCCGGGCGCAGGTAAAGGCACACAGGCAGGTGCCATATCAGAGAAATACAACCTTAAGCACATCAGCACAGGCGAGATGCTGCGCAGTGAGATTGCTGCAGGCACAGAGCTTGGCAAGCAGGCCAAGGAACTCATCGATGCCGGCAACCTGGTACCCGACAGCGTGGTCGAGGGCATGATTGAGAGCACATTCAACAACAACAAGGACGTAGCCGGATTCCTGCTGGACGGATTCCCCCGCACCCTTGGCCAGGCAGTTGACCTGGACGAG
>ONMR01000026.1 GCA_900318995.1 uncultured Prevotellaceae bacterium | reverse complement strand
AAAGTTTTGAAAACTTTTGTTAAAATTGAACCGTATTTGAACCGCTAGCACTGTAAACAATTGATTATCAATTAGTTTGAAATTCTGCATCGGGAAATAGCTGAATCTTAATGATTTCTACTATTATTTATCTATTACGAAAAGAAAAAAGGAAATTGATTAGCACCATCACCCGTGTATTTGAATACTTTGAGTAAAAAAAATTAGCCTGCAAATCTGCAGGCTAATTTTTTATCAGAGCTTTACCTCTATGCTCTTAAGATCTTTGTCAAGCGATGAGCCACCGTAAAGGATGGCGTAACGGCCGGGACGGAACTTAAGTCCGTCCGTTGCCTCATCATAGAAGCTGAACGCGTCCTTGTTAAGCTCAACGGTCACGTTCTGTGTCTGACCGGCAGCAATGTTCACGCGGGCAAAACCGGCCAGTGACTTGATGGGAGCGTCGGCATTGTCAAGAGCCTTTACATAGACCTGGATAACCTCGTCACCGTCTTTCTTACCGGTATTGGTAACGGGAACGGTAACGGTCATATTCTTAGCCTTGCCTGCAGTCTTGGCGTCACCGTAGCTGAAAGTGGTGTAGCTCAGTCCGTAACCGAAAGCATAGAGAGGCTGACCCTTGAAGTAACGGTAGGTGCGGTTATCCATTGAGTAATCCTGGAAATCGGGCAGCTGGTCTGTCGATGCGTAGAAGGTAACCGGCAGACGGCCTGCGGGGTTGTAGTCACCGAACAGTACATCGGCTACAGCCTGACCGGTAGCCTGACCGCCGTACCAAGCCTGGATAAGAGCGTCATACTTGCTCTCCACATTGCCGAAACCTATGGCACTGCCTGATACGTTTACCAGAACGATGGGTTTGCCGGTAGCGTCAAGTTCGGCAAGCAGCTGCTGCTGAACCTCGGGGAGCTCGATTGATGAACGGTCATGTCCCTCACCCTCTATGTCCGATGAGATACCGCTTACCATTACAATCACATCGGCCTTGGAAACCTTCTCGACAACCTTCTTGAAGTCAACCGGACCGCGGCTGTAGATATCGAATGAGAATGAAGCCGAACGGGCCTCGGGCTGGCTGAGCTCAATTGAGATATCGTAAGTCTTGCCCTTCTCAACCTTGAATGTGGTTGCGGGAGCACCGCCACGGCCGAATCCGCCAAATCCGCCGAATCCGCCACGGCCACCACCCTGACCAGCATTCTCTGCAATGGTTTTGCCGTTTACCTTGAATGTGTAGCGTGAGCTCCCGCGTACGCTGTAAACCATATCACCGGTATAATCGGCTGTAAAGCTGCCGGTATATTTTGCGGAGAAACCGGTCATGTTAACACCCTCGGCCCATGGGCAGTCCTCACGTGCCAGAGCGGGAGATGTGGTGTTGAGGCTCAGAGGCTCGTCATAGTCAACGCGGGCTACAACATTGCCGGTCCAGTCCAGAGTGTTATAGTACTCTGCATGCAGACCCTTGCCGCCGTTTATCTGGCCTACATAGTGTGTGGTGATTGATGCGGCGTTCAGGTCACAACCCTTCTCATAGATGATCTCAGCACCGGGAACAGCCTCACGGATTCCGTCCAGGATGGTCTTGGCATTGGCTGCTGTGGGATAACCGTTGTAGTTGCCCAGGATAACGCGGGCGTCATCGGCATTGGGACCTACCACGGCAATCTTCTTGTTCTTGCTCAGCGGCAGGATATTGTTCTGGTTCTTGAGCAGGACGATTGCCTCATGGGCAGCCTTGCTGGCAAGAGCGGTATGAGCGGGGCTGCTCAGGTCATCAAGACCCAGGTTTGCCCAAGGCAGGTTCTCGGCAGGATCAAACATACCCAACTCAAAACGGGCCTTGAGGATACGGCGTACGTTCACGTCAATATCGGCCTCGGTAATGAGTCCCTGCTCCATTGCCTGAGCCAGTGAACGGTAGCTGGTACCGCACTCAATATCGGCACCTGACAGGATTGCATCGGCCGATGCGCTGGCAGCATCCTTATGTGTGCCGTGCTGACGGGCGTTGAAGAAGTCACCTATAGCACCGCAATCTGTTACCACCAGACCCTTGAATCCCCACTTGTTACGCAATATGTCCTGCAGCAGACGGTCGCTGGCGCAGCAGGGCTCACCCTCGTAACGGTGATATGCGCACATAACCTCCTGAACGTTACCATCCTGGACCAGGCTCTTGAATGCCGGCAGGTAGGTCTCCCACAGGTCACGCCCTGATACGCTCACGTTGAACTGGTGACGCAGAGGCTCTGGACCGCTGTGAACTGCATAGTGCTTGGCGCATGAGTGCAGCTTGAGATATTTCTTGTCATTACCCTGCATACCCTTTACGGTCTGGGTACCCATAACGGCGTTCAGATACGGATCCTCACCCGGAGTCTCCTGGCCGCGTCCCCAGCGGGGATCACGGAATATGTTCACGTTGGGGCACCAGAATGAGAGTCCCTGATGCCAGATGCTGCTGTTGGTCTGGTTTACGCCCATCTGATGATGGTTTGTGGTGTTCCATACGGCGCGGGCCTCATCGGACACGGCGGTATAGATCTCCAACTGCTGGGGTGCATCGAATGTGGCACCCAGGGCTATCACCTGCGGGAATACGGTGACATCATCATAGCAGATTCCGTGGCAAGCCTCATTCCACCAGTTGTAGGCGGGTATGTCAAAACGGTCAATTGATATTGAACCGTTCATCATAAGGCCTATCTTCTCCTGCGGAGTAAGAAGCGAAAGCAGGTTGTCAACTCTCTTCTCAACCTTGAGGTTGGGATTCTGGAACGGATACTCGTAACTGTTGTCCTGACATCCGGCATTCAACATCACAGATGCCATAAGGAATGAAATCAAAAAAGACTTTTTCATAAGCTGATTGGAGTTATAATACTTTCATTTTTTCACGAATTTGAAATCAAGCAGTGTGCAAAGGGATTTCTCCTTGGTCTCTGACGAGAACAGGAAGTATATGGCATGCTTGCCTGACAAGGCTGAAAGATCCGGAAGATGTACTGTCATCTCAACGGGAATTTCGGGCATATCGGACTTGAGTACTATATTGCCTGCCACCTTGCCACCCTGTGAAGCCCATGGCCTGTCAACCATAACCGTTATAGTACCGTCAACGCCATGTGGAATAAGATTAAGGCTCAATGTCAACTCATTGCCGCAGGTTTCTGTGAAATTGAAATACTTGTATCCGACAATCGATCCGTCAGTATTGTTGACCACCGGATTGGTATTGTTGACCAGATCGTACGGAGCGTCAAACCGGCTGTCGGTTCCATATGAGGACGCTACGTAAGAACCATAGAATATATTGTTAGGCCACTCATGTACTGCAGGCTTAGGTCCGGTGTACCAGCATGCGATACCGGCCGAGTGACGTTCCAGAGGATTGAGTCCGTTGAGAGCAAAACCTTCGGAAGTGTATTCGCCCTCCGATATCTCAACCTTGCCGCCCTTACCCTCCTGCACTCTTACGGTGATGGGGGCTACCATAGCCTGACGGGCATACTCGTCAGTTCCCGTCTGCCGATGGTAGAACACATACCACTGACCGTTTATCTCACAGATACTGCCGTGAGTGTTGCCGTCAACAGTGGCCGATGCAAATACGTTGTCATGCTCATCGGTCTCACGGGCACGGGCATCGATAATGGTTCCGCCATATGTGAACGGTCCCAAAGGATTGTCACTGTAGGCGTATGCCAGTGTATAGTTAGATACCGGAAGACCGAATTCACCGTCCTTGGTGAAACGGCTGTATATAAATACATACTTATCCTTTATCTTACGTAAGGATGAGGCCTCAAAGAAACTGAATATTCCGTCATCATAGCGGCCTGAAACCATATTCTCTACTATCTGAGTTCCGGGTTTGACTGTTGCCATCGTCTGCGGATCAAGCTCGGCTCCGTATGAGTGCTCGAATCCCCAGTAGCCGTATACACGACCGTCATCATCCACAAAAACGGCGGGATCGAATGCCAGCACGCCTTCTGTGACATTGGGATTCCGGCTGCTCCAGTTACATACCTCAAACGGGCCGTCGGGACGTGAACTCCTGCAGACCATACCGTTGCGGCCTCCGGACTGGTTATTGGGATAGAGATAGTAGGTTTTGCTGCCGTCTGCACCCTTAACTACAGCGATGTCGGGCGCATAGAGGACATCGGCCACTCCCTGACGGCTTAGCGGCTCACCGTTGGCGTTCTTGCTTACGCTGAATATCTCACCGTCATACCTCCAGTGCATCAGGTCATTGACAGAAGCAGACCAGACCACCAGTTCCCTGCCGCAGTAACCTGATATCATACTGTCATGGGAACCGTAAATGTATACACGCATCTGACCGGGATTGTCGGGATCCTCAAATACGTAGGGCTCGCCATCCGGGATATGCTCCCATAAAGGCAGGTATGGATTTCCGGGGGTTGTCATAACATTATCCTTGTTATTATTGGATGTACATGATACCAGGATTGCAGCAACACAGAATGCGGCCAGCCTGAAGCTTGGAAAGACAGATCTTCTACTCATGAGATGCATATATCGGTTAAACTCTGATTGACTCACAAAGATAAAATAATTTCATACTGTTTCTATAATAATTTGTAAGTTTGTATCTGATATTGATAATATTAAAACCAGGACTATAAACCCTTCACATTTATGAAGAGACTCTTTTCGGCCTTATTGTGCAGTCTGTTTATGACATCCCTGCACGCAGCGACTCAAGTATCGGCTACCGCTTATATCGATGCCCGGAACAGGCACCAGCATATAACAGGTTTCGGCGGATTTGTATGCTCCCCACAGTTTACATACGGACATATGTCAACAGAAGAAATAAAAAAAGTCTGGGGAAGCTCCAGTACCATAGGATGCAACATCATGCGTTTGTACATACCTATCGGCAAGAACTCATGGCAGCAGTCGCTTGAGACCGCCAAGCTGGCCAAGCAGATGGGGCTGCTGGTGTTCGCATCACCTTGGGGGCAGCCTTCGGAGTGGAAGACAAACGGTACCATAAACGCCAAGAATGAAGACGGACAGTTAGGGCGACTGAAAGTTGAAAACTGGGCCGACTATGCACAATACCTTGAGGATTATGTCCAATACATGCGCAACAACGGCGTTGAGTTGGATGCCATCAGCATACAGAATGAGCCCGACTGGCAGGCCACATATGCCGGCTGTCTCTGGTCGGCCGAGGAGATAGCCCTATTCGTAAAGACATACGGACCAAAGATCAGCTGTAAAGTAATGGCTCCGGAGACCCTCTCCGTAAATGACAATTATGTAAATGCACTGAACGATAGCGATGTCCTGAACTGTTTCGATATCTACGGAGGCCATCAGTACGGCGGAATCCAGTCCGGATACAAGGAACTGGCGGCCAAAGGCAAGGAGATTTGGATGACCGAATACCTTATAAATTGGAATGAGGGACAGTCAACCTCCAGGAACTTTGATTACTCAAAGGATTTCTTCAACTTTTTCAGGGCCATAAACGTATGCATGCTGGGTGATTTCAACGCATGGATCCATTATGCCTCCAAGCGTTTTTACGGCATGTTGGGAGACGGACAGTACGGATCCACAGACGGAACAGTGACCAAACGCGGCTATATAATGGCCCACTTCGCCCGTTTTGTCACAGGTATGACCAGAATTGACGCCTCTTTCGGAAGCAGCGGTCTGGAGGGATCGGCATATATTTCTGACAACGGCGACACTACCGTCGTAGTAATGGCAAACAGCACAGGCAACAACATTGAACTCACCGTTGACCTGCCGTTCTACACGCTCCAAGGTTACAGGTACGTGACAAACCAGCTCAAGAACATAAGCCGTTCCAAGATAGAACCAGAAAGCGAGACATGCCGTCCGACCGTTATCATCAACTCCAACAGTGTTACGACTCTGGTTTTCTACCGCAGCCGTGACCGTCAGGTATCCGACATGACAGGCAGCATGAACCGATACGGACTGCTCAATAACATGAAAGCCACCAGAGCTGGATTCGGTACCGAATTCAAGTTGAGCGGCAAGACCAGGACTTTTGACCACAGCAACCCTCTGCTCTCTTCATTCACCAATGCCGGCAAGGGGTATGTGCAGTTTGACAGCCGATATGACAAGTTGGTGATGCAGATAAACAGCGTATCATCTACAATGAACTACACCTCATCCCAGACCACTCTGATCTATGTAAACGGTCAGGGTGCCGTATCAACCCATGATTACGGAGAGATGGATCTGAATCAGAGGGAGAACATCACCCTGGTATTCGACCTTTCTGAAAAGACTCTTACCGACGGCTGCACAGGACTGATTTCAATGACAAACAACAACTACTCGTCTGTGCTGACCATCACATTCGGAGATGTTTACCTGAGTGGGGCCACCCAACCCTATTCCGCCACGCTCAAGGGGGATTTTGTGGCCGATGACGGTCATGTCCTGGAATACACATCCGATGCCAACTGCACCAGTCTGGACATGACGAAGGTTACCAATCTGCCCAAAGAGTTCCCATGGGAAAACGGTAACCGGATAATATATGTCCCTGTCGGAAGCGGACTGGATATTGAAAACACTGTAGATAACAAAGTGTGCGCAAACCTGTCACTGTCAGCAACAGGCGGACAATTCAGGCCTGCAAAGGCTTTCACAGCCCAACAGGCTTGTTTCTCAGTCGACGTTGAGGGTTACAGGCTTCTGACCATTCCTTTCAACGCAGTAGCGCCTGCCAATGCCAAGGCTTATTCCATCGATCCAGACCTGAACCTGAGTCCAATCGACTCCATACCGGCTCATACGCCTTTCCTGCTTGAAGCTCAGGGTGAGGTGGTGCTGACCGGCAGCGGAAATGTATCATACTACTCATCACCTATGACAAATGTCATTCGCGGTGTCTACTGCAGTATCGAACTGCGGAAAGGTGATTATATTCTGGGATACCAGAACGGCCAGTGGGGATTCATAAGACAGACATCACCGTCGGTACTTGGCCCGTTCGGAGTTTATTTACAGTTGGCATCACAGGATGAGTTCGTACCATTACAAGGAAACGTCCTGCCGGTCAGCAGTATTCTGTTGGACAGGCAGGAACGTAAGGTTGTCTATGATATTGACGGACGTGTGAATGACGGCACGTCAACACATCAGGGAATACGTATAATTGACGGGAAGAAGGTGCTGGTCACTCCCACTCGATAGTGGCCGGCGGCTTTGACGATATGTCATAGCATACGCGGTTCACTCCCTTGACCTTATTTATGATTTCATTGCTTACCCAGTGCATGAAATCATACGGGAGTTCGGCCCAATCGGCCGTCATGGCATCCACGCTGGTTACTGCGCGCAATGCGACAGCATTGTCAAATGTCCTTTCATCACCCATCACTCCGACAGTGCGGTCAGCCAGAAGTATTGCGCCTGCCTGCCATATTCTGTCATAGAGTTTCCATTCCCGAAGACCGTTTATGAATATGGCATCGGCCTCCTGAAGGACAGTTACCTTTTCGGGGGTGATCTCTCCTATTATACGTACTGCCAGGCCAGGTCCCGGGAAAGGATGACGTCCTATCAGATGCTCCGGTATGCCCAGACGACGGCCTATTGCACGGACCTCGTCCTTGAACAGCCACTTGAGAGGTTCACAGAGCTTGAGGCCCATCTTCTCAGGCAGTCCGCCGACATTGTGATGGCTCTTGATTGTCTTGCCGGTAATATTCAGACTTTCAATACGATCAGGATATATGGTACCTTGAGCCAGCCATTTGGCATCCTCAATCCTTGAAGCCTCCGCATCAAAGACCTGAATGAAATCACGGCCTATTATCTTACGTTTCTGCTCCGGCTCAGTCACTCCGGCAAGGTCTCTGAAAAACCTATCGGATGCATCCACGCCTTTCACGTTCAGCCCCAGGCACACATAGTCATTCAGTACATCGGTAAACTCATTCTTGCGCAACAGTCCGTGGTTTACGAATATGCAGGTCAGATTCCGGCCGATAGCCTTATTGAGCAGTACTGCTGCGACCGATGAGTCAACGCCGCCGCTCAGGCCCAGAACCACCTTGTCGTTTCCAAGTTCTGACTTAAGCTCATCCACCGTCTTCTCAATGAAAGAGTCCGATGTCCACTCCCTACGGCTGCCGCATATTCCAACCACAAAATTCTCCAAAAGCAGCTTGCCTTGGAGCGAATGGACTACTTCGGGATGGAACTGGACTCCCCATACTCGTTGTCCGGCATTCTCAAAAGCGGCGTATCTGACACTGTCTGTTGATGCTGTCACTCTGTAGCCTTGAGGAATTGCTGTGATGGAATCACCATGACTCATCCAAACCTGAGAGTCCTTGTCAAAACCTTTGAATATCGGGCAATCGGTGTCAATATAACCCAATGATGCATGTCCGTACTCACGTGTACCGGCCTGCTCCACCTTACCTCCGTATGTATAGCTCAACAGCTGTGCCCCATAGCATATTCCCAGAACCGGATACTTCCCTACTATTCCAGACAGGTCCGGACGGAAAGCATCATCAGCATAGACGCTGAGTGGCGATCCGCTCAGTATGACACCTATTATATCAGGATCATCGGCAGGAAAAGCGTTGTATGGAAGAATCTCGCAGAATGTATCCAGTTCCCTTATTCTGCGCCCTATGAGCTGGGTAGTCTGGGAACCGAAATCCAGTATTATTATCTTTTGCATGTTGAGGTATTGTGGTTTTAGTTTTTCGGGTGCAAAATTATATAAAAAGGAGCAAAGGGAATTCCCCCTTTGGCACTTTTTCACTACCTTCGCGGACGATGACAAAGAACAGCAACAACACAGTCCCCAAACAGGTACTTCAAAAACGTTTCCTGTTGCAATCCGTAGTTTTTGTCTTACTTTTCTCCATGCTGTTCATGTCTCTTTACCAGCCTTCATTCGCATATTCGACCACATGGTTCGGATTCCGCACCATGAAACAGGCTGGAGTTACCGCCCTTTTTTACATCGTTGCCGCATTCACCCTGATAATCAGCAAGCTGTTATTATACAGACACAGCAGGTACAATGACGTTACCGTCAGGATGATTCTCATTTGGCACATAGCAGAATTCATAGCCATTGCCACTGAGTATTATCTGTTTTCGGTCTATTTCAAGTTGGGTTCAGTCGATATTCCAAGACTTCTGATAAGGATCCCCTTGTGTGTAGCGCTGATATTGGCAATACCTTACACAATAATCTGGCTATATGCTCAGTATAAGGCCAAGAAAGAGGAGCTCGAGTTGTTCAAGATTACCCACAAGCGTGAAATAATGGAATCCGACCACCGGCTCATCAAGTTTCGTGACAGCCAGGGCAAACACAAGATGACACTCAGCGAAAATTCCATACTGTATATAGAATCACAGGACAACTACGTGCAGATATTCTATGACCTGGAAGGGAAGCTGTCAAGCTACCTGCTGCGCTGCAGCACCCAAAGAATAGAGGAAGACCTGGCAGGAACAACCATTGAACGCTGCCGCCGTTCATTTCTGGTCAACACCACAAAGATAGTCCGTTACGGCAAGGAGCACGGTCATCTGACCATCACACTTGACCATCCGTCAAACAAGACCATAACCGTTACTCCGGCATATTACAGAGCCATACTGACACAATTAGACGGACGCACTCTATAATTAAGGATTTTTCTTATTATCAGACTCCTTGAAGAAAATGCAGAAAAGGATTGTTACCACAACCATATAGGCTGCAAACACGAACCATGCCGAACTCCAGTCAGCCGATACAGACCTGAACACGTAATGGTCCATCACTGCCCCCGCTCCAATCATTCCGACAGTGGCTCCTATACCGTTTGACATCATCATGAAAAGCCCTTGCGCACTGGCCCTTATGCTCTTGTCAACACTCTTCTCGACATACAGGGAACCGGCAATATTGAAAAAATCAAAAGCAATGCCGTATAGAATGCAGCTCAGTATGAAAAGCAGGACACCCGGCATATCAGGCGATCCCACGCCGAACAGTCCGAATCTTAAAACCCATGCCGTCATAGACATCAGCAGGACTTTCTTTATCCCGAACCGTTTCATGCAGAACGGGACAAGCAGGAAGCAGAGAGTCTCGGATATTTGCGACAGAGACAATAGCGCGTTGGAATTTTTTACTGCAAAAGTATCAGCCAGCGCCGGATCTGACGAGAATGATCCCAGGAAAGTGTTGGCATAACCGTTGGTTATCTGGAGAGCCGATCCCATGAGTATTGAAAAAACCAGGAAAACAGCCATCCGTCCATGTCTGAAAAGACGGAACGCCTCAAGCCCGAACGCATCGGCGACACTTCTTCCAGCCCTTTCCCCACCCGTGGGACAAGCGGGAAGCGTCAGGGAGTACAGGCATAGTATCAGCGACAGTCCCCCTGACAGGATAAGCTGAGTACATGACTCCTGCATACGCACTCCGCCGATATGTATCCAGTTAACAGCAAGCATGCTGCATATAAAACCCACAGTGCCGAACAGCCGGATTGGAGGATAATCGGAGACAGGATCTCCACCACTCCGGGTTATGATGCTGTATGCGACCGAGTTGGTCAGGGCGACAGTGGGCATGAAGAATACGATACTTGAACAATAAAGACAATACAAAGGCGCAAACTCCACTTGCCCTGCCTTCAGGCAGTATACCCCGGCTCCAAGCATGAACAGTCCCGCCAAAGCATGACACAAAGACAACAGCCGCTGTCCCTGAATAAAACGGTCGGCGACCACACCTATCAGAGCTGGCATAAACAGAGAAACGAATCCATTCATGGCAAAAAACCACTTGATCTGACTGCCCAAACCGGCAATAGCAAGATATCGGCCGATGGATATTAGATATGAACCCCACACGGCATATTCCAGGAACACCAGAGCGGCAAGCCTCATCCGGATTGTTTTATCTGTTTTATTTTCTGCTATTTCCATAAACAATTGTTGAATAAAACGGCCTCTAAGATAGCAAAACGGCGGAACAAATCATGAATCATTGCAAATATTAGTTGATAATTATGACAAAAACTGGGTTCTACTTAACGAGCATTATATTATCTTTGCACTAAATATATTGCGCAGGCACATACACGCACATGGGAGGAAGGACAATATCAGCATACATACGTTCATTGGTTTTGGTGGCACTAAGTGCTCTCCTGACCGTCAGCGTAGCCGCCCAAAGCCACTCCCAGGCTGACAATCTTCTTGCAGTCGGTGATACCGTCGTCAAGCGCATAATGCCCAAGCCCATATCCGACAGTTCGTACGTAGCAACAGACTATACTGAAATCCATTTCAGGCTGAACAATGCGAAACTGGATATCTCGTACATGGACAACGGCTTGTCAATGCTCCATCTGGACAGAGTGATAGACTCAATCGGCAAAGAAAACATCGTAGCCATCGAGATCATATCACAATCATCACCCGAAGGTACCCTTGAGCGCAACCAATGGCTTACCAAGAACCGTTCTGAAGTCATGTTGTACTATATGTACCGTGTATTCCCCGACCTGAAAGACAAGATTTCCCTGAACACAATCACTGAATCCTGGGAGAATCTGGCACAATATGTTGCACAGGATCCCAACCTGGAGGAGGAAACCATCAATAAGATTCTCAATATCATTGAATCTGAGGAACTGAGCATAAACGCAAAGAAAAGCAAGCTCAAGAATTCTCTGGGAAAGAACCCCAAGACAGGCGATGTCTATGCATACATCTCCAAATATTATTTTCCGGTAATACGTAATTCAGGTATTTACGTACTGCATTCCCTCGAACCGGTCAATTTATTGGATATGGATGTCGAAATCCCGTTGGTCGAAGAGACATCGCCCACTATAGACGACACCATACGCAAGCAGCCCGAAAGTCAGCCGATTATTGAGCCCGCGACATTCAGAAAACGTCCTCTCCTGGCCGTCAAGACCAACATCCCGTACTATGGTTTCGCCATGAAGGATCTGGGGTGGGCTCCCATATACAATATTGAGGCAGAATTGTATCCCACCGAGCACGGGCGCTGGACATTGCTTGCAGAATATGAATTCCCATGGCATACTGTTCTCTCAAAACACCAGTATTTCCAGATTCTCAACTTACAGATTGAAGGCCGCCGATACTTCAAGAGAGAATCCAACCATACCGGACATTACCTGTCAGCATATATAGGATCCAATCTGTTTGACATATGCTTTGACGAAAAGGCAGGCCACGGCTATCAGGGCGAAGGTTTCGGCGGTGGACTGGGATATGGATACGTGATGCCTCTGGGCAAGAATCCCAACACCAGATGGAAACTGGAGTTCCTTGTAAAGGGAGGTGTATACATGACCTTCTATGATCCGTATGACGCCGGTTCACCATTTGCCGGTAAATATTACTATTCCTGGTTTGACGAGCCCAGGCTATTCATCAGGCGTAACATGATTTTCAGATGGTTAGGACCTACCGGAGTTGGTATCTCGTTGAGCTATGACCTCATCCGCAAGAAAGTATGCAACAAATGACATTCCTATGAAAAGAATCCTGACATTGTCGGTATTAACAATGATAATGGCTGTGCCTATTCCGGCACAGGAAAATGAAATCATTAAAACCGGATGGAATTTCGGTCCGCTTCCGGTTGTAGGTTTTGACTCGGACCTGGGATTCCAGTACGGTCTGTGTTGCGATATATTCAATTATGGTGACGGCACCAACTATCCGCAGTACAACTACAAGGTCAACGTTGAAGCATCGACATATACCAAAGGTTCAAGCATCCTGCGCACCTACGGTGATTTCAAGACGCTCATCCCTGACGGCAAGCTGTTCTTTGACATCACCTATTTCAACGCTCCCAAATTCGGTTTCTACGGATACAACGGATTTGCGCAGGCATTTGACCCGGACAGAAGCATCCCCGCAACACTTCCGGATGGTACCAAAAGCGGTTATTACATGATGTCACGCAACCAGTTCCGTGCCTTGGCAAGTGTACAGAAGACCATAACAGGCAATTTCAGCGCCGCATTGGGCCTGGCATATTATCACATATCGACAGACCGGCTGGACCTGAAGGATTATTACGGTCAGGTGACCCTCTACGATGAGTATCTCGATGCCGGACTGATCCGCAACTATGAGAAAAACGGCGGAAACGTGACCCAATTCCGAGCCGGTATGGTCTATGATACCCGCGATCATGACAGCGACCCCACAAGCGGTGAGAATATCGAGGTTTCACTGGTTTACAGTCCTGATATGATAGACGGTCTGGGATTTGACAACCTGGGGCTGTACCTCAGCATGAGCCAGTACAAATCCATCTTATCGGACAGACTTACATTTGCATACCGTCTGCTGGCACAGGCCAAACTTTGGGGTGAGATTCCTTTCTATTTCACCAACAACATAAACAGCATGTTCTTCCGCAAGATGTACACCGAAGGTTTGGGCGGAAACGCATCGTTAAGAGGCATAAACCGCAACGGTGTCCTGAGCGAAGGATTTGCAATGTGCAATGCCGAGATACGTTGGCGCATATACGACTTCAAGTTCATTAACCAGAACTGGCAGATTGCCACCAATCCATTCTTTGACGCAGGAATGGCACTCCAGCCCTATCGCCTTGAGGAGCAGAAGGAATCCGGTCTCTATTCCGGAACAGAGGATGGAGTTCACTGTACGGCAGGATTGGGTTTCAAACTTATAATGAACCACAACATGGTTGTCTCATTCGAGGCTGCCAAAGCCCTTGAATCCAACGACGGCACAGGACTCTGGAGCAACATCGGATTCAACTATCTATTCTGATTTGGGATTTCAGACATATTATGACAAACAAGACTCCGGTCCTGCTGCTTACCGGTTATTTAGGCAGCGGAAAGACTACTTTATTAAACAGGATCCTTACCAATAGCAAGAGTATAAAGTTTGCAGTTATCGTAAATGATATAGGTGAGGTCAACATCGACGCCAGCCTGATACAGCAAGGAGGTGTTGTGGGCATGAAGGATGACAGCCTGGTGGCTCTGCAGAACGGCTGCATATGCTGCACTCTCAAGATGGACCTGGTAGAGCAACTGCACCAGATAATCGCCCTGCACCGCTTTGACTACATAGTGATTGAGGCCAGCGGCATATGCGAGCCGGGGCCGATAGCGCAGACCATAGAGTCAATCCCGCGCATGGAAGAGAAGTACGCCAAGGATGGTGTACCCCAGTTGGATTGCATTGTAACCGTGGTCGATGCCCTTCGTATACGTGACGAGTTCGGTTGCGGCGATGACCTGGTAAAGAAGAACATAGGTGAGGAGGACCTGGAGAACCTGGTCATCCAGCAGATAGAGTTCTGCAACATAGTGCTTCTCAACAAGGCATCAGAGGTTAGTGCCGATGAGATGGAACGCATCCGCAAGGTAGTTCGTGCACTGCAGCCGCGCGCCCGTATACTGGAATGTGATTACGGAGAAATTGAGTTGGATAACATACTCAATACCGGAGCATTTGATTTTGAGCGTGTAGCCACCAGTGCAACCTGGATTCAGGAGATAGAGAAACGCGGCGATGAGCTGGAGCATCAGGACGATGACGATGATGATGACGATGAACACGGACACCATCACCACCACGATGATGATGACGATGACAACGAGCATGAGCACCATCATCATGAACATGAGCACCACCATCATCACCACCATGATCATGAGGGCGGTGAGGTTGAGGAGTACGGCATCGGCACCTATGTATATTATGCACGCCGTCCCATGGACCTGAACCGTTTTGACTGGTTCGTATCCAAACGCTGGCCCAAGGGTGTTATCCGCACCAAGGGAATGTGCTATTTTACCGATGAGTTTGACATCTGCTACCTGTTTGAGCAGGCCGGCAAGCAGATGAGCCTTAAGAACGCAGGTCAGTGGTACGCCACCATGCCGGAGAACCAGTTGGCTAATATGCTGCGCTCAGACCCCACTCTGGCTGCCGACTGGGACGAAACCTACGGTGACCGTATGCAGAAGCTTGTGTTCATCGGCCAGAACCTGGATAAGGCGTATATTAAGCGGGAACTTGACGCCTGCCTGGTGGATTGATGGAAAAGATGTTGGAGGAGCACGGGATTAAGCCGACGGCAAACAGGCTGCTGGTACTAAAGGCGTTGGCCGGATTTGACCACCCTGTCACCATGTCTGAGCTGGAGGACAGTATTGACTCCATTGATAAGTCGGGCATATTCCGTACACTGATGCTTTTCAAGGAGAAGCACCTGCTCCATCAGATTGATGACGGCTGCGAGGGTGTCCGTTACGAACTCTGCCGTGCGCACGGGGATGTTGATGATGACCGCCACGTACATTTTCACTGTGAGTCCTGTCACCGCACATTCTGTCTTGAAGAGTTGCCCATACCCCAGGTGGATTACCCTGACGGTTTCCAGGTGGAGAGCGTCAACTACATGGCAAAGGGAATCTGCCCTGAATGTACCCGCAAAGGCCACACTATCCATACCCATCACCACCATCAATGAACCGCATCCTGCTACATACGTGCTGTGCGCCGTGCAGCGGAGCCATCATTGAGTGGATGCTAAGCAACGGCTGGCAGCCTACCATCTACTATTGCAACCCCAACATCTACCCTCTGGAGGAGTATCTGATCCGAAAGGAGGAGTGCGCCCGTTATGCAACCGGACTGGGGCTGGAGATAGTTGATGCTGACTACAACCACTCCGCATGGCAGTGCTGCGTAAAAGGCCTGGAAGATGAGCCCGAGCGCGGCAAGCGCTGCCTGGAGTGCTTTAAGATGCGCCTATTGAGTGCCGCCAGATATGCATCTGAACACGGATTCAGCATCTTCACCTCCACCCTTGATTCAAGCCGATGGAAACGCCACGACCAGATTGTGGAGGCCGGCAATTGGGCTGCCGCCCAGTTCCCGGGACTTACGTTCTGGGATAAGAACTGGCGCCAGGGAGGCCTGCAGGAACGCCGCTCGCAGATTATTAAGGAACAGGATTTCTACAACCAGCGCTACTGCGGCTGCGAGTATAGCATGCAGGCCATGCATGATGACAAGAAACAGGCCCGCCAGCGCATCCGCCGGCTCATTTCAGTAATGACTCCGGAGCAGAAAGCTGCGCAGTCCGCCTCCATCTGGGAACGTCTGGAGCAGAATCAGGCTTTTAAGGATGCAACCGACATACTGATTTACTGGTCAATGGATGATGAGGTACAGACCCCTGCATTCATAGATAAATGGTCAGCCTTAGGCAAACGTTTCTACCTGCCATCCATACAGGGCGATGACCTTATTGTAAAGATGTATGACGGAAAGCTCCACCCGGGTGAGCAGTTCGGAATACCCGAGCCTGACGGCAATCCGGTGACAGACCTGAGCCCCATCACGCTAGTGCTGGTTCCGGGCCGTGCATTCGATGCTGCCGGAAACCGTATGGGACGCGGCCGCGGTTTCTACGACCGCCTGCTGCCCCAGCTACCGCACGCCGTTAAGGCCGGCGTCTGCTTTGACTGCCAGAAACTGCCCGCTGTGCCGGTCGATGACAATGACATTAAAATGGATCTTGTGATATGATACTCTGGTACTCCGGATGCGGCAACAGCCGCTTTGTAGCCGATACCCTTTCAAAGGAACTCGCAGACAGCAACATGATATTCATCCCCGAGGCCGCCCGCCAGGGAATGGAACTGGAATTCGGCCCCGATGAGATACTGGGGATAGTCTTTCCCGTCTATTCATGGTCCGTACCCAGGCTGGTATCGGAATACCTGCGCACGGTTAGCATCAATGGCCGTCCGTCATACATTTTCGCAGCCTGCACATGCGGCGATGAGACAGGTCTCACGGAGCGTCATCTCAAGAAAGACCTCCGCAGGCAGGGCCTCACTCTCGATGCATTCTTCTCATTCCAGATGCCCGAGACCTATATCAACCTGCCCGGTTTCAAACTGGATACGCCCCAGAACGCACAGCGCAAGATAGAAGGTACGAAAGCAAGCCTTAAGGATGCTGTAAAACTTATTAAGGAGCGCGCAAAAGGCAGTTTCAACAAACTCAAGGGCGGATCATCGTTCCTTAAGTCCAATATCCTGAAACCCCTGTTCTACGGCCTGCTCATAACCGACCGCAAGTTCCGGGTATCGGACGCCTGTATAGGCTGCGGCATTTGCGCCAAGAACTGCCCGCTCCAGAACATCACAATAGAGAATGACCGCCCCAAGTGGAACGGTCATTGCACCAATTGCATGAGTTGCTACCACCGCTGCCCCAAGAATGCCATCAACTTTGGCAACGCCACCCAGAGCAAAGGTCAGTATCATTTTTAGAGTTTGAAGACCACCGGAATGGTGTATCTAACACGGACTGCCTTACCCATCTGCTTTCCGGGAGTCCATGCCGGCATTTCGCTTACCACCCTTAATGCCTCAACATCAAGTTCAACACCTTCAGGGCCTGCGCTCTTTACAACCTCCGGTTCAACAATTTTACCATCCTTATTGATCACAAAAGCAACTAATACACGGCCCTGAATCTTGTTCTCCTTACATTTCTCAGGATATTGTAAATTACTTCTCAGGTATTCAAACATAGCCTCTTCTCCACCCGGAAACTCAGGCTGTTGCTCTATTACCATAAACACCTCATCAGTCGAATCGGCCTCCTCAGTTTCACATTCTTCACATTCTTGAATATCCACAAAAACACTGCTAGGGGATGCATTCTGCGAATTCAAATTCATCTCACTGTTTGTATCCTGTTTGCAGGCCGATGCAACTATAACTGACAACGCCACTACGGGCAACATGAGCAACACTCTTAGGCGTGCCCAAGGATTTGTTGAATGTCTGTTCATCATAACAATTCTTTTTTTGGTTGAACAATTTGAGAAATTATTTGTAGTTGTCGCAAAACTGCCCTGCAGTGCAGCACGGACAAGACAAATCTGATAACGGCGGCCGTCAAACCCATCCTCCAGGACCTGCGCATCGGCCTCAAACTCATGGACCTCCATCAGGCTGCGGCGTAGCATCCATGCAGCCGGATTGAACCACTGAACGGCACAGAACAGCTGGGCCAGTATAAGATCAAACGAGTGGTGATGGTGCACGTGCGCCTGCTCATGGGCAATTATCATGGCACCGTTTGACTCATAATCCTTACGTGAAATCACTATGCAGTTACGCCAGCTGAAGGGGGCATAGTTGCGCTCGGTTATAACCAGACGTGACCCGTCGGCCAGCATTCTGGAACGGCGGTGACAGATAATCTCGGAACTCAGTATGCCTATCGCAATTTTCAACAGACATAATATCAGCCCGACCAGATAGACAACCGTAATTACCGATGCCATACTTATGCTGCTGCCGGACTCCGTTGCCTGCATGGGATTTACGCCCGATGAACCATCGGCATAAACCATGATTTCACTCAGCATATAATTAATAGGTGCCGATGCCCGGTTGCTGATGCTCTTGAAATGCATCACCGGGATGACTGCTGCAAGCGCCAGCGTTGCCAGCAGCACAAAACGGTTGAAACCGTGAAATGTGGTACGGCTCAGTGTGATGCGGTAAACCGTCACCATCAGGGCCAACGATATGGCGGATACTATAAGGTAAATCATGACTTTGCGGTTTCAAGCATGTTCAACATATCAATAAGCTCACGTACATCGGAGTCACTCAGACCCGATTCCATAATAAAGGTATTGACCATAGAGCGGGCAGATCCGTTAAAGAGCTTATCCTTCATCTCGGTCAGTGTCCATCGGGTGTACTCACCTTTCTCTACCAACGGATAGTAGATGTGCTTGCGTCCCTCTTCCTGATAGGATATGAATTCCTTCTTTTCAAGTATACGCAGGAACGTAAGTATTGTATTATAGGCCGGCTTGGGATCTGGAAGGAAACCAACCACATCATCGACGCTGCAATGGCGGTGCTCCCATAGCACGCTCATTACCATCTGTTCTTTTTCGGTCAAGGCTTTCATCGGTTCTAACTAATCTTTTAGTTGACACAGCAAAGAAAGGCCCTCAAAACCCCGAAAGCAAAAAAATCCCGCACAATTTCTGCAATTGTGCGGGACTTTAACCTAAATATTTAGTTGTTAACAGTGGCTTACAGTACCTCGAAGTCCAGTGACTGCAGGTCCTTATCGGCCGATGATGAGCCGTAGAGCAGCTTGTAGTGGCCACTGAATGTTGAAACCTCGTCAATCTTCTCGTCGTAGTACTGGAATGACTTGCCGGTCAGGGTGATGACGGCGTTGCCGGTCTCACCAGCCTTAAGTGTTACGCGCTGGAATCCCTGCAGACCCTTGATAGGAGCGGCGGGGTTGTCCAGACTCTTTACGTAAACCTGAACAATCTCGGTACCCTCACGCTTGCCGGTGTTGGTAACCGGGATGGTGATGGTAACGCTGCCGTTCTTCTTCATCGATGCCTTTGACAGGGTAGCCTGACCGTACTTGTAAGTGGTGTAGCTCAGACCGTAACCGAACGGATAGAGAGGCTCACCCTTGAAGTAACGGTATGTGCGGTTCTCCATTGAGTAATCTGTAAACTCGGGCAGCTGATCGGTGCTCTTGTAGAATGTAACGGGCAGTTTGGCGCTGGGGTTGCAGTCACCGTTCAGGATCTCGGCGAGAGCCTGTGAACCGCCCTGACCGGGATACCATGCCTGGATAAGGGCATCGAACTGATCCTCGAGTGAGCCGAATCCCATGCATGAGCCAGCGCAGTCAACAAAGATGACTGGCTTGCCGGTAGCGTGCATGGCACGGATAAGACGCTGCTGAACAGCAGGAATCTCGATATCGGGCTTGTCACCACCCTCACCCTCCATAGAAGGAGTGATACCACCTATTATAATTATTGCCTCAACGTTCTGAGCAACCAGCTTGTCAGCCAGGTCTGAGAACTCGGCAATCTTCTGCACGCAGAACTGGGCGTTCAGACGGGCAAAGTTACCGGTTGCGTGGGTATATTCAATCTTTATGTCGTAGGTCTGGCCCTTGGTTACCTTGAATGACTTCATCTGCTGCATTCCGCCACGGCCGCCAAAGCCGCCGAAACCGCCGCCGAATCCTCCGAATCCGCCACGGCCACCGCCCTGACCGGCCTTAGCCTCCTCAACAAGACGGCCGTTTACATAGAGCTTGTAACCGTTGTCAGAACTGATGTTGTAGCTCATGTCACCGGTGAAGGGAGCAACCAGCTTTCCGGTCAGACGTGCTGAGATATTGTCAGACTGATCCAGGCCCTCAACAAAATTGTAGGCACCGAAGTTGCTGAAGTTAGCCTCTTTATAGTTGCCGGTAACTGCGGGAGCGCCGCTGAAGTTTGTGTTCTTCCAGAACTCACCCTTGAGGCCCTTGCCACCGTTAATATCCTGAGTGTAGTAAGTTGTATAGTACTCGTTGCGGATTTCGCAGGCGCGGTCATAAACAATCTCGGTGTTGGGGAAGTACTTCTTTATGCCGTCCAGCAGAGAGCGTGAATGCTCCTGCGTGGGGCTGCCGCCGTACTCACCGTTCATCATGCCCTTGTCATCAGCGTTAGGACCAACTACAGCCAGTTTCTTTATATTCTTGCTCAAAGGCAGGACACCGTTGTTCTTGAGCAGGACCATTGCCTGACGTGCAGCCTCGACTGCCAGCTGGTCATTCTTCTCGCTGCTGATAACGTCCTCACCATAGTTTGCCCAAGGCAGCATCTCGGCGGGATCAAACATACCCAGCTCAAAACGTCCCTTAAGCACGCGGCGCAGTGCTACGTCGATATCGGCCTCGTTTATCTTACCGTCCTCAAGACCCTTGGTCAGAGACATGAATGCCTTACCGCACTCCAGGTCTGTACCTGACAGAACAGCATCTACAGATGCGCTCTCGGCATCCGGATGAGTACCGTGCTGGTTCTTGTTATAGAAGTTGTTGATGGCATCGCAGTCAGTCAGCAC
>ONMR01000032.1 GCA_900318995.1 uncultured Prevotellaceae bacterium | reverse complement strand
CCATAACCGCGGTTACGGAGATACTTGCGGCCCTTGGCCTTAGCAGCAGTCACGCCCTTGGCGCTACCACTCATCTCCTCAAATGCAATAGAAGGTGCATACTTCATAGTAGTAAATGTTTTAAATGGTTGATTAATAAGTTTGTTTTTCTCTTGGTATATCTTGAGCTCATAATACCCATAGTTAAAATGGTTGCGGAGGCGTAATAACAAAACTATCCCCACCGCTTAAATCCTTCTGGCAAATCCTGCTGTCCGTCCGCGTGGGCCCGGCCAATCCGGTGGCCACACTCATCCAGCTAACCTCCACAAAATACTTGCTGCCCACAACGGGCTTCACAGTAAGTCTGTCCACATAAACCTGAGTGATATCGGCAAACGTCCGCTCCGGAATAAACCCCGCATCAATCAGAACCGGCAGTCCACCGCCGTAAGTCTTGCCTTGGCTGGCGGCCGGGCTCATTCTAACTGAAAGCCTGTAACCTGCTCCCGGATTGAGGAGTCGGCTGAATTGAATCAGGTTGGGGGTTACTATAATATTATGGTACTGTACGGATGGAATGGCAGGCAGCTCAGTGGGTGGAACCTCCAGCAGGTCCAGTCCAAGCAGCGCCCGGTTGCAGTTCAGCGTAACGTAAGCATTCACCGCCGGACTCTGAGTCCGCATCCGTGACCCGAACCCATGCTCCCCGGCAAACACAGCCCAAGCAGTAATCTGCTCAGGCGTCAGCCGCTTAAAGCTCCGGCCCACGCGCCCAAACAGAGCCCGCATATCCTTCTGCTCCGGAGTAACCTTCCGCGGCTGCCTGCAGCGTCCGCTAAGCACCGTCCCAAAACGGGTACTGCGGGCAGTAACATTGCCCGCAGTGCCAGTTAAAGCCTCAAATGCAATTGAAGTGCGTGTTTTCATGGTATCAGATCTTTTATGTCCGATTTTTGTAATTCCTTACACCCACAAATTTACAACACAAAATCCCCGTTTCCAAGCATTTCCCCAATTATTTTACACACAATCCACAAAAATGTGCATTTAGTATTTTTCATAGTCAATAATTCTCCACATTCTTGCCATTCCCCGAATAAATCACTATATTTGTACTGTTAATCTAAAACCATTATTATCATGAAACTCAACATGAAAAAACTCTTAGTGATCGCATTGGCTCTCATGCCCAGTTTATCAATCAACACATTCGCCCAGGATGGCGGAGAAGGCGGCGGTACAATCCCGCCCGGTTCCGATGAGCCCTTAAACCTGCCCCTCATAGTCATCCGTCCGCGTCTCGTCCCCGATGAGCCCATCCCCATCCCCATCACACCGGCACCAAATCCATTTCCCAATCCTGGCCCCCGCAGCGCCGCACAGGCACCGAACTGTTACTTTCAGGACGGAGTAGTGTACATCGATGCCGACGCCACCATCACCTACATCAACGCCAAAGTCACCCGCAGCGCCGATGCCCAGGTCTGGTCCGATGCCGCCGCCACCAACACCCTGGCCATTACCGTCTCACCAGACCCCGGAGAGTATCACCTTCAGCTGACCCTCTCCACCGGCCAGTCCTACCAAGGCAAGTACATCATCGAGTAGTTTTTCACTGTTAACAACAAGAGAGGCCGGCTAATACTGAATCTTAGTCGGCCTCTCTCTATTTAAAACCACATTTAATGATCAGGTATCCGTTTTTATAGAATGTAGCCAAATTATTTTTTTTGGCTTTTCTTCCAGGTCTTCAACCCCCTTTCGGTCAGTAAATATGCTTGTCCTTTGCTAGTCGGTTTATCAGGGTATAATTTTGCTACGTATCCATCATTAATTGCTGGATCCAAGTAAGTCTTATGGAAACTGCTCGATGATTTTAATGACATGGTTCCCATCATTTGTTTTAGGGTCAACTGCTGCTTTCCTATCACATTTATAAGATTCAGCACATTTTTATTAGGACCCCTATCAGGCAAAGCATCTTTACCTCCATCATTACCTATATCTTTACCTCCATCATTACCTATATCATTACCTCCATCTTTACCTATTTCATTGCTTGCTTTTTCATGATTTTTTCTCCATATAGTAACAGAAAAATCTGCACCTTGACTGAATACAGGTTTTTTAAGTCCATATTCCAAACATTTGTCAATAATATCTGTAGTGCCGGTTCCAACCTGCTCAATATAACCAGCTAAATATACAGGGTAAGCCAGAAGGGGATTGACAGGTAGCGATGTGTGTTCACCACTAAGCATTCCAATGGTTATTCCCTTGGGTAATCGTCCTGGGTTCCTGACTTCAAGCCTATCATTGAAAAGCATAACTTGAACAGAACCATTGCTCAAGTAATCCCGGTGTACACATGAATTAACTATTGTTTCTGTTACGGCCTGCATTGGTAGCTCATGCTCTACATCTACTTGCGCAGATTCAGTTCTTTCACCTACACGGGCATCAATATGGGACATGACAAATGATACGGCTTGATCAACTACCTCAAAGATACTTCCTGTATAAACCTGTTGGCTGGCCATCGGTTTTTGCATCTTAGTTCCATAAAACTGTACACACTTTACAATAGCAGTGACAAACCATTTCTGGGTATCCTTGGCAAAAAGCAATAATGCAGCGTTTGAAACCTTACCGTCATCAGATATTAAATGGAGGCTGGTAAGTATTTTATGAACATTCTCTTCACTATAAGCAATAGGGTAGTTGCGTTTCTCCCTTGCCATCCCTGTCCACCAGCGTATCTTATCATTATCAAGATCTTCTAAAGTGGCTTCTTCATTCCATGTTGCATCAAAAGGCTTGTTTTGCAGAAATCCTCTCAGCTCCAGATAATGTACTAACGCCGCATATACAGCATTCCTGAGTTGTTCAAATGACTTGAATTTGTTTCGTACTACATCATGTTCGGCCTTCTTAATTAAAGCCTTTTCTTTAGGTTCGCGCTGTTGTACATCTTTAATCAGGATTATCCTGTATTTATGGTTTTCTGTAGCATTATCATATTCTCGCTCTGTGGGCGAAACGCCCTCTTTATCCTCAAAACCATATTCAGCTCCAAACAGGCCTAAATAAACATCCGAATCCTCCACTTCCGATAAGTAAGCTTGAGCAGCAGATACATCTCTTGCCGGTAACTCCTCAAACAGGAACGGTTCAAAGAATTTTCCCAGAACTGCATCCTGCCTTATGTATACAGCAATTTCTTTGCGCTCTAATGCAAACTCTTTCTGTACGCTACTTATAAATAATTTCATCATGATGCTTATCACCTTTTACCATAATAAAGTGAATGACAAAATAACAAATTATTTTTCATATCATGACGAAAACATGAATTCAAAAAGGACAGTATCATGATTATAAGATAAAACTCGTAAGCATATTATACAGACATTTTATAGCACCACGGCGTTAATCTTCTCACGCCATTCGCGGATGTACTCTTTCAGGCCTTCGCCCTCCAGTATCTCCACCTCATCCAGCATGCCCATTATGTAGCGGGTCAGTCCGGAGTATTCACATACTTCCAGGTCTGCTATCCAGCGCTGGCCGTCGGGGTAGTCCGGGTCTTCTTTCATCGTTATCATGCTGATGGGGTGGGCTTCGGTCATCAGATTGCGGGCCTGCATGGTCAGCCTCAGCTTCACATGCTTGGTGTAGTGACCCCAACAGCCAAAGGCATCCACCTTCTGCTTCATGTGTCTGCTGCCCTGGGTCCATTTCTCATCCATTATCCTTACCTGACCCATGCGGCTTACCCTCAGAGGCATGTTCAATCCCTTGTCGCAGTCAAAGCACCATACATAGTTGTAGTAAAAGAAAAACGTGTAGGGCTCTAACACTCTGGTTATTCTCTTGCCCCATGTGTTGGTGTCATATTCAACCGTCACCTTGTATTTTAGCTGTGCGGCTTTCTGCAGCAGCGTCACGTTGGCCACCACTTGCCTCAGGTAGGGTGCATCATCCAGCTTATGCTCCTTTTCCATAAGCTCCAGCACCTCGTAGGTGTCACGGGCCTTCTTCAGGTCCTGGCAAGGTTTCTGCAGTATTATTCCTTTCTCCGGCTTTTCCGGCTGCAAGCGGTTCTTGAGCTTCCTCAAGTCCACCTTCTCCTCGTCAATTGTGTAAACCGCTCCATAACGCTTCGTTACGTTTATGCCCATATCCTGCAGTGTTTTTATGCACCTGTAAACGGACCTGGGGCTTAATCCCACTCTTGATGCAATCACATCCACCGTATTGTGGCTGTTGTTCTTTAGCAGGCTCATTACCCACAGGATTCTGCCTGCTGCTTTCTGTTCTGACATAGATTTCCTAGTAAGTTTAAGTGTTTTAGTATGGTCTTCCTGCTCAAATTAGGTTAGAAAAGGTCTATCTTGAATGTCTTTAAGTCAGTCGGCTGCAAATATACACCTCTAAAGCCTCATTACCAAGTAAATCTTCCATATGTTCCCAAGGCAGAAGCTCCACACATCCGCCATCGCTCCGGGACACACCGTTCGTACCATAGCTTTCATAACTTTTGTCACTCTTTTATTCCACCACTGCAGGTGCTGTGCACACCCTGTAAAATCCCGCATCAACCAAACATCAGCCAAACATCACCGCTAATCTTCCATTTATTGGCATTTGCCGTTTTGCAGTATTTGCCGTTTCTTCATCCCCGTGTTCCGCAGCATCTTCCAAAACGCCGTTCTGACACACTACAGAGCGGTTTTCTTCATTTCTACGGATTCATCAACCAAAACCTCAAACGGCAAATACTGCAAATAAGGCAAAACTGCATATACCCTTTACCTGTATCTCCTCTCGTAATTGCCGTGAGAGCATCTTATAAAGAAGTCCGAATGGAGCCAGTATCTGAACGTTCGCTCACTCATACCGTGCCCTTCAGCAATCTCAATGCCCTCCTTGGTCTCAAACTTCACAGGTATATCAGTGTAAATCATACGCTGCAGGTCGGTAAGGGTCTCCAATGGTCCGGTCTTGAACTTCTTTCTGGCCTTCATTCCGCAAGAAAGGTAATAATAGACCAGGTCAATGGCACCCTTTATGGCCCACGCACTGATTTCCTTCACACGCTCGCCGCCGGCACCGTAACGCAGCGCCTCCAGAACAATGGCCAACCGGATAAGGTAACGTTCCATTTTGGTCGATGCCCGCCTGAAAGTCACATCCGCATGGAACTTCTTCTCAGCCAGGGCGTCATACCAGTTGGCATAGACCTTTTCAGCCTCCTCGCTCAGGATAATGGGCTCGGCAGCAGGATCGTATTCAATATCCAGTATGCGGTCAATCACTTTATACCACATATCCACTATCTCCGGCATCTGCCTTCCCGTCTTGAACTTCGGTGCCTTCAGCTTCTCCGGATAGGCAAACAGCCAGCGGTCTATGAAACCGTTCTCAGTCTTGCCCTTGGCAAACTCAGGCAGGCTCTCCGGCTGTATGGTACCTATGATTGATACACAGGTGGATTTCAGTTTGGTCTTCCGCTTATCCTTCCTGGTGTTCTGGATCCCGCCACCGGTGAACATGGTTGTCCAGGTCATCTCGTCATTGCCTGTACTGTAACGGCTCATGTTGCGTACAAAGTTCAGCAGCTCATCCTTATACACCAGCATACCGCGGCGGTTCACCGCATGCTGCTGCATCATGGCCTCAATCGTGAAATCGTTCAGCACATACTGGAAATAGTCGGGCTCTTCGGGCATCATGCCTTTAGACCTTGCGGCCTTCTCGCATTCCTCCCGGTACTCCTCATATCTCTCATTGTACTCATCCATTTCTATGTCGTCCATAATCTCCAGCGGCTTCACGGCAAATGCCAATGGGGCACTTTTGTTCGACCCGGCTTCACCAACTATGGCCATATAGATGATGGGCTTCTCTATCCAGTCCGCCATCATCCTCACCTGGATGCTGTTGCCCACGGCAGCCGCAGCCACGGCGATAAGGCTGGAGCCAATGTAGTCGATAGGGTGGTTCATGCCCTCGTGGGCCTTAAGGATGATTTCCCTGATAGTGTCAGGGAAAGCATTCACCGGAAACTCAGGGCTCTCCTTGTGCGTAGCTGTATCGGTCATTACACCGTACTCGTGGCACTTGTAGAAGAAACTTCCCATAGTAATCTCACGGTTGGTTTTCCTTACCCTGTCAAAAATATCCCTGTTCTTATCCCTGTCATACTTGGAACTGAACTTAGAGATCATCTCCAGTATTCCCCATCCATACTCACCAAGAGTACCCAGTGCCGATGCCATCACATACCAGTCCCTGAAATCGTCAATCGGAATCTGCTTCCTTTCCCATTCCTTGGCAAATGACATTGCTCTCTCGGGCGCATCCGCATACGGTAACTTGCGTCCCAGGGGCATATTCAGCTCCAGAGCCTCCGCGGCATGTAGCTTCTGGTCATCCGTTACCTCGGCAGCGGGTCCCTCAGGCACCTCATCGGCATCGTCCCCTGGAGGCAGGTATATGTCATCCTTCACTGGGTAATAGTCATCCGGCAGCTGGTACGGGGTACAGTTCTCGTTAATGTAGGGATTCTCATCATAGGATACAAACCTCAGTCTGGTAACATCGCGGCATGGCTTGTCAGGATTCAGGCCTAAAGCTTTTGCCTCATCAATCAGGGCATCAAAGTACAACTCATGTCTTTTATAGTTCCTGTTGTCAGTCAGGACAATGGCATAAAGCCCTTTTTTGCTCGCCGACATCGATACGTACCAGATATAAGGCACCTGTTTCAGCTTCTCTTTGGCCTCCTCAATATTCTCCAAGTGGTCAAAATCCAGAACAATAAGTCCGGTATATTGAATAATCTTATTCTCCAGAGACACCCCGGAGCTCCTGGTCTTCAGAGTGGCCGAAATGCTTGCAGCCGGCAGCAGTTCACGTTTCAGATATTTCACCTTGTTTTTATCTTTCTCAGCCCAGATCTTTTCCAGACTGGAGATATACCTGGCACCCAGGCGGACAAAGTCGGTCAAGGGAATATCTCTCTGCATTATCTCATCGGTCCGCGTCTCATTGCATCTTTCTTCCTTACTCTCACCTTTGGTCTTAGGCGGGCAAACTCTTTTAAACAAGGTTACAAGGACGGCACCCGGATCGAATTTAGGCATTATCAAACCATCATTCTCTGACATAACCGGTAGGCATAATTGATTGCTGGAGCGCAAAATAAACTCTAATCATTGACGCGGTGTGACAATCCACCGTTTTTCTTGATATTTTTTTCATGACGGGTATCTTTCTGAGGTTCTTCTTGCGGTTGTGCCGGTCAGGGTTTCCTTCCTGTACAGCACCATCAGTTCTCTCTCATCCAGGGCGGTCCTTTTCCCCAGCTTGTGCTTCGACAGCTGTCCCCGGTCAAACAACCGGTAGATAGTCGAGTGTGAGATAGGGTAAGTCTTGATAGCCTGGGCCAGGGTAAGCAGATGCAGACTCTGTTTAGGTTCAGGCTTGGGTATGGCCTCCGCCACAGCCTCCGTCACGATTGGCTTGATCAAGTCGCATAAAAATAACTTGATTGCTTCTAATGTTTCCATAAAAACACTGTTTTGAATTAGAAAAAACAGTGTAGGCCTATACTGTGCCGGCAATTTTTACCGGCACTGCAAAAGTATGGTGGCATAAGGAGGGATACAATAGCACCCAAAAGCAGAACAAAACGCCACAGCTTTGTTCCACCTGCCTTAAGATGCTGATATTACAGCGCCTATGTCTGTCTGCAATGGCGCTTTTAAGACTTATTTAAGGCTTTTCTTTTTCTCCCTTATCCCATCCAGTAACTCAGTCAGGATAGGATAAATCTCATAGCAGCTGTAATCCAGGTCAGGCCTGTCGCTGCTGTATTTCAGCGGCCGCTCAGCACCGTTACGGTTTGTGAATACAAACGACAGGTTCATCACCCTGCAGCTTATCCCCAGTGTCTCCCCCAGTATCACCGCCTGCCTGCGGTCCTGCTTCCAGGTAGGCCTGGCCGCCAAAGACACACCGTTCATCACCAACGCCCTCAAGCCCTCAGAGCCCACGCCCGTAAAGTATGGCCGCAGTTTCCTCACCGCCGTCTCAAAAGGATCCACCAACCCATGCTCAACTCCGCCGTTTTTCTCCAGAGCCTCCAACACCGGCTCCACACTCTTCCTCCAATCGCACATCACCGTAAGCAGCTCCCGTGCAAACCAGCTCTCACCAACCAGCGAACTCAGGTCATACCGGCAATCAGCAACCTTAACGTCAAATGCGTCAGCCTTCTCCAGAAACTCCAGCCCCAGCTTCAGATACTCGCGTACCTTCCCCTCCAGCATCCCGTTCCCGGTTATCCCGTTCCATTCCGCCAGAATGCTGTCCAGAGTCCGCGTCAGCAGCTCCTTAATCTCACCGGTCTTCACAATGACAAACTCCACCAGGTGCCTAAGATCCCCGGTATCCTCACTCTCCAAACCATCGCGCCCAATAGCGTCAGAGACCTCAGCCATCGCACCAGCGGCGGCTGAGGTCAATACATCTATCTCCGTAACGGCAGCATTAATACTGTTCATCTCTTTCAATTAAAATAGGTATATAGTAAAAAGGACTAATCGTATAAGGGCCCACATGGCCCGCCAATCAACACATGCTACTAATCAAAGTAGTCATATTGCTGGACCATCTTCTGCACCACCTCCAGCTCCTCAGCCTTGATATAGCGTTTAAGCGTAAGCGGGGTAGTGTGGCCCGTAATCTTCATAATATCGTAAATATCCATCCCCGAAAGATACATCAGCGTGGCACCCGTGCGCCTGGCAGTATGGGTGTGCACCATCTTCCACTTCGGAACAAAATCCACATGCTTCTGGCCTCCCTTCACATACTCCACACGAATCTCATCCTCAAGCTTGGCCATCTTAGCCACCTCCTTTATATAGTCATTCACCTTTTGGTCCGAAAGGTGCGGCACATTGAAATCATACTTCTCAAGAATCTGCAGCAGCTCCGAGGAACAGGGAATATAGACCTTCGCACCCGTCTTCTTCTGCACAATCTCAATCACCTTCTTAGTCTTCTCCACAACAATAGCCTTAGTCTTGCCGGGGTTGTCAGGGTCATCCACATCCTCAATAGTCCTCACATTATACTCCTTGACATTCTTGCTGTCCAGGTTGTTATAATCAGAAACGCGCTGCGCCGTCCAAACGCCAATCAGGAAAATATCTCTGGCCAGCGTATAACCCGGCTGCTCACCGCTAAGGTCCACATCCCGTATGGCATCCAGATCCTCCTTGGTCAGATAAATGGAGTCAGCCTCCACTCTGGTATCCTTGAACCTCTTATCCTTATATATAGCACTGTGATGATACCCTTCGGTCTCCGCCATGGACATGACCGCCTTCAGCCAGCATATATTCTTGCCGATAGTATTAAGTCTGTAGTTATGATTATTGAGGTAGGTCATATAATCATTGTAGAAGTCCATGTTCACATCATTAAAATCATGCTTCTTCTTAAGAGACCCCTCAAAATCCAGAAAATGATTCAGAGCCTGCTTGATGCTGGTAAGAGACCCATGAGTGTACCGGGTTCCCTTAACAGTAACCCGCCTCCCTGATTCCGCATCATCATAAAACTTCTGGAAGTACTTAACCAGAGTCATCTTCTCCGCCTCCAGCTTCATCCGCAGCAGCTCCTCCTTCCTGCGCTGCTCCTCCTCTTTCGCCTCCTTGTAAATGACATCCTCAATCAACTTCTGCACATCCTCACTCTTCAGTGCCTTACCCAAAGCCAGCTGACCCTCCACGCTGTTGCGTATATTCTTCAGCTGCTCAAACAACTTCTCAATCTCAGTGTTTCCCTTGTACTTATCCCAGAAAGTCTTGGAGTTTCTCTTATCCCAAACACGAGGATTGACACTAAGCCCAGTCTTCTTTTTAATGTCAATTTTAGGCTCTTTGTTCTGAACTCTGATAAAAATACCCGCATTTCCGTCCTTAAGGACCGGGCCAATGTAATAAATTGTAGACATAAAAAATGTGTTTTAAATACCTATGGCAAAGATAATACATTATTCCTAACCTCAATGGGACACCTTCCTAAAATCTTCCTAAAACTATGAAATAATCAGGAATAAACAGGAACACCAATCTGTCTCAGAAGTCACATTATCAATAATATAACGATATCACATAATACCCCCTAATATCCCAAATTAGTCTCGTATGCTCCACATGCACAAAGGTCGCCGATGGCGGCCTTTTTGTATGTGGAGCATGTGGGACCTCTTTTTAGTTTCCTTTCGGAAACGGGCGGCCCTCCGGGACCGCTCTCACCCTCCGGGTTCGCCCCAATACATTTGTTCCTGACGTTATTGATTATATTTCCAACTCTGTAGCCCATTCATAGACAGGCTGGATTTTCATCTTGCGTCCGTCTTGCTCTATCTCACCACTCTCGTGATCGGTCAGCAATAACAGATCATCGCATTTGGTCTGTCTAGCGGCCAGTAGCAGGCCGTTTATCTCACGTTTGCGGGTTTTATCGGCCGATATATCGTATGACACCTGTATAGCCTGTACTACCTTATTGCCCTTACAAACCAAAAAATCGCACTCGCCAGATCTGTCATTTAAGTAATATACATCCAGTCCTTCTATCTTGCACTTTCTTATCAGATGTATGGCAACTATGGTCTCAAGGCGGTAACCAAGATTATCTCCTGCAAACGCGTTCTCTCTCTGGTCCATCATGGCCACATCAACTGCATACACCTTCTCCTGAACTGAACGAACCTTGCTCTTCTGTGAGTATTTCTGTATGCCTATAAGCATGTAAGCCTCCTTAAGATATTTCACATAGTTCTTGGCAGTATGCTCAGACCTGAAGTGGAACTGCCCAGCCAGATCTGTGGTAACAACTATTGTGGGCGAAACGTTTAGCAGATGGTGGGCCATATTTTCAAAGGCAGCCTTGTATGTTATCTTGTAGCGCTGCTCAATATCACGCTTCAGTATGTTCTCTACCAGACTGCTCACGTAACTCTTTTTGTCCTCTATACTCAGTAACTCAGGGAACGCGCCCTGTTTCAGGTACTCGTCAAATGCGGCACGGCGAAATCCTTCGGCCTTAGTAGTACGTCTCTGGGTGTCAACACTCTTCATTATGCAGAACTCCTTAAAAGAGAAAGGAAAGAGCGCAATCTCCTTGTTACGCCCCGTTAGATGTGTTGCCAGATCACTGCTTAACAGCTTGGCATTTGATCCGGTTATTATTACGTGCATCTTCTTGCGGAGTATCCTGTTTACAAACAGATGCCAACCCTCCACATTCTGTATCTCATCCAGGAACAGATAATCAAAATCACCGTATATCTTATACAGTATCTCCAGTACATCGTTCAATTGGTCCGATTCAAGCTTCACTAGACGCTCATCGTCAAAGTCAACGTACGCGAACTTCAACCCCTTGCCATGTAGTGCCTGATAGCAGAGCGTGGACTTTCCACTACGCCTTACACCTATAATAACTTGTGCTTGTGAACTCTTTGTGTCAACCAAAACCTCTTCACGTCTGTGGCATAATGCCTCGTCAGCCCTCTCTTCAAGCTCCTCCTGCTGGTCTGTGAGGATTAATTCCAGTACCCTTTTGTCTATCATAGTCACTGCATTTTACTCTTGCAAAGATACGAAAAGTATGCAGTAAAATGCGATATTTTACAGAAAACATTTTTATAGGAATGCGATATTTTACAGAAATAGCACACTAACCAATACGATATTGTGCAGAATCGATACTGAATAATACATGTGTATATGAAAAAATCTATCGGCATTACAGATGCTCTAAAGACAGTTTTCTTCTAAAACATAACCAACTTTAGTGCCAAATTCTTCTATATCATAATCACGCACAAATAGAAATAGTCTTTATTTGTTATTTTACTCCGAAAAACTGACTACAATGAC
>ONMR01000028.1 GCA_900318995.1 uncultured Prevotellaceae bacterium | reverse complement strand
TTAAGGATAAATTATTAGGCGTTGGTATAAGTACATCTTGCTTTGTGCCCTATATATTAAAAGAAGGCTATTATGTTTGGAGCTTGGATACAAATATTGATCATTTGTTTTTTATAAAACAAAATGGAGCGTCAACTATTAAGATTCCCTTGAATGATGCTCAGAAAACAGTTATGAAGGATGCTATTCTAATTGCATGTGAGGATGGGAGCAATGACGTGGAATTGTTGAATGCTTTTTGGAAGGAATGGGACAAATTTGAAAACTTAGCTGTTGTACATAAGTGGTGGAATACAATTGAGGGAAGTTTTGATATTACACCTGTGGGAGTAGCTTTAGCAAATGCATATGTACGTGGCAAAGATCCATCTGTTCCTAATTTGTATTGATTTAGATTTAGAGTGTAATGAATAGGGATGAATTTGCAAATAGATTACACGCTTCCGTAGTTCCAGAAGGGACATCGGAGGAAGAAATGAAGAAGATATTGTTTCCAGTATCGGAAGCCATATTTCAAATGATGCCCAATGCGCTCTTTCGCTATAGGCCTTTGAATAATGATCTGAAGAATAATAATCAGCAAATTGATGCTTTTAAGAATGACGCGTTATTTGCAGTGACTGCTGATAGATTTAATGATCCGTACGATACTCTAGTGAGATATGACCAAGAGGAGATAATACGGTCTGTAAATGCAATAGTGAGTTATGAAACTGTTGAGGGGATGAAGGCCTGGCTTGCGCAGGGGAAAGACCTTCCCGAGGAAGTGAAACAGATTTTTCCTGTTGATATAATTGCTTTTCTCAAGAATGCACTTATGTCAATTGATGATATAAGTGTGTTGAAAGACAAGATTGAGGAGAGTAGATGCAATATGGTTAATCTTATAGAGACCTATTTCCCAATTCTAACGGAAACTGCCAAGAAGTATTCAACTATGGCTTGTTTTAGTGAGAGTGTGAAGTCCGTTCTCATGTGGAGTCATTACGCGAATTCACATCAGGGCTTTGCATTAGAATATAACTTCAGGCCTACTCTGGAAAAACCGATTAGGAATGTTGGTTTGTATCCGGTAATATATGATGATGAGAGGATGGATGTGTCTCATTATATGGCATGGTCGTTTCTAAAAATGCTTGGCATTGAGGCTAATAATCCCGATATAACTTCGTTTATTAAGCTTGCACTTCACAAATCATCGATATGGGCTTATGAAAAAGAGTGGCGTATGATTGATTGCACTCTGCGTGATATTACAGACACTAAGCCATCAAAGATATTGTATAAGCCTGTGGCGATATATTACGGACGACATATTTCAAAGGAACATAAAGAGTTGTTACATGAAATCGCCCAATCTAAGAGCATCAAAGAGTATGAGATGTATATTGATTATACTGCCCCGGAGTATGAGATGAAGGTTAGGGGGTATCGGAGCATCGGCCATATAGTAATAAATGGATGATTGGCTCGCTTAATTAATATTTTTGCAAATATTGCAAAAAAAATAAATAGAGACAGGCATGATTATTAATATACTTATGCGACAGGCTCAAACTCCAGGTTCCTGTCAAAAGATATTATTACAGAATTTAGAGGGCGTGGCGATGAGATGTATCTGCGACCATTGAGTTATGTGGAATATAAATCCACATGGTTGAGAAATTTGCATGGGCCATGTTACAATGAAAAAAATAACGGTTTTCTTTGTTTTTGATATAAAATATGTATATTTGCCGTGAACTTTTAACGGAATAGCTATGATTTTGCGCTTTATTGTTGAGAATTTCGCATCGTTTAAAGGGCAAGTAGAGTTTAATACTTTCCCGTCAAGCAAGAGCCACAATCATGATAATCATAAGATTGATTGTGGTCATGCCACTGCGTTAAGACTGGGGGCTATTTATGGTGCTAATGGTGCGGGAAAGAGTAATCTTATATATGCACTTTCTTTTTTACAAAGATCTGTTTTATCTGGTTCTGTCGGCGGATACGACTTGTCAGGAGTTCCATTTCAGTATGATCCCGATTGTCCGGATAAACCAACCGGGTTTGCTTTGGAATTCTTTTATAATGCAAAAACATACTATTATCATGTAGAGCTCCAAAAGCATAGCGTTATTTTAGAGGAGTTGCTTTTGTGTCTGAAACATAGAGACATTGAGCTGTTTTCCAGGAATGCATCGGCCATAAAGATCAATGGGAAATACTCATCAAAGAAAATGAACGATTCATATATTGATGCCATAAGCCGATTGGTACGGCCGGATATGCTGTTGTTCTCTTTCTTGGGCAATTATTATCCCGATGAGGTTCCTATAATAACGGATGCTTTCAGATGGTTTGCCAATTCATTGCATTTGGTACAGCCTGGAAGTAAAGTACTATTTGTACCTCATCTTCTGGAGACTAATAAGAGTTTTGCCGATCTTGTTAATTCAACTGTCCCGGAGTTAGGCACAGGCATCTCAAGGCTCGAGGTGCGTAAGGAACTGTTAGTTGAAAGTGAGATTCAGAATAATGCCAGATTGTATAAGGCATATAGTGATGCCAAAAATATGCCTGGCGTTCCTGTTGTCCTCTCTGATGCAACAGGAAAGGAAAACCTGAATATTATATCGGACAATACACATAACGTATATTTAAAGAAGATAGTGGCTATCCATTCAATGAATGGAGTAGAGTATGAGATGCCCATGCGGTATGAGTCTGATGGCACGTGCCGACTGATAGAGTATATGCTTCTATTCTATGGCATTTCATTGAATTCTGAGGTATATGTTGTTGACGAGATTGAGCGTAGCATTCATCCTATCCTGATAAAAAGCATTATCAGAAAGATATCGGAGAGCAATGATATGAATGGTCAGCTGATTTTCACGACCCATGAGTCTTGTTTGCTGGATCAGGATATATTGCGTCCTGATGAGATCTGGTTTGCCCAGAAAGATGCCGAGCAGGCCACTCAGTTGTATCCTTTGAGTGACTTTAATATTCATCACACCGCCAACATTGAGAACGGCTATTTGAACGGCCGTTATGGCGGTATTCCATTCTTATCTAACCTGAAAGATTTACACTGGTAACCCATGATTCAACGTCGGAGAGATTACGGCAAACGTGAGCCGTCAAGAGATGCTCATAAGATTTACCTTGTTTGCGAAGGAAAAGGCACTGAACCTGATTATTTCAGGTTCTTTGAGGGATTGTCATCGAACTTACAGGTTATAACTATTCCACCTACGGATGGTAGCGATCCTATTAAGCTTATGGAGCTTGCTAAGAAGGATTTGATTGGTCCCGGCCGCAAGTATACAGTTGAGTGCGAGCACGGTGATACGGTTTGGTTTATTATTGATACTGATACGTGGGAGGAAGAGGGGAAGATTAAGCCGTTGAGGGATTTTTGTTTAGTGCAGAATTCTAGTATTAAGGATCAGATGGATGAGGTGAAACCGTATCCGGTATGGAATGTGGCTCAAAGTAATCCTTGTTTTGAGATTTGGCTTTTCTATCATTTTTATGATAAGAAGCCGTCTCAAGAGAAGGTCGGGGATTGTGCCTCATTTAAGGAATTTGTTCATCTGGAGATTTCCGGAGGGTTTAATTTTGAGAAGGATCCGGCGCGGTTAGAGGATGCGATATCAAATGCCGAGGCAAACTTTGGGATGGAAAAGGACGGTAGGCTGAGTCTTTATTCTACTGAGATGAACAAACCTGGTCGTGAGATTCTGGGATTTGTAAAGCCGGAGCTTGATAAACTGCGGAACAAACTCTAAAATGATACAATTGGGGACTGTCCCCAATTGTACTATTTTGCTATATTTGTGGGAATTTTAATGCTATTGAGATATGTTTGAACTGATTACATTGCCGTACGGTGCCAAGGATCTGGAGCCGGTTATTAGCGCGCAGACGCTGAGTTTCCATCATGGGAAGCATCTGCAGGCTTATGTGGATAATCTTAATAAGCTGCTGCCTGGAAGCGGCCTTTCTGAGGATTTGTCGCTGGAGGAGATTGTGTGCAGGGCTAATCCGGCTGGTGGTGCATCGGCCAATCAGGCGGTGTTTAATAATGCGGGGCAGATTCTGAATCATAATCTGTATTTTTCGCAGTTTGCCGCTAAGGGCGTTGCTTTGGCCGATGATGGTGGCCTGAAGGCTCAGATTGTTAAGCAGTGGGGCGGCGTGGAGGCGTTCCAGACGGAGTTTGTGGCCAAGGGCGTAGGGCTGTTTGGCAGCGGATGGGTGTGGCTGTCTCGTGATGCCGATGGATCACTCGTGATTACGCAGGAGCCGGGCGCTTCTAACCCGGTGGTTCGCGGTCTCAAGCCGTTGCTTACGTTCGATGTCTGGGAGCACGGCTACTACCTTGATTATCAGAACCGCCGTGCCGCGCATCTGGAGGCCCTCTGGCAGATTATAGATTGGAGTGTGATAGAAAAACGTTATAAATAGTACCATTGGGGTCTGTCCCCTTTTGTATCATTTTTGAAAATAGTACAAAAGGGGTCTGACCCCAATTGTACTACTTTTGAGAAGTTATGCTGAAAGTTGGAGATAAGATGCCTCAGTTTGAGGTGGTTGACCAGGATGGTCAGGTGGTTCGGTCATCGGACTTTATTGGGAATGGCCGCAAGACGATTGTGTATTTTTACCCCAAGGACAACACGTCGGGCTGTACGGCCGAGGCGTGCTCGTTCCGCGATAATTACGCTGCGCTGACGGCTGCGGGGTACAATGTGGTGGGCGTGAGCAAGGACAGCGCCAAGTCTCACACTGGTTTCAGGGCCAAGTATGAGCTGCCGTTCAGGTTGTTGGCCGATACCTCTACGGAGATGCTGCAGGCGTTTGGTGCCTGGGGCGAGAAGAAGATGTATGGCAAGGCTGTTCTGGGTACCCTGCGCCGCACGTTCATCTTTTCCGAGGACGGCATCCTGGAGCGTATCATCGAGAAAGTGGACACCAAGAACGCCGCCGCTCAAGTGTTAAAATGATACCAATGGGGTCAGGCCCCAATGGTATCATTTTTTGAAAAATAGTACCATTGGGGCCTGACCCCTTTGGTACTATTTTGCTATCTTTGGAGTATGAAAGAGGAGCAGATTTTAATCAGGATTACGGGACAGGACCGGCCGGGACTGACGGCGGCGGTCATGGGCATTCTTGCCAAGTATGATGCAACGGTGCTGGACATCGGGCAGGCGGACATTCATAACACGCTGTCATTGGGCATTTTAATGCGCATGGACGAGATGAAATCGGGCCTTGCGATGAAGGAGTTGCTGTTTAAGGCCACCGAGCTGGGCGTGAACATCGGATTTTCTCCGATCAGCGATGATGAGTACGAGGATTGGGTGGGGCATCAGGGTAAAAACCGATATATCCTTACTGTGCTGGGCCGACAACTGGAGGCACGGCAGATCCAGGCGGCTACTCAAATTCTTGCTGATCAGGGGCTTAATATTGATTCTATTCTGCGTCTGACGGGCCGGAAAAGTATTAAAAAACTTGACAAGCAGACGCGCGCTTGTATTGAATTCTCGCTGCGTGGCGAGCCCGTGAATCCGGGCGAGATGCACTCTAGGCTGATGAAGATTTCGCAGGAGATGGAGATGGATTTCTCGTTCCAGAAGGACGATATGTTCCGCAGGATGAGGCGGTTAATCTGTTTTGATATGGATTCCACACTGATTCAGACGGAGTGCATTGACGAATTGGCCGAGCGCAACGGTGTGGGGGCGCAGGTTCGCGCTATCACTGAGAGTGCCATGCGTGGTGAGATTGATTTCAAGGAGAGTTTTACCCGTCGGGTGGCGCTGCTTAAGGGGTTGGATGTCAGTGTGATGCGCGATATTGCGGAGCATCTGCCGATGACTGAAGGTGTTGATAGGTTGATGTCGGTCCTGAAGACTTGCGGGTATAAAATTGCCATTCTGAGCGGTGGATTTACGTTCTTTGGAGAGTATTTACAGAGGCGCTATGGTATTGATTATGTGTACGCTAACGAGCTGGAGATAGGCGAGGACGGTAAGCTGACCGGCCGGTACGTGGGCGAGATTGTGGATGGGCACAGGAAGGCTGAGCTGCTGCATCTGATTGCGCAGGTGGAGAAGGTGAACCTGGCGCAGACTATCGCTGTGGGCGATGGGGCAAATGATCTGCCGATGATATCGGAGGCGGGTCTGGGTATTGCGTTCCATGCCAAGCCTCGTGTGGTTGCCACTGCCGAGCAGAGCATCAATACCATCGGACTGGATGGCGTGCTCTATTTCCTGGGCTTCAAGGACTCATACCTGGGTGAGCAGGGCAAACTCTGAAAAATAGTACAAAAGGGGTCTGTCCCCTTTTGTATCATTTTGCTATATTTGCAGATATGATTCCGTTTTTGAGCTTGAAGGAGGTTACGGGGCTGCACGCGGCTGAGATTGAGGCGGCGGTGAAGCGTGTGGTGGAGAGCGGGTGGTATCTGCAGGGCGCTGAGAATGAGCGCTTTGAGGCTGACTATGCGCGCTTTATCGGCTCCAAGCATTGCGTGGGTTGCGCCAACGGGCTGGACGCTCTGATCTGGATTTTCCGGGCTTACATTGAGCTGGGCGTGATGCGGGCTGGCGATGAGGTCATTGTTCCTGCAAACACGTATATCGCTACTATTCTGGCAATTACAGAGAATGGTTTGAAGCCGGTTCTGGTGGATGCTCGGGCCGATACGCTTGAAATTGATGATGCTCTTATAGAGGCTGCAATTACTCCCAGAACCCGCGCTATCTGTATCGTTCATCTTTATGGCCGAAACGCGTACACTGACAGGATCGGGGCACTCTGCAGCAAATATGGCCTGAAACTGATTGAGGACAATGCCCAGGCGCACGGCTGTTTTAGTGCCGATGGCCGCAGAACCGGCTCGATAGGCGATGCTGCCGGCCACAGTTTCTACCCGGGCAAGAACCTGGGCGCGCTGGGCGATGGCGGTGCTGTCACAACTAATGATCCGGATCTGGCTGCAGCTGTGAGGACGCTGGCCAATTATGGCTCATCGGCCAAATACGTTTTTAAATATACGGGACGGAACAGCCGTCTGGATGAGATTCAGGCTGCGGTGCTGGACGTTAAGTTGAAATATCTGGATGAGGACAATGCTCACCGTCAGCAGATTGCAAAGATGTACTACGATGGCATTAATAACCCACTAATCACTTTGCCAGAACGCTTGCCCGATGCTCAAAACGTTTATCATCTGTTCCCGATTCTATGTTCTAAAAGGGATGAACTCCAGGCCTATTTAAAAGAGAATGGGGTAGAGACCCTAATCCATTATCCCATACCCCCGCACAAGCAGGAGTGCTACGCATCGGCCCCCTGGAACATCGGCCTGCAACTGCCTGTAACAGAGCAGATTGCGGTCCAGGAACTAAGCCTCCCCATCGGTCCCGCCATCAAACCCGAAACCGTCTCCTACATCATTGAAGCCATCAATAGATTTTGAAAATGATACAAAAGGGGACAGTCCCCTTTTGTACTATTTTCACATCTTCACCTTGGGAAGTTGCCAGTGATATTTGGTGGCTAGGAGTCTGATGATTATCACTCCGGCAACACAACCGGTCCGATAGATGGCCGGACTTAGATTGAAATGTTCCAACAGGAAGTAGACTATTCCGCCCGCAACGCAGGCTAGAGCATATATTTCCTTGCGGAAAATGAGCGGTTCCTCGTTTATGAAGATATCGCGCAAGACACCGCCGCCGGCACCCGTAATCGTGCCAATCACAATCGCGATAACGGCCGAGCAACCCATATCTAGGGCTTTGGTCATGCCAAGAAGTGTAAAAATCGCAAGTCCGATGGTATCGAACAGGAATATCGTGCCCGCAATTCGGTCCACCAGTTTGTGGAAGAAATAGTACAGGACCAGCGCTCCTGCAACAATCAGCAGCGACATCAGATCATCGAACCAGAACGGCCTCACGCCCAGCATGACATCTCTGATCGTTCCGCCTCCAACGGCCGTCACGAACCCCACGATGAATAGTCCGAACAGATCAAATCGCTTAGCCGCCGCCAGCCGGATTCCGCTGATGGCAAACGCGAATGTTCCTATTACCTCAATCCAATACATCACTTCTGATTTAGCGACGCAAAGTTAGATAAAAATGATACAAAAGGGGACAGACCCCTTTTGTACCTTTTGCATCGTTTTGGAAAAATAGAACAAAAGGGGTCTGTCCCCAATTGTACTTTTTTATATATTTGCGAGTAACAAAATCTTTTATCAACCAATTAAAACTTATTTAAACCATGGCACGGTTATCTAGATCTGTCAGTGATTCTGGCGTTTACCATGTGATTCTGCGAGGCGTTAACAAGCAGGATATTTTCGAGAACGAGAAAGATTATCTCAAGTTTTTAAATTTGATGGAGCGCGTGGTGTTCCCGGTGGACGAGACGGGGAGGCCGATTCCGCCTTTGCTGGTTATTTACGCGTACTGCCTGATGCCTAATCATGTGCACCTTCTGGTTAGGGAGCAGAAGTGTCGGGTATCGGACGCAATTAAAAGTATTTCAGGTACTTATGCGGGTTATTTCAATAAGAAATACGAGCATGTGGGGCACCTTTTTCAGGACCGTTTCAGGAGCGAAGTCGTGAATGATTGGGAGTATTTTCTGACTTTGATGCAGTATGTTCATCAGAATCCGGTGGCCGGCGGGCTTGTGCGGGAGGTGGAGCATTATCGGTGGAGCAGTTGGCGCGAGTATGATCCGGAGATGTATTGTGATGTGCCGATGTGCGCGACGAAATCGGTTTACACAAAGATATCGTTCGATGCGCTTAAAGAGTTAGTTAACACTCCGTTACCTAAAACGCAGAGAGTATTGGATTTTGACAGCTATACTGGCAGGCGTGTGTCCGATGATAGGTTGCGTGAGTTTATCAAAGCAGAGTTCGGAATTACGGAAATTGCTACTATTCAGCATCTTGAGAAGGCCAAACGCGATGAGATCATTATAAAGTTGCTGGAGTTTTGCGAGAATGTGATGCAGATATCGCGTGTGACGGGTATCAGCCGCGGTGTGATCATCAGGCTTGACAAATAGTACAAAAGGGGACTGTCCCCAATTGTATCATTTTTGATAAATAGTACAAAAGGGGTCTGTCCCCTTTTGTATCTTTTTGTATCTTCGCGGTTAGTATGGAAGGGGTAAAATTGTATCCGATGTTGTTTGAGCCGAACCTGCATGAGATAGTGTGGGGCGGGGATAGGCTGTGCCGATGGAAGGGACTGCCGGATCAGGAGCATATCGGTGAGAGTTGGGAAGTGAGTGCTGTGGAGAGTTCGCCGAGCGTGGTGGCTAATGGTCCTTGGGCCGGACGGACGCTTCCGGAGGTGGTTGCATCGGCCCCTGAAGCTATTCTGGGTAAGGCGGTTGCAAAGCATCATGGCGATAAAATGCCGCTGCTGGTCAAGTTTATTGATGCTCAGAAGGACCTTTCCATACAGGTGCATCCGGACGATGCTATGGCTATGCGCGAGCACGGCAAGAACGGCAAGACCGAGATGTGGTATATCATTGATGCTCAGCCCGGTGCGTGCATTTATTCCGGATTCAGGAAATCCCTTACGCCCGATGAATACAAGCGGATGGTGCGGGACGGTACCATTACTGATGCCCTGGCGTGTCATGAGGCTCATGCGGGCGATGTGTTTTACATTCCGGCGGGCCGCGTGCATGCCATTTGCGGCGGAATTATGCTGGCCGAGATTCAGCAGTCATCGGACGTAACTTACAGAATATATGATTATAACCGTCCGGGATTGGACGGAAAGCCTCGTCAGCTGCATACTGAACTGGCGGCTCAGGCGCTGAATTATCGTGTTGAGAGTCGATATAGGACCGCTTATTCTGTCAAGGCGAATCACGCGAATAGGGTGGTGGAGACGGCTTTTTTCAGTGCCCGCGTGACGGACATCGGACAACGTTTTCACAGGGACCTCAAAAAGTATGACAGTTTTATCATAACTATGTGTCTTAAAGGCGATTGCAGGATCAAAATCCGTGAGACGGGCGATGGAATTGTGCTGCGTGAGGGCTTCAGCTGCTTGATTCCGGCGGCAATTGCAAATTATGATATTGAGCCGATGGGTGCTTCCACGCGTGTTCTTGATGCGTTCATTGACAATCAGAAGCGCGGAATTATCCGTCGCTGGTTCTGGCAAACTTTTAGAAAAACCGAAAAATAGTACAAAAGGGGTCTGTCCCCTTTTGTATCATTTTTGAAAAATGATGATATGGCAAATCATGTAGTTATTATGGCGGGGGGTATCGGGAGCAGGTTCTGGCCGCTCAGCACCCCGGAGTTTCCTAAGCAGTTTATTGATATTCTGGGTTGTGGCAGGAGTCTGATCCAGCTTACTGTGGACCGGTTCAAGGGCATTTGCCCTCCGGAGAATTTTTGGGTGGTGACCAATCAGGCGTACGTGGATATCGTCAAGGAGCAGATTCCCGGCATTCCAAGTGAGCACATTCTTGCTGAGCCGGCTGCACGAAACACGGCTCCGTGCATTGCCTGGGCGTGCTGGAGCATACGTCAGGAGGATGCCGATGCCAACGTAGTTGTTACTCCCAGCGATGCGGTTGTAATGAACCCGGAGGAATTCAGACGCGTGATATCGGACGCATTGGCGTTTACATCTGGCCACGACTTCATCGTCACCATCGGCATTAAACCCAACCGCCCTGAGACGGGGTATGGTTATGTGAAAACAGTACCAATGGGGCCTGACCCCAATGGTATCATTTTGGTGGAGGAGTTCAAGGAGAAACCGGATCTGGAGACTGCTAAGAGGTATCTGGCCGATGGAAATTACCTTTGGAACGCGGGGATTTTTGTGTGGAATGTGAAGACTATTACTGATTCTATCAGAGCATATAAGCCGATTTTGGCGGAGCAGATGGATAAAATGGTACCAATGGGGCCTGACCCCAATGGTATCATTTCTATCTTCCCGACTTGTGAGAAGATTTCGATTGACTATGCGGTGATGGAGCCGGCATCGGCCGATAAGAAGGTTTATACGCATCCGGCGGATTTTGGGTGGAGCGACCTGGGCAACTGGCAATCATTGCATGAGAAACTCACCAAAGACGCGCAGAATAATGCATCGGTCGGCAATGTACACTTCTATGAATCAAGCAATTGCGTGGTGCATGCTGAGGGGCTGAAAAAGGTGGTGCTTCAGGGATTGGACGGTTATATCGTTTCGGAAAAAGGCGGACAATTACTGGTTTGTAAGCGCTCCGAGGAGCAAAGAATAAAGGATTTCTCAGCAAAATAGTACAAAAGGGGACAGTCTTTCAGTCGCTTCGCTTTCTTAAGACTCGCTTCGCTCGAATAAGCGCCGCAAAGCGTCGAGCGGTGAAAGCGTCCCTTCAGGCCGAGCGCCACAAATGTATCATTTTCGGCAAAATAGTACAAAAGGGGTCTGTCCCCAATTGTATCATTGGGAATATTGTAGTATCTTTGCGGTCAAAAATAAAATAATATTTAAAGATATGAAGAAACTGCTGGCAGTTTTGCTTGCCTTTTTGCCGATGATGGCGTTTGCACAGAGTGCTTCAATGATGGCTATGGCTCAGGCCGAGTTGCAGAAGAGAGGACTTAATGAGACCGAGGTAAGGACCCGCCTGATGGAGGAGGGTATCGATGTGGACAACATTCCCCCTACGGAATATGCAAATTATCAGGACCGCGTGATGGCAATCCTGAACAAGATGCAGGCCGAGAAGAATGCGGCCGATACTAACCCTGCCGCTGCCGCAACCGGTGGTGCTGAGGTTGTTACCGCAGCATTGGATGCTCCGCAGTCAACCAATGGTGAGACTGCCGCAGAGGCTGCACTGGAGACTGCACTTGCCGAGAATAACGTATCGGCCACCGAAGGAAACGACATCTACGGCCACTCGCTGTTTACCGGCAAGTCTATGGATGTGTTCCGTACAACCGATGGCGCTCAGGCTCCCGATACATACGTGCTGGGCGAGGGCGATGAGGTGCACATCTCGATATTCGGATCGTCACAGACCGAGATACATCAGCGCATATCGGCCGACGGTTCAATACAGCCGGCAGGATCAAGCAAGATTTTCCTTAAGGGCATGACTATGGCTCAGGCCCGCGAGGCTATAATATCCAAACTGTCATCGCATTACTCTTTCCGCAAGGATCAGATAGCAGTGACTATCACTACCGCCCGTACAGTGCAGGTGAGCATTTACGGTGAGGTGGGTGTGCAGGGCGGTTTTACCCTGTCAGCTTTGAATTCGGTATTCAACGCCATTGCAGCTGCCGGCGGCCCGCGCGAGATAGGTTCGGTCCGTGACATTCAGCTGAGCCGCGGCGGCAAGACCAGCCGTCTGGACCTGTACACATACATGACCAATCCCGACCCCAAGATTCAGTATGACCTTCAGAATGGCGATGTGCTGTTTGTACCTGTAGCACAGAACATTGTAAAGATAAGCGGTGCTGTTAACCGCCCGATGCGTTACGAGATGGTTCCGGGCGAGGGCCTGAAGGAGCTGATCCAGTATGCAGGCGGCCTGGTTTACAACGCCTACATGGACTACGTTCAGGTGGAGCGCTACGAGAACGGTGAGCGCAAGTACCTGGAGTTTAACCTGGCCGATGTAATGAGCGGCAAGCAGACGGTTGACCTTCGCAACGGCGATGCTGTGATGATTCATCAGTCTAATGTTCCGATGGAGAATTACGTGGCCATCAATGGTGATGTTTACTACGGTGGCAACTATGACCTGGAGGGCAACAGCAGCCTGCAGGCCTTGATTGAGAAGGCAAAGCCCAGATATACAGCCAAGACAGACTATGTGTTTGTGGAGCGTACCAAGTCCGATGAGACCGTGGAGGTGCTGACAGTGCCGTTCCCCGGAGAGAACGGCAACGGAGACTTTGAGCTTCAGGCCCGTGATGTGGTAAGGGTTCTGCAGCAGTCGGCATACCGCGATGTAGAGACAATCAGCGTGAACGGTCAGGTGCGTGAGCCTTTCAGCCGTCAGTTCGGCCTTAATGACCGCATGACTGTGGGTCAGGCCATTGAGTACGCAGGCGGACTTAAACCCAGCGTTTATCCGGTGGCTTACATTTTCCGTAAGGATGTGGAGAATCCGGCCAAGATGGAATACATCACCATCTCTCTTGACAATGACCTGGACAAGGAGCTGCAGCCGGGCGATCAGCTGAATATATACGACAATACCACTTATACCAACGCCGGCGAAGTGCGCGTGAACGGCGCCGTAAAGACCCCGTTCGGCACAACATATGATCCGTCACTTACTTTGCATGACCTTCTGACAATGGCAGGCGGCTTTGAGGTAGGTGCCGCATATGACCGTGTGGAGGTGTTCCGCCTGAATGTGACGGAGAAGAAATCGTCATTTGACGTTATTAAGCTTGAGGTTGATGAGGATTACAACCCCAAGAGCGATTTCCAGCTGCAGCCGTTTGATCAGATTGTGGTCCGCATGACTCCGGACTTTACCACAGGACGTACGGTTGAGATTAACGGCCGCGTCAAGTATCCCGGCGTTTATATGCTGGATGACAACAAAACTCAGCTCTGGGAGATTATTGAGATGGCAGGCGGTCTGCTGGATGACGCCGATCCGTACGCACGTGTGTTCCGTACCGAGAACGCACGCGGCAGCATCGGCATGAACCTTAAGGATGCCAAGAGCCGCAAGGGCAAGATTGCATCGGACCTGATTATGATGGACGGCGATGTGGTTAATATTGTACGTCAGGAGAATATTGTGGTTATACGTGAGATTGGTACACGCATGGGTCAGTATGTGCCCGATGAGTTCAGTGCTGCCAGCAAGACTATGGTTTATCAGGGCAATCACAATGCTGCATGGTACATACGTCACTACGCCGGCGGTTTCCAGAAGATTGCCAACAAGAACAGCGTGACCGTGACCATGCCTAACTATCAGACCGATGGCACCAAGCGCGGATTCCTGGGCATACGACGTTATCCGACCGTTCAGCCCGGTGGCGTTATCACCGTGAGCATTGACAGTGAGAAGCGCGAGAAGCTGGAGACTCCCAAGGAGAAGGTCAACTGGGGTCAGACATTCAACCAGTCCGTATCTACTTTGACATCGGTTATATCACTTGTTATTCTTGTTGACAGACTTAAGTAATATGGACGAGAATATGAACAACGCTCCTCTGATGGACGAAGAGGAGGGCATAGACATAATGGCGCTGGTAAAGCAGCTGTGGGATGGCCGTAAGACCATTATAATCTGTACGTGCGCATTTATTGTGCTGGGATTTGTGGCTGCTCTGACTATGAAACGCACATATTCTGTGAGCACTGTGATGGTGCCTCAGGTGGGTTCAAGCAAGAGTTCGTCACTGAGCAGTCTGGCTTCGTTGGCCGGAATTGACTTGAGTTCGGGTTCCAGTGGCGCAGAGCTTTCGCCGCTTATCTATCCGCAGATAGTTAACAGCGTTCCTTTCCGTAAGGAGCTGATGTACACGCCGGTACACTATGCCGAGGTGGATACTGCGGTGAGCATGTTCACGTATGCGACCGAGATTGCCAAGCCGAGCGTGATGAGTACCATCAAGAAGTACACCATCGGCCTTCCGGGCGTAATCCTGGGCGCCATCCATAAGGAGAAACCCGATATAGTGCTGCCCGCGGGTGGGGCCGATGACACTCCCAAGCCGCTGGTGCTGACAAAGGACGAGGTAAAGGTGCTTAAGGCCGTGGCCGAGAACGTATCGCTGGCGGTTGATAAGAAGGAGGGTTACATTACACTGAATGTGGTAGGTTCGGAGCCTATCCAGACGGCCGAACTGGCAATGAAGGCTCAGCAACTGCTGCAGGATGAGATTACCCGTTTCCGTATTGAGAAATCGGAGAGTGAGCTGGAATATATCCAGGCACGTTATGACGAGATAAAGCAGGAGACCGAGATGTATCAGGAGCAGCTGGCACGTATTACTGACCGCTCACAGAGTACTATCGGAACCCGTAATGAGATTGAGCGTAACCGTATTCAGTCCAAGTATACTACTGCAAACACCATCTACAACGAGTTGGCAAAGCAGCTGGAGCAGGCTAAACTGCAGGTTAAGCGCGATACTCCGGTGCTGACAGTCATCCAGCCCGTGACCGTCCCTGATAAGCCGTCCAACAGCCGCGCCAAAACCCTGATAGTCTGGACATTCTTTGGCGCCATTTTAGGTTGCGGCATTGTCCTGGCTCGCGGCTACTGGCCCAAACTCAAAGAGCAGTTTAAAGCATAAAAATAGTACAAAAGGGGACAGACCCCTTTTGTATCATTTTGGCAAAACAGTACAAAAGGGGTCTGTCACCTTTTGTACTATTTTTATAGCATGTTCTCTTTGGCCAGGGGGCTCCAGGCTCCGTCCTGAGCCATGAAGATGATGCTGAGTTCAAAGACCTCAAAAGTGTGCCACTGGCCTTTGGGAATGTTGACGCCGAATACGCCGGTATCGCCACCCATGTGGATGCGCTGCATCTCAACGCCCTTGTTGTTATAGAATACGGTATCCATGCGGCCGCGCATAAGCATCACGGTCTCGCTGGACAGGTTGTGCTTGTGGATGGTGGTGTGGGTGCCGGGCAGCATCACGTTGAGCATACGCTGACTCTGGTCATCCTCACTGTTGCGCAGGTCATAGTTCATGCGCAGACGGGGTGACTCCTGGGCCAGCATCTGTACCTTATCCAGGAGTGAGTCATCAAGTACCACCTGACGCTCCATGAATTTACGGTCGATACCCTTGAACACGCGGAACATTGCCTTGCGGACATCCTCGATGCCGCCGCACTCGCCGTCAACCTCCTGGTACTTGCCGGCGTTCTTATAATAGGTGATAAGAGGCTCGGTCTGCTTGTGGTAGGTTGCTATGCGGTTCTTGATGGTCTCCTCATTGGCGTCATCGGCACGGCCCTCAATCTCGGCACGGTGCTGGATGCGCTGCTTGACAGCATCCGCAGTGAAACGCACAGGACTAACATGCTCAGGATAGATGAGATCGATGCGAAGCTGGAAAAGAACGCAGAACGGCGCGAGATCCTGGTGACGCTCATGACAAGGGGCTATCTTGAACCGGCTCTTTTTACCAGCGAGAGCAATGAGCTTTCTTCGGAAGCTGATGCACTGGCGGAAGAGAAGGAGAAGCTGATGGGCGTTATAGTTGGGGGCATTCAAAAGACGGAGGCGCTCACCGAGCTGATCCGGTTTGTCGGACACGCGGAGCCGAGCACGGACTTCAATGGTGAACTGGTCGAGCGGTTCCTTGAGACGGCGACGGTAAGCTCAAGGGAGGAGGTTATCTTCCATCTGAAATGCGGCCTGAGCCTAACAGAAAGGATTAATGTGGAATGAAAAAAGGGCTTACACCTTACGGTTATAAGATTGTGAACGGAGGAACAGTCATAGACGAAGAGGAGGCTGCACAGGTCCGGAAGATCTATGATGGCTATCTTGGCGGGCTTTCCCTGACGGGTGCTGCCAAGGCAGCCGGACTGGAGCTTAAACACAGATCCGTAAGGGTAATGCTGGAGAACAGACGCTACCTCGGTGATGAGTATTATCCTGCCATCATTGATCCTGACACCTTCAGAGCTTTCGAAGCTGAGCGCTTACGCCGAGAAAAAATACTGGGCAGAGATAAAAAGCAGAAGAAGGCGACTGAGGCAAAGCCTGCTCCTATCCGGTTCCGGCTAATAATGCCGGCACGGGAGTTGAGCGATCCTTATAAGCAGGCAGAATACATTTACAGCTTAATTGAAAGAGAGGACTGAAATGGCAACAGTAAGACTGATCCCTGCACAGGCAAGAGCAGGCACAAGGAAAATAACAGAGAGTGCTCCGAAGCTCCGGGTGGCAGCTTACTGCCGAGTCTCGACAGAAAGTGACGAGCAGGCGACAAGCTACGAAGCGCAGATCGAGCACTACACCGACTACATTGGTAACCATCCTGGGTGGGAACTGGCAGGCATCTATGCGGACGACGGCATATCCGGTACTAATACCAAAAAGCGTGAGGAGTTCAATCGGCTGATCGACGACTGCATGAACGGTAAAGTGGATTTGGTGGTCACAAAGTCGATATCGAGATTTGCCCGGAACACTCTCGACTGCCTGAAGTACATACGGCAGCTGAAGGATAAGAACATCCCTGTCTTCTTCGAGAAGGAGGCGATCAATACGATGGACGCCAAGGGAGAGGTCCTGCTCACCATCATGGCTTCCCTTGCCCAGCAGGAGAGCCAGAGCCTTTCGCAGAACGTCCGGCTTGGGCTGCAGTACCGATACCAACAGGGGAAAGTCCAAGTGTGTACGAACCGCTTCCTCGGATACGACAAGGACAAGGACGGGAACTTGGTCATCAATCCGGAAGAGGCGAAAGTTGTGAAACGCATCTTCCGGGAGTACCTGGAGGGTAAAAGTTACTACGCTATTGGGAAAGGACTGGAGGCTGACGGAATCAGAACGGCAGCGGGCAGCGACTATTGGCTTGCCAGCACGCTCCGGAAGATCCTGATGAACGAGAAGTACATTGGCGATGCACTTTTACAGAAGACAGTCACAACGGACTTCCTGACCAAAAAGCGGGTCGTCAACAAGGGAATTGCTCCACAGTATTATGTTGAGAACAGCCACGAGGCCATCATTCCTAGAGAGATCTTCATGCAGGTGCAGGAGGAGATGCAGCGCAGGGCCAATTTGGAGACGGGGACCGGAAAGAAGCGAGTCTACAGCGGCAAGTATGCTCTTTCGAACAAAGTCTATTGTTCACATTGTGGAGACATTTACCGCCGGTCACAGTGGTTCATCAAAGGGGAACGCATCCCGGTTTGGCGCTGCGTTAGCAGGCTGGAAAAGCGGAAAGCCGATGCCAAATGCCCCTCGTGTACGCTTTATGAAACGGAACTTCAGAAAGCGGTCGTGACAGCTATAAACCAGATGATCGCCCAGAAAGATGAGCTTCTCCCCGGAATGAAACTTGCCGTGGAGAATGCGCTCGTAAACAGTAATGCAGAAGAGATCGTCAGGATTGACTCTCAGCTCG
>ONMR01000029.1 GCA_900318995.1 uncultured Prevotellaceae bacterium | reverse complement strand
CGCCCTCGTTGAGCGGAGCCACCAGTTCAAGGTTGCGCAGGTAGGCATACTGCCTGAATGCCATGTCAAGTGAGAGCATCGGGATGGCATAGTCGGCACTTAACTTGTATGAGTCTTTTGAGTAAAGCTTAAACAATGCATCGAATCCGGTCTCATTGAAACCTCTGGGTGTAAGGTCAAACATATTGAATCCCCACACATCGGCTGCGGTAGTTCCGGCCATTTGCCTCTTAGACTGTAACTCTGCCTGCAGCTTAAGTCCCTGGATTGATGTCAGTCCCGGCAGATAACAGTACAGGCTTGCATAAACAGACTTGGCAAACGGACTCTGAGAGTACTGTATTCCGCCACCTATTCCAAGTCTGGGATATATGGCAGACTGTGCCACCGGCCTCTCTATACCTCCGGTAAGTCCCGCTATATACCTGATATTTGTGTGCATGCCGCCAGTAAGAGGTTCATCGGGCTCATACACATCCCATGTCTCATTGTATTTGATGGCACGGTATCCCTCACCAAGCTGGTCTGTGCTGGCCAGCACACCGGCAAACGGATTCAACCGGCGCACCCATCCGCTGTGTGAACTGACAAGAGGAACGGAAACTATGGCACTTCCTCCCACATATACACCCTTCTTATCGGACTCGGCACTGGCTGTATATATGGAGTCATTAAGTGAAGATATGCCGTAGACTGTTTTGGCTGAATGACGGTCACCTATATCAAATGTCAGACTGATCTTGGGCAGAAGTCCCGTATAGTCAAGTGTGGTGTGGAAACCTGTTGATGTCTTTACACGGGTTTTCTTATCATTCAGATCATGCTCATCAAGTTTAAGCTGATAGAACGGATCCGGGTGTATGGAGATACCCATCCTTCCGCTAAAGGTATTTGTAAGATTCTGGAAAAATGCCGTAACACCCAGTGACGCCCGCTCATAGCCATAACCGGTCATAGAACCTTGTATTCCGTCGGTATTGACATACAGGGGCACCCATGAGTGTAAATATAATGCATTCAGGGCCTTGGAGTAGTTTTCAGGCGGCATCTGCATCACTTGGCGCCTGTTAACGGCAAGCCTTGCCTCCTGGGCAGACAGCGCATCGGCTATAGGATATGATACACGATCCGCAAATGAGACCTGCCGTCTGTATGGAGCATCAGCCTTGACTGGGATCCTGCCTTCCGGTTGCAATTCGGAAAAACAGAGTTCTCCGTTGCAGAAGTACGGATCCGATGCTCCGTATCTGGTATTGGTAAGCTGAACCATGATCCCGCCTTGTGGCAGCGAACCGGCAGCGGCAGGTGCAAGCGTATATGAGTAAACCTCGGATGTGCCGTTCTTATCGGAGGTGAAATATACATTACCCCCATTTGACATGAGACTCCTGACCTTGAACGGTGCCGGATTTTCGAGCGTGACCATGCTGCTCATGTCAGTCAGATAGAGGCCCATACCGGCATCACTTATAGCGTTGAACACTATGTAGTTGCCCGAAAACGCCAGTTCATTGACCTGAAGTCCCGGCACATCAAAGGATTTCAGTTCCGTCCTGTCATCCAGGCTGAAAAGCACAATCCGGCATCCGCCCTCCAACGGATACTCCACGCATGCCAGCCTGAGCCCGTCATCCGATACCGCGGGGTTGACATAACGGCCGCTTTCCGTAAAGTCTGTTATCCTGTTGCCTGCGGTGTTCATCATTCTGATGCGGGATGTCCCATGAAGTTCAAAACGTATATCCTGTATTGCCTCAGACCAGTAGATACAGCCAGTGTGGGCAGAATATGCCAACTTGCTGTCAGCGCTGAACGGACGCACAGGAGTAACATTTCCGTCAGGACTGATGCGTACCAGTTGGGACGCCTTGTCCATTGCCGTACGGACCGCCATCAGATCACCTCCTTTTATCTGCACCGTACCGCGGTAGCTCTTGTAGAATGTGTTATTGTCATTCACTGACGGAGTGGTCTGCTGGAATGGTCCGCGCTGTCTGTCAAGTTCCTTCCATTCGCTCTCAAATGCATTTTCTATCTCACGCCATGTCTGTTTGAGGCGTTGGCCGGAAAAAGACCTGACAACAGAATTCATTGCGTTGAAACGGAACGGATTTGTAATGGCTCTAAGGTATTCCGACATGAACATAGGGGCGTCATAAAGATATCTGGTACCGGCTACTGTCATATAACCCACAGTATAATAATCCGGTGTATAATGACGCAGCGATCCATAGCGCCACCGGTACCAGTTACGATAATCGCCGTTGTCAAAAGCCATACGGTAATAGGCCAGGAAATCGGCCGTGCGGCCACGCCCGGAATTGGTCAGGGCTGTCTCTGCCACTACGGCATCACCTTCGGCCAGTGCCAGATTGAAATAAAGGCCGTCTATCGTGAGCGGCGCCACCTCACCGAATATTTTCCTGAATTCACGCCAAAAACCTGAAACCGCAAACTCCAGTTGCGCTGCATGACGGTTCTCATGGATTGAGAGCAGATTCTCCCAAGGCAGTGGCGGCAGCTGCGAGTACGGGTCTGAGAATGTAAAGACCTCCATCCTTCGGGGCGCGAGGGCAACCATTCCGTTTGTGACAGGTGCATACGGATGCAGCACTACGGGCAAGGCACTCTCAAAACTCTGGTTTGGCATGTAACCGACGCTTTTTCCGACCAAAGGGTGGTAATACTCAAGAAGAGTTGAATATTTAAGACCAAGACTGTCCAGTCCGCGAGGATATATAACCCAATAATTGGTAGAGTTTATCTCACTCCAGCGGGTTGATGATTTCTCTCCGCTCAACATGTTGAACTGTGCGTTTGACGAAATACTGCATACCGTCAGACATGCTGATAAAACTGCTTTGATAAGGCGGGAATGATTATTTTGAACAGACATGATAGAATTGTATTTAAATTATTGGCCTAAAATTACAAATAATAATGTTACTTTGCATAGTCCATTACTGATAAACCCGATTATTGACCATTTATGAAGAATATAATCATTACAGCAGCAGCGCTGCTTTTAACAAGCCATGCATTGGCCAGTCTCAAAATCAAAGAGATTCGCACGGCAGCCGACAACGTCATAGAACTTTTCTATACAAGCGATACGCTTGATGTTAATGAGGTTGATATCTCTGATCCCGCTCAATGGAAAGTAAACGGGACACAGGTGCTTGGCATAAACCGCACCGCCGCTGCAGCTGATATGTGCGACCACTTTGTTTACCTTACCGTACCCACCCTCAAGAGCGGCCGGAAGTACAGCATTGAGACCCCATACGGAAAGTACAGTTTCAAGTTTGACCCCACAAAGGTTTACTGTGAGGCCATCAAGACCAACCAGGTGGCCTACAGTGCCCTGTCCACCAAGCGCTTTGCAAACTTTGCCATCTATCTGGGTGACGGCGGCGTGCGCAAGATTGAAGGTGACCTGCCCGGATACACCGTATATAAGTTAAAGAAAAACAAGATTGGCAAGAAAGTTACATCGGGCAAACTTACAGAGATAGGTGATGACCGTTCTTCGGGTGATTATGTATATCGCATAGACCTGTCCCAGGTTCCGGAGGGCGGTCCGTACAAGATTGTTGTAGACGGATACGGATCATCCTACCCCTTCGGTGTAGGCGGCCAGTTCTCACAGAAACTCTCATACGTAAGTTTCCGTTCTCTCTTTAACCAGCGTTGCGGAATCCAGATCATTGAGCCCTACTCCGATTTCAGTTACCGCACCAAGCGCTGCCACGAGACCATCTACCAGACCTATTACCGCATCAATGAGGCCAGCCTGATAGTCAAGGGCGACGAGCCCACCATCCAGGCCTGGGGCGGTTACCACGATGCAGGCGATGCTGACCGCCGTACCTACCACATGGACGTACCCAGCACCCTGCTCACCACATTCGAGGCATTCCCCAGCCTCTTTACCGATGACCAGTTCAACATCCCCGACAAGTTTGATGAGCAATTCAACATACTGGGTAAGGGCAACGGAATACCCGATATCCTTGACGAGGCCGAATGGGGCGTGATGTTCTGGAAATACTTCCAGGAGGAGGATGGTCAGATTCCATGGGGCACCGAGACCAACGGCTACTCACCCTTTACCACATACGATTTTGAGGACCATCTTTTCGGGTCTGAGGTGCTCGATCCGCGTACATCGGCCTGGGCATCGGGCCTGTTCTATCACTTTGCCCGCATAATCAAGCCTTACGATGAGGCCAAGAGCAAGGAATACGTTGAGCGTGCAGAACGTGCATACAACGCATCGGTCCGCGTCTATGGCGAGCGTAACCGCCAGATGCCCGCTTCATTCCAGATGTATTACAACGTCGAGAAGTACCTCATGACCGGCAATGCCGAGTGCCACAATTACATCAAGGCACACGCCCACGATGCCGAGCAGATTCTCACCACCTACAATCAGGGCAGTGAGATATTTGCAGAGCGCGGCTGGCTTACATCATATTTCTTCAGTTACATACTGGCACCTGCATCCAAGACCGATCCTGCCACCGTAAAGGTATTCAAGGATGTCCTGCAGGCAGTAGTTGATAAGCAGATTGCCGCCTTTGCCGATAACGCCTACCCCAACGGCGCTCCCATGAACGTGAACTGGTGGGGCAGCAACGTGGCTCAGGGACAGTACACATTCCCGATTGTGCTGATGTGGAAACTCACCGGAAATCAGGAATACATAGACGTGGTAAGCCAGATGATGGACTACGCCCTGGGACTTAACCCGCTGGGCAAGTGCTACATGACCACCCTGGGATTCAACCAGGTTCACTGGCCGCATGACCGCGAGAGCGCCTACACCATTGAGCAGGGCTGGGGTCCGCGTCCGGGCATCCTGGTGTTCGGTGCCGGCAACTATGTACGCAACTATCCCAGCTATCCGGCCATCAGCCGTAACACCACTCCGCGTGAGCGCGCTTACATAGACATTCTTGACAACTATCAGAACAACGAATACACAATCTACCAGAGTCTCTGTTTCCCGTCTGTAGTCTACCCAATTCTTGCAGGCGGCTGCACATGGAAACCCGGTTCAAAAGACCCGTACAAATAAATGAAAAGACTCATATCCATAATCAAGGACAAGGAAAGGCTTCACAGGATACTGTTTGAAGGAACAGATCCGCTTTCCAAGCCGGTTGACATAACCATAATGATTGCCATTGCACTATGCATTGTAATGGCATCATTGGAAAGTGTTGTAAAAGTTGACGACTTTTCATTCCAGGCGCTAATCCATCTGGAGTTGAACGGTGCAGGTATCCTAAAAGCCGCTATAATTGTCCTTGAATATGTATTGAGTATACTCTTTGCCATTGAGTACGTACTCAGGGTTTACTGCTCGCCTGTAAAGCGAGAGTATGTACTCAGTTTCTTTGGTATCATAGACCTGCTGGCCACACTGCCCCAGCTGCTAAGCGTATTCTTCCCGCCTTTAAGGTATCTGTCCCTTATGCGAACTTTCCGCCTGTTCCGCATATTCAGGGTCCTTAAGCTGTTCTCATTCATTAACGAGGGATACCTGCTGCTGGAGAGCATACGCAAGAGCCTCACCAAGATCCTGGTCTATTTCATGTTCGTGGTTGTGCTGGTATGCATATTAGGCACAATAATGTATATAGTTGAGAGCGGAACTCCGGGAACGATGTTCACCAGCATCCCCACCAGCATCTACTGGGCCATTGTGACGCTTACCACCGTAGGTTACGGCGACATAACGCCCGTAACGGCACTGGGCAAGTTTCTGTCCGGAATAGTGATGATCTTAGGTTACACTATCATAGCCGTACCCACCGGTATCGTATCGGCCACCATGATAGATACCACCAAGAAAAAAGGCAAGGACGGCCGATGCCCCCGCTGCAACGAGAAGACCGACCTTAACGCCAACTACTGCAAGCACTGCGGCGAGCGCCTGTAAAAGAAAAACAACCAATTAATCCTTTTCAATATGTCACTTTGGAATCTCAGTAAAGACATCAAGATCTTGGGCAAACCCAAGAGAAACTTCTATTTTCACGATAAATGCGTCATAAGTAAGGATCAACCCAGGAACTTGGCTGAACTGAAACAACAAAAAGAAAACAAAGCGAAATAAATCACCTCAACCTTTTGCGTTATTCTGATTAATTACTACCTTTGCACCGCTTTAACCGGAAAGCCGGTTTATATGGTGCCCGTAGTTCAGTTGGTTAGAGCGTCAGATTGTGGTTCTGAATGTCGTGGGTTCGAGTCCCACCGGGCACCCCAGAAGCAAAAGGAAGAGGTCAATTTGGCCTCTTTATTTATTTTATAAACAACAGTAATTATGAAACTATTCAAATCATTACTAGTCTTATTTCTTCTTCTGACAGCCGCAGCATGCCAGGAAAAGGGTGATAAGTATGCGTTCCAGTATGTGACATTCAAGGAAAGCATTCCCTACAAGCAGGGACAGGAGCATCCGTCATGTTCATTTGACTTGAACGTACTCAAGGCACACGGCACTGATACCGTGTTTGCCGATGCATTCAACGTGGATATATCCTACTTTCTTTTTGACAAACGCACAACTGATGTACGCGGCGCAATGATTCATTTCATTGATTCAGTACTGAACATTTTCAAAGAGGAGAACAGGGAGCAGATCAGGTATGCCCAGGAAGAGGGTTTCGAACCACGTGATATAGACTATGAATACGTAATAAACACCGAAGTGCATTACGGCAATGGCCGCGATATCATCGGCCACTTTATAAATATGTATCAGTATACCGGCGGCGCGCACGGAGGCACTTTCATAACCTGCCGTAACATTCGTCTGGAAGACGGCAGCGTAGTAACGCTTGACGATTACTTCAAAACCGGTTATGAGAAGGTGCTTCTGCCCGTACTGGAGCGCAAACTGCTGGAGTATGCCGGGTGCAGCAGCCGTGAGGAGCTTGATGAGCACGGTTATTTCAGCAATGATCCCCTGTTTGTGTCAGATAACTTTGAGATCCGCCAGGATACCATCGATTTTATCTACAACCAGTACGATATAGCACCCTACTCCACAGGAATAACGACTCTGTCAGTGCCTGAGGACGAGATCCGTAGCATAATCCGCTGATTCCTTCATTTTTTTTGAAAAAAATTTGGTGCATAATAAATGATGCGTTACATTTGCAGTGTCATAGATTAATATGACACCATTAGACAAAGTAATAACAAACATTATAACTGCACCTTACAATGATTGAAGTTAAAGATTTCTCAATCGGTTTCTTCAAGCGCGAATTGATGGGACCTGATTCCGAGCCGGAATGGCTTACTCTAAAGAACCTCTATCTTCAGATCAGTCCCGGACATGTTTATGGACTGATAGGACGAAACGGACAAGGCAAGACTACTCTGCTTAACTGCATTACCGGTCTGTTGAGACCTAAAAAAAAGGAAGCAGGTGTTGTGTATATTGACGGCTTTCCGGTCAACGCTTCCAATCCGAATATCCTATCCAAGTTTTTCTATGTAACTGACACCATTGCATCCTTACACTTACGGAGTGATATTTATGCCGATACACTCTCCCATTTCTACCCTCATTTCAACAAAGAGAAATTTACAGAGTGCATGGAGCTGTTCCAGATTGACACCAAACAATTCATTGACGAGATCTCCTTGGGTCAGAGAAAGATGACGTTCCTGAGTTACGCGTTTGCCAGCGGAGTACCCTATCTGATAATGGACGAGCCCACAAACGGTCTGGACATAACATCAAGAAGCGTTTTCCGCAAACTCGTGGCATCATACATGGACCAGGACAAGGCTATCGTGATATCAACACATCATATAAATGAGATCAGCACACTTCTTGACCACATTTTCATACTTAATGACAAGCATATCGTATTTGATCACTCGGTTATGGAAACGGGATGTGCACTCTCTTTTGTTGAATCCGATAACATGACCGATGATGCGCTATATTCAATGTCATCGGCCTACGGTAAACGAATGATATTGCCAAATACGAATAATTCGGACAGTGAGATTGATTACGAACTCCTGTTTGAAGCTGTCCTTGAAAACCCCACATTGATTAATGCCCAGTTTACAACCTTAAATTGATACATATATGGAAACTAACCCGATATTCAATATTAAAAGATTCACAGGCCTGTTCGGCGTAGGATTGAACAGGAGAAAGATTCATTTCGTATCTGTTCTCTACTGGTTTTCTGTCATATTGTATTTAATACAATTCTTGGTTACTAACGGGGCACGAGATGAGTCCGGAAATAGTGAATTCTTTTTGGGACGTATTTTTCAGTTTGGATATGTCGTTCTATTATCCATCCTTTCATTAAGAGGAATTACAAACAGGGAAAAGATAGCTGTATGGACCTTAATTCCTGCATCGGCCTTTGAAAAGTATCTTTGCCGTTTTATCATAAACATCGTTTTTGGTTCAATAATCTATTTTGCTGCGATATGGATCATCCAATTGGTTCTCAATGGAACGCCCGATTACACTGTCCTTAAACAAATCCTTACAACCGCACAATTCGCGCCGTCCATACCATCTTGGCTCTGTTACACTTTTTCCTTATTCTATTTATTATTTGTGCCAATAGTCATTTCTTTGGATTTCGGATATACCACAAACACTCATCTGATGATTCCAATGACCGCATGGTTATTGGCTATGATGTACATGAACTTCCCAAGCACAAGTGCATTGTCCACACAAGAAGCACAACAAAGTACAAATCTGATATTGACTGTGTTTGTTGCTTTCTGCTCTTTCTGTGCTTTCTTATATGGATTGCTTAATACATTAATCAAAAGTTACAGAAGCGGTAAATGATATTCAAGGAGAGACAAAGCATATATCTGCAGATTGCCGAGCGCATTGCTGATGAAATCCTGGCCGGGACTTACGCTCCCGGCAGCAGGGTCCCGTCTGTAAGGGAGTATGCAGTGATGATTGAGGTCAACCTGAATACGGTTATGCGATCTTACGACACCTTGCAGTCCTGGGGTATTCTGGATATGCGCCGCGGGCTGGGTTATTTTGTGGCCGATGATGCCGTCAACACCATCCTGGCACGTCGGCTGGAAGCCTTCAAGTCCACCCAGGCCGCCGAATTCTTTGAGACCGCCCGCACCCTGGGGATCACGCCGCAGGAACTCTCAGAACTCTATAGCAAATATCTGATGCATTGATCCGCTAATCAACCGTGATGATGTCGTGGAGGTTAGTGGTGTAGCATGGCGTACGGAGATTATGCAGGATGGCATCCTTGAAATGGGGTGCCTTTCCTGTCTTGGGGTCGGCGGGATACTGCTGGGCGGCCAGCACAACGGTCTCGGTTCCCATACGGCGGTTTATGCCATCGACCGTGCGTGATATGCTGTCCAGACGCTTGCGGCGCTCCACATCAGACTCAAAAATATCCAGTTGCACGGCACTGTCCGAGGTTATGCCCGATACTATCACGCCCGCACGCTTATAATTAAGTCCCTCGCGGTACAGGCGGTCAAGCGCCCCCGATGCCGCCGTCACAAGTTCGGTGGTGTTGCTGGATGCTGTATGCAGGGTAACGTTAATCATGCCCTGATACCACTCCAGGTCCTTGCGGAACCAGTTGGTGGCAATGAATACCGTCATTATGTTGCACACGCTGTGCTGACGGCGCAGTTTCTCGGCACAGCGGCTGGCGTAGTTTGATATGTGGGTGCGCAGTGCCTCGCGGTCGGTTATCATACCCGGAAAACTGCGGCTGGTGCAGATGCTCTTCTTGTCACGGACCTCGGCGGTATCTATGCAGCTTACTCCGTTAAGTTCGCGCCAGGTGTTCTCAAACGGAAGCGGAAACAGCATGCGTATCCACCCCTGCGGCTTGTCGGCCACATCAAGGGCGGTGCGGCAGCGGTATGACTCCAGTTTGGATACATATGCGCGCCCTATGCCCCACACCTTGCCTATCGGGAAACCGGAGAGCGCCTTGCGGCGTTTGTCATCACTATCTATCACGCAGCACTTGTGGTAACCGGCGTATGTCTTGGCATATCGGCTGGCCACCTTGGCCAGGGTCTTGGTAGGTCCTATTCCTATACTTACGGGCATGCCCACCCACTTCTTTATGCGGGCGGCCAGGTCCTCGCCCCACTGCTTTAGGTCAAAGGTCTGCTCCATTCCGGTAAGGTCACAGAAACACTCATCTATGGAATAGACCTCCACCTTAGGGGCGTACATACGTACTATCGCCATTATGCGGGCCGACATATCGCCGTACAGTGTGTAGTTGCTCGATAGCGCCTCAATCTTTACGCCCGGGAACTCATCGGCCAACTTAAAGAACGGTGTACCCTCCTTTATGCCCAACTGCTTGGCCTCGTTGCTGCGGGCCACCACGCAACCGTCGTTGTTGCTCAGCACCACTACCGGCTTGCCCTCCAGGTCAGGCCGGAACACGCGCTCGCAGCTTACAAAACAGTTGTCGCAGTCAATAAGGGCGTACATGGGAAACTACTTTTTATAAATTATAATGAAGTCAGATATGATTTACCCTCTTCTTTATGGTGTAGCTTACCACACCCCAGATACGGAAATCGGTCTCGGGGGTAATCTTGATACGCGGATAGCTCTTGTTGGCGGGTACCAGCCAGATGACTCCGGTATCCTTGAGTGACAGGTCCACATATTTGAGCGTGAACTCTCCGTCCAGATAGCCCACCACCATATCACCGCTCTGAGCCTCGATAGAGCGGTCTATCACCAGTATGTCGCCATCCTCCACGCCTGCATCGATCATGGAATCACCTTTTACACGCCCGTAAAACGTGGCCATAGGATTGGATATCAGCTCCTGATTAAGGTCAAGAGCCTCCTCCAGATAGTCCTGAGCAGGGCTGGGAAATCCCGCTTTGATACCCCCGTTGGCAAACGGGAGACTCAGCGTGTGCGTAAGGTCCGCCGACATCAGTTCAACCTCATTCATAACTCTGCAAAAATAGTGCAGCGGTAAAATTAGCAAAACTTCTGTTTGGTACCGATTTTTTTTATCTTTGCAAAACAACAAAAACCACTCACTAACCAAATAAAAAAAATGAGAAAAATTTACCTTACCCTGACTGCAGGAATTGTAGCTCTTTCCACATCCTGTCAACCCAAGTATGAGGGCAACGACGCCTTCCAGGTGGAACCCCTCAAGGATATCTTGGCCCCAATCAAGGTGGGTGCCGCCATTGACAACTGGACATTACGCAATGACCAGAACATGGCTCTTTTCAGCCGCCACTTCAACAGCGCCACATGCGAGAACAGCATGAAACCTATTGAGACCGAGCGCGCACAGGGCGTTCTCACATTCGACACCCCTGACCGCGTAGTTGATTTCGTTCTTGGCAATAAGGGAGCCGTCATGCGCGGCCATTGCCTCATCTGGCACTCACAGTGCCCCGACTGGCTCACCGAGGACTCCACACAGGTGTTCAAGCGCATGAAAGAGCACATCTTTGCAGTAATGAACCACTATAAAGGCAAGGTCTATTGCTACGACGTGGTAAACGAGGCTATCGATGACGGCCGCGGATTCCTGCGCAACTCACAGTGGCTGCGTGTGGCCGGCGAGCACTTCATCGACTCAGCATTCGTCTATGCGCATCAGGCAGATCCCGATGCCCTGCTGTTCTACAACGACTACGGCCTGAACAATCCCGCCAAGCGCGAGAAATGCTACCAGCTTGTAAAAGGCATGCTTGAGCGCGGAATCCCCATCCACGGAATCGGTATGCAGGGACACTACAACGTCAATATGGACTACAATACCGTAGATGAGTCACTCACCCGCTTTGAGGAACTTGGCGTACTCATACAGTTTACAGAGCTTGACATTGCCGGTGGCGGTCCGGACCGCAGGCGTCAGCGTCAGCAGCAGCAAGACCAGATGGCCGGATTGGGAGGCTACTCCGGTGACGGAGGCCTGGCAGCCCCCGAGCTTACCGAGGAGCAGAAAGCCCGCCAGGACTCACTTGTAACCGAAGCCTACAAGAAGTTCTTTGCCGTTGTAAAGAAGCACAAGAAAAGCATTCACACCATCACCTTCTGGGGACTGGCCGACAACTACTCATGGCTCAACTCACGCAGCCGCCAGAACGCTCCGTTCCTCTTTGACGGTGAATACAAGGCCAAGAGTGCATACTTTGCAGTGCGCGACCTGTGGCGCAGCAAAGACTGACCATATAGTGGCGGTTACAAAATTACCTTTGGGTCTATGAAACAAATACTTTTACCCTCAATCATTATGGGATCAATGCTGCTTGACGCCTGCGCGCCCAAGCTCCCGGAAACGCGCCAAGACAACACAGTTGACAACTATTTCGGCACAGAGGTGGCCGACCCCTACCGCTGGCTTGAGGACGATGCGTCCGATGAAACCGCCCGGTGGGTCATAGCCCAGAACAAGGTTACGGACCATTACCTTAAAAAACTTCCGCAGCGCAAGAGACTGCTGGAGCGGCTCAAGGAGGTGGCCAACTATGAAAAGGTGGGTCTGCCCGCACGCAAGAATAACGGCAAGTGGTACTACTTCCGCAATGACGGTCTGCAGAACCAAAGCGTGATGTATGAGATGGATTCCCCCGAATCAGAGCCACATGTGTTCCTTGACCCAAACACCCTGAGTGATGACGGAACGGTAGCCCTTAAAGGCACCTATTTCTCAAATGACGGCAAGTACATGGCATACACCATATCCCGCAGCGGCAGTGACTGGGAGGAGATCTTCCTGATGGATGTGGCTAACCATAAACTGCTCGATGACCACATAGAATGGGCCAAGTTCACCGGTGCCGCCTGGTATAAGAACGGATTCTACTACAGCGCTTATGACAAGCCTACCGATGAGCACGCCTACAGCGGCAAGAATGAGGGCCACAAGATCTACTATCACAAGATAGGCACACCACAGTCACAAGACAAGCTGTTCTATCAGAATGAGAAAGAGCCGTTGCGTTTCTATCAGGCATCGGTCAATGAAGAGGAGACAATGCTGTTCCTCTATGAGGACGGAGCCGACATCGGCAACAACCTTTACGTAATGGATCTGCGTCCGGGAGCTAAGAACAAGGAGTTTGTACAGATCACTAAGGACATGAAAAACACCTGCTATCAGGTTGAGACTGATGGAGAGAAGATATACCTGTACACCAATGTTGATGCCCCCCTGAACAAGCTGGTTGTAACCGACATAAAAAATCCAACCGTATGGAAAGACCTTATACCTGAAGGTGAGAGCGTTCTGGATGATGTCAATTTCATAACCGACGGTTTCATCATAGCACTCTACTCCGAGGATGCCTCCACGCATGCATACCTGTATGACAGAAATGACGGCCGCAAGGTTGAGGAGCTGCATCTTCCCGGCGTTGGCAGTGCCAGTTTCTCATCAAAGATTCATGAACCCTGGTGTTATTACTCTTACTCCAGTTTCACCACCCCCGGAACAATCTATTTCTGGAACATAGAGACAGGCAACAGTGAAGTCTACAAGCAGCCCAAGACCAACTTTGACCTGTCGGGTTATGAGACTAAACAGGTGTTCTTCAATTCCAAGGACGGCACCCGCATACCTATGTTCCTTACCTACAGGAAGGGCATAAAGCTGGACGGCAGCAATCCTGTCTATCTGTATGGTTACGGCGGGTTCAACATATCATTGCCTCCGTCATTCTCATCCAGCCGCATTCCGTATCTTGAAGCCGGCGGCATATATGCCCAGGTTAACCTTAGAGGCGGCGGCGAGTACGGCGAGGCATGGCATCTGGCCGGCACCAAGATGCAGAAGCAGAACGTGTTCGATGACTTTATAGGTGCAGCCGAATGGCTTATCGCCCAAGGTTATACCTCCAGCAGCAAGCTTGCCATTGTGGGCGGCTCCAACGGAGGTCTGCTGGTGGGAGCCTGCATGACGCAGCGTCCTGACCTGTTTGCAGTGGCAATACCAGAGGTGGGTGTGATGGATATGCTCCGTTACCACAAGTTTACCATAGGCTGGAACTGGGCACCCGACTACGGCACTTCCGAGGACTCAAAGGAGATGTTCCAATACCTGTACGGCTATTCTCCGCTGCATAACCTCAAGCCAGGCACATCCTACCCCGCCACACTTGTAACCACAGCCGATCATGACGACCGCGTGGTCCCGGCCCACTCGTTCAAGTTCGCGGCCACACTGCAGAATTGCAATGCCGGCCCTAATCCGCAGCTGATACGCATCGACTCCAAGGCAGGTCACGGCGGCGGTAAACCGCTGGAGAAAGTGCTTGAGGAACAGGCCGATATCTATGCTTTCATAATGTATAATACGGGAATGTGACCCCAATGCGTCACTTTGTGTACTCACGGGGAGTCAGTCCGGTCATTTTCCTGAACAGGCGTGTAAAATGCTGGGGGTAGTCAAACCCTAACAGGTGGGCGGTCTCATTGATGTTGTGGCCGTTCATCAGAAGGTTCTTGCCCTGCTCAATCACGAATGAATGTATGTAGCCTATGGCCGTGCCGCCTGTAGCCTTGTGCACCACATCGCCCAGGTATCGGGCCGAGTATGCCAACTGGTCGGCACAGTACTGTACCGATGGCACTCCCAGATCCAATTGTCGCTGCTCAAAGTAGTATTCCCGGAGCAGGCTGTTGAACTTTTTAAGCAGGTCCGATGAGCTCTTGTCCTCCTTGGAAAGCTGACGCAGATATATCCTGTTGCAGTATTCCAATACCAGACGTATGTATCCTAGTACCACTGTTCGCAGCGCAGGCGAATCGGCATTCTCCTGCAACTCGTGCCGCAATTGTGTAAGCAACTGGGTTATCCTGCCCCACTCCGATGTCTCCATCACCAGCGTCTCGGTGGCAAAATATGAGAAGAAACGGTAATCCTTCATCCTGGGCTCCAGGTCCGTACCGTGAATGAGTTGGGGCGAGAACAGCAATGCCCACCCGCTCAGGTAGAGTTCCTCGCCATCATCCTCACGGCCGCCTAGCTGGCCGGGCTCCACGGCAATGATGGAACCGTCGGCGGCATCGAACATCTTCATGCCGTAGGTAAGGTTCTTGGGGAAACTGCGCTGGATAAAGAGGCCGTAAACACCATACCGGTTAAGGCTGGAGTGTATGGGCGACACCTCGTCATAATGTACGATGCTTATTAGGGGATGCAATACCGGAGCGTTCACGTATCGGCCGTAAACATTAGGATCTGAGACCTGCAGGATATTCTTCATAACGCCCGTAAAGGTAGAAATTTTGAGCAAAATAAGCAATAATATGCGAAATTGGTAGAAATCAGGCAAAAATAGGTAAATTACTCTCTTTCTTGTCCGTTACCTTTGCATCGGTAATCAAAACTTACAATCGTATGAGACAGATTCTGATTATTATGACCGCAATGCTTATGGCTTGCTGCTCCAAAGAGAGCGCGATATCGGCCCAGGATACATTAGATTATAAGATGAATATTACAATTGACGGACAGACTAAAAGTGTCACTCTTACTGATAATGACGCGACTAAAGCACTTGTTGAGAAACTGCAGCAGGGCCCTGTAACCGTGACCTTGAACAGCAGCGGCGGTTTTGAAATCTGGGGCGCACTGGGATTCTCATTACCCACCAGCAACCAGCAGATAACGGCCCAGCCCGGCGATGTAATACTCTACAACGGCAGCAACATCTGCATATTTTACGGCTCCAACTCATGGAGCTACACCCGCCTTGGTAAGATTGACGGTCTGACAGGGAATGAGCTGAGCACGTTCCTCAAGGCAGGCCAGAGCAATATCAGCGTTACGCTCTCGCTTACATCGGGCGTAACGGCAATCAATGACGTTTCAGGTGTAAAAGAAAAAACTGAATACTATTCACTCAATGGCCAGAAAGTGACCATGCCATCAAACGGTATATTTATTAGAAACGGAAAAAAAGTAGCATTATGAAAAAGGTAATAGTAATCTCCACGAGCCTGCGCGCCGGCTCCAACAGCGATATGCTGGCCGACAGGTTTATTGATGGCGCCAAGGCCGCCGGAAACGATGTAGAGAAGATCTCTCTGGTGGGCAAGAACATCCAGTTCTGCAAGGGTTGTTTCGGCTGCCAGAAGTTGGGCCGATGCGTGATCAAGGACGATGTTAACGACATCATGGCCAAGGTTCTCAAGGCCGATGTCATCTGCTGGGCCACCCCCATCTACTATTATGAGATGAGCGGCCAGATGAAGACCCTCATTGACCGTATGAACGCAATGTATCCGCTGGATTATCAGTTCCGTGACGTCTATCTGCTCACAACCGCCGCCGAGAATGAGAAGCAGACTCCCAAGCGGGCCGAATCGGGCCTGATGGGCTGGATAGAGTGCTTCCCCCAGAGCCGTCTGGCCGGAACGCTTTTCTGCGGCGATGTCAACGACGCCCGCGAGATTGTGGGCAACCCCAAACTTGACGAGGCTTTTGAATTAGGCAGGAAGGTATAAGATAAGGTCGGCGTGAGCTAAACTTGTCGGGATGCTTGTCGGGATGCTTGTCGGGGTAGCAAGATCCGGATGTACTCGCAATTCTGCTGGTGGGTCAATATGCAGATAGCTATTGCTCTCCGTGCGTATGCAGCTTCACGCTGTGACGGCTCATCCTTACGGATTTACTCATCAAAGTTTAAGTAAAGCTCCTTATCTTTCTCTACGCTCATATCTTGTCTTACTCAATTCTAATAACTTATTATCTGACCTTATTCCTCTGGTCCATGATATCCATTAGTCAGTCGTTCCATAATACATCATACATTGTTTTACCTATGACATAATATATCCCTCCTGGTCATATCCACGATGATACTTATTTATGAGATCTATAAGAAATTGCAGATACTGAATGTCAGTGGAAAGTGTATGATAATTTCCATACTGTTTATTATAACGAACTGGCGATCCTTTGGCCAACCTTTTTTCAATATCTGATGGAATCAGAAATTCGGAACGGTTTCCCAAAAATTTATAAAACTCCGTCAGAAAGATTTTGATTCCTGCCAAATCAAAATCGCCAAAGTGTACATACTTATTTGGAATACCAATAAGCCAATTACGCAGGTCTGTTGATTGTGGATAGCGAGACACAAACAGCAGATGATTGCCTCCCAACAGTGATTCAAACAGATTTCTTTGCTGACGAATCCTACGGAAGTTCTCCATGTTCTCAATACCCACAACGACTATGTCTTGAGGAATAGAAAAATGCTGCCAGTTGTCGATGAACACAAAGCTGCCTTCATGTGGATTGACAACAAAATCTTTGTCGCAAAGTGAACATGAGATGGGCTCATAGCTATTAACAGGGAAGCCAGGGCAAGAGCGAACCGTTACAAGTTTGGAATTACCTGTTTCTACTGCCTGTTCAGAACGAGTTTCATAGGAAGCCATATTTCTATCACCAACTGTTCGCAACTCTTCATAGTGCGTTTGCAGGTAATTCTTCAATGAAATGGAATCGATTGCCCTGAATGCTCTTCGACTACCATGTGT
>ONMR01000031.1 GCA_900318995.1 uncultured Prevotellaceae bacterium | reverse complement strand
TGAATTTTTTGTTAATAAATATAACTCGCTGACAACAAAAGAGGTGCGCCTGATTGGCACACCTCTTTATATTTACGCGCACGCGTTATTACTCTGCCTCGGGAGCAATGAGTTTGTAACCCTTGCCGTGGATATTGATGATCTCGACGGAGTCATCATCCTTGAGATGCTTACGGAGTTTGGTGATGTAAACATCCATACTGCGGGCGTTGAAGTAGTTGTCATCAATCCATATTGACTTAAGAGCAAAATCACGCTGAAGTATCTCATTCTGATGAGCGCAAAGCAAGTTAAGCAGTTCTGACTCCTTTGTGGTGAGTTTGGTTGACTTATCACCGATGGAAAGGATCTGTTTCTTGGCATCAAAACTAAACTTACCTATCTGATAAACGGTAACTTCACGGTTTTTCTTACCATGAACGCGGCGAAGGATGGCCTCCATACGAAGTGTAAGCTCTTCCATGCTGAAGGGTTTGGTGATGTAATCATCGGCGCCGATCTTGAAGCCCTCGAAGATATCGTCCTTGAGGTTCTTGGCGGTAAGGAACATGATGGGTACATCAGAATTGATGGCACGAACCTCCTTGGCCAAGGTGAATCCGTCTTTTTTAGGCATCATTACGTCGAAGACACAGATGTCATACTTGTTCTTAATGAAAGCTTTGTAGCCGGCATCACCGTCGGGGCACAGTTCTGCATTGTAGCCCTTGGCCTGAAGGTACTCACGAAGGAGCATACCCAGGTTCTCGTCGTCCTCACATAACAGGATGTTCAGTTTTTCTTCCATAATCTTAAGTTTTATAGGTTATTCATTGTTTTGCGGTAGTGATATGATAAACTTGGTTCCGTTGCCAAGTTCACTCTCAGCCTTGATAGTGCCTTTGTGATTTGTGATGACCTGCTTGACATATGCCAAACCAAGTCCGAATCCCTTAACGTCATGACGGTTTCCGGTATGAACGCGATAAAACTTATCAAAGATCTTTTTGAGATCATCTTTCTTGATTCCGATTCCGTTATCGGCAATGGAAATCATAAGTTTACCAGGTTCATTCCAAGTGCGAACTTCAAGGTGCAAGGGGACATCGGCACGTTTATATTTAACAGCATTGTCCATGAGGTTGAAAATTACATTTGTAAAATGCATATCATCTGCCATTGCGAACGGATCCTCAGTTTCAAACTGGGCGTCAATGGTTCCTCCGATATTCTCAACCTTAAGCTTGAAGGTATTGATAACTCCATATATAAGCTCATCAACATCCATCTCCTTTAGTTTCATAGTGTTGCTCTGACGCTCGAACATGGACATCTGGAGAACTTTCTCAACCTGGAAACGGAGACGCTTGGTCTCATCATTGATGACTCCGGAATAGTGTTTCAACAACTGCGGAGTTTTATTAAGCGACTGATCATTCAGCATCTGAGCTGCCAGGGAGATGGTTGATATGGGGGTCTTGAACTCATGGGTCATATTATTTACAAAGTCATTCTTCATCTCAGTGATTTTGCGCTGACGCATGATGAGGAACAATGTAAATGCAAAAGTGATCATCAAGATAGCGATGAAGATAAGCGATGGGAGCATAAAGCCCACTGACTTGTCTATGTAATCATCCAGAGTGGGAAACTGGACACGGATGACACCCATTCGATTAGGGGAATCATTGCGGAAAACCACCTGGGGATAACTATCTTCAATGTTTTTTGTATTGTAATCCTTGCTGGCATAAATGACACGGCCAGTGTTGGTGGTAAGGACATAGTTGAATGGTAAGTCTATTCCATTGTTGTCGAACTCATCAAACAATGTGTGCTCCAGGAAGGTTTTGCTGACCCTTTGCGGAAGAGACCTTGAGCTGGATGTGTTGAGCATATTGTAAATAACCTCGTCAACCAGGGATTTGTTGGCCAGATAGTGCTCCAACTGACGCTGCTGCAATGCCCTGGAGCGTTCGGACAGTTCATTGCTGTTATCTGTCTGTGGACGGGGTACCTGCAAAGAAGGCATGGTATAAGACGGGACAGAAGAGCCGGAAGACTGGCCTGAAGGATTTGAAGGCTGAGCAGGAGGCTGTATTGACTGACTGAAAGTAAATGAACCGTTCTGAAATACAAATGACTGAGTCTGACTGAAGAAACCGTCTACCGGAAGGTTGTTGAAGTTAGAGTTACGCTCCATCTCCTGAATATCCTCCTCCAGGTATCTTTTTGCTTCGGCAAGCTCTATCTGATGGGCAACCTCATAAAGGCTACGCTTTACCGACTCGTCAAATTGCTTACGACGGGTATCACTTGTCTCTTTCATAAAACTTATCTGCAGTGACAGAAGGAATATAAAAGAGACGCACATTACAGCGCTTAATATCCAAACAATAGACTTTTTCATATGGGCAAATTTAGTAATGTTTTTGTTCCCACAAATAATTAAGTTAATTTTTTGTTTGTTTTTTAGACAAAAAAGGCGGAACTAATATAATTCCGCCTTTTGTAGTTATCAAAATAACAACTATAATTATTCCTCTTCTTTCTGCTTGGCCTCGAACTCCTTGATGAGTTTGTCCTGAACATCGGTAGGAACAAGTTCATAGCTGCTGAAACTCATTACGAAAGATCCGCTACCACCTGTGATTGAGCTGAGTGAAGTTGAATAGGTAGCCATCTCCTTGAGAGGTACCTTGGCGCGGAGTACCTGATAGTTACCCTCGCTCTCCATACCCATGATCATACCGCGACGACCCTGGAGATCACTCATCACATCACCCATGTACTCTGCAGGTACGAGGACCTCAACGTCATAAACAGGCTCAAGGATCTTAGGACCAGCCTCCTTGAAGGCTGCGCTGAAAGCGTTACGGCCTGCAAGCAGGAAGGAGATTTCATTTGAATCTACTGGGTGCATCTTACCATCGTATACTATAACGCGTACATCGCGTGCGTATGATCCGGTAAGCGGGCCCTGCTCCATGCGCTGCATGATACCCTTGAGGATAGCTGGCATGAAACGTGCATCGATAGAACCACCGACGATACTGTTAACGTAAACGAGCTTACCGCCCCACTCCAGCGGATATTCCTCAACTCCCTTTACGGTCATCTTGAACTCCTGGTTGCCGAACTTGAACATCTCAGGCATGGGCTTGCCGTCCTCATAAGGCTCAACGATGAGGTGAACCTCACCGAACTGACCGGCACCACCTGACTGTTTCTTATGACGGTAATCGGCACGGGCTGCCTTGGTGATGGTCTCACGATAAGGAATCTTGGGCTCCTCAAAGTTGATCATCATCTTATCATTGTTCTCGATGCACCACTTGAAGGTACGGAGATGGAACTCACCCTGACCGTAGAGGATTACCTGACGGAGCTCCTTGCTCTGCTCGATAACGAGTGTGGGATCCTCCTCACGCATACGGTTTACGATGGTCATCATCTTCTCCATATCGGCCTCATTTACGGGCTTGAGAGCACGTGAATACTTGGAGTTGGGATACTTGATGAAGTTGAATGAACGGTCTGCACCCTCATTGAGAGTATTACCGGTACGTACATCCTTAAGCTTTACGGTGCAACCTATATCACCGGGAAGCAGTTCGGGAACCTGAACGCGGCTATTGCCCTGGTTTACGAATATCTGTGCAACACGCTCCTTGGAACCACGGTCTGAATTGACCATATCCTGACCCTCGTGAGCCTTTCCGCACATTACTTTGAAGAAAGAAACGGCACCGATATGCGGCTCTATGGTAGTCTTGAAGAAGAAGAGTGACGTTCCGGATGCATCAAGCTTGACGGTCTCGCCCTTGGTATCCTGAATTTCCTTACCCTGGAGAGGTGACGGAGCCACATTACCCAGGAACTCAACCAGACGGCTTACGCCGATATTGGGAGCGGCGGCTGTGCAAACGATGGGGAACAGACCGCAAGACTCAATTCCCTTACGGAAACCGGCGCGGATCTCATCGATTGAGAGCTCACCCTGATCAAAAAACTTCTCCATGAGTTCCTCATCATTCTCGGCTGCTGACTCTGTAACGGTGTCACGCATGGTCTGAGCCTTATCGGCTACGGCACCGGGAATATCCTCGGCCTTAACTGCAGCACCATCGGTAAATGTGAGCTTCTGATTGAGAAGCACATCTATAATGCTCTTGAAGGCGGGACCGGACTGCTCGGGGAACTGGATGGGCACGCATGTGGTGCCGAAGGTTGAACGGATCTGCTCTACTACGTTGTCATACTCACACTTATCGCTGTCAACATGGTTGATTACGAAGAATGCGGGCTTATTAAGTTTCTTGACAAGACGGTAGCTGTTGATAAGACCAACGTCTACGCCACGGGAGCCGTTGACTACAAGAATAGCCGAATCACAGATGTTGAGGGCGGTAACTGCCTGGCCTGAGAAATCATCCGAGCCCGGGCAATCGAAGAAGTTAAACTTCTTGCCGAACATCTCGACTGCAAATACTGTTGAATAGACTGAATAGCCATACTCAAGCTCTACAGCTGCCGTGTCACTTACTGTGTTCTTGGAGTTTACTGAGCCGCGGCGTTTGATTAGGCCGGCCTCAAAAAGGATGCTCTCGGTGAGAGTGGTTTTTCCTGATCCGGCTCCGCCGAGGATGGCGATATTCCGGATGTCTTCTGTTTTATAATTCTTCATATTATTGATTATTGATTTATCAATTAGGTAGTGCCTCAAAAATAAAGGCTCGCAAATTTATTCAATTATGATAGAAAATCCAAATAATGCCAACGTTTTATTATAAAGACCGCAGGACCATTCCCTTTGGGGACACAACGTTCCGTGACTACTCCGCCTCCCCTACGGACCCTAAACGCCGAACTTACCACTTTTAGCCACCTGAAGGTGTCTAACGTGGCGCGAACAGGCGGCGTTCTTGACGGGATCCTTCGGGGGGCTACGCTTAACGTCACTGCACGATGGTCCCCAAAGGGAATGGTCCGGCTACTGCAAAGGGGAATAGTATCAGTCCTTGAAGAGAGTGGAGATGATGGAGTCGCTGATGAACATTTGAGATTCGGGGATTCTCAGATGGTGGTTGTCATACAGCAATAAAGCTTTGGAAATAAGGTTTTCAGCACTTTGCAAAACGGAAAGGCCGTCTTGGGCGGGCAGGGTTTGGAGGTCGAGGCCCCGGGCAGTTCGCAGAGAGAGCATCAGTTTCTCGTTGTAGAGGTCTGTGGGGGTGAGTTTTTCGGTCTCATATACCGGGCTGCCATGCTCAATTCCGGCCATGTAGGCATCGAGGTCATCGGGATTCCACTGACGCGTGGTTCCGTTATAGGAATGGGCTCCGGCTCCTACTCCGAGGTACGGGGTTCCGTCCCAATAACTGCTGTTGTGACGGGAATGGAAACCCGGACGGCAGAAATTGGATATTTCATAGTGTTCAAAGCCTGAGCTGTGGAGATGGGCACACATATGGTCATACATGGTGGCGCAGGTTTCATCATCGGCCGGAGTTATGCGGTTATGTTTGCGAAGATTATCAAGCGGAGAGTCATCCTCATAGGACAGGCAGTAGGAGGAGATGTGCTGAACCGCCAGGTCTGTTGCAATCCGGAGGTCATGCCTCTGGATATCGGGAGTCTGGCCGGGAAGGCCGTACATAAGGTCGATACTTATGTTCTGAATACCGGATTGACGACAGATACCGACAGCATCAACGGCCTGTTTTGAGGTATGCCGACGGCCAAGGAAACGGAGCAGGTCATCATTAAAGGTCTGAACACCCATGCTGATACGGTTGACTCCCGATTCACTCAGAGCAGCTATGTAATCCGGTGTAATATCATCGGGATTGCATTCTACTGTAAGTTCAATGAGATTGCCGAGGCCGAATACGGCACGGATGCAGTCAATGACCTGACCTATCTGATCAGGCGTAAGACGCGATGGCGTTCCGCCTCCGAAATACAGGGTGGTAACCGGAGCTCCCTGCAGGTAATCATGGCGTTGCTCCAACTCCCGGCAGATGGCATTTACATAACGTGCGGCTTCTGTCTCACGAGTGGTGGAGAAGAAGCCGCAGTATATGCATCGACGGGCACAGAACGGGATATGTACGTAAATGCCCGCCATCAGGAAGTATCTTTAAATCATTGAGTTGATGACATTCATCACATCCTGGCCAATGGCATCGGCTGCCTCCATGGTAGACGCCTCGGAATAGACGCGTATGATGGGCTCGGTGTTACTCTTGCGCAGATGTACCCACTTATCGGGGAAGTCAATCTTGACGCCATCGATGTCATTTATCTCCTCTTTGGCATAGATGCCTTTTACCTTGGCCAGGATGGCATCGACATCGGTGCCGGGCTTGAGTTCTATACGATTCTTGGCGATGAAATACGGAGGATAAATCTTACGCAACTCACTTACTGTCTTTCCCTCATGAGCCAGATGGCTGAGGAACAGGGCAATTCCGACAAGCGCATCACGTCCGTAGTGGAGAGCCGGATAGATGACGCCTCCGTTACCCTCGCCTCCGATGACAGCTCCGGTCTCTTTCATCTTGGTGGTCACATTGACCTCACCTACGGCTGCGGCATTGTACTGACCGCCGTACTGACGGGTCACATCGCGCAGGGCACGGGTGGAACTAAGATTGGAGACAGTATTGCCAGGTGTATGCTTGAGCACGTAATCGGCCACTGTAACAAGGGTATACTCCTCACCGTACATTGCGCCGTTCTCATCAATGAATGCCAGGCGGTCCACATCGGGATCTACGACGAAAGCCACATCACGGCCTCCCTTTTTCATGAGGTTCATAATGTCGCCGAGGTTTTTCTCGAGCGGTTCTGGATTATGCTGGAAATCACCGGTAGGATCACAATAGAGCTTGTCAACGCTCCTGACACCCAGAGCCTCAAGCAATTGGGGCAGTATTATTCCTCCGACGGAGTTGACGCAATCAATGGCGACCTTGAATCCGGCCTTGCGGATTGCCTGGACATCAACCAGCTCAAGGGCAAGAACAGACTCAATATGACGGCGGTTCATAGTGTCATCAGTGGAATAATGACCAAGATGATCCACATCGGCATAAACGAATTCTTCACGGTCCGCCAGTTCAAGGACACGGTTTCCGTCGGCGGCACTTAAGAATTCGCCCTCCTTATTGAGCAGCTTGAGGGCATTCCAGTGACGCGGGTTATGACTGGCCGTAAGAATGATTCCTCCATCAGCTTTAAGCCATGTCACTGCAAGCTCTGTAGTTGGTGTAGTTGCAAGGCCGATATCCGTAACATCGAAGCCCATACCCATGAGCGTGCCGCAAACCACCTGACGGACCATCTCGCCCGAGAGACGCGCATCGCGGCCGACAACTACGTGACTGGCCGACGGGTTACCCTCACGCAGCCATGTTGCGTAGGCCGATACAAACTTAACTATATCAAGAGGGGTCAGACCGTTTCCGGCAGGACCGCCTATCTCTCCGCGTATGCCGGAGATTGATTTTACCATTGCCATAACTTCTAGTTGTATTGTTGCTTGGTTAAAATGATTTCATAGAAAGTGGGATAAACTTTCTGTGCGGCAGTCTGTGTTCCCTGTGTATGGGGAACTATCAGACGTATCTTTGCTGCCGAACTGCCATTAAGCAATCCGGGCTTGATATACGGCATAGCCATCAGCCATGCATTCGGGACCGATGTTCCGTAAGCCGATGCCATGATACCGCTGGTGAAAGAAGCGGTATAGTTATCGCCTGTGCGCTTGACGTAGAAAACGTCGGGAGAGGGTTGATACATGTTATAAGTCATAGAATCACCGGTTCCGACATATCTCTCCATGTATCTGGCATTGAGATACCACATCTCATCAGGATCCATGGAACGGCTGTCACCACGTCTGACTATCTGCATGTATACTCCGTTATCCGCAAAAAGAACGTACTCATTACGGGTAACATCCGGGCCTGTCTCACTATTGTCCGTAATGGTATCCTTAAGGAATTCGGACAATGATATGACATCAATGTCATGACTGCTCAACCATTTGTTGATCTGTTCGGCCTCACGTTTTTTCTGGTCTGCGTAGGTTTCTTCATCATTACATGAAACCATCATGGATGATAGCAGCGCAAAACCCAAGAACAAATATATCAGTTTCTTCATAATCACTTTCTGAATAATTGTTTAATGCAATCCTCCTGAGATTCTGACCATTCCTCAAGTCCCTGACGGAAGCGATTGACTGCCTCCTGAAGCGTACCGCGAAACTCTCCGCCTGCAGCATTCTGATGACCGCCGCCATTGAAGAAGCTGCTGCTGAAACGGTTACATGGTACAGTGCCTACTGACCGGAACGAGAGTTTGATAAGCCCCAGTTCATTGTCTTCACGGAAAAACGCGCTCATGAGAACTCCGTTGATCTGTAACGGCATGTTGACGAAACCCTCCGTATCGCCCTTTTTATAGTCAAAACGGCGGAGCTCATCATCGGTGAGCGTGATCAATGATGTGGAACATTCCGGATAAACCTGCATTTTCTCATTCAGGACAAAGCCCTGCAGACGCAGGCGGGACTCGGAGTAATTATGATATACACGACGGTAAATATCATCCTTATCTATACCTTTGTCCAGCAGATGCGAAACCATCATGAAGAGATTGCTGTTGTTACTGTTGTATGAGAGAGCGCCGGTATCGGTCATCAGACCGGTATAGATACACTCTGCCATCTCCCTGTCTATCATGCGGAAATCTCCCAATGCACATATGAAATGGAACACCAGTTCGGATGTGGATGATGCCTCTGGATGAGACAGGGTTATGTCAAAATTGGCCCCCGGATAGGGATGATGGTCAAGAAGGAATTTCTTGGCCTTTGAATAAAGGAAACTGGCTGCAACCTTACCTATGCGGCCTACCACATTGAAGTCCAGACAACAGAGTACGTCAGCCTTATAAACCATGTCCTCGGCAGAATCCGGATCATCGGCATAGACCTTCATCTGATCGGCGCCGGGCATCCATTTCAGAAAATCCGGAGCCGAATCGGGCACCAGGACGACAGCTTGCTTACCCTTGCTTTGGAGATAACGGCAAAACGCCAGAGATGAACCGACGGCATCACCATCCGGCCCCATATGAGTCAGAATGACATATCGGTCTGCCCATCCCATCCAGATACGGAATTCGGACACATCACTGCCTGAAAACATATTTTCTATCATATCCGCGCAAAGGTACTCATTATGATTCAAACCACAAAGAATTGGAATACGTCCAGAACGCATGCCACAGCAATACTTGCAAGAGCATAAACCAGATTTCTGGTCCTGGATTCCCTGTACCACAGCAGCACGAATATGACAACCGCATAAAAGGAAAAAATACCCCACACATTGCTGAGAGACATTTCCAGATGTGAATAAGGCAAAGCCGCAACACGTTCCAGAAGCGATGTCATGGTATCGACCATCCAAGTCAGAATACGGACCACTACTTCCCTGACAGGAGCAATCCACCCGACAATCCACAGGGACATTGAGAGTGAGACTATCACAAACATGGCCGGTATTACAAAAAGGTTTGCCAGCAGCACATAGGTCGAAACGCCCGAGAAGTGGTACATAACTATAGGCACGGTCCCGATCTGGGCCGATACGGAGAGGACCGTAACACGCCATATGTAACGTCCCGGAGGGGTGCGGGGCTTATATAAATCCAACAAGGACGGAGTGAGTATGACGATAAACAGCACTGCGCAGTATGAGAGTTGGAAACTCATATCAAACAGGTATGACGGATGAATGGCAAGCATTATAAGCGCTGCCACTCCCAACGAATTCAGTGCCGAACTCTCCCGATTAGCGGCACGGCAGACCGACACTATGGAAAACATTATAAGAGTGCGTGTTATGGAAACAGGGCTGCCTATAAGGAAGCAGTAAGTCCAGAGGATGCACATCACGATGGATTCACGTATCCAAACCCGTTTGCCGAACATGAACGACGGCAGCAAAAGATACAGGAACCAGCACATTATTCCGACGTGAAGCCCGGACACGGCAAGCACGTGGCTTACTCCTGAGGCCGAATACACTTCTCTCAGGTCATCGCTCAGAGCCCTCTTTTCGCCTAATGAAACGGCCGATGCCACTGCGAGAGCATTACCGTCAAGTCCCCACTCCTGATATTTGCGTATTACATTGCGGCGGAGTCTGACAGAACGCGTCTTCAGATTGCCACGGCTTCCGTCATCGGCTATCTGCCAGTCCTTGGTACGTACTCTGAGCGTTCCTGATATCCCGTGGCTGAGAAGATATGACTCATAGTCAAACCCTGCGCCCTCACTTGAAGGTTTATTGACCAACCCCTCAAAGACAATTGTCTGCCCGGGCTCCAGTTGGGACACCGCGCTGTCTTTAACGACGTACAGATAGATGTTTCGCCCGCGATAGAGGCTGTCCTGAAGAGTCACCTCAAGGCGGTATGAGCGCTCCCTTTCCAAAGGATAAGAGGTTATCATGCCATGATAGACCGAATAACGGTCTGGCCAATCAACACGTACGCGATCCATCTGATTACGGAAAGACGCGATACCCGCCATGACAAATGAAAGCGACAGGCAAAGCCCGGCTAAGCGGGGTCTCCTATCGCTGTATAACAGGACTGTAACTGAGAGTAATCCGACAATTGAAAGTGCACACCAGACCGACACCTGTGCCCGGGTGTTCTCAATGGTATCCGATATAAAAATCCCTGCAACAAGGGGAATGACCAGCCTTATTGAGGGCCAGTCCGAGAGCTTCACGTGGTATTAGAGTTTCTTCAGTTCTATTATCGCCTGCTCCGGATCTGGTGCGGAGAATACGGTGTTGCCTGATACAAGGACATCGACACCGGCTCTTACCAGACGTGGAGCGGTCTCGAATGTTACACCTCCATCTACCTCAATGAGAGCCTGCGAACCGGTCTCTGAGATGAGACGGCGGAGTTGCTGTACTTTTGCGATGGAGTGCTCAATGAATTTCTGTCCTCCGAATCCCGGATTGACCGTCATGAGCAGAACCATATCCACATCACGGATTACATCGGTCAGCATTGAGACGGGTGTGGACGGATTAAGGGTGACAGCTGCTTTCATACCTCGGTTCTTAATCTCAAAGATGGTGCGATTAAGATGAGTACATGCCTCATAATGAACATTATATGTAGCAACCCCCAATTCCTGGAAACGATCCATGAACTTTTCGGGCTCAACGATCATGAGGTGCAGGTCAAGCGGTTTGGTACAATACTTGGCCACGTATTTGAGTACGGGAAAGCCGAACGATATGTTCGGTACAAACACGCCGTCCATGATATCCAGATGGAGCCAATCAGCCTGGCTGCGGTTGATCATCTCCAGATCCTTTCGCAGATCGCCGAAATCGGCCGAAAGAAGTGATGGTGCTACAATTGTGCTCATAGATTCAGAATCTGTCTTTGGCAACAAAAGTAGTCATTATTATGCTACAAAACTCACTCCGGCTGCAAAATTGCGGATAAAATCAAGTGTCTTTGAAGAAGGTGCACCATACGCGCCGCTCCTTACGGCAGCACGGATGAGGTTTTCTGAAATGTAAGAAGAAGGAGTAAAAGTCTGATCCATAGGCGTCCTTTATTGAATTCACTATTAAAACGTGAACTCAGATAAAATAGTATATGAATCAGATTTTATTTTTACCGAAGGATATTATACGGCAAGGGAGAGCCCGATGCCCTTCTCGACGGACATACGGCGGATATTGATCAGGGCATAGCGCATGCGTCCCAGTGCGGTATTGATTGATACGCCTGTTATATCTGCTATCTCCTTGAAACTCAGATCCTGATAGTAGCGCATGAATACTACCTCACGCTGATTGTCCGGCAATGCATCGACCAGGCGGCGGACGTCACGCAGGGTCTGCTCGTTGATCAGGGAATCCTCTATGTTAGACTCGGCCAGACTGGCATTGTTGAGCAGGTCATAGTCCTGTGCGTCATTGCTGACGGTATTCTCATTCTTGTCCTGACGAAAGTAGTCTATGATGAGGTTGTGAGCTATGCGGGTGAGCCAGGCGCCGAACTTGCCGGTGCTGGTGTAACTGCCTTTCTGAAGTGTTACTATCGCTTTTACAAATGTATCCTGAAAGATGTCATCGGCAAGGTCGCGGTTGCGTACAACAAAGTTGATGTACGAGTACAACTTGTCCTTATAACGTGATAAAAGGGTATCGAACGCCTTTGTGTTTCCGTCTGAGTACAGAGCCACCAACTGGTCGTCGGTGAGCTGAATTAAATTCTGCATTACTTCTTCTTTACTTGGTTTGTAGGAGTAAAGTTCAGTCTATAGGCAGTTCGGTTTTAGTTGATAATTGTGTTATTGCACCGGCAAAGATAATGTGAATATTTCTTAATTAGCAAACAAAATGTCATTTTTAACACTTTAGAGGGGTTTTTCTCCTTACTGAGGCTGTGTACACGTATAGTGGAGACAACGTTACGAGGCTACTCCGCCTCCCCTACGGACCCTAAACGCCGAACTCGGCATTTTTAGTCCCCTATGGGGCCTAACATGCCTCAAACAAGCGGCGTTCTTAACGGGATCCTCCGGGGGGCTTCGCTTACGCCTCTTCACTGATGCTCCACCATACGTGTACACAGCCTCAGCAAGGAGAAAAACAGTTCACTTGGAGAGAGCAGTTCAGAGGAAGGTGCAGGCGGTCAGGTCGTTTCCGCAGAGGAAGGCGCAGATATCCATTCTCTTTTTGCCGGCGATTTGCACTTCGGTCAGGCGGAGGGCGCCGTCTGATGTGGATACGCAGAGAGTCTTGCGGCCGTCGCAGGTTATGGTGCCGGGGGCCTGCATCGGTGCATCGGTTACGGGCTGGACGGCAAATATCTTGAAGTCCTGCTCTGTGCCGTCGGCTGTGCGGAGGACGGTCCAGGCTGCGGGGTATGGGGAGAGGCCCCGGATGAAGTCGTTTACACGG
>ONMR01000033.1 GCA_900318995.1 uncultured Prevotellaceae bacterium | reverse complement strand
GCCGTCTTTAAAAGCGCTTCAGAGTAGAATCTGAGGCGCTTTCTTTTTTTATAGTATCCCCACTTGCGCAGTACCATTAAGATTATTTTAGTTCCGCATCCGCGGAACGGGGCAAGTGGGAGAGTAGGTAGCCGCCGTCTTTCAGGACGCTCTGGACAGTTAGTTCGGAGCGTCTTTCTTTTTTATATCTGTTTTATATTATTATTTTATTATATTTGCATGTTTGTATAATTATAATGCTTATTGATTTATGCTTTTTTTAAGAAACCATTTGTTTGTTGCCGTAGCTATGGCTGCGGTATTATTCAATGCTTGTGCAGATGACTCTTCTCCCTCTCCAATAATTGAGGAACCTGATCCAATTGCACCGTCAAAGGTTAGTACTACTGCTTTTACTGCAACATTGACAGCGCAGTATAACGGTGTATCAAAGGTTGATATTGCCTTGGGTAAGAGCGGAATACTTTATTGTCTTAAGACTGATAATGCTGAATCGATCTTCAAATCATGGAGGGACGGCAATGAAGATGCGGAATGCGTGGTATTCAACACTGGTAAGGCTTCAGGAGAGGAATACGAAGGGACAATCGTAGGGTTGGAACCTGAAACCGAATACAGCTATTGCTATTTTATGAAGAACAAGGATAATACCAAATGTGATTTGAGTGATGTTTCAACATTCAAGACAACACCGGTACAGCCCCGTTACAGTTATTTCAAATCTTCACGCATCAAGATGTTTTCGGCAAATATCAGAGGAACTGTAAAAATAAATGAGTCCGACAACGAATATTGCAAAAAAGGATTACTTCTTTCTGAGACAGAGAACGGAAGTTTGAGCAACAACATAAGGACATTTAAATACGAATATGGTTCTGAAGCGGAGGATCTGGAGTTTAATGTCAATTATTTAAAGCCTGAGACAGATTATTGGTTCCGTGCATATATTACTTATACAACTCAAGACGGCGAGGAACATGCTGTATATAGCCCTGAGACCAAGTTTACTACCAAACCTGCCACCGAAGAATGGGGTGTTAACCTAGCCTTGCCCAGTGGTATTCTTTGGGCATCGTGTCCTCTCGGACGTACTGAATTTGATGATCCCTATGATTTTATCTATGTAAGTCCTTACACATGTTATTGGGGATCAACAAAACGAGATTCATATTCTGACCTTTATGAATATTATGATACTTTAAGCAAGACTTACACTGATATAGGTTATAATATAGAAGGAACACAATATGATATAGCGCATGCCATATTGGGCGGAAAATGGAGACTTCCGACCAAACAGGATGTAGAGGAGTTGATTGCAAATTGTACTATAGGAAAACCAGTCCCTACAGAATATAGATACAGTAGCGGGAATATGACTTCTATTTATTCCACCAATATTGCTGTCATCGCAGGCTCAAACGGAAATTATATAAAGACTTGGTGGGGACAAACATGGACCGGTACTCTGAGTGAGGATGGAATGTGTGCTTATTATGCATTCTATCGTTATGACAGCGAAGAGGATAGAGCATTTATAGAATTGGATACATTGGCTCGAAATAACATTTTGCAAATACATCCTGTATGGGATCCCAAAATGCAGTGATCATGTGATAACAAAAGCAGGTGGAATCTTTGGTTCCACCTGCTTTTTTGTGCTATCGGGCCAGTTTACTGTTTTTTACCCAGAAAGATGTGAAGCAGAAAACCTGCTATCATCAGTACTATTGCTCCAATCAGGATACCGTTGTTGTTCTTAAGTGTGGTGAATGCGCAGATAACAATCAGGATTGCGCCCAGAATAACCAGGAGAGCTCCCAAATATCTTTTAAAACTGTTCATTGTTATATTGTTTTATTTGTTTTTTTCTCTGGAGTGCAAATTAAGTGGATTTTATCCGAATAATGAAATAATACTTGAAATTATGTTTTATGTCATAAGTGAAAAATGATTAACATGCAGTTGATTCGGTTCTGGGGGGAGATAAAAAAAGGCATTCCTATTTGTTTTTAAAAAGAAAAAGGTTGTGTGGATGAATCTTTTTTGTACCTTTGCATCCGCATTTTGCAAACACTATTAATTATTCAATTAAAAACAAATGAATCAGTACGAAACCGTTTTCATTTTGACTCCCGTTTTATCTGATGTTCAGATGAAGGAAGCGGTAGAGAAATTCAAGGGCATTCTTACTGCCGAGGGCGCTGAGATTGTCAATGAAGAGAACTGGGGCATGCGCAAGCTGGCCTATCCCATTCAGAAGAAGTCAACAGGCTTCTATGAGTTTATCGAGTTCAATGCTGAGCCTACAGTTGTAGAGAAGCTTGAGGTTAATTACCGTCGTGACGAGCGCGTGCTCCGTTTCCTGACCATCAAGCAGGAGAAGTATGCCGCTGAATACGCAGCAAAGAGAAGAAGTCTTAGACAATCTAAATCAGAGGAGGCATAATTATGTCAGAGCAGACATCAGAAATCAGATATCTTGCACCTCAGACTCAGGATATCAAGAAGAAGAAATATTGCCGTTTCAAGAAGGCAGGTATCAAGTATATCGATTATAAGGATCCCGAATTCCTTAAGCGTTTCCTTAACGAGCAGGGTAAGCTTCTGCCCCGTCGCATCACCGGTACTTCACTCAAGTTCCAGCGTCGCGTGGCTCAGGCTGTTAAGAGAGCACGTCACTTGGCTCTTCTGCCTTACGTAACCGATATGATGAAGTAATAATCTTTAAAGAACAGAAAGACTATGGAGATTATACTGAAAGAAGATATTGCAGGTCTTGGATACAAGAACGATATAGTAAAGGTAAAGGACGGCTATGGCCGTAACTATCTGATTCCCCAGGGCAAGGCTGTAATCGCTACAGAGTCAGCCAAGAAGGTTCTGGCAGAGAACGAGCGTCAGCGTGCTCACAAACTGGCTAAGATCAAGGCCGATGCTGAGGCACAGGCTGCTAAGCTGAACGGCGTTAAGGTTACCATCAGCGCTAAGGTTAACGAGGACGGCACAATCTTTGGTGGCGTAGGTGCAGCTCAGGTTGCTGAGGCTCTGGCCGCTAAGGGCTTCGAGGTAGACCGCAAGGCTATCGTTGCCGAGACCGTTAAGGCAGTTGGTGAGTACACCGCTACCATCAATCTCCACAAGGAGGTTAAGGCAGAGGTTGCCTTTGAGGTAGTTGCCGAGGCTGCAGAATAACAGAATTCTGTAACACACAGATAAGAAGAGGATGTTCTTTTTTAGGACATCCTCTTTTTTTGCTAATTTCGCATCAGATATATGGGTAACGCGGAATTTACTTTGGAGGGCCGTTGCGCCTCGTTCTACACTCTGGGATGCAAGCTAAACTTCTCGGAGACATCGACCATTATGCGCCAGCTGATTGAGGCCGGTGCGCATAAGGCCGTGCGTGGCGAGAAGGCCGATATCTGCGTGATAAACACCTGTTCGGTGACCGAGGTGGCCGACAAGAAATGCCGCCAGGCCATCCATAAGATTGTGCGTGAGAACCCCGATGCCTATATCGTTGTGACCGGCTGCTACGGACAGCTTCAGCCCGATACCGTGGCCAGTATTCCCGGTGTAGATATTGTGTTGGGACAGGATCAGAAAGGTAACATCCTGGAGAACCTGAACGGACTGCAAAAGCGTGATCATGGTATATCCAAGACCGTGGGTACTAATGATATAAAGAACTTTGTGCCGTCATGTTCACGCGGTGACCGCACCAGGTTCTTCCTAAAGGTGCAGGACGGCTGTGACTACTATTGTACATACTGCACCGTTGCATACGCCCGCGGACACAGCCGCAACCCGTCTATCGGAAGTCTTGTGGAGCAGGCCCGTCAGGCTGCCGCAGAGGGTGGCCGCGAGATTGTCATTACCGGTGTCAATATAGGTGATTTCGGCAAGAGTACAGGTGACAGTTTCATAGACCTGATACGTGAGCTGGACAGGGTGGAGGAGATTGCACGGTACAGGATTTCGTCCATTGAGCCTAATCTGCTTACTGATGAGGTGATTGACTTTGTGGCGCAGTCGCGTGCTTTCATGCCGCATTTCCATATTCCGCTGCAGAGCGGATCCAACGAGGTGCTTAAGCTTATGCACCGCCGTTATGAGCGGGAACTCTTTGCCGGTAAGGTGGCCCGCATCAAGAGCGTCATGCCCGATGCGTTCATCGGCGTTGATGTGATTGTGGGTATGCGTGGTGAGACCGATGAACTCTTTGAGGACGCATACCGGTTTATTGAGAGCCTGGATGTTACGCAACTGCATGTATTCAGCTACTCGGAGCGTCCGGGTACGGCTGCGCTCCGGATTCCGTACAAGGTCTCGCCTCAGGTAAAGCATGAACGCAGCCAGAGGCTGCTGGAGCTGTCGGACCGCAAGACACGTGCGTTTTATGAGGCGCATATCGGCCGGGAAGCAACGGTGCTGGTGGAGCGTCCGCGCCGTGGAATGCCTGCACACGGTTTTACAGACAATTATATAAGGGTGGAGATGGATTCGGCCCAGGTTCAGGAGAATAGTCTGGTACGGGTTCGTCTGGGCGGACTGAATGCCGCCGGTGATGCACTGATGGCCACAATATTGGAGTAGTATGAAGATTGCGATAGTGATATTGAACTGGAACGGCAGCGGGATGCTTAAGCGTTATATGCCTACGCTGCTTAGGTGCTCACGCATGGACGGCGTACAGGTGATTGTGGCCGATAACGACTCCAAGGATGACTCCATGGAGATGATGCAGCGAGAGTTTCCTGAGGTACCGCTTATCCGCCTGGAAAAGAATTGGGGTTTTGCCAAAGGTTACAATATGGCTCTGCGTCAGGTTGAGGCCGAATACTACATACTGCTCAACTCGGATGTGGAGGTTACCGATGATTGGCTGCTGCCGCTGGTAAGCTATATGGATGTGCATCCCGAGGTTGCTGCATGTCAGCCTAAGTTGCGTGCACTTAATAACCCGGATGAGTTTGAGTATGCCGGTGGTGCAGGCGGTTACATGGACCGCTGGGGGTATATGTTCTGCCGCGGCCGCGTATTTGATTGCATCGAGAAGGACAACGGCCAGTACGATACCATAGCACCAGTTTTCTGGGCGACCGGAGCCTGCCTGATGGTCCGCAGTGCCGATTACTGGGCAGCAGGCGGACTGGATGACCGTTTCTTTGCACATCAGGAGGAGATAGACCTGTGTTGGCGTATGCGCAGCCGTAACCGCGGCATCGTATGCATTCCCGAGAGCGTGGTGTATCACGTGGGTGGTGCAACGCTCAACAAATCAAATCCTTACAAGACATTCCTCAATTTCCGCAACAACCTGCTCATGCTCTACAAGAACCTGCCGGAGAGAGAGCTGAGTAAGGTAATGCGCGTACGTTTCTGGCTGGACGGTCTGGCTGCACTGATGTTCCTTGCCAAATTCCACTGGGGTGATTTCAAGGCCGTACTGCGTGCCCGCCGTGAGTTCCGCCGCCTAAAGCCCGAGTTCCTGGACAGCCGCCGCGAGAACCTGGAGGAGTCATCGACCGATACCATCCCAGAGCGCGTAAACTTCAGCCTGCTCTGGCGCTACTACATCAAACGCCAGAAAACCTACTCGTCACTGCTTTAGACCCAAGGCGAGAAGGCTTTTCAACCGAGGCCATGATAATCCAAGTGCTATACCTAAAAAAAGGATAGTAATGTTTTCCAAGAATAGACACAATAATTGTTTGTTTTCAAGAGACGCATTTTGAGTAAATTGCCGTCTTATTACAGGAAAGGCAGAATAGAGTGATGAGGATAACCTTTCTTTCGGAGAAAGAGCTTGTGCAGGGGTGCATCCGCAGGGACAGGGATGCGCAGCAGGAGTTATATGCCCGATTTGCAGCCCGGCTCTATTCGCTCTGCCTCAGATACATTGGTGACAGCGATGAGTCTCGTGACCTTATGCATGACTCCATGATAAAGGCAATGGACAGCATCAGGTCTTTCCGCAATGAAGCCGACGGTTCGCTCTATTCATGGCTCCGTAAGATAACCGTCAACGTGGTATTTGACCGCTTCAGGCAGAACAGCAGGTTCATGGAGATACCCCTTGAGCAGTTGAGCGATGATGAGATGCCGGATGCATCGGATTCCGATTCCGGTCCGGAGCGGGAGATACCGGATGACGTGCTGAAACAGATAATGGCCACACTTTCACCCGTAAGGCGTGCGGTGTTCAACATGTACTACATAGACGGATTCAGCCACAAGGAGATAGCACGGGCATTGAACATAACGGAAGGCGGCTCAACATCCATTCTTGCCAAAGCCCGCGCCAGCGTGAGGAAAGCCATTACAGATTACCTTAAAGCAACAGGACAATGAAGGACTGGAGAGACAAAAGAATGATTGACTATCTGGAGGGCTTCAATGCAGAGCTCCCGCAGTCAGACTGGGATGACTTCCTTTCCAGAAAGGCCGTGCATGACCTTGCCACAAGGCGCCGCCGGTTCCTGACCGTAGCCATATCCATTCCTGCTGCAGCTGCAGTCCTGCTGTTGCTGTTCCTGCTGCCAATACACAGAACTCCCGCCGGACAGACCGCACAGAACAATCCGGTGCCTCCGCAAGAGGAACCGCAAGCACTCACAGACAGTATATCCAACCCCGCTGACAGCGTGATTCCCGGAGGTATTCCAGCTGAACCGGAACTCGTTGAAAATAAAGTTGCAATGACGCCATCCATAACTCCTGTGCGTATGTCCAATGATACCGTTTCTTTTAATCATGACACTTACAGGCAACAGCTTGACTCAATGTTAGTCCGGAATAACAAGACTAAAGAAGAGCTGGATAGTATCACGGCCGATATGATGGAGAGAGTTACGGCCTATGAACAGAAAACAGAACCTGCCAATCCCAATATGACATATGGGGCATTAGAAAAGGCAATAGGTGCTACAGGCGAAAAGTCACTTTCAGAATCCCATCTTAGTTTCGGAGGTTCTGGTGGCTTCGGAGGATTCGGAGGTTTTGGTGGTTCCGGCGGTTTCGGTGGTTTCGGTGGGGGTTTATCAGAATCTCCTCTTAAATTAAGTATTCCGGCTGAACATGAATATGATGGAATAACCTATTGTGAAAGGGTAGGAACTAAGGTTACAGATAATGAAATTGCAAGAGTAATAGCCAGGGCACACAGGCCTGATGTTGATTCGGATAATCTGGGGAACAATAGGGTTTACAGGGTTAAGTATTATCCTGATCTGGACAATGTATGGGATGTGTTCCAGGTGGATATTGATAAAAGGGACAGTACTCTTAAGTCAATTCAGATGGCTTTGTTCATCCCCCACAATTTTGATTTTGTACCCTCAAAAGAGGACAGCATCAATATTGTCATGGCCAATCTGAATAAGGTGTTGGTAAAGAACTATGGTGAGTCTATAGGAGGTTCAGTATGGCGTACAGCAACTGGTGTAGATATTATTTTATCAGCCGGAGCGGTAAATATCGATACCCGTGACCGTTATCCCGACTATCTGCTTGAAGGTCACGGGTCATCAGACGGATATATCATAACCATTCAGTGCATCAAGGCCGATTGCAACGGGATTGCAACGCCCGATACTTGACAATTGTATATTTGGTAATTATCTTTGCCAACAACCAAGTAGTTTGAGTTATGGTAATAAGAAGGATTAGGATTTGTATCTCCCGCGTCTGGTACCGCGTAGTATATGGCGTATCGTTTCTGGTGCTGTCTTTGATTTGCTCCTGTTCTTCATCAAAAGCTGTGTCAAAGGGTAAGGCTGAAGGTAGCAAAGGGGTGGAGGAATCAAAAGACAAGGAACCGGCAGACTCCACAAAAGCCGGTGTGTCAGTAATCAATATGGAGGATTTCCAGGGTCTGGGTATAGAAACACCAGATATCCGTCTTATGTACGGAGTCCAGTCACCAATCTTAAAGGAATGATAAAAAACAAATATGGTTATGAAAGGTATTTTTAGAAGGAACTATCTGAACAGACTGATTATTCTGTCTGCTGGTGTAATGGCATTGTTCTGCCTCACGCAGTGTGGATCAAGCACGAAGGCACAGAACAAGATGGAGGCCAGCTCAGTAAACGGTTATCCTGAGTTTGAGGACGGCATGACCTGGATCTTTGAGGACGGGCAAGCCAAAGTAAAGACATTTGACGGTGTGGAGGCCAGTATGAAAGCAAGTGAGGTTCCGGGCTATCTTAAAAAGTACAAGAACTTCCGTACCACCCGCATGTCGGTCCGCTACATGTATCCCATCACCCTTGATGATGTCCTGCCGTTTGCCGAAAAGCTTGATGCTGTAGGCATTAAGACAGAGATTGCCACCAATGATGAGATGCTCAAGACCATGACCATGCCAGAGTACCGCCGTGCCCATATCTATGATGAAGGTAATGGTCAGTACCGCTTTGAACTCAACTGTAATTCACAGGAGGATAACTATATAGCTACAATGCTTAAAGACTATAAGCTCAAGTATCAGAACTTGTCAGCTATCGGTAACCTGGCCCTTATGAAAAGATGGATAACAGTCTTTGACGGACACGGCATAGCCATATTCCCCAACACAATGCCGGTAGCCGATGTCCAGCAGATGGCCGAGGCCGCCTGGAAGCGCGGCATCAACCAGATAGCTGTGGTAGTTGACCAGGATATAGTCACAATACCTGAGAATAGCCGTCTCACCACCCAGTATCAGGGAATGGACGCCAAGTCTATGGCACAAAAAATGATAGCGTCCATATCCACCGATTATTTTGACAAAGGCCTCCATATTAAGAACCCCAAGTCTTTCTATAACAGCAACTCCAGCTTCTTTAACGTAACTGATGTCATACGTACCCCCGATGAACTCATCCTGGTTTACCGCGCACATCAGGGCCCTGACCTGTGGCTTACAAGAATCTACAATGACAAGTTGGTGGCCAATGGCAATGAATATCCCTACACACGTGCCGAGGGCCTTGAAGGCTTTGAAGTGGCCTATTACTGGAGTCCGGTTAATGGCTATTACACCATGACAGAGCATTTCCCTGCAATCCCCGATGATGTAAAGACTGTCGACATCTATGACATTGATGATAACCAGCTGGTAATAAAAGGGCTTCAGGTATCACAAGATATAACAGATATGAGTGATATCAGAACCGTATATATTGTAGCGGCCGATGTGCTTAAGACCGTCCACCTCCATGAGGATATGCCTGATATCATAAGCGTGAAAAGGGCTGATTTTACTGATAAGGAGACCACCATTTACGTAGAGATGGCCATCATGGAACCTCACTCATTCCTAGGCCATGTAGGCAGTGATTTCACCCTCACGCTGGGAAACGGTCAGGTTCTCAAACCAATCCGCATTGAAGGCGTGCCGGTCGATGAAGACTTTGACCGCCACGGTGATCACGTAACTACCTATTTCCAGTTGATATTCCCCGCCATCAGTGAACAGGATTGGGAGTCTCAGGGAGAGCGCATCCTCAAAGGCACTATCTGCCATGAGCCGCTCACCTTCAATCTTCAATCATTCAATTTTGGTGGCACTTTTGAGGATATATTAGAGCAATTAAAAAACCAGGCAGAACAGGAATAATCCCTAAAACTCAGTTATGAAATTCCACACCATCAAAATCTGGCTATCCAAAGGCTGGTACTACGCAGTGTACAGCATATCCCTGCTGTTGCTGCCTCTTTTTTGCAATACCGGCAGGGCCTTCGCTGCAATCAGCCATGTTCAGCAGGATACTATCAAGTCATCCGTTGTGGTGTCTGGCACTAAACCCAAATCGGGTGATATTATAAGCGGTACAATCTGTAATGAAAACGGTCCAATGCAATTGGTTAACATTACAGAGAGAGATTCTCTTTACCGTATTGTTGCTCATGCTGTTTCTGATGTAAATGGTAAATTCGCTTTCAAGCTCGTTAATCCGGCCAACCGTCTTTCTGTAACCTATGTGGGATATGGTGAGGCTATAACTGCTATTACCGGTACATCCTTTGATGTTACAATGGTTGAATTGCCAGACCTTCCTATGGTTGATTTGATCAGTGACGTAAAAGAGACTACAATGTATGGCCCTCCAGCAGTGAACTACAACAGATACTATGATCCAAATGTACAACCAGCCGTTTGGGATTCTATACGCTTGGACACAGAATACCTTAGTACCCATATGCGTCTTAGGAACGGAATCCTACCGCCTGTGTCAAGAGAAGAATTTGCTCCGTTGATTATTTATGACGGAAACCCGGTAGAGGTGGATAAAGAAAAATACGCCGCTTTTGATTGGGATAAAGACATATACTCCAAGAAGAAGGTTGCAGCGCTGTTAGGTGTTAAAAAGAAAGCTGTAAAGGCATCGAGAGTGGTGACAGACCGAACATACCTTGTCGTAATATGGGGTTCAAAAGGCAGAAACGGCACTTTCGAAGTGATCAGTTATGATGCCGAAGAATACAACCGCTTGGCCACTAACAATTTCTTCCAGCCTCTCAAGTAACCGGCTATTATTTATGAAACAGCTGTTATTGTCACTGCTCGCGCTTTATGTATGTGCAGCTTCAGTTGCACAGGACTCTGTTACTGCAATACAGGATGACATCTTCGGTCTCCGTATAGGAAAGCCCGTAAGTGAGCAGGAGATAGTCAACCTGTTCAGCGAGAGATATAACGCTCAGGTTGACGTTCCATCCCGTGAACCGTCATTAGTTTACCACGTCAAGAACATCCCGTATCTGGGCATTGACTGGGATCATGT
>ONMR01000037.1 GCA_900318995.1 uncultured Prevotellaceae bacterium | reverse complement strand
TGTGCTGGCTCCTGGTATCGCCGCAGCCTTCCTGCTGGGTGTAACCTGGAAACGCGCCTCGGCAAAAGGTGGTATGTGGGGATTGCTCTCAGGTATCATCATCGGTCTGACTCGCCTGGGTGCAAAGGTATACTACAGTAATACCCCCGATGCCGCCGACAGTTGGTTCAAGGCCGTATTCTACGACTTCAACTGGCTGTTCTTCTGCGGTGTAATGCTGGTGGTTTGCTGCCTGGTAGTCATCGTTGTGTCACTCTGCACGGAAGCTCCCTCGAAGGAGAAAATCCAGGGACTTGTGTTCGGCACCAGTTATCATATCACATATCTTTATAATGCTGACCTTCAGGAGGATATCGAGCAGACGTTGGCTCTTGTGGACAACGCGCTATCAATGTTCAATCCGGAGTCTACGATATCGGAAGTTAACCGTTCGGAGAGCGTTTCTGTGGATGATACGCTGTTCCTTAAGGTGTTCCGGCGCGCTATGGAGATATCGGACCTTACCTGCGGTGCGTTTGATATTACGGTGGCTCCGGCTGTAAATGCCTGGGGATTCGGGTTCAAGCATGCCGAAAATATACGGCAGGCCACTATTGACAGTCTGCTGGAGATTACCGGATACCGCAAGATTCATGAGACCGACGGTATGATCGTAAAGGATGATCCGCGTATCATGCTGGACTGCAGCGCTATAGCAAAAGGATTTGGCAGCGATATGGTAGCCGGTATGCTGCGCTCCAAAGGCATAAATGACTTTATGGTTGAGATTGGCGGTGAGATTGTGCTGAGCGGTCAGAACCCCAAGGGCAAACTCTGGAACATAGGCATTAGCAAGCCTGTAGATGATTCACTCTCTGTCAGTTCCGAGCTCCAGACCGTAATTCCCATTACCGATATAGCAATGGCCACATCGGGCAACTACCGCAATTTCTACGTCAAGGACGGCCGTAAATACGCCCACACCATCGACCCTCACACATGCCAGCCCGTAAGCCACAACCTGCTGTCAGCCACAGTATTTGCTCCGGATTGCGCTACCGCCGATGCCCTTGCCACCTCAATGATGGTGATGGGCCTTGACAGCGCTCAAGCCCTACTCTCCCGCCACCCTGAAATACAGGCCTACCTAATCTACCAGACTCCCGACGGCTCAATCACCACCAACAATATGATATTAAACCAGGCTATGGAGGGCCTTCCAAAATGAGAAAGCATTGGATTGACAATCTGCGCTGGAGCACAGTGCTGCTGGTATTACTCTACCACGTTATCTACTTTTACAACAACAAGGGAGTGTTTGGAGGAATAGGCGGATTCGGTGAATTCCCCGATGTCCAGCAGTATCAGGATGTACTTATGTATATGGTATACCCCTGGTTTATGCCGATAATGTTCCTGCTGGCGGGTATCAGTGCCCGATACTCACTCCAAAACCGATCCCGCAAGGAGTGGTTCCGTTCCCGCACTCGCAAACTGCTCGTGCCCGGCACTATCGGACTCTTTGTATTCCATTGGATGGTGGGCTATTTCAATACCGCAACTGCCCAGGCCGTACTTATGGATGGTATTCCTTTGCCGGTCCGATACGGAATCTATGCCGTCAGCGGCACCGGACCGTTGTGGTTCATACAGGATCTTTGGCTGTTCTCGCTCATCCTGCTGCTGGTGTGCAGGCTTGACGGAAAGGATAAATTCTGGAATTGGTGTGGCAAAGCCAACACAGCAGTAATCATACTGCTGGGACTGCTTTTCTGGGCAGCCGAGCAGACGCTCATCAAGAACCCGCGCCCAGAATCGGCCGACGGACTTTTAAACCTCTACAAGCCACTGTTCTACCTGACCGTTTTCCTGATGGGATACTTTGTGTTCTCACATGATGAGGTGCAGCAGAAAGTGCGCAGGATTTGGGTGCCGATGATGGCGTGTGCGGTAATATCGGGCGTAATACTGATTATAACCACCTGGGGGCAGAACAACACATCGCCCGAATACCTATGCAGCCCCCTGAACTGCCTCTACGGCTGGCTGATGTGCCTGGCTATGATGGGCTGGTTCAATGCCCGGTTTGACTGCACCAACGGTTTCTCACAGTACATGACCCGCTCCAGCTACGGTCTCTACATAGTTCACTATCTGGTCATTGCCGCCCTGGGCTATCAGATGAAGGTGCACACCACCCTTCCCCCGGTTGCAATGTACCTGATTCTGGCTGCAGCAGTATTCAGCCTCTCACCCCTTATCTACGAGTTGCTGCGCCGCATCCCCTTCATCCGCTGGAGCGTCCTGGGCGAAAAATGATACAAAAGGGGACAGTCCCCTTTTGTATCATTTTTGATCAGTAGTTCTCCTTGTGAACCTCAAAGTAGGCCTGCGGATGCTGGCAAACGGGGCAGATCTGCGGAGCCTTGGTGCCCACAACGATGTGACCGCAGTTGCGGCATTCCCAAACCTTGACCTCTGATTTCTCAAATACCTTGGCGGTCTCAACGTTCTTGAGCAGGGCGCGGTAACGCTCCTCGTGCTGTTTCTCAATAGCGGCAACCATACGGAAACGTGCGGCCAGTGCGGGGAATCCCTCCTGCTCGGCAGTCTTGGCAAAGCCCTCGTACATATCGGTCCACTCGTAATTCTCACCGTCGGCTGCGGCACCCAGGTTCTGGGCTGTATCGCCTATACCCTCCAGCTCCTTGAACCAGAGTTTGGCGTGCTCCTTCTCATTATTGGCTGTCTCCTCAAAGATTGCAGCTATCTGCTCAAAGCCCTCTTTCTTGGCCTTTGATGCAAAATAGGTGTACTTGTTACGTGCCATTGACTCACCGGCAAATGCTGCCTCCAGATTCTTCTCAGTCTGTGTTCCTGCGTACTTGTTACTCATAATTGTATCGTTTATAAGGTTAATAATCTTTTTGGCAAATATAATTGATTTTTGAGCAAATTGTGCCGATGATTATCCTTACATTTGCGACATCAACAATAACTGAAAAAATATGAGAAAAACAACCTTGTTGCTTCTTTCGGCACTGACATTCCGAATCATTAACGTATCAGCTCAGAACCTCTACCAGGAATCATTCAAGAATTGGGATGAAGGTCCCGTAAAGTGGTCCGATTTCCAGGTAAGACATACTCCCGATGACATCAAATTCGTATCAAATCTATACTGCAACATTGAGCAGGAAGTCAAGAAAGAAAAGAATGGCAACTTCAAGTTCCCTGTTTTGACAACCACTACCAGAATGAGCAAGCTCTCATCATGGTATGATCCCGATAAATGCACAGACTGGACTCTCCGATATGAACAGGTCAGGTTCAATATGCTTGAGGTGTTTCGCAGGCGTATGCAGAATTCATTCAACAGGAACTTCATGGAGGATAACCTGCAAACATACTACCAGGAACTAGTCAGCAACACTATGACAGCTTTTGACATGGAAAGCAACTACGGTACTGACACTTTGGTGGTTCTAAGGTATGAGCAGCAATACCGTAACGAGTTGGACACATTGAAACTTGTGCCGGTACAGGTGCCTGTCTTTGAAAAAGGGAATTGGGCTGCGTCCTTGAGCATCGGCATTGGGTTTGAGAAATACGGATCGCCCATGTCCAAAGGTGTAACTCCTGCAATCGGCATCCAGTGGGGATTAGGAGCGCTATACAAGAATTTTTCTTTTGATCTGCAGTGCCTGTTAGCATGGTCCGGCAATCTGCAGTGTGACAATTTCTACTATGACAGCAAATATGACTACAACTGGACTAAAGGAAAGAGAGTCACCGCAGGTAATATTAATATAAACGGAGGCTACCGGATGTTTGACAATTCTTTCATGTCAGTAACACCCCTTATCGGCATAGGAGTTTCATTCGTTGATCAGGACTCAGATACTCCCAGAGGCAATAACAACAACGTTTATGAAAACAGCGAAATAAACGGTTTCCGCACACAGGCCGGTCTGGCTTTCGACTGGAAAATGCGTAGGAATCTGAACGCCTACAGATATGGTGGTGATTATACAGAATCCAAGATCCGATTCGCAATCACCGGCGCAAGAACCGGTTTCAGAGGCATCGGCCCCACCTATTCACTCAATGCCAGCGTAACATTCCTCGTGGAGAGCTGGAATCTCAAATAATCCGATACATGGGTAATGTTATAAACGGATAAAGTTTGGCATAATTCCATCAATCATCTGCTGCGGAACTCCACAATCACGGGCAATATCAGGCCACAACGGTATTGTATTGCATACCTCGTCAATTATTTCCGATCCATCCTTGATACCATTGGCCGATGCGCAATCCAGCAGGTCTTTACGGGTTATGTCATCGAACTTATTGTTGATCGACATCTGGTGAGTGGATGTCCAGCCGCCAGCAGGATTATATGAATAGCCCATATCGTATGCCGGTGACAACCTCCAATTTCCTTTGCTGTCCATCAGGAAAGAGATGTTCTTAGTATGATCATCCTGGTTACGGAACACCACATTGAAGACCATACGTCTGAACAACTGGCTGATTTCCTGATATGACAGTTTAAGCATCCTCATAACACCAAATGCCTGCTCATATGAATACGCCCTGTGTATGCGGTAATCAAAGTGAGCAATTCCGCATAGTGTCTGCATATGGAGTTTCTGAACTCCAGACCGGTCAAAACGTTTTGTCATGAAATGTGCGCGTCCGTTCTCCTCCAGAATTGAGCATTCAGTCATATCTATTCCACACTTCTGAGCCAGTTTATAGAACGAGTATTCCAGACGGCCATAGTTTCCAGTCTCCTTAAATCCTGCAGTTGCCGATACACCATCAAGTTTAATAAGGTAATAGTCAAAACCATCCGGAGCCGGAATCTGACCGGAACGGACCTCACCTGTAGTTTTGTTGTAGGCAATAACCGCCTTGGCCCTCTGACCTCCGGCCGATGTTCCCAACCTGAGAATCTCGGCTATTGACGATTTCCTGTCATTACTCAGATTGGTGCTGAAACTCTCTTTTTCAGCCAACGCTTCACTGGCTACATCAACAAGGGAATCTATCTCAAATGACATATCCGGTTTGCTGTAAGCAAACAGTGCAGGCTCAAACTCCAATGCGCCCATGCATCGGCTTCCAAGATAACACAGAGACTCTATCACATTGCCGCCGGTTCTGCCATTTAAAGACAACCACTTTTCAAACAACGCACGTCCGTATGTATCCGGCAGCGAATCGGCAATCATACCAGGCAGTCCCTGATAGGTGATTCTCTCCAGATTCCCGAACGAATATACAACTCCTTTCCTTACCGGCATCATAAGCGGGGCAGGTTCAATACCCTGGTTTGCAAACAGATCGTCATATTGGAAACTGACCACATCATATCGGTTATCCAATCTCAATGTGCCTATAGGCATACCAAACATTTTTACTCTCGCTGCATCAATCATAGTCTTTAGTTTTTAAGTTAGTATTAAATTATTTGCCGGCTCTTCCGGCACGTTTACGTACTTTCCGTTTAGCGCTATTTATAAACTCCCAATACTCATTAGGTGTTAGTTGTTCTTCCTCTACCAACGGCTGCAGCACATCAAGTTTACGCAGTGTGCGCAACATTCTTAGGAAAGAATCAAAAGAGCAGATGTCGCCGCTTTCTATCTTTTTTAATGTAGAGAGCGACACTCCAGCAGATTCAGCAAGATTACTCTGAGTAATGTTCTGCCTTAACCGCATGCTCTTAAGATTAGCCCCTATCCTCTTGGCTACATCCAAGTCCGTCAGGAAATAAATATCATCCATTAATTAATAGTTTGATTTCACACTATTACAGCGCAAATATACTAATAATAGTTTAAATACAAACTATTAATAGTATTTT
>ONMR01000038.1 GCA_900318995.1 uncultured Prevotellaceae bacterium | reverse complement strand
CTTATACCAAACGAAATTGCCTTCCGTCCTAACTTTGGTCACGCCAGCAGCTTTTGTCATTTCGCTGAAGCGTTTCTGACCGATGTGATATTTCTTTAGAGCCTGACAGCCTCTAATATAGTTCCGCCGGATTTCAGTTGGAATCATGGGCTTCTTGTTCTTGAACAATCGATTTAGGTCCTGGATGCTGTAATACACACATCGGTTTTGTCGAATGCACTGGAGTTTATTCTCCCGAACGGCGTCATAGAAAGTCTTCTGGCCGATGTGATATCTTTTCCGGGCAGATTCAACAGTCAAATAACTTGACGAGAGAGTACCCCGGCTGATACGAGCATTATCCCATTCTTTTCTCGCAATGAGAAGAGAACGACCACTTCGGCGACAGGGGACTTCCTTGCGGCGGATAAAGTCGGAAATGTATTTGCGTGTGAATCCTTCTGATCTCATCAGATCATAGGCATCATACCATTCATTTGGATTATACATGACCCTAGGTGGGAGCAGCCGGTCAAGATCATTCTTGGGGAAATAGGCTTTCCCATTGATCAACATTGGCTTGATTCCTTCTGCATCAAGAATCCTATAGAGCCATTGGACAGTGACTTCATATCGAGCCAATGCCTCTTGCTTGGAAATCATACAGGAAAAATCTCCCTTTGGAGACAGTGGCTTTGGTTTTGACTCCGTCTTGAGTTGATCTACCGATATGCGAACGGTGCGACTGGATACTCGTAGGGGAGTGATCTCTCCGTTTTTGATGAGCCTATATACGGTTGGTCGGCTCACGCCAAGATATAGTGCCGCCTGGGTAATCGAAAGATAGTATCTTCCATTCAGGATTTCACGGATCGATCCTATTTCAGAAGCTGATTTTTTGGCGTCCAATTTTAACCGTTTGGATCGTTGACGAAACTGTTTGCTACAGGAGTTTGAACAGTGAACCTGTCTTCCATAATTCGCAGTAAAACTCCGACCACAACATTTGCAGATTCTTGTGTTTTTGTACATACTTTTTACAACCATAACCAAAGATCGCATAGGAGACTTCCCGAGCGCCATAAATCACCCTAAATCTATGTAAAGGTGTAAACTATGGCGTAAAACACAAAACTTCTTGTACCACGCGTGGTTCAAATGTGGTTCAAAAATGCATAAATTAAAATTTCTTAAAAACGTAAACGATTGAAAATCAATGGATTAGAATTTCGCGAAATCGACCTAAAATAAGTGCAAAATTACACCCTAACTAATTGATTATCAAGTAGTTAGGTCGTAAATTCTACTTGCCGATGCAGAAATGGCTGAAGATGTTGCCAAGAATATCATCGGTGGTGATGTCGCCGGTGATGGTGGAGAGGTGGTGGATGCACTGGCGGATGTCCTGACTCAGGAAATCGCCCGATATGCGGTCACGGAGGCCCTGGCGGACGCGGCGTATGCACTCCTGTGCCTTGATTAAGGATTCGTAATGACGCATGTTGGTTACAATCACATCCTGCTCGCTGATTTCCGGAATGGCTGCGGCTTTGACCAGAAGGTCATTCAACTGCTGCAGTCCATATCCGTATTTGGCCGATATCCACACGTCCGTATCTGTGGGAGCGGGTAGGGCCGATGCATCATCACATTTGTTGTGAATCTTTATCAGATGCTTGCCTTCTGAAAGGTCGCCTATGGTTTCCTCTGTTTCAGCATCCGCGGGGTGGGCCTCATCGGTCATCCAGAGAATGATGCTTGCCTCACGGGCCTTGCGGTAGGAGCGCTCTATACCCATGGACTCTACGGTATCGGTGGTCTGGCGGATGCCGGCGGTATCTATAAAGCGAAACAGTACTCCACCTATGGTGGTGGTGTCCTCGATGCTGTCGCGGGTGGTGCCCTGGATGTCGCTTACCAGAGCACGGTCATCGTGCAGCAGCTGGTTCAGGAGGGTGCTCTTGCCGGTGTTGGTCTGGCCTATGATTGCTACGGGTACTCCGTTTCTTATGGCATCGCCTGTGCTGAACGATTGGGCCAGACGGGTTATGATATCATCTATCTGAGCGGCCAGTTGCTCCAGCTGTGAGCGGTCGGCAAACTCCACATCCTCCTCGCTGAAATCAAGTTCCAGCTCTATGAGTGATGTAAACTGCAGCAGCTGGTCACGCAGGGAGCGCAGCTCGCGGCTGAATCCGCCCTTCATTTGGTTCATGGCCAGACGGTGTGATGCGGCCGATGTGGATGCTATAAGATCGGCCACAGCCTCGGCCTGGCTAAGATCCATCTTGCCGTTAAGGAAGGCGCGCTGGGTATATTCGCCCGGCTCGGCCTGACGGCAACCGGCGTTTATGAGCAGCTGGCAGATTCTTTGCAGTATGTACTGGGATCCGTGGCATGATATCTCGGTGCTGTCCTGTCCGGTAAAGGAGTGGGGGGCACGGAACACGCTCACCAGAACATCATCGATTACAGAACCGGTACTGTCAACTATCTGTCCGTAACAGAGAGAGTAGGGCGCGGCACTGGCAAGCGGATGCCCGGAAACGGAGCGGAAAATGCTGTCGGTAAGGCGTATGGCATCGGGGCCCGATACACGGACCACTCCCAGCGCTCCTCCGGCGCGGGTTGCCACAGCACAGATTGTATCGTCGTTAAGTGTCACTTAGATGCGGTTCAGGATACGAATTATCAGTTCCTTCATCAGAGGCTTGTAGTCTGTGTTCATCTCCTTGGCATAGCGGTTGGCTATTACCATGCAGACTGTCATGGCGCGGTGTCCCAACAATGCGGACAGGCCGGCTACGGCCGAGCTCTCCATCTCAAAGTTGGTAATCTTCATGCCCTTGTACTCAAAGCTCTCCACCTTGGCGTTCTGATTGGGGTCGGCCAGTGGAGCTCGCAGCACGCGTCCCTGCGGGCCGTAGAATCCGTTGCATGCAATGGTTACTCCGGGCACCATCCTGTCGTCATCGGCCATGATGCGCTTAAGCAGGTCGGGATTGGCATTGGCCACGTAAGGAGCGCCTTTCTTGGTGGACCACTCCATGTGGGCTACGAACGCACGCTCAAACTCAAGGTCACATACCTCATCACGTCCGGCATAGAAATTGAGCAGGCCGTCAAACCCTATGCTCTTGACCGAGCACAGGTAAGTGCCCAGCGGAGTGAAGGGCTGCAGACCGCCGCAGGTGCCAATGCGTACTATATCGAGTGTGCGGTGTACGGGTTTCTCTGTGCGGGTGACATAGTCTATGTTGGCCAGAGTGTCCAGCTCATTCAATACTATGTCTATGTTGTCACATCCTATTCCGGTGGATTGGATAGTGACGCGTTTTCCCTTGTACAGTCCGGTTGCGGTGCGGAACTCTCGGTTGCTCACGGTGCACTCCACGCTGTCCAACAGCCCGGCAATAAGATCCACGCGTCCGGGGTCACCTACCAGGATGACCTTGTCGGCCAGCTGTTCCGGCTTTAGGTGCAGGTGAAAGCATGATCCGTCACTGTTTATGATAAGTTCCGATGGGGCGAAATAGGTACTCATAGCTTTATCGGTTTAGGTAATTGATCTCTGCTGAACGGACATCGTTTTCCATCCTGTTGACCTGAGTCTCTGCTTGCAGCACCTTGTCCTCAAACTCCAGAAGGCTCTTGCTCATGCGCTCCTTGTCCTGCCTGGACGCATTGGCATAATCATCCCGCTGCTTTTCCAGTCTGGCGGCATCGGCCTGATACTGATTCCTGAGCTGGGTCCACCGCTCAAAGAGCCGGGCTGCTTCCTTGTTGTGAAAGTCCGATATCTCATGATATGTGGTGACATCGTCTATCATGAAAGAGAATGATCCCTGCTGGGTCTTTTCGGCAAGTTCATACCGCAGGATGGTGAGACGCTGGCGGGCATTACGCACCTCCCTCAGGTCTGTCTGTGTGTCTTCTATCGATATGAGTCGGGCTGCACGGTGAATAGCCATCGTATCGCCTTCTTCGTAGTTGTATTTGGGGTTGGATTCATTGGGGATGAATACATAAATGCATACAGTGTCCTGAGGCTGGCGGCGGTCTGTGGCAAACCAACCCAGATTATTGTCCTCATCAATCACGTAAAGGTAGTCATTGGCCTCAGAGTTGAACGGCATGCCGATGTTCTCGGGCTTGAGAAACTTTCCGGTAGCACTGTTGTAACGCGATACGAATATGTCCAGCCCGCCCATAGACTCGGTTCCGGATGCGGCGTAATAGATGGTAATGCCGTCATTCATTATGAACGGATAACGGATGTCGCCGTCGGTTTCCAAACCGCCCAGAGCGGTCTCATCGGTCCAGCGGTCAAAACTGCGGTACTTGGTAAACAGCCTGTAGCGTCCGTCCATACCGGGACGGGTGTAATAGATGGTCTGTCCCATTTCCGGAAGGAAGGCTTCACCTTGGGGCTCATCATCCAGAAAATCGGACGAAAGACCTATCGAACCTGTCGATTCGCCCAGGATGTAACTGCCGAAAAGCTCATCTTTGCTTACCCTGAAACTGTCAACAAAGCATATCCGGCTGGTGTTGCGCAGCATACGGAAAAGCATCTTGAGACTGTCTGTAGCTTGAGTCAGACTGTCTTCAAGGGCTTGGTCATGCAGTTCCTTATCGGTCGATATCCCCTTTACGAATGCCTCAAGGTTGGATATGGCAGGCTGATAGTCCTCACGCTCAAGATAATAATCCGCAAGGGCATGATAGGCCTTGAATATCTTCTTTGATGCAGCCTTTTCCAGATAAGGGATTGCTTTGTCCTTTTCACCTGTTTCCATGCAGCATATTCCGTACCAGTAGTTGCGGCTGGCGTCATCGGGTTTCTGCTTGAGGTATTTGAGCATGATGGGTTTGGCCTTCTCATAGTCTCCCTGCAGGAAGTAATTACGGCCCTGCTGCAGTGTCTGAGCGTTTGATAAAACGCAGATCAATGCAGATATGATGAGTAGTTTGATGCGTTTCATAGGCTCAAAGGTATATATTTTTTGCTACTTTTGCGCGCGTAATTTAAAATACGGATTAAGATGAGAGGAATAGGGACCGTTTTACTTCTGGTTGTGTCCAACATTTTCATGACTTTTGCATGGTACGGAAACCTTAAGCTTCAGGAGATGAAGATAAGCACTGACTGGCCTCTTATCCTTATTATACTGGCATCGTGGGGCCTGGCACTGTTCGAGTACTGCTTCATGGTTCCCGCCAACCGTCTGGGGTCCGATATCAACGGCGGTCCGTTCAACCTGGTACAGCTCAAGGTCATCCAGGAGTGCGTATCGCTGATTGTATTCTCGCTTATCCTGGCGTTCTGCTTCAAGACCCAGTCTCTGCACTGGAACCATTTGGTATCCTTTGTGTTCCTGGTAATAGCAGTATTCTTCGCGTTCTTGAAATAAAAAATAGTACCATTGGGGTCAGGCCCCATTGGTACTATTTTTTTGAAAATGATACCAATGGGGCCTGACCCTGATGTGACCCCAAAAAGTTGGACACCAACAAAGGGTAAAAATGTCAAAGCATCATTCGTTTGAGGAGAAGCTAAAATACATGAAGCTTCTCGATGAGG